>JANWYI010000022.1 GCA_025055255.1 Anaerolineae bacterium | reverse complement strand
GGCGTGGACGTGGCAGAGGCGCAGCGTCCTATGACGCCGCAGGAAGGCACGGCAATTAAGATTGCGCTACCTATGTCGCGTTCAGAGCAGCGCCGCAGCCGCTTGCCGCTGATTCTGAGTCTGTTGGTCATCATTGCCTTGCTCGGCGTTATCGCGCTCTTGCTCAGCCGCGAGCTACAGCTCATCCCGCCTGTAACCAGTCCGACGTCGCTTGCAATTTTGACCACAGCCGCGCCAGAGCGTCCGACTGCAGCTGCAGCGCTACCGACTGAGACATCGATTGAGACTGAGACAGCGACGCTCGCGCCTAGTCTCACTGCGACGGCGACGCACACTTCCACGCCTACCGTGACGCCGAGTCTGACCGCCACACCTGAGCCGACTCTGCCAATTGAGCTGGTCGTCCAAGCAACGGCGAATGCCGAGTTCACGCACGCAGCGCAGACATCGGCGCCTACGCAGACGGCTGCTGCAGCGGCAGCTGCGACAGCCTACCAAGCAGGCGTGAATGCCAGTCTGACGGCAATCATGCAGACTGCCACTGCCACACATTGGACGAAGACGCCGACAAACACTGCCACGCCGACCTTGACAGCGACTGCTACATCAACGTCAACATTTACGCCGACTCACACAGCTACGCGCACGCCGACACGCACGTTTACACCGACGCACACAGCTACGCGCACACCGACGCACACCTTCACACCAACTTCCACAGCGACTGCCACGCCGACGCGCACTTTCACGCCGACTCACACAGCTACGCGCACTCCAACGCGCACGTTTACACCAACTTTCACGGCTACACATACACTGACGCGCACGTTTACGCCGACTTTCACAGCCACGCGCACTCCAACGCGAACTGCTACACCACTGCCTACAGCCACGCCCACAGTCGACGTATCCCGCCTAGCGCTTCTGCGAATGCTCAGCTTTTCTCTAGGAGCAAACTCTGTGGCATGGTCGCCCGACGGGCAGTTGTTGGCTGGCGGATCGACTGACCAGACTGTGCGTATCTGGAATATTCAGAGCGGGCAACTGATCTGGCTTTCCAGTGGCTACGAATTACTAAGAGGAAATGTAAACGCTGTAGCATGGTCTCCCAATGGACGCTACTTGGCTTCTGGGTCAGCGGGCGGACTCATTGAGGTTTGGAATCTCCGAGACGGGAAACAGCTATGGTCAACGAGGCAAAAGTGGGTAAATGGTTTGGCTTGGTCGCCTGATAGCCGACTTCTTGCCTCAGCCCTAGAAGGTCGCACTGTTCGGATATGGGACGCACAGACTGGGACGCTAGTGCGCACTCTAGAAGGACACACGGGCAGCGTCTACTCTGTGGCATGGTCACACGACGGACGATACCTAGCTTCAGGTTCATATGATCGTACGATTCGCATCTGGGACACTCAGAAATGGCAGCTCATGCGAACGCTTGTGGGTCACAATAACCGAGTGCGCTCTGTAGCTTGGTCACCAAACGGGTACACTATAGCCTCAGGCTCAGAAGATAGCTCGCTTCGACTCTGGGACATGCTGAGTGGACGATTGCTACAGACACTTTCAGCAAATAATCTCTGGTACTTGACTAGCGTATCATGGTCACCAAATGGACGCATTGTGGCGTCAGGGTCGTGGAGCGGTGTAACCTGCTTGTGGGATGCACAGACAGGTCGGCTTCTGCGCACGTTTGAAGAACACACAGACGCAGTACAGTCTGTAGCGTGGTCTCCTGACGGGCGCTACCTCGCCAGCGCCTCCTCAGATGGCACAATCCGCATCTGGGGCGTGCGCTAAACGCACCTTGCCCTTCCTTCGTACAGAGGAAGGGCAGGGACTAATCAAGGGTCAAAGGCTCAGGCGCTGACCGCCTCAGCCTGCCAGAAGGCTGCATCGTAGGCGGGCATTTCGCAGCGCAGCGGACGATCCTTGCGGTAGCCTAGCGCGTAGTCCGCCTGCATCAGCTGGTGAATTTCGCTCGTGCCTTCGTAGATGACCGCGCCTTTGGCGTTGCGCAGATAGCGCTCTACGTCATATTCATCGCTATAGCCATAGGCGCCGTGTATCTGAATCGCCTCTAGCGCTGCTTTGACGCTATGCTCTGTGGCGAACCACTTCGCCATGCTCGTCTCGCGCGTGTTGCGGATTCCCATGTTCTTCAGCCAGCCGACGTGCAGCACCATCAGGCGCGCTGCATCGTACCATTGCTGCATGTAGGCGATTTTCTGCTTGATCAGCTGATGTTCGCCAATCGGCTTGCCAAAGGTCTTGCGCTCGTGCGCATACTTGAGGCTGTCTTCCAGACAGGCGCGGATCAATCCTGTGGCACCTGCAGCGACCGTGTAGCGTCCGTTGTCGAGGCAGCTCATGGCGATGTAGAAACCTTCGCCTTCCTCGCCCAAGCGATTCTCGACCGGCACCTCAACGTCCTGCATGGCGATCCAGCCTGTCGAGCCTGCGCGCACACCTAGCTTGCCGTGAATATCGCCTGTGGTCACGCCTTTCATCTCGCGCTCAACGATGAACGCCGTCAAGCCGCGATGTCCTGCATTCGGGTCGGTCTTAGCGACCACGAGGAAGTTGTGCGCCTTCGTGGCAAGGCTGATCCACATTTTTTCGCCGTTCAGCACGTAGACGTCGCCGTGCCGTTTGGCAGTGGTCTGCATAGCGACCACGTCGCTGCCTGCGCCTGATTCGGTCAAGCCGAAAGCGCCGTAGCGCTCGCCGCGCGCCTGCGGCACAAGAAATTTCTGCTTTTGCGCCTCAGTGCCCCACTGCAGCAAGGCGAGGCTGTTCAAGCCCATGTGGACAGACATCACCACGCGCAGCGTGCTATCCACGCGCTCCAGCTCTTCGCACACCAAGCCGAGCGTGATGTAATCGTAGCCTTGTCCGCCGTAGCGCACAGGAATGCAAATGCCCAGAATGCCAAGCTCCGCCATGCGCGGCAACACTGCAGGATTCATCTGCTGCTTGCGATCCCATTCTTTGATCGTCGGATAGACTTCCTTCTGGGCGAACTCACGCACCATGCGCTGCGCCATCAGATGTTCTTCGGTCAGTGAAAAATCCATTGCCGTCACTCACTTTGCTAAATCTTGTAGATAGCCCAATTCTAGCGCATTTCGAGCCGCTGTACATGGCTCAATGCCGCTTTTGACAGGCTAGTAGTGACCTTCCGCGCTTTTCAATCGTGTGTACAATGGAGATAATTGATGCAGCATCGGACGCTCTGCACATGAAAGGACTCTGAGCATGGCTAACGAACGGATCGTAACGCAACGTCCTGATGAGGACATTGAGGAATCCATTGCTGACCTGATCCGCAGCTATCCGCCGCTGCGCACCTCGCGCGCGTTCTTCACCTTCGCTTCACAAGGCGGACAGGTCAAGTTCATGGGCAACGTGCGCACGCCACAAGAGCGTCATTTGTTGGCAGAGCGCGTGCCGCACATCGCAGGCGTGCAAAGCGTGGACGTGAGCGAACTCTACGATGACGAACAGGTGCGCTTTGCCGTCGGCAAGGTGTTGCCGAATGGCGTGTACGCTACCGTTCACTTCGGCGCGGTTGCGCTGACGGGCAGGTTGCCCGAAGGCATGAGCGCTGAGTCGCTGCTGGAGCAAGTGCGCGCTGTGGCAGGCGTGCGCCTTGCGCGCGCTCAGCTAAGCGCTCCGCAGCCGCAGCCTGCCGTCGGCTGAGCGTTTGCTGTCTGTGTGCCGAATTGCGCACACAGACACGGCACGCGGCTCAAGAGCGCTCAAGACCACGCGGGCGCTCGCCAATTGCCTCGCGCAGGTCGCGCATGAGCGCCTGCAGGTCAAGCTCGAAGATGATGGCGATGTCGGCAATGGTGTGCATGTCGGTCAGCCAACAACTTGGACACGCTAAATTCCACTTGTGGAAGACTTCAGCTGTCTCTGGATAGGTTTGAAGCAAATCACAAACTAGCATGAATGGGCTCAGGCGGGCGCTAGTCATAGTGGATACCTCGCTTGCTGGCTGGCGCTCATGGGCGATGCACTTACTATTATAAGCTCTTTTGTAAGGTATTGAGCAAACTGTGAAGGCACATAGCTTAAAGCAAACTGAGTTTTTTGCCGATTTGCCGCTGCCGCTTTACGAACGATTGATGAGCTCAGCGCGCCTGCAGGAGATCGAGAGCGGCGCTTTGCTCTTCCGCCAAGGCGAGCCTGCGCGTGTGTTCTACCTGCTGCAGCGCGGCAGGCTGCGCCTTGTGCAACACACGCCTGAAGGCAAAGATGTAACATTGGCAACTTTCGGCGAAGGCGACCTGATCGGCTTGATCGTGGCGCTCAACAGTGAGCCATATCCTGCCACAGCCGAGGCGCTAGAGCGCTGCGAGCTTGTAGCCATGCAAGGTGCGCTGATGTGGGAAGTCATGCTGCAACATGCGCCATTAGCAGTGCGCGTTGTGCGCATGTTGGCGGCGCGTCTGCATGAGGCGCACGAACGCATCCGTGAGCTGAGCGCTGAGCGCGTGCAACAGCGTCTGGCGCGCTCACTGGTGCGTCTAGCGCACAAAGTCGGCGTTGAGCAAGCAGATGGCAGCATTTATCTGAACATGCGGCTGAGTCGCCAAGACTTGGCACAGATGAACGGCACGACACTTGAGACAGTCAGCCGTACGTTAACAGCTTGGCAACGTGAAGGCATTCTTGAGGCGAAGCGCGAGCAAATTACGCTGCTGAAGCCTGAGGCGCTGATCGCTATTGCGGACGATCTGCCAAATTAGTCGCGCGTGAGGATAGCTAGAGTGCGGTCGTCGAAAGAGCCGCGCCGCTCGTAGCTGATCAGGCTGAGCAAGGCGCCTTCGCGCAGCGGCAGCGGATAGCACAAGACGCGCTGGCGCAGCGCGCCGAACAGATTCGGCTGAAGCAGCTCATCGTATGGCTCCAAGTCGCTCGATAGTCCATCAGTCATCAAGGCGACGATGCTGAGGCGCTCGTCGAACTGGTAGACTCTAGCGCGGCGCTTCCATTCGTTGAGCGGCGCGCTGGTCAGGAAGAACGTGCGTCCGCCGTCATCAGGGTCAGTGTCTGGCTCGGTCAACGAATAAATCTGCCCGTCTACTGCTTCTGCCACCACCAGACCGTCGCCGATGTGCACCACGCCGACATAGCAGCTCGTCTCCAGCGGGAAATGGATCAGGAGCTGTAAGGTCGTGTTGAGGTCGCTCACAGCGAGGTATTCAGCGCTTGCAAAGTCGAAAAGCGTGCGATAAGCCGCTTCCAAGCCGGTCCAGACCGCGCGTCCCAAGTCGTTTGGCGTCGGCGAGGGCGGCGCAGCAGCACGAATGGCTTCCACGGCGCTTGACACAGCAAGATTTGAGCCGACGCGCGCCAGAGCAGCTGTCCCTGCGCCATCAGCCACAGCGAGGATGTTCCAGTGCGGCGTAGCGCCGAGCGCAAAGGCGTCATCGCGGAAAGTGCCATGATGCGCATGAGTGCGTCCGCGATGGCTAGCGCCGACAAGACGGTAGCCATGCGCGCCATAAACTGAGAGTGTGAACTGATCGGGATAGGCATAGGCGTCTTGCGCGTTGCTGGGCAAATTACGCCAGCGCGTAGTGGCGACGCGCACAGGCGGTGGCGGCGACTCAGGCACAAGCACGGGCTGCATTTTCTGCAATAGGCTCTCAAACCATGCGAAGGCAGCGTCAAGTTGCGGCATGGTCTGGGCAAGCAGGCGATAGGGCGCGCGCGGAATTGGCTGAGTCGCAGTCAGCGCAGCCAGTTGACGCAGGTCTTCGAGCGCGGCGCCATCGAAGAAGGCAACGTAGAGCAAATGGCGCTCACTCAGCCACGCCTGCAGCGCTGACTGCCAGTCGCCTACCAATGGACGCGCCAGCACGAGCAGCGCAATCGTCTCTGGACGCGGTAGAGAAGTTGCCCAGTGTTCGTCAAGCAGGCGCACTTGGACGTCCAGCGACGCTAGATTGCGCAGGCGCGCCTGCACTAACGTGATCAATACATCAGTGTCTGGCGGCGTTGTCCAGCCACGCGGGTCTACCACAAAGTGAAGGAGCGGCGGCATAGGCGACTAGCGCTCATGTGCTGCGATCCCACTTCATGACAGGCGGCAGCGGCGGCGCCTCTAGACCGCCTTCTTCAGGGCGCGTCTCAATGCGTTGGCTTGTCTTCTGGATGCTAGACGAGACCCAGCGGAAGAACTGCTTGAGCGCATCGGGACTGGTGTCCTTCATATACAGCACGTCTTTGGTGATCTCGCGCAGCGTCTCCGTGTTGACGTTTGTGCCGCAGCCGAGCGCCACAAACGCGCCGATCTTGTTGCCGCGCCGCGCCTTAAAGCGCTCCACAGCTGGACGCCAATCGTCAGTTGGCGCGCCATCGGTCAGCAGGAAGATGAGCGGACGATAGTCGCCTTTGCGCCCTTCGCTGTTCGGAATCAGCTCGCGCTCTAGTGCCTGCTCAAGCAACGTAATAGCAGCTCCGAGCGCTGTCTGCCCTTCGGCGCGCAGAGTCGGCGGCTTGAACTCCTCTACGGAGGCGAGTCTTGCCACTTGCTGAGCGCTATCGGCAAAGGTGATCACGCTCAGGTACACGGTCTCAATGGCGTGCGGATTGTTTAACAGCTCCTGATGGATCATAGCGACGCCTTGCTGCACAGCCTGAATTGGCGCGCCGCGCATTGAGCCAGAGGTATCCAACAGCAGGTAGACAGGACGGCGGCGGACATAGTCTTCCGTGTTCACAAGACGACTCCTCTGCTACGACTGATCTCTCACATGGCAACTTACGCGATCAGGATACCAAGAGAAGACGCAGTTGTACAGCCTGTATCGCTCAGCGCGGCGCCTCAGCGCGAAAGTTGGCGAAGCGTGCGCGCGCTGCTTGAGCGCTTGGAAAAGTGCCAGCTACCAGAAAGACAGTGTAGTCTGGCTGTGCCTTCAGATTGGTGGCACGCACGCTACCTACCTGTCTGTCATTTACAAAGAGTGTGAAGACGTCGCCCACGGCTCGGACGCGCAGCGTGTGCTTGGTAGACGGATTGAAATCGGTTATTCGCGTCTCGTCAATCAGCGTGTTAATTGTGACAGCATCACGTTGCGTAGTGAAGGTGAACCTGCCTGTGCTTTGCACTGTGAACAGGTAGAAATAATTTGCGTTGTTTTCAAAGTAGCCACGCACGCCGATGCCATAGTACCATTCGCCTGAGCTGGGCGAGTCGCTGACTACGTCAACGCGCAGGTCTACGTCTTGTGGGAAGCGCCGATCAGGGCGCGTCCAGACAAACCAATTTGACTTTAGCACCTCAATCATCAGGGAGTTATTTTCAATTTTAACGCTATACTCACCTGCCCGCTCAGATGTTCCCCAGCCGCTTGGATTGCTGTCAGGGAATGTATCACGGAAGAAGGCGCGCTGGCGAGCTATCTCGTGCACAGTGATGCGGCGAAACTCGACCGTGTGCTTGCTCACGCCTTCATAAGTGCCTGCCATTAAGCCGAAGAACCTCTCGCGGTCAGGCGTGCTAGGCAATGTGTCGTCCGTGAACTGCCGAATTAAGCGATTGTTAATGTAGAAAGTAAAGGTATTGCCACTGGCAAGCACGCGCAGAGTGATTGGACGATTCGGGTTAAACTCGGACAGCTTGCCGTACTCAATCGCATTCACGTACCTGTCAGCATCAGGCGGACGCACTGAAAATTCCCATGTGCCGTCGCCTGCTACGCCGAAGTGGTAAAAACTGCCGTCTAGATCGCGCCTGTTGACGCGCAGCAGCACGCCTAAGTTCCAGTTGCCGCTGCGATCAGGGTTAATCGCGCGCGCCTCAACTTCAATCTCGACGTCCTCTGGCACGGTCAGAGCAGGCGTTGCCCAAACAGCAATTGCTTCTTTGCTTACGCTAATACTGACGGCATTTCTTGTGACATCCACTGCGCCATCTGAGTCAGCAACTTTCCAACCGCTGTGATTGGCGCCAAAAGTCTCTTCGAAAATCAGCCGCCGATTGTCCTGCGCCGCAGCAGGTAAGACAGAAAGCGTCATCAGGCTGAGCGCGAGCGCAAGCAGATAAAAATGGCGTAAGCAGCGCATAAAATTCCTCCTCGTCACAAATTAAGCGGAAAGGGCGGCAAACAGACGGTTGACAGGCAGAGCGAAGTTTGGCAACACATCGTAGCCTTCCAAAAGTTGCTCGCCTTGCACGGTCAAGATGGGCTGCTCAGGACGATAGACATCCACAAAGCGGTCTGGTTCGTCTGGAAAGACGATCCACAGCAGGCGTGTGCCATACGCTAGGTATTGACGCGCCTTGCGGCGCATTTGGCGCGCCGTGTCGCTAGGTGACACGATCTCGACGGCGAAGTCAGGCGCAGTAGGATAGAACTTGCCGCTCACAGGTAGAGCGCGCGCCTTGCTGACAAAAGCGAAGTCAGGCGCACGCACAATAGCACGTCCATTAGCCGCCTGATGCAAGATGAAGCCCGTCTCAGCACCAAAGGACAGTCCTAGACCGTGCGTGTAAACGTGCGTGTTCAGCAAGTAACTTATCCACGCCGCTAGGATGCCGTGTAGTGCGCCTGAAGGTGACATCTCAATCACTATTCCCTCATCTAGCTCGTAGCAGCGTGGCAGGTCGTCTGTTTCGGCATGCGCGAGCGTCCAGAACTCCTCAAGGCTGCAAAAAGACTCGGCAAGGCGCTCCTGCATGGCTCACTCCTTCCGCTCCTCTTCAGGAAAGCGCGGCGGCTGACGAAAATCGTGGATCAGGCGCGCCGCAGCCAGCAGCAATCCGCTCAAGATGAGCGCGATCACCAGCATGTCAAAAAATTGCGGCGTCAAGAAGTCCATACGCGCCTGAGATAATTATTCAGATCGTAGCCAATCTAAAGCGCACAGACAAGCACACGTCATTGTCACGGATTGACGGGACGATTGCCGTAGATGAACAGGCGCGGATCAACGTAATCACGCTCAATGCGCGTCATATCCAACCCGGGCCAGTCGCCAGGCGCGCTCTCAAGGACGCGCGTCGGACTGATGTCAAAGTGCAAATGCGGCGCCGAACGGAAGACACCGTAAGCATCGCTGATGACAGCAATGCGCTGTCCGCGCACGACGCGGTCGCCTTGCCGCACGGTCATCTCGCCGACGTGCCCGTAGCGGCTGTAGACAACTTGCCCAGTGTTGATCAACGGATCGTGCCGAATGACAATTACATCGCCCCAGCTGCCTTGCAAGCGCCGCGCAGCTGTCACCACGCCGCTTGCCACAGCGTAGACAGGCTGACCGAGTGTGGTGCCGCGCTGCATGATCAGATCGTCGCCCGTGTGAATGGTCGGCGTGCCGAGCAGCAGGTAGCGATTGGCGTACGGATTGGTTGAGAGCCATGTCTCGGGCCACGTCGTGCCGCTGCGCGCTTGGCGCTCCTGCGGCAAGCCGACGGGCGCGTCAAAGCCGTCGGCAAGGTAGCGCGGCGGCTGACTCCAGCCCAGCACTTGCCGCCAACGGATCGCGTCAAAGGCGATCTCACGTCCGCGCTCACCCGTCAAGTCGTTCAGGAAAACGACACCTGCATTGGGATTGTTGGCGTCAAACTGATAGACGCCAAGCGAGACCCAGAGCGAATCTACAGCGACCTGCGAGACGCGCACCTCAAAATCTGTCTGCTGACCGAGAATGCCGTTGATTTTGTAGCGCGCGTTGCGCGTTGAGCCGTGCTGCGAAGGAATGTAAGCAGAAATCTCATACCAGCCGCTGGCAGGCAGGCGCGGCGCCCAGCGCACCCAGACTCGGCTGAATGAGTCGCTAGTGGCAAGGTAGCGACTCGTCCAACCCTCTTCGTTCCGAAAACTTTGCAGCGGATTAGGCGAGCCGTCATAAGTGCCTTCGGCGTAGCCGACGTCGCCGGGCTTGATGATGATCTCTGCACCGTAACGTCCGTTGACTGGTCGGCTGCCTGTGCCAATTGGCACTTCGCCTGTCATCTTGACGTTGACAGCTGGGAAAAGTGTCCGTGTGATTGTGCCAAAGCGAAACCAGCTCAAGCCGGGCGCTTTGTAAGTGACCGTTGCCACGATACGCGCCCGATCCATGTCTTCGCGCGTCAAGCGGTTGCCCGGGCCTTGGTAGGCTTGCAGCACAGGGATGATTGGCAAGCCGTAGTTGCCCCAAGTGTTGTAGACCATCTGCAGCGCTGCATCAGGCGTCTGGCTGAAATCTGCCCAGTAGGTCTGTGGATGAATGCTGTTGAGGTACGGACGCCATTCCTGCGGAAAGATGCTGTTGAAATGCCACGGACGCGGATCAACGCTCATGCCGATGTGAAAGTTGGCAGGCAAGCCTGCGCGCAGGCGCGTCATGAACGGACGCACATTGGCGCGTCCACCAGACCAGTAGCCTGTGAACGGCTCTACGTCCAAGATCAGCGAGCGCACGCCCGGACGGTTGCACGCCTGTATCAGGAAGTCCGCCTCTGCTGTTGGATTAATGCCTTTAGGAATGTGCCAAGCGTGGAACTCTAGGTTCGCGGCTGCCAGCTTGCCGATCCAGCGATCAACGTCGGCGACGCTGCGAATGGCGAGATCAGGCTTAGGATCGCCGCGCCCGATGTTGCCCATCCACTCGTTCGCCTCGCCAATCTTGACCCAGACGGCGTCCACAGCTGGCGCGAACTCGCGCAGCACGCTGATCACCTCGTCAATCGTGTTCTCGGCAACCGTGCGCCCATGCACATACCACACAGCCACTTTGCCGTTGTACACGGTCATGGCAAGCTCCTTCAGCGCCTCAACGTCATCATAACCATGCCCGTGAATTGTAGCCATGAATGCGCCTGAGGAAAAATCTGAGGCGCGTGCGCATAAAAACTAGGTACAATCAGCCTACAGCGTCATTCGAAGCGTCAGACGCGCAGCGAGCAAGCGCGTCTGACCGCTGAGTTTTTAGGATGCTCTCATCATGTCACAACCGACTGAGCGCTTATCGCGCCGTGCCTTCCTGATCGCCGTCACAGGCTCAGCCTTAGCCGCCGCCTGCCAATCTGCTGAGCGCCTGTCTCCGACTGTCTACACGCCCGATGCAACCGCCAATCCGCTCATACACGCGCCGTCGCCTGCCCAGACCTTGCCACCTGCCTTGCCCGACGCTAACTTCGGCACGCTCACCTATGACAAGCCGATTTTGACTGATGTAGCCAATCTGTTCATCGCACAGTATGACTATCGCAACACGCCTGCGCTCGACGCGCGCACGTGGTCGCTGCGCGTAGACGGCTTGGTCGAATCGCCGATGACATTCAGGCTTGACGAGCTGCGCGCTATGCCTGCCATCAGCGACGTGCGCACGCTTGAATGCATCTCAAATCAGACAGGCGGCGATCTGATCGGCAACCTTGAGTGGCGCGGCGTGCCAATCAGCGAAATTGTGGCGCGCGTGCAGCCGAAGGCTCAGGCGACGCACGTCAAACTTGAAGCCGCTGACGGCTACACAACGTCGGTTGCAACGGAATGGATGCTGCAGCCACAGACCATACTCGCCTATGAGCTGAACGGCGCGCCACTGACTGCAGCACATGGCTTTCCATTGCGCGTGCACATTCCTGGTCTCTACGGTCAGAAAATGCCGCGCTGGTTGACGCACATCCAGTTCATTGACTATGACTATCGCGGCTACTGGGAGTCGCGCGGCTGGTCGAACGTGGCGGCGATGCGCACCAAGTCCATCATTCACACGCCAAGCGAAAATGCTGTGCTACAGGCAGGCGCACAAGTCGTGATACAAGGCATTGCTGTGGCAGGCGCGCGTCGAATTGTCAAAGTCGAGGTGCAAATTGATGACGGCGAGTGGATGTCTGCTGCGCTCGTACCGAGCGGCGCTACGCCATTGGCATGGACTCAGTGGTACGTCATGTGGACGTTCCCTGCGCCCGGCGTCTACCGAATTGGCGTGCGCGCCACAGATGAGACAGGCTTTGTGCAGCAAGCAGAGTCACGCAGATCGTTCGGCGCAGCCTTTCCAAGCGGCACGGACGCAATTCATCGCCGTGCTATACGCGCAACGTGAGCAAGCGCCACATTATGTAAGCTGTATACTTGCTACTCACCTTTGAAATTTGCCTTGCAAGGTCATCTGCGCAAAAGGCGTAGGATCGCTTCAGTCTCCACGAGTTGGTTTTACTGATCAAAACTTCGAATGTTACTTTCGCTAATAGCGGTAGAATCAGGAGGCTAATGTAACCAATTTGCAGCGCTCAAGGAGCTTCTATGCTACTGGCTCTAAGACTGGTCAACTTCAAGTCAATCAAGGAATCGCCTCAGATAGAGTTCGGTAAACTCAACATCCTCTCAGGCACAAACAGCTCAGGCAAAAGCACGCTCATTCAGTCCATTTTGCTCTCTGCTCAAACCTTGCTCAGCGACAATCATGATCAGGCACTTGTGCTGAACGGTCCGCTCGTCTCTCTCGGCACGCCCAGCGACTTATGGTACAACGGTCAGCTCTCAGAGCCGCTCGGCATTAGGTTCACCCTCAGGGCAGCTGGTCAAGGCGTGGATGTGCTATACGATCTGACTTTCGAGGCAGCACAGGAGAGCGAAACGCCCACTATTCAGTTGCAGGAAGGCTACTATGCCACTTCGCCGCTCGATGCAGCCGATTACAGCGGCATTCGGTACATACGTAAGCAGCTGCCTGAGCTCGATCCTGAGTTCGAGGCACAAATTAGAGCAGCACTTGGTGGCGCGACAGTTCACGACGATGATCCACTCAAGATGCGCTCATTTTTACCATCAGCGTTTATGATATTTACAGAGAGGGTAGATGCAGACCTGTGGGAAAAGCGGTTTCTGAATCCGTTCGGATATGGAAAAGATTCAGGTGAGGAAATTCCTCAAACATATGCGGATAATATCGCTAGGATATCGGCTGAGCTGAAGCTCCGTAGATTCCCTAACCGCGTTAGACCAAGAGTCTTTGCATTGCCAGAGCTGCCAAAGTTCGGCGAATACATTCAATGGGCAAAACAACTCACAACAGGCGACTTCAACAGATTTACTCTGGCAATTCACGAAGATTTTGAAAAGCGCAAAAAAGAAGAGGGCGCTGTCAGGTTGATGTCAATTCGTCAAGATTTCAAGCCTGAAGCGCTGGCAATCTTTGAGCGGGCTGCTGAGAGCTTCTTGACCATGAACCTTCGATATCTGAGTGCCAATCGCGTAGGACCAACGGCACTGTTTGAAGTGTCACGAGCCGACGCGATTTCTGAAGTTGGCACCTACGGACAGAACTTAGCTCTAGCACTTCGGCAGTATGGTCGTACACAGCTCACTTACTGGAGTCCCACACGCCAAGACGATACTAACGCCACGCTGCAAGAGGCAGTAGCCGATTGGCTGCAGTACATGGGCTTGATCCAGCGCTACGAACTGGTGGACTACGGCAAGTTAGGTGTATTCTTGCAAATCTTCGTGAAGGGCGTTAGTAAGCCGCTTGACTTAACTTCGGTTGGCTTTGGCACTAGTCAAGTGTTACCAATTCTTGTGCAGGGCTTGTTGACACCTGAAGGCGGTCTTTTCATTGTGGAGCAGCCCGAGGTGCATCTGCATCCCAAGCTGCAATCCAGCCTTGCCTACTTCTTCTACTCACTCTCACGTCGGAATGTCCAGTGCATTGTCGAGACGCACAGCGATCACATTGTCAATCAGCTGCGTGTGCTTGTGGCAAAAATGCCACAATTACGTCAACACATCAGAATTTACTTTGCCTCGCGTAGTCCAGAGGAAGGCACAACGTTTGAAGAAGTACGCTTGGGCAAAACAGGTGCGATTAAAAACTGGCCGCAAGATTTCCTCTCGGAAGCTGATAAGCTAGCACGTGAGCTAGTCAAAACAGCTTTAGCACAGCAGTGAGGCGTGGCGATGCAATACATTTTACTCGACCCGTTTGTGCTGTATGTAGCTCAACCAAGCCAGCTCACTAGAGAGGCAGCAAAGCAATACTTAGAGGTCCTAGTTGCTTGGTCAGAAGCACTTGAAAGGCGCAGAGGCGAGGTGATCTTCAGCATATCGAACAAATGTCGTGAGGCACTGGAGAAATCGTCAGGCTATCCTAAGCCATCATGCCAAAAGCTAGACCAGCTTATTGGGTATCATAACTTAAACTTAAATGTTAAAGACTTTTACGCAGGATGCCAAAGATTCTTCCAAACACTGCTGGAGAGTCATCCTGTTGACGACAGGGTCAGAGAGGCGCAGGCAGAAATGGACTGGGAGACATATGAAACACAAGTAATCCCTGACGAGCTCCTTGCACGCTTACAGCAACTTGACAGTAACCTTGCCCAAGCGTTCCGAGAGATGTTAGCTGATGTTGCTTTTGCCCGTGAAAATGACATTCTACCTGTCAGCGCCTTGCGCGAGGTTTGTGTTGGTTCATCAAAAAGCAGTGAAGAGCCCTTGGAAGTGATAACGCGCTGCAATGTCCTTCACGCATCAAGTAGCAGTGACATACTTACGAAACAACTTTCAACTACCCTACACATACTTGGACCTGAACAGATACAGACAGAGCCGCCGCCGCACACTTTCATTCAAGCAGTTGAACAAGTAGAGAAAGCTCACCCTAAACACATCGTCATCTCCAACAAGGCAAAAAATTCAGCTGCTCGCGCACCACGCGAAATCACACCATTGAGACTCAAGGAACTGCTCACCAAGCTGGTCACTGTTTGGCTAGCGAGCCATGAGCGAGGTGGTGGGACGCACAATCAGGATTATTGGGTCTCAACGGGTAAACGATGCGCCCAAGACGAGTCTTTTACAGTGAAAGGTAGATACCCAGAGGACTACATTGTAACCTTTGAAGGTAAGGAGGTGTTCTGTGGACGGCACGTTATTGTAAGTTACAGCTTCCGAATTAACTTTGAGGTCGTTGATTCTGCGGACGGCACAAGGAAAATTCTTGTAGCACTTATAGGCAAGCACGGTCGCAACACTCAGTCTTAAAACGCAAACAGCACGCCAGTGCAATAAAGGCGCGCTGTGTGTGGCGACGGCGGGATTCGAACCTGCGACCAAGGGCTTATGAGTCCCCTGCTCTACCGCTGAGCTACGTCGCCATGCACTTTCAATTTTATGCAGGCGCGGCGGCTTGTCAAGGCAGAGTTGTCACCATGCAGCGTTGCATTCGCTCATCTCTGCCAGTTGCAAGCCGTCTATGAGCGCCGTTGAGAGATAGCCCGCTGAGAATTGCACCAGCTCGTTCGGCAGAACGGTCAGCAGGCGCGCCTCAGGGCGATGTTGCCTGCCACCGGCGTAGAGCGAGACAACACCGCGCAAGGCGCCATCTGAGGCGCGATAGGCGAGCAGAGCGCCGTCGGCTGTCAAGACGTACAGCAAGCAGCCGTCACCGACTGCCAGCAACGGCGGCTGAGTCGGTAGAGACGGCAAGCGGACTGTCCAGCGCAATCCGCCGCCTGCGGCGTAAGCATAAATGTCGTTGCCGTAGCCTGCGTAGACGTACAAATTGCCTAGACTATCCGCTGCGACCTGCGCAGCGCGTCCGAGCGCGATGCCTGTGTCCAAGAGCGGCGTGAGCACGGCGTCAGGGCTGAGCAAGCTGACCTGTGTGCCGACTGCGATCAGGAATCCGCCGCCTTGCACTGCCATTGGCGCAATCGGCGACGGCGCGCGCGCGGCGTAGAGTAGGCGTCCTTCGCTGTTTAAGACCAACAGCTCAAAGTTGCCGTCATTTTCAACAGCAGCTGCTAACAGGTCGCCGCTCACAGCGTAGCGTTCCACGCGCCGACCGAGCGGCTCGCTCTGCCAGCGCACGCGACCATCAACGTCATATGAGACCGCACGGTTTTGTGCGTCTAGGAAGAGGATCGCCTTGCCGACGCGCAATGGCGGCGTGCGCAAGGTGCGGTCAGCGCGCCATGCGCCGACAAAACGTCCATTTTCCACGATGAAGACTTGTCCGCTTGCTGTTGCGCCGAGAATGCGTCCGTCAGGCAATGCCGCCACGCCGCTCAAACCTTCCACGCGCAGCGTCCAGCTGGGCATGAACGGCGCAGCGCTATTCGTGGCAAGCGGACGCGCCTCGAGCTGAAAGCGCGTGGCGTAGACGGCGTTTCCATCGGCTAACCAGAGCGGCGGCGCCACAGGCGCGCTGCTGGCAGTCACAATGGCGCGGAAGGCAGGCTGCAGGCGCAGCCGCCATTGCTCCGTGAACTCAATCGGATGCAGCCAGCCGCCTTCCAATGGATCAGTGTTCCAATAGCCCGGTCCGCCTGTGCTGGCGCGCATCCGCCGAATTTCGTAATGCAAGTGCGGCGCACTGCTGCTCGGCTCGCCGATCACACCGATGATGTCGCCGCGCAGCACACACTGCCCGACGCGCGGAAAGACGTACGGCTCGCGCGATTCCATGTGTCCGTAGAGCGAGAAAACCACGCTGCGATCAGGCATGGTGTGTTCGATGATCACGACGCCTTTTTCAATGTCCCAGCCTTTCGGATCGCTGAAGGTGACTCTGCCGCGCGCGGCTGCGCGCACTGGCTCGCCTTCGCGCTCGAAGGCGAGATCAATGCCGCTGTGATAGCCGTCAAAGCCTGCACGGAACAAGCCGAAATCGTCGTGCTCAAGGCTGATGCCGTCAATTGGGTAGTCAAAGCGCTCGACAATGCCGCAGTCGAGGTCAGCTTGGGCGCGGCTGAGCAGCTGTGGCGCGGAAAGCAGAATAATCAGGCTGATCAGGAGCGCACGGCGCATCTTCATGCTCAAAGGCGTTTTCTTCTGAAAATCTTCGGCACTGTTTTACCGAAAGCGCTGCGCACAAGCAAGGCTATGCGTAGCCTCAGACAGTGCGCTATACTTGAAACATTCGGAACTGCTGTAATGTGTAGAGTTTTGGATCGTTAGTCTATGAGTGAGCCAACATCTGCAGCGCCGAGTCGCGTCGCTGGCGTGCGCTTTCAGCGCGTAGGCAAGCTATATCATTTTGACTGCTCGCATTTGCCTGACTTGGCAGTCGGCGACCATGTGATTGTTGAGACTGTGCGCGGCGAGCAGATGGGCGAGATCGCCGCTTTTTATCCGCCTGAGGAAGGACGCACAGACTACAAGCCAGTCTTGCGCCTTGCCACAGCGCGCGACCTGCTGCTCAAGCAGACGTGGGAAGCTAAACAGCTGGAAGCGCTGATCGAGTGCCGCGAGATTGCTTCACAGCTCGGTGGCTATGAGCAGTGTAAGTTCCTTGCTGCGCAGTACAGCTATAATGGCGAGATTCTGACCATTCTCTACGCCACTGAAGACAACAAGCTGAACGTCAATCGCCTGAAGAACGCGCTCAGCGCGCACTTTCCCGCGCGCGTAGATTTGCGGCAAGTCGGTCCGCGCGACGTGGCAAAGCTGATCGGCGGCATGGGCGCCTGTGGCATTCCGCGCTGCTGCTCAACCTTCTTGACCGAGTTCAGTCCGATCTCGATCAAGATGGCGAAGGTGCAGGGCATTTCGCTCAATCCGTCTGAGATCACGGGCATGTGTGGCAGGCTGCGCTGCTGCCTGATTTATGAGTATGAGCAGTACGTTGAGGCGCGCCAAGGCTTGCCCAAGCGCAACAAGCGCGTGCGTACTCCTCACGGCGAAGGCAAAGTGCTGGACGTGCATCCATTGCAGGACGCGGTCACAGTGCTGATCGGCGAGATTCGCTACTTAGTCAAGCGTGAAGACCTTGTGCCATTGGATGAGCTAGAGGCGCTACAAAAGAAGGCGCAGGGCGGCTGCGCGCGCCACGAGAGCGGTGGCTGCGATTGCGGCGCTAAGCGCGCCAAGCCTGCTGTGCCTGCCTCTGATGAAGATGAAGACCTCGAAGACGCCGATAGCTGGGAGTGAGTCCACATGACCGAATACAGCGCATCATTGCAGCGCGTCATGGCAATCTACGCTCATCCCGATGATCCTGAGTTCTTCAGCGGCGGCTTGCTCGCCAAATGGGCAGCAGCAGGCAAGCAAATCGTCTATGTGCTGGCGACAAGCGGCGACAAAGGCAGCGACGATCCTGAGATGACCTCAGAGCGCTTGATCGCCATCCGCGAGGCAGAGCAGCGCGCCGCTGCTGCTTGTTTCGGTGTGGAACAGGTGATCTTCCTGCGCTATCCTGATGGCGAACTAGAGCACACTCTGCGCCTGCGCCGCGACTTGACGCGCTTGATCCGTCAATGGCGACCTGACATTGTCATCACGAACGATCCGCACACGGTCTGGACGCGCACAGGCGGCATTAATCATCCCGATCACCGCGCCATTGGTGAGGCGACGCTCGCCGCTGTCTATCCATCAGCGCGCGACCGTTTGACTTTCATCGAGCTGTGGCGCGATGAAGGTCTAGAGCCGCACAAAGTGCGCCAAGTCTACCTAGCTGGCACGCTTGATCCGAATCGCAAGGTAGACATCACTGCCTATCTTGAGCGCAAAATTGAGGCGATCAGTCAACATCGCAGCCAAGTCAAGGATATCGAGGCGCTGACCAAACGGCTGCGCGAGAGCAGCGACGCCGACTTTGACGGCGACTCGCCGCTCTACACTGAGAGTTACCGCGTCTTGACGTTGCGCTAGGCGCGCTTCGCCATTGTCAAGCCGTACTCGACGCTATCTGCCAGCGCACGCCATGACGCCTCAATGATGTTCGTGCTAGCGCCGACAGTGCTCCAACGCTCAGTCGCGCTCTGTGTCTCGATCATAACGCGCGTGAAGGCTGCTGAGCCGTTATGTCCGTCAAGGATGCGCACTTTGTAGTCAGCCAGCGTGAAGTCAGCCAACTGCGGATAGAGCGGCATAAGCGCCTTGCGCAGTGCAGTGTCGAGCGCGTTGACAGGTCCGTTGCCTTCGGCGGCTGTGTGAACGACTGTGTCGCCAACAGCTAATTTGACGGTCGCCTCTGCCAACATGCCGCGCCCACGCCTGTTCTCTACCACGACGAAGAAGTCAATCAGCTCGAATGGCGGCTTGTAGTCAGGCTGTGCGCGCTTGAGCATGAGCGCGACCGAGCTCTCTGCGCCTTCAAAGGCATAGCCGAGATGCTCTAGGCGCTTGATCTCTTCCAGCACTTGGCGCGCTGCTTCGTTTGAGACATCCATGCCGAATTCCTCTGCCTTGCTCAGCACGTTGCCGCGTCCGCTCAGGTCGCTGATCAGCACGCGCATTTCGTTGCCGACTAGCGCAGGATCAATGTGCTGGTAGCTCTGTGCAGTGCGCCGCATAGCGGCTACGTGAATGCCGCCTTTATGCGCAAAGGCGCTGCGTCCGACGTACGCCAAGTGATTGTCAGGCGGCAAATTGGCGATCTCGGCAACCGTGCGCGCCACGTGCGTCAACGTCCTGAGCGTCTCAGGGTTAGGCAGACACGGCACATTCATTTTGAGCATGAGATCAGGGATGATGCTGCACAAATTGGCGTTGCCGCAGCGCTCGCCATAGCCGTTGATCGTGCCTTGCACCATTGTTGCGCCTTGCCGCACAGCCGCAAGCGAGTTAGCGACGCCAAGTTCGCCGTCATTGTGCGTATGAATGGCAAGACGCACGTTTGGTGGCAATGCTTGGCGCACTTCGCAGACAATTTGCTCGACTTCCCAGTAGAGCGTGCCGCCGTTCGTGTCACAGAGCGTCAGCCAGTCAGCGCCGGCAGCGTGTGCTGCTTTGAGCGTCTCAAGTGCGTACTCACTATCCGCTTTGTACCCGTCGAAGAAATGTTCCGCGTCGTAGATGACTTCCTTGCCCAGCGCCTTCAAGTAGCGGATTGAGTCCGTGATCAGACGGCAATTTTCCTCAGGCGTGGTGCGCAGCACCTCATAGACGTGCAGCAGCCACGTCTTGCCGACCAGCGTGACGACTGGCGTCTGCGCCTGCACTAGCATCTGGATATTCTCGTCCTCCTCAGGCGTGCTACCGACGCGGCACGTTGAGCCGAACGCGGCAAGTTTAGCGTTTTTGAGCGCTAGATCGCGCGCCGCTTCAAAGTATGCTGCGTCCTTCGGATTAGAGCCCGGCCAGCCGCCTTCGATGTACGCCACGCCTAGATCGTCCAGAATCTTGGTGATGCGAATCTTATCTTGCACGCTCAGCGAGATGCCTTCGCGCTGTGTGCCGTCACGCAGGGTAGTATCATAGATGTAGACGTAGGGCGGATAAGTCATGGTTAAGCCTTTCTAGCGAACAGAGAGATGAAAAACACAGGCTATTCCACCAAGTCAGCGAACAGCGTGCGCAGCGATAGGCGGAAATTCGGCAAGACCTTGCCGCCTTCCAGCACAGCGTCATCTTTCAGACTCTGTACGCCGTCTACGCTGTAGCAATCTACTGTTTGCAGCTCAGGGTAGACGACCCAGACCATGCGCACGCCGTATTTCAGGTAGTCTTGCACTCTGTGGCGCACTTCGAGCGCGCTATCGTTTGGCGAGACGATTTCAACGGCAAGGTCAGGCGCGAGCGGCAAGGATTTCTCTGGGATCGGCTTGGGCATTTGCGCCTTGCTGATGAAAGCCGCATCGGGAATGCGCACCACGTCAGGATCGCGCGCTAGGATGAAGGCGCCGCTGGCGCCGGTCACATAACCTAGACCGTTTTCTTCGACAAAATTTGCCAAGTGACGCGCTACACGCGCCTCCAGCACGCCATGAAGTCCGCCTGTGCCGCCTACCATCTCGACCAGTGTTCCCTCCATCAGCTCATGGCGGACTCCTTCAACTCGTGGCAACGCCCACAAGTCCTCAGCCGTCATCAGCTTGACCTGCACGCTCATCACTTACCCTCTCCGCAGCGCGCCACTCCGACGCGCTGCATCTAGCCTGCTCTCAGTCGCCTACCATGCGGATTGTAGCGCTTTCGCCTTCCGGCGTCTCACCGGCGCCGCCTGTTGCCACCAACATGCGATTGAGTGCCGCCAAATACGCCTTCGCCGAAGCCACGATAATGTCTGGATCAGCGCCATGTCCGCCAAAGGTCTGGTATTCGCCGTCAAGCGTGCAGATGCGCACAGTTACCTCGCCCATGGCATCAATGCCTTCAGTGATGGCGCGCACAGCGAATTCCAGCAGCTTATTCGGCGCCTTGACGATCTTGTTGATGGCAGTGTAGGTCGCGTCTACTGGACCTGTGCCAATGCCTGCCTCGATGTATTCCTTGCCGTCTGGTCCTTCCAGCTTGACCGTTGCCGTCGGCATGCCGACCTGACCGCATGTGACCTGTAGCGCTTTGAGCTTGAAAACTTCCTTCGGTCCTTCCAGCTGATGTGCTACGAGCGCTTGCAGGTCAGCATCTGTGATGTGTTTCTTGCGATCTGCCACATCTTTGAAGCGCTTGAATGCCTCTTGTAGCTCTTCATCGCTCAGCTCATAGCCCAGTTGACGCAAGCGCACCTTGAAAGCGTGCCGACCACTGTGCTTGCCCAGCACCAAGCGACTCTGTGAGACGCCAACTGACTCAGGACGCATGATCTCGTACGTCTCGTGATGCTTGAGCTGACCGTCTTGGTGAATGCCTGCCTCGTGTGCGAAGGCATTAGCGCCGACGATTGCTTTGTTCGGCTGCACGACGATACCTGTATAGTTAGAGACTAAGCGGCTGACGCGCGCCAAGTGCGTCGTCTGAATGCGCGTCCAGAGCTTGTAATAGTTGCGGCGCGTGTTCAGCGCCATGACCACTTCCTCAAGCGCTGTGTTGCCGGCGCGCTCACCAATGCCGTTGATGGTCACCTCAGCTTGCCGTGCGCCTGCGTGCAAGCCTGCTAAGGTGTTCGCCGTTGCCATGCCGAGATCGTCGTGGCAGTGGACTGACCAGATCACGTTTTTGCCGCCCGGCGTATGCTCTATCAAGTAGGCGATCATCGCGCCGTACTCAGCAGGCGTCATGTAGCCGACTGTGTCAGGGATGTTGAGCGTAGTAGCGCCTTCTTCAATCGCTGCTGCGCACATCTGCGCTACGAAGTCCCAATCGCTGCGACCGGCATCCATTGTGCTGAACTCGACATCCGCGCACAGGCTGCGCGCAAGGCGCACCATTTGACGCGCACGCTCAAGTGCCTGCTCACGAGTCAGGTTGAACTGATACTTCAAGTGGATGTCTGATGATGAGATGAAAGTGTGAATGCGCGGCTTAGCAGCATATTGAACGGCTTCCCAGCACTTTTCAATGTCGCTCGCCACACAGCGTGCTAAGCCACAGATGATCGGACCATCAGGCGTGCCGATCTCCTGCGCAATGCGCTTGACAGCTGCAAGGTCATCAGGTGAGGCAGCCGGAAAGCCTGCTTCTATGATATCTACGCCGAGCATGGCAAGATGATGAGCGATTTCGAGTTTCTCAGCGCTGTTGAGCGAGGCGCCAGGCGACTGCTCACCATCGCGCAAAGTGGTATCGAAGATCAGGACGCGGTTCTCAGGACGGCGCTCTACATCAGTCTCCATCAGCAAGATATCCTTTCTCACAAACGTCTGCGCAAGTACTTCAGAGCAACGACTAGGGCGCTATCAAGCCACTCCTTGAAGCGCTCTGCCGACAAATGTTCTGATCGTAAGGCGTGAACCGAAACGGCGATTCCGAGAGTGTTTGCAGGTCAACAACACTGCCCTCTGTGTCTCTGCCACGCTCAATCAACAGCTGTGCAATGCCGCAGTCAATGGTGTAGAGCCGCTCAATGATGCCCGTCTCAATGGCGAAGCGTCGCCGCAACCGACTCACAGAGGTCTGGTAAGCGCGCGTACCTTGCAACGTCTTGCGCTGCTGTTCCCACAATCTTGCTGGAGAAGCCAAGTCAGGCTCGGCAAGCGCCTGCCAATCCTCAGGCAAGTCAGTGATTGGCTGCCATACCATAAGGTCGCACTCTCATGCGCTCGGATCGTAATCTTGTAAGCGTTTCGGCTTGAGGAACGGCATCATTTGGCGCAGGCGCGCGCCAACGTCTTCAATCGGATGAGCGCGCTCAGTACGGCGACGTGCTAAGAAGTTCGGCAAGCCGTTGGCATTTTCTTCAATCCATTGCTCAGCGAACGAGCCGTTGCGAATTTCGGCGAGAATTTGGCGCATGGCGCGGCGCGTCTCATCGGTCACCACACGGTCTCCGCTCAGATAGCCGCCATACTCAGCCGTGTCGCTGACCGAATACCACATATAGCTCATGCCGCCTTGGTAGAGCAAGTCCACGATCAGCTTGAGCTCATGCAGACATTCAAAGTAGGCGACCTCAGGCTGATAGCCTGCCTCAACTAGCGTCTCAAAGGCAGCCTTGATCAGTGCCGTGACGCCGCCGCACAAAATGACCTGTTCGCCGAACAAGTCTGTCTCGGTCTCTTCAGCGAACGTGGTCTCCAGCACGCCAGCGCGCGTACCGCCGATTGCTTTAGCGTAGGCGAGCGCATTCGCCTTCGCCTTGCCGCTGGCGTCCTGCTGCACAGCGAGCAGACAGGGAATGCCGACGCCTTCCACAAACGTCTCGCGCAGGCGATGTCCAGGGCCCTTCGGCGCAACCATAGAGACATCCACGCCTTCAGGCGGCACGATCTGTCCGTAGCGGATGTTGAAGCCGTGCGCGAACATCAGCGTGTCGCCTTCCTGCAGATGCGGCGCAATTTCAGTGCGGTAGACAGCAGGCTGCTTAGTATCTGGGATCAGCAGCATGATGAACTGTGCAATCTGGGCTGCTTCTGAGACCGAAAGCACGCGCAAGCCTTCCGCCTCCGCCTTCGCGCGCGACTTGCTGCCTTCATGCAAGCCGACCACCACGTTCACGCCGCTATCGCGCAGGTTGAGCGCGTGCGCATGTCCCTGACTGCCATAGCCGATGATCGCCACGGTCTTGCCATCTAGCAGGCTCAGGTCAGCATCCTGATCGTAGTAAAGCGTAGCCATGTCCAAAAAATGTCCCTTCTGTGAATGCCTCTAGGCGAATTGCGGCGCCCGCACAATGTGATTGCCGCGTCCCATCGCCACCACACCTGTCCGCACCAGTTCAACAATGCCGTGCGGACGCAATGCTTCAATGAACTGTTCCACGCGTCCCTCTTCATCGCTCAGATCGAGGATCATCAAGCCGTCGCTATGATCGAGGATGCGCGCGCCGAATTGGCTAGCGACCACAGCTGCCTCGGCTGAGGCGCGCACCTTGACCAGCGCTAGGTCGCGGCTGACCGACGGCTGCTGTGTGATCTCATAGACTTGAAGCACGTTGACCAGCTTATACAGGTTCTTCTGCACCTGATCTACGCGCGTCACGTCGCTATCCAGCACAATGGTCATGCGTGAGATGTTCGGGTCTTCCGTGCGCCCAACAGTCAGGCTATCAATGTTGAAATTGCGGCGTCGGAACAAGCTGGCAACGCGGTTCAGCACGCCCGGTTCGTTTTCCACAAGCGCGACAAGCGTATGTTTCATGTTAAGCGTCCACTCCTTTGAAAAGTTCGGCTAGAGCCAAGCTGAGATCGGGCAAGATTATCACTGCCTGTCAGCATGCCATCAGCAAGCACAATTTGCACACGGTTCGGGTCGCTGTAAGCGTAGACCTTGCGCCGCTCAGGATAGACGATCCACACAGCGCGAGCGCCTGCCTCGAAGTATTCCTCGATCTTGCTGAGCGCCTTATTCGTTACCTTGTCAGCAAAGGCGATCTCGATAGCCAGATCAGGCGCGCCGACAAAGTTCGCGTTCAGATCGTGATCGGCAAGGCGCGCCGCTGCTACAAAGGCTACATCAGGCGCCTGCAGCGTATCAGGCTTGCGCCGCAGCACAAAGCCGACATCGCTGAAGACCTTGCCCAGTCTGCGCGGCACGGCATGTCTCACCAAGTGAGTCACCAAAAGCACTCTCACTAGACCGTGAATCGGCTCTGAGCGGCTCACTTCCTTCAAGACTCCGTTCACTGGTTTGTGACGCCTGCCGTCTTCAGGCAACTGAGTGAATGCCTCAGCGGTTAGCAAGCGCGCCTGCGGCTGTGTGGTCATCTATTGCCTCGCAGCGGCTAGTGATTCTCCGACCAATCGGGCAGGTTGCGTGGCGGCACGGGACGGCGAATCATCTTGTCTAGGTCAGCGCCAGCTGGCACCATTGGATAGACGATGTCTTCCTTTTCAACCTGAAACTCGACAACGGTCGGTCCGTTGATGCTGTGCGCCCAAGCGACCGTCTCAGGAATTTCGGCGCGCGTGCGCACGCGCCGCGCTGCAATGCCGTATGCCTCTGCCAGCTTCACAAAGTCAGGATTGTGCATTGGCGTGGCATTGTAGCGCTCGCCGTGGAAGAATTCCTGCCATTGACGCACCATGCCTAAGTAGGCGTTGTTGATAATGGCGACGTTCACATCCACGTTCTCTTGCGCAGCCGTTGCCAATTCGCACAGTGTCATCTGGAAGCCGCCATCTCCGACAATCGCCCAGACCGTCTCATGTGGCGCGCCCAGCTTGACGCCGATTGCAGCTGGAAAGCCAAAGCCCATAGTGCCGAGTCCGCCGCTGGTGATCAAGGTGCGCGGACGTTGATGCAGGTAGTACTGCGCTGTCCACATCTGGTGCTGACCGACATCAGTGACCACGACAGCGTCGCCGCCAGTGGCTTGCCACAGGTCGCGGATAGCGTGTGCAGCGTAGAGCTTGTCACTTGGCGCGACATAATTGATGATGTCGCGTTCATCGGTCTCTTCCTGCCAGTCACGGATTTGATTGAGCCAAGCAGGGTGACTCAGGCTTGGCACGTGCGGCAAGAGCTGCTCTAGCACTGTGCGCAGGTCGCCAGCAATGCCAACGTCCACTTTGACGTTCTTGTTCAGCTCACTGGCGTCAATGTCAATGTGAATCTTGCGCGAGTGCGGCGAGTAGGTGCGCAAATTGCCTGTCACGCGGTCGTCAAAGCGCATGCCAAAGGCGAGGAGCAAGTCAGCGCTTTGGATCGCCTGATTGACCGCTGCAGCGCCGTGCATGCCCATCATGCCGAGACACAGCGGATGTGACTCAGGCATAGCGCCTTTGCCGAGCAGCGTCAACGCCACAGGAATCTGCGCACGTTCAGCCAGCTCTAGCAATTGCCGCTCAGCGCCGCTCATCATCACGCCATGACCTGCCAAGATCAGCGGACGCTCAGCATTTTTGATCAGCGCCACAGCGCGCTCGATCTGCTCAGGCGTCGCCGCTGAAGGCGGCACATAGCCGGGCAGGCGCAGCGGCTCAGTCGGATAGACGAAGTCCATTTTCTGGTTTTGCGCGTCTTTCGTGATGTCTACCAAGACCGGTCCAGGGCGTCCAGTGCGCGCAATGTGAAATGCCTTGCGCAGCGCGGGCGCAATCTGCTTGACGTTCGTGACAAGAAAGTTGTGCTTGGTGATCGGCAAAGTGATGCCTGTGATATCTGTCTCTTGGAAGGCGTCTGAGCCGAGGACTGTGCTTGGCACCTGTCCAGTGATGCACACGAGCGGCACGGAATCCATCATGGCGGTGGCAATGCCTGTGACCATGTTCGTGGCGCCCGGTCCGCTTGTCGCCATTGCTACGCCGACCTTGCCTGTGATGCGCGCGTAGCCATCTGCCATGTGTGTGGCGCCCTGCTCATGGCGCACCAAAACGTGCCGCACGCGGTCAAGGTACTTGTTCATGGCATCGTAGGTCGGCAAGATGGCGCCGCCCGGATAGCCAAAGACGATCTCAACGCCTTCGCGCAGCAAGCATTCCCAGATGATCTCTGCGCCTGTCAGTTCCATAAGCAACCCGCCTTTGTTAGATTTTCCCCAGTAGCCAAAAAAATGCGCTTTCAGCCTTCAAAAATGGCAGAAAGCGCATCGTGCGTCGGACGCTCTTCTTCAGAGGTCTGCCAACTTGCAGCCGTTGACTCGTGTGCCTCAGACTCGGAGTTCTCTTGGAAAAGTTCGGTCCAAGGGCTAGTGTGGCTGTGCATTTCCAGCAGCGCCTCATCTTGCAGCGTATCAGGGTACAGCATGACGTTTCACTCCTCACATTTGTGCAAAAGCTCGGCACAAAAAAACCGCCCTTTGGTCGGGCGGCTTTTTGCTCATGTCAGCGAATGTTCAGGATGCTTTCCTATGCACGCGCCAAGCAGCCCAACCGTTTCCCTTGTAGCGAAGGATCGCTACGAGGCTGGTAAGGCTAATAAGGCTAATCAAAGCGCGTAGGTGAGCCGTCAGCATGGCGCGTTTTTGTGCCTCTCTGAACAATCTGGCTTTAAGCATAGGTGAGCTCTGTAGATTGCGCAACTAGCATTCTGCACAAGAGAGCGCTTTGTTTTTCGGACAAATTGCCCAAGAGACTCCACACATTGCCCATCTGCCTAACATTCTGTATAGTGGACATCAGCGTTCTGACAGCGCTCCAAGAGTTTTTGAGAAAGGACTGTGTGCCGATGACAACCTCTGATACGCCTGCTGAGGCGCCACGTCCGCGCTCACAGCAGAAAGGCGACCCGCGCCGCCGCTGGCCGGCTTGGGCAAAGCAATTGCCCTACTTCAAGTTGCCGCCGCCTGATCCCAATTTCTCACTTATTCCAAAGCAGGAAGCGCTAGAGCTACTGCGCCCTGATCCAAGCAAAGTGCCTGATAGCACAGCTACGGCTCATGCGCCATTCCGCGCCACTGATAAGACGCTCCGCGCCATTGAGGAAGACCTCGACTTGCTGGAGCGTGAGGTGCTGCAGCTCTTTCGTGAGCGCGACCTTGAGGCAAAAGTGCAGCAGAATCGCTATCGTTTGTATCAGATCAGCTTTATCGTGCTCTCAGCTCTTGCCACGACCATCGGCTCGCTCCTAGCGTTAGCGCTGACACAGCAGCCGCCAACTTGGGTGCCCGTGCTGGGCTTCGCCGAGACTGTTGTCGCATTGCTGGCGACCTTCCTCGCCCAAATTAGCGGACGCGAGTCGCCGTTCATTTTGTGGTTAGAGAATCGGCGCGCTGCGGAAGGCTTGCGTCGTGAATATTTCCGCTACCTGATGCGCTTGCCGCCATATGATGACGAGGCAATGCAGCCTTATGAGCGGCGTCTGCTGCTGGCAGAGCGCGCCGCGCTGATCAACCGCGGCACCTCGCCTGATGATCGTGCCGCCAGCGCGCTCAGCGGTGCTTTGACTGCTGAAGGTGTGCCACATCGCCGTGAAGGAGGGACGAGCAATGGATGAGCTGGATCGTAACCGCATGGAGGCGCTCTATCGCCTGTTTGACAAGTTCGCGCTTGAAGATACGCGCGTTTTTTACAAAGACACCATTCAAAAACATCGGCGTGCGGCTGCGCAGGTCAACTTTATCCGCGCTTTTGCCTCGTTTTTGGCAGGCTTTTCAGCTGCACTGGTCGGCTTAATCGTGCAGTCAGTTTATGTGAGCGGCAGCACATGCCTTGCGCCTGCAACGCCTGATCAAATCAGCTACTGTCAGTTCATTAATGTTGTCACAGTGATTTTGATGATCCTAGCGATTGTCTCGCCTGCAATTGGCGGCGCTTTCTCTACGCTCGCCGACTTGTATCAATGGGATCGGCAAATCTCGCTCTACGATGAGTCGCTCAAAAATCTTGCTGTAGCCGACGCGCGCTCGCCTGATCCTGAGATGGACGACGCGACCTATCGTGCAGCGCTCAAGGCGTATTCGCTCGGCTCCCTGACTGTAATGTACGACGAAGCGGCACAATGGGGACAGATGATCCGTACACCTGTACAAATTGATGAGTTCATCCGCCGTTCGCAGGAGCGCGCCCAGAGCGTGCGCTTGCCAGTTTTTAAGGCGCAAGATGTGCCACCTAGTCCACGCCCAACAGGTGACGACGAAGCAGTCGGCTAAGGCAATAGTCGCTAGTCTGGCAGTGGCACATGATTTAGCGCCGTGTGCAGATAGGTACGCTCAGACTGGTCTGAGGCTGATGATGGCTTTCCCAAAAGTAGTGAGCGCGCTGACCACGCCACAGCACTGCCAACGAGCACGCCGAACCATAGCTGCACAAAGCGCGCTAACAGCGTAGCAAAACCTGCCTGCGGCACGCTCAGACCGACTAGGTGCTGCAGCGTGCCTGTGATTGTCAGGTCTGAGGCGCCGATGCTGCCCGGCATTCCGCTCAGCGCGCCTGCCACAACCGAGAGGCTGATAACCAACAGCGCTTGAAAGAATGTTTCTGGTGTAGCAGGCAAGCCTATGCCAACAAGAATCAAATAGACGCCGAGTCCATCTAGCAGATTAGCGAGCGTGCCAAGTCCAACGGCAAAGACAAGGTTCGGCAGCTGCACAATCTGATAGCTGCTTTCGTAGAACAGCCTGAAGCTACGCGCCAAGCGTCCGATGAGCGGTGCGCAGCTGAGCAGACGCAGACATGCTAGACAAAGTGGACGATGCTGCAAGATCAAGATGCCTGACAGCAGCGCGCCTAGCGTGATGAAAACAAGTGACCAGTACTCGTGTGTCGCAAGGTTCAAAATTGCCCACGCGATCAGCAGCAGCACAGCCATGCCGTCTGAGAGCCGTTCTGAGGCGACCACAGGCAGCGTTTGAGCAATTGGCGCGCCTGTTAACCGCTGCAATATGACGCTCTTGAGCACCTCTGCTGCCTTGCCTGGGCTCATCGCTAGTGGAAAGCCTGTCAGGAAAACCGCTGCGCTTGCTCTGACCGAGATGTTGCGCACGCCGACAACATGCAGGTAAAAATGCCATTTGATGAAGCGCAGCGCCCAGTTGGCAACGCGCAACGCTAGGACAGGCAACATGATCCACCAAGCGAACGCAGTGGCATACGCTAAAAGCGCTGACAGATCGCTGAGCAGGGCTATGCCGACAAAGGCAAGAAAGCCTAAGCCTAAGCCAACTAGCACTAGTCGCAATGTCTTCTGTCTCAAGGCAGATACACCTCAGCTGATCCAGTCGCGGTTAGCAGAGTCCCAGTTGCGATGCAGGTAAGCGCGTTTACAAGCGATGCAAATCCGCGCGCTTGCCAGTTGGCGTGAGCTGCGCCAACGCCAGCGCACTACGCCGCTGTGATGCCGACAAAACGGACGATAACAGATTGGGCAGTAATCGCCTTCAGCAAGTCCGCTATCGCCATACTTTGCCTTGTCGCTAGGATTGCTCTCACAAATGTAGCAATATGGAACGGGCATTCTAGGTTCGGCTTGACTTCGGATTGAGACGCAGCAGTTCTTCGCCCGCGATCATTATAAACGAGACGGCGTCCAAAGCGTAGAGAGAAATACCCGCGTTTCCAACTCGGCTTAAATGCGCTATGATCGCTTAGCAACGCTGAGCAAGGTTGGAGCACACCGAGTGACTGAGCCTGCTGCGCCTGAGAGTAGCGCATCATCCGCTGAGGCTGAGCCCGTACCGACCGTTGTCCCTGAGCGCCACATTGCGCCTGAGTTCCCTGATGCGCCGCACGGCGTTGCCTTTGTGGATGATGACGAACCACCAAAGCCTGTTCGTCCTAAGCGCCATAAGCCCCTGCACGGCGATTTGCCACTGCCCAAGCCGCAGGTCAAGCAGACCTTTCCGCTGCTTACGCTTGTCAGCGCGTTGCGCGCAATCAGCGTCACTTTTGCCGCAGCCGTCATCGCAGCGACCATCTTCATGTGGTGGACATCGCCAGATTTCTTGCCTGCGCAGGCGCGCCGCGACTTGGCACCTGTGCAAGCGACTGCGCGCCTGATCGCCATGTCCACGCCGACGCTATTGCCGACGCCGATCTGGTACAACCGAATCGGCATTTTGGCAGGTCACAGCGGCATGACGGCGCCAGACGGTGGTCGGCGTGAGCAACCTGATCCCGGCGCTGTATGCCCAGACGGCTTTTATGAGCGCAGCGTGACTGAGGCAGTTGCTGAGCGCGCTGCAGCTATTCTGCGCGCGCGTGGATATACGGTGGACGTGCTTGAAGAGTTCGATCCGCGCTTGAACGGCTATGAAGCAGCTGCGTTCGTCTCGCTGCACGCCGACTCATGTGCCGACTTTGGCTACGGCGGCTACAAGTCCACTTATCCAGCAGCGCGTACGCTGATCCGCGATCAAGACATCCGTCTGAACGAGTGCATCCGCCTGAACTACGAGAGCATCACAGGCTTGCCATTTCAACCCGGCAGCATCACAGATAACATGCTGCTCTATCATGCGTTCCGCAAGATCAGTGTCCGCACGCCTGCTAACATCTTAGAGCTAGGCTTCCTCAGTTATGACCGCGACTTGCTGCAAAATCAGCCAGATCGCCTTGCCCTAGCTGTTGCCAATGGCATTCTATGTTTCCTAGAGCCGCAGCAACCTTGACAGGAGACTTTCGTATGCAGCAGCCAGCTGACAAAGAGTTAGTGATGTACAGCCGCACTGCGCCGTGTCCGTACGTCAGCATTGCGCGCCGTGTGCTAGAGCGTGAAGGCGTGCCTTACCGTGAGTTGTTGATAGATCGTAACAAGACTTATGAGGCGCGCGTCCTTGAATGGACAGGTTTTCTCTCAGTGCCGACGCTCGTGGTAGCGCGGCGCGGCGAAGACGTGCCATATGAGCCGCCTGCGCCGTTGCCGCGCGGTGAGTCGCCACGCGGCATAGATCGCGGTAGTATGCTTACAGAAGCAACTGAGGAAGAGCTTCTGGCTTGGTTGCGTAAGCACGGTTTTCTACCTTAAAACACTTTTAGGAGCGCTTTCATGTACATCCTTGCCCTTGATCAAGGCACCACAAGCTCGCGCGCCATCGTCTTCGACCGCAACGGCAAAGTCTTGAGCGTGGCGCAGAAAGAATTTCCGCAGATTTATCCGCAAGCAGGTTGGGTCGAACACGATCCATCAGATATCTGGAGCACGCAACTCGGCGTGGCAGGCGAGGCGCTCGCGCGCGCCAACATCAGTCCGCGCGAGTTAGCCGCCATTGGCATCACTAACCAACGCGAGACTACTATCATCTGGGAACGCGCTACAGGCAAGCCGATTCACAATGCCATTGTCTGGCAGTGCCGACGCACAGCGACGCGCTGTGAGCAGCTGCGCGCCGAAGGCTTTGCTGAGCGCGTGCGCGCTAAGACTGGGCTTGTCTTAGACGCCTATTTCAGCGGCACGAAGGTCGAGTGGTTGCTAGACAACGTGCCAAAGGCGCGCGAGCGCGCTGCAAACGGCGAACTTGCCTTTGGTACAGTGGACACATGGCTCTTGTGGAATCTGAGCGGCGGCAAGATTCATGCCACTGATGTCAGCAATGCCAGCCGTACTATGCTCTACAACATTCACACACAGGACTGGGATGATGAGCTGTTGGAGCGCTTACGCATTCCGCGCGCGATCTTGCCGCAGGTGTTGCCGTCAAGCGCGGTCTATGGCGAAACCGATGCGAGCATTTTCGGTGCAGCTGTGCCAATCAGCGGCGTGGCGGGCGATCAGCAGGCGGCAACTTTCGGACAAGCCTGCTATCACGTCGGCAGCGTGAAAAACACCTACGGCACAGGCTGCTTCATGTTGATGAACACGGGTGAGCGCGCAGTGGAGTCGCGCGGCGGCTTGCTAACAACGGTCGCATGGCGTCTGAGCGATCAGCCAACGGTCTATGCCTTAGAAGGCAGTGTCTTCGTGGCAGGCGCGGCGATCCAATGGTTGCGCGACGAGCTGCAGCTGATTCGCACAGCAGCTGAGTCAGAGGCAATGGCGGCAGGCGTGTCGGACACAGGCGGCGTATACGTGGTGCCGGCGTTCGTCGGCTTAGGCGCGCCGTATTGGGATAGTTTTGCGCGCGGCACCATCGTCGGGCTAACGCGCGGGAGCAATCGAGCGCACATTGTGCGCGCAACGCTTGAGTCCATTGCTTTCCAGACGCGCGACGTCGTTGAGGTGATGATCCAAGACGCAGGCTTACAGCTTGAGACGCTGCGCGTAGATGGCGGCGCCGTGACGAATAACTGGCTAATGCAATTTCAAGCGGACATCTTAGGCGTGCCAGTGGTGCGTCCGGCCGTAACCGAGACAACAGCGCTCGGCGCGGCGTATCTGGCAGGCTTAGCAGTGCGCTACTGGGAATCGCCTGAGCAAATTGCAGCACAATGGGCAGCTGAGAAGACCTTTGAGCCGCGCATGTCGGCTGACGAGCGTGAGAGCCGCTACCAAGGCTGGAAACGCGCTGTTGAGCGCGCTAGAGCGTGGCTCAGCGCATGAGCAGTGCGCATCCTGATTCTAGGCGACAAATTCGCTAGTTCGGCGCGGCGCACAGCACTTGCTCAGCTCCTTGTACAGTTAGATGAGCGGCGCATTCAAGCTGCAATTGCGGCGCTGCGTGCGCAAACTGACGATCTGGTAGACACAACGCTCAGCGCACAGCGCGCAGTTAGCTTTGGCGCAGTGCGGCGCTTGACTAGCTTGTTGCGGACGCTGCAGGTTGAACTGCTGCATGTCGTTGAACAGAGCGCGGCTTTTGTGGGTATCTTAGCGGCGCGCTACACAGGTACGCCTGTTTCGATTGTCTGTGAGCGCGTGCCATTGCGCAGCGAGTTGCCGCGTTGGACGTATCCATTCCGAAAAATGCGCTGGCAGCTCATAGCGCAGCTTGTCCAGCGCATTTTAGTGCCTTCGGAGCTACTGCGGCGCGACTTGAGCGCATTTGCTGAGATACAGCCAGAGCGAATCAGTGTGGTCTATCCTATGTACGCCTTCCAAGCCGCTGAGTCGGTAGATCGCGCAGCGCTTGGCTTAGCGCAAGGCAGAAATGTAGCGCTGATCGTGCCAGAAAATTATGACGAAGGCTATCTGCAAGCAGTTGACGTGCTGGAGCGACTGCGCAAGCGCGGCATTGAAGCGAATCTGGTCGTGATCGGCGAAGGCGCTACACTTCAAGCGCTGCGCAGGGAGACAGCTGGTCTTGCCTTGCCAATTCGCTGGTTTCCTGATCGCAGTGCCTTGCCTGAGCTGTTGGCGGCATGTGACGTGGTGCTGGACTGCACTGCGCGCGAAGCGTTGCCTGAAGGGCTAATCGCGGCGATGTTGGCAGGCAAGCCGATTGTGGCGCCGCGTCAAACAGGTATCACTGAGGTGCTAGAGCCGAACGTTGCTGCGCTGATTGTGACGCCTGCTGATGTGAGCGATATGGCGCTACAAGTGAGCCGCGTGTTACAATACGACACACTTGCTGAGCGTCTAGCACAAGCGGCGCGCAAACGTGCTTTGGAACGTTTTACACCTGAGGCACACGCGCGCGCCATGACCGAATTTTTTGAGACGACCATCTACAGCACACGATGAGCAAAGGCACTGCCCGTCAGCGCGTCAAGCGCGCTACCATTCGTCCGCTGAGCGAGCGCTTGCCTGCACCCTTGCGTCCTTGGTATCAAGCAGCGCGTCCGCGCAGCCTGCCTGCAACCTACGCTGCGATATTCACAGGCGGCGCTGTGGCTATTCAAGCAGGCGTCTTCGAGCCGATTCGTTTTCTCTTGGCACTGATTGGCGCGCTGTTGCTACAAATTGCCTCAAACTTGATCAACGAATATGTGGATTATCGGCGTGGCACGGACGCGCTGAAGGTCGCTGGCATGGGCATGGTGCTGAGCGAAGGCAAGCTGAGTGCGCAGCAAGTGCTGATCGGCGCAATTGTCACAACAGTTGGCGGTGCGCTAATCGGCTTAGTCCTTGTGGCGCTCTCTGGCACAACGTTGCTGTGGATCGGCATGATTGGCGTGGCAGCGGTTGTGTTATACACAGCTGGTCCGCTGCCGCTCTCACATCTTGGACTGGGCGAAGTGACAGCGTTCCTATGTTTCGGTCCGCTAATGACCTTCGGCACGTACTATGCTGTCAGCGGACAAGAGAGCGTGCCGTCGCTCTTAGCAGGCGTGCCGCTTGGTTTCACGGTCGCTGCGATTTTGCACGCCAACAACATGCGCGACATCGAGGCAGATCGCGCGGCGAACAAGCGGACGTTAGCTGTGCGCTTTGGCTTACGCGGCGCATTCATTGAGTACAACATCCTGATCTACGGCGCCTATGTGGCGCTCGCTGCGTTGATCGTGGCAGGCATTGCGCCGCTCACAACAGCGGTCGCCTTTGTGACGCTTTGGGAAGCTGTTTGGTTAGTGCGCGTCACGACGCGCAGCAAGGATGCTCAGGCGCTGCATCGCGCGCAAGGGCGCACAGCGCGCTTACATTGGTGGCTCGGCTTGGCACTGACGGTCGGCTGGTTGTTAGCAGCGTTTTTCAACAGCTGATTAAGCGAATGCCCTTGCCATAGCAGACGGATCAGTGTACACTCTAGCCGCTTTTGAGAGCATAGCAGCTTTCCGCCCTGCCAGCAGGGCTGCTCCGAGGAAAGGATCATCAACATCATGCGTCACTATGAGTTGACTTATATCATCGCGTCTGACGTGGACGAGGAAGGATTCCGTAACGTCCTCGCTCAGGTACAACAGTGGGTCGAAGAATTGCAAGGCAGAATCACTGAGACATACCAATGGGGCAGACGTAAGCTCGCCTATCAGATCAGCGAGTACACGGAAGGTTACTACATCACTCAGCAGCTAGAGATGCAGCCGCAGACGCTCAGTGAGCTTGACCGCAATCTGCGCCTATACTCACCGATCATCCGCCACTTGATCGTGCGAGCAGACGAGTGAGCTTGCTCAAGCGCGCTGCAGATGCTGCATGCTACACTAAAGTTAAAAATCGGTAAGCGAGTTTATCCGTAGTGTCTAGAGAGGAAGGAACGTATGGCTCGCGGCTTGAACAAGGTCATGATTATTGGTAGCCTAGGGCGCGATCCTGAGATGCGTTACACGCCTAGCGGGCGTCCTGTCACCAGCTTTAGCGTGGTCACTAGCCGCACATGGACAAACAGCGAAGGTGAGCGCCGCGAAGAGCAAGAATGGTTCAACGTGGTCGCCTGGGGCATGTTGGCCGAAATTTGCAAGTCGCACTTGCGCAAAGATCAGCAGGTCTACATTGAAGGGCGGTTGCAGACACGCGGCTGGGAAGATGAGGAAGGTAAGCGGCATTACCGCACAGAAGTGGTGGCAAGCGAGATGATCGTCCTAGGTGACCGCCGCGGCGCGCCTGTTGACCTTTCGGACGACGAACCTGAGCATGATGAAGAAGACTACGCCTTCTAGCGCGTAGCACACTCCTGAAGGATACACAGAGACCATGAGCGATCAAGATACACTGCATTCAGAAGAGCTGGAAGAGAGCGGTTCCGTCGCCTCAGAGGCGCGCGTGCGCAGCGGCGTGCGCCGCAAAGCCCTCAACCTGCGCCTTGAACAGAGCGACGTTGAGCTTTACAAGGATGTTGAGCTATTGCGCCGCTATCTCTCAGAGCGCGGCAAGATTCGCCCGCGCCGCCAAACCGGCTTGTGCGCCCGCGATCAGCGCCGTCTTGCCACTGCCATTAAGCGCGCGCGCCATCTAGCATTGTTACCCTTCGTTGGCGACTTGCAACGCGAATAGGCTGAGAGAGCGTCGTGCATGTCTAAAGGCAAGAGCAAGCCGACTGCTATTCCTATCTCGCCCAAGACGGCGCGTGCGCGTCCAACGCGCTCTGAGCGTGAGCGCGCTGTTGACCGTGCCGTCTTGATCGCCTCGATAGCGCTAGGCGCCGTGATTGTCGTCATTCTAGGCATCGCGCTGTTCATCGAAGGCGTGATCGTCCCAAGACAGCCTGTTGCCAGTGTCGGCAACGAGTCCATCTCAGTTGCCGACTTCCAGCAGCGTGTGCGCTACGAGCGCTGGCGCACAGGTCTGGAGCTTGTGCCGATTGCGCAGAGTCAGTTCGCGCGCGAGTTCTTGACCAACTCACAGTTCGGTCCGTATGCCGACATGTACCGCGACCTGCAGATTCCCACGCAAATAGGACGCAAAGTGCTGGATCGCATGGTCGAGGCACTGATCATCGAGCAATACGCGCGCGAAAACGGCATCAGCGTCAGCCCTGAGGAAGTTGAGAAGCAGCGCTTCACTTTCTACGGCTACGATCCCAATCCGAGTACTGCCACGCCGACTCTGACGCCGACGCTCACGCTGACGCCGCTCATCTCGCCAACGCCGACGAATACGCCGACGCCGACTGTTGAGCCGACCATCACAGTCACGCCTTCGCCAACGCCGTTGCCAACAGGCATTCCGACCGCTACGCCCGATGCTACGCAGCGCGCTAAGACCTTCCAGGAAGATCAGACCAACTTCACCAGTGCTGCGCGCCGAGTCGTGGGCGTGGATGAGGCGTTCATCAATCGCTTGTTTGCAGAGGCTGCTCTGCGCCAAAAAGTGATCACGGCTGTGGTCGGCGAGCCACCGAAAGAACAATTGCAGGTCAAGGCGCGCCATATCTTGCTCAAGACGCAAGCTGAGGCTGAGGAAGTGCTGCGCGCGCTGCAAAATGGCGAGTCGTTCGCAGCTCTGGCAGCAGCGCTCAGCCAAGACCCAGGCAGCGCGTCACAAGGCGGCGAGTTAGACTGGACTGGACGCGGCGTCTTCGTGCCGCAGTTTGAAGAGGCTGTTTTCAACGCTGAGATCGGCGCAATCATCGGACCGATTGATACATCAAGCAACGGCCCGAACTTCGGTTTCCACATTATCCAAGTGCAAGGACGTGAGATGCGTCCGTTGACAGACGAGCAGGCGAAGCAAGCACAGGAACGCGCTTTCTCGCAGTGGCTGAGTGAGCAGCGAACTGCGCGCAACGCTCAGACGTTCGCGCTGTGGATTGATGTTGTGCCGAACACACCGACCTTAGCTGAACTTGGCTTGCCTGAGAACATCCGCTGATACTTCGACGAGTTTGAAGTGTGCTGCGAGGCGTCTCATGTGAGACGCCTCGCGCTTTGTGTCACTGTGTTTTTGTCGGCAACTCTAAAGTGACTTGTGCGCCACCTTCCGAGCGATTCTCAAGGCGAACCGTGCCGCCGTGCAGCGAGACAACCATGCGTGTGATGAACAAGCCCAAACCAAGTCCACTCATGAAACCTTCGCGCAGCTTCGTAGTGACCGCAGGCAAAAAAGCGTTTTCTAACAGCTCAGCCGTAAAGCCAGGTCCGTCATCTAGGATGCTCAGCACAGCGCGTCCGTGAGCTTCACTCAGGCTGACTTGCACGCGCCGTTGCGCCGCTTCAACTGCGTTATCCAGTAAATTCAGCACAGCGCGCTTCAGCTCTGTCTCAGCGCCGCGCACCCAAACTGACCGTTCTTCACCTTCATAGCTGACTGTAACGCGCGCTGCATTTGAGCGCGTGCGCACTACATCAATTGCGCTGATGACCACCTCGCATAGGTCTACATCTGCGTTCAATGCCTCTGCTTGTGGATAGTCACGGAAGCGCGCAATCAAGGCGCTCAGATCGTTGGCACTGGCTTGCAAATCTTCCAAATTCTCGCGCAACGACTCAGGCAGGTCGCGGCTTTGGCGCAGCACCTCAAGGTTTAATACAATGGCAGAGACAATGTTGCCCAGCTCATGGCGCAATCCAACAATCAGACTGCCCAGTAGCTTGCGATCAGGTGCGCTGTTAGCGCTTTGCATTTGGCGCTCGACCTGAGCTAGGCGCGCAAAGTCTTGCATTAGCGCTTTGTGAAGGCGCACTTCTTCAATCCGTCGCATACCGCGCGCCACTACCTGTGCGATTTCTTCGCTGCGGAACGGCTTGGTGATGTAGGCGAAAGCGCCACTGTTAATCGCCTCTAGGCTGCTGCTAAGCGTGGCACGCGCGCTGATCATCGCCACGGGTAACTCAGGCGTGCGCGCATGGACTGCCTTCAGCAGATCAATGCCTGACATGCCCGGCATCCAGACATCGCTGATGATCATGTCTACAGGCACAGCGGACTCGCCATAGAGCAGCGCAAGTGCCTCGCGCCCGTTTGCTACTGGAATGGCTTTGTAGCCGAGCCGCTCAACGTGCTTGCTTAAGATCAGCCGTGCATGAGCTTCATCATCCACAATTAAAATTGTCGGCATGTTCGCACTTGACCCACTCTGAGCAGCACTAGCCTCGTTGATCGTCTTAATCAGTGAAGACATAAATCGCGGGTTGCTTCTACGTTGTGTCAGCTTTCACTAGTCATTATGATTGTATGCGCGCCTAAAACAGACGCTCATAACAATCCCAAAACCGTTTAAGCAGCTCCAGTGAGGATCGTGTAGCGGCGCGGGTTAGCCGACCGTGTGCCTAAGCACTCGCGTCGCAGCTAGGAGAGGCGAACTCGTTTGCCGTGCAGCGCACTGTGACTATGCCACAATGCGCTGTTGGTAGCATATGTCCAGAAAGTAGGTATGTAGGCGCGTATCAGGCGTCAGCTCTGGATGGAAAGCCGTTGCCAGCAAGTGACCTTGCTGCGCCGCTACGATTCGACCGTCTGCGAGGCGCGCCAGGACACGCACATTTGCGCCAACCGACTCAATGATCGGCGCACGGATGAACACAGCGCGCAGCGGCGTCTCGAAGCCTTCCACAACCAGATCAGTGCTGAAGCTGTCAATTTGACGACCGAAGGCATTGCGCGTGACTGTGATATCCATCACACCTAGGTGTGCTTTCTCACCTGTGATGTGTTTGGCGAGCAAAATAGCCCCGGCGCACGTTCCCCAAGTCGGCTTGTGCGCGACAAAGTCGCGCAACGGCTCAAAAAGTCCACTGGCGCGCGCTACACGGCTAATGGTTGTGCTCTCGCCACCGGGAATGATCAGTCCATGCAGATCAGCCAGATGTTCTGCCTTACGCACCTCAATTGGATTCGCGCCGATTTGCCGCAACATCACAGCATGTTCGGCAAAATCGCCTTGCAGAGCTAGGACGCCGATGTTCAGCATGAGACGACTCCTAATGCGTACGAGAAAGGCTCAGTCAAATACGATAATGTGCAGGCGTTTCGGTCCGTGAACGCCTAGAATAATCTGCATCTCGATGTCGCCTGTGCGGCTTGGACCTGTGATGAAGACGACGCTGCGCGAGCGCATGAGCGTCTGTGCGCCATACGTCAACAGCCAATCTTCAAGGCGCGGAAATAGCTTTTGACGTGGCAAGAGTGCGACATGAGTCGGCGGCAAGAGTGACGGCAAGCGTCCTTGTCCAGAGTCAGTTGCCAAGACGAGCGTGCCAGTTGTAGCGAAAGCGGCGTCAACGCCACTGATGCCGAGCGGCACGTCATTCCAAGCACGATAGATATCGTGCCGCGCTGCATCGCCGACTTGAGGCACAATCGGCTGCACGCCGACTGACTGAAGCGCTTCCTGCACGCCGTAGATCGGCAAGTTTTGCCACAAGAGCGCGCTCTGAGCGCTCTGCGCGCGCGCAACAGCAAGCAGCGCGTCCAATGCGCTTTCGGAGTCTGGCACGTGCTGGAAAGTGACGCTCAGACGCTCGACTTCAGCGCGGAAACGCGCCAAGAGCGCCTCAGAGTCGTTCAGCTCTGCTGCGCTCAGCCGCGTGACAGGCAACGGCGACTCAGGCGCGCTCAATGCCTCGTCAAATTCAGGACGACTTTGGCGCAGCCGTGCGAGAATCGCAGCGCGCGCCATGCGCGTCTCTAAGGTCATAGCGACACTCAGCTCCCGCGTTGGCGCTCACGCCACAATTGACGAAATGACTTAGCAGCAAAAGGCGGAAAGTCGCGGTTTGTCGTCCAGTTGCCCAGCAACGGCACAGGAATGCGTTGAACCTGTCCGTTAGCAGCTGTTAAGGCGCGCGTAGCAAGGCGCGCCGCGGCGCCGCCAAGCTCGTAGAGCCGCGGCGAGGACATAGCGCGTGCCCATGCAGCAATGCCTGCGCTCAGTGCAGGCGACGACTCGCCTGCCTCGACCAAATCGGCGCGCAAGCGCAGGAGCAGGTCAGGGATGTTGATCATCACCGGACACGCCGCTTGGCAAGCACCACATAGACTGCTGGCATATGGCAACGGCGCCGCATTTTTGACGCCGTTTAGCAGCGGCGTGATGACTGCACCAATCGGACCTGAATATACCCAGCCGTAGGCATGTCCGCCGACGTTTTGGTAGACAGGACAGGCGTTCAAACATGCGCCGCAACGGATGCACGCCAGTGCCTCAGCATAATCTGTCTCGCGGATACGGCTGCGACCGTTGTCCAGCAAGATCACGTACACATGTGATGGTCCGTCAGGATCGTCAGGCGCAGCAGGTCCGCTCATCAAATGAACGTAGGAACTCAGGCGCTGACCTGTTGCGCTGCGCGTGAGCAGCTGGACAAGCGTAGCGAAATCTGCCACGCTCTCGATCACTTTCTCGATGCCTGCGATCACGACATGCACAGGCGGCAGACTGCTGCACATGCGTCCGTTGCCTTCATTGGTCACAATAACGACCGTGCCTGTCTCAGCAATCAGGAAATTGGCGCCTGTGATGCCCATCTCAGCGCTCAGGAATGCCTCGCGCAGTTTTTGGCGCGCAAAAGCAGTCAGCACTTCAGGATCGTCGCTCGGCGTCATACCAAGTTTTTCAGCGAATAGGTCGCGCACCTGTTCGCGCGTCTTGTGGACAATCGGCATGACAATGTGACTCGGCGTGTCGCCGTCGAGCTGCACGATGTACTCGCCGAGGTCAGTCTCGACCACGCTCAAGCCTGCTGATTCGAGCGCATGGTTCAGCCCAATCTCTTCGGTCGCCATGCTCTTGCTTTTGACCACACGCTCTACGCTGTGACGGCGCGCGATGTCAATGACGAGGCGATTGCAAGCGTCGGCGTCCTCTGCCCAGAGTACGGTCGCGCCGCGCTGTGCGATGTTTACCTCAAAGCGCTCCAGCAGTTCGGGCAAATTTTGCAGCGCGCGCAACTTAGCAGCACGTGCTTGACGGCGCAGCGCGTCTGCGTCGGTCACTTCGCTCATAGCGCGCAGACGCGCCTGATAGGCGTTGCCTGTGCCGCGCGCTAGTGCTGTCTGCAGTTGAACGTCTTGCAGCGCAATGGTCGCCGCCTGCGGAAAGGCGTTAGCGTTCAATTCCATGTCAGCGCGCCTCAATAACTCAGTAGTACATTAACTATAGCATGACATGATGGCGCTCATCAACTGTGCAAATAAACAGCAAGGGCGAGATAAAGCCTCGCCCTGCAGCGTCGTTCAGCCTACTCGCGGAACTAACGCTGGAATGTGCTGCGCAAGCCGCTGAAGATGTCGTTAATCCACGAGATGACAAAGTCAGCAAGGCGCAGCGGCCATGGCGGATTCTTAAGCGGCTCAGGCTTCATCTCTTTGGCGACGTTGACCTCACGATTGGCGTAGCGCATCAGCAGCGCCAAGCCGATAGCGAGCGTTGCCACGGCGCCGATCACGACAAACGTCACTACGATGAAAGCGACCAGCTTATCGCCCGTCACTGCAGCGGCTGAGGCAGCCTCGTTTGCCGTCTGCAAGCGGCTGACAGGCACAATTGGATTGGTGGCGATCATGAAGATGATGAAGACCAAGCCGAGCGTCACACCAACAGCAACGGCAATCGGCTGAATGAGCGGACGGAATGTTTCAATGAGCGGCGGAATGACCTTGCGCGCTAGGGCAATCGCCTCGCGCAGACCGAAGCGCGGCTTCTGTGCCGCCTCAACAGCTGCCCAGTAGGTCGGCCCTTCATGGGCAGAGGCGCCTGGCGCTAAAGCGCCAATTCCCCATAGAAAGCCGAACGTACCGCCGACGCCTGCCAAGATCAGCAGCGAGCCTTGCACCACGCCGCCGCCCGGCGCTAACGGGAAAGGTATGAGAAAAGTCACATAAGCAGGCACGACCAGCACGGCTACAATGCCGGCGCCGATGAAGCGCTTGACCAAGAAACCGTGCGTCACCATGCCGCCAGGCACCAACACCAAGTAGACGATCAGCGCTACGAGGATCGTGCCGAAGTCAGCGGTCTGCGGTGGCACCGGCCAGTGCAACAGCAAGTGAACTGGCACGTGCAAAATCAAGCCGAGCAGCAAGCCGCGCACGCCGCCAAACAGCAAGCCGAAGATCGCCATGCACAGCAGCGCCACGATGTACTTCTCACCTAGCGCAAGCGCTGCATAGGCAGTGCCAATCGTCACGCCGCCTAGGATCATCCCAATCACAGCGCGGATGAAGCCGGGGCGAACTATGAAGGCAGGAATCGGTAAGACCATTGCCTGAAAGCCTCTCTACGCTAAATCACGTAAATGAACAGGAAGAAGACGATCCACATGGCGTCCACAAAGTGCCAGAAGACCACACTTGCTTCCACGCCCCAGTGTTTTTCAGCTGAGTAGCGTCTGCGCCACACGCCGAGCAGCACAATGCCAAACAGTAGCGACGCGGCGATCACGTGCAGCCCGTGAAAGAACTGCATTGCCCAGACAATTGAGCTATACGGACCGCTTGGCGTCACTTGGGCGCCTGCTGCGATTAAGCCGATGAAAAAGGCGGCGCCGAGCGCTAAAGTTGTTGTGCCAAAGCGCAGCGCTTGTCCAAACTGATTGGCGCGCACTGCTTTGAGCGTCCGCGAGGCTGTCATGCCGCTCAGTAGGATGACGAGCGTGATAGCAAGTGGTAATGCAATAGGCAGACGCTCTACGCCGGGTGGAGGCCACGAAGGCTGCACGTTGCGCATCAACAAATTGGCGAAGACGAAGAAGACAAACGCCATGCCATTGGCAAAGCGCCATAGTAGCAAGCCTAGGCGTGCATTTTTGAGCGCTTGTTCACGCTGAAGCTGCTCGTGGTCAAAGACGGTTTGCATCTGGGCAAAGTTTGCCGTCATAGCTTGTATACCCTGTGCTACTTTCACGTTCCGTTGACGAATAAAGCACTGAGCGGGCTAGAGTTGCCCGCCCAGTCTGCACTTTTTGCTCAGTCGCCCGTGGCGGGACGCTCAATGGGCTGATCGGCGTGTCCGTGCGCATGACTGCTCACAGGCAGTGCTACTTTGCCGCCGCTGGCAAGGTAAGCAGCGCCTTCAGGCGTACCGTAGCCGTATGGATCGACTGCTGGGACTGGCGGCTCATCAAAGTTGTGCTCTGGCGGCGGCGAGCTGGTCATCCACTCCAGTGTCAACGCGCGCCACGGATTATTACCTGCTGGCTTGCCGGCGACCAGTGACACTGCTAGGTTGACCAAGAATGGCACAATCGCTACCGCCATGATCAGCGCGCCAATGGTCGAGAGCGCGTTCAACGCTTCATACTTCGGATCATAGGTGTAGATGCGGCGCGGCATGCCTTCCAAGCCCAAGAAATGCATCGGGAAGAAGGTCAGGAAGAAGCCGATGTAGGTCAGGACGAAGTGAATCTTGCCGAGCCGCTCATTCAGCATTCGACCGCTCATCTTCGGGAACCAGTGGTAGAGACCGGCAAAGATTGCGAAGACTGAGCCGCCGAACAACACGAAGTGGAAGTGCGCAACCACGAAGTATGTGTCGTGCAGGTGGATATCCACTGGCACAGAGGCGAGGAACACGCCCGTGATGCCGCCGATCACGAACATCGAGAGGAAGCCGAGCGCGAAAAGCATGGCGCTCGTGAAGCGAATCTTACCCCCCCAGAGCGTGCCAAGCCAGCTGAACATCTTGACGCCCGTCGGCACGGCGATCAGCATTGTGGTCAGCATGAACGGAATGCGCGCCCATGACGCGAGCGACGTGAACATGTGATGTCCCCACACGATGCAGCCCAAGAAAGCAATGCCGAAGCTGCTGAGCGCGATGAAGCGGTAGCCAAAGATAGGCTTGCGCGCGTGAATGGACAGCACCTCAGAGAGAATGCCCATTGCCGGCAAAACCATGATGTAGACTGCTGGGTGCGAGTAGAACCAGAAAACGTTCTGCCACAGCAGTGGGTCGCCGCCGGTTGCAGGCGAGAAGAAACTCGTGCCTGCCAAGCGATCCAGCAGCATCAGCGTCAAGCCGCCGGCGAGGAATGGCGTCGCTACGAGGATGATGATTGAAGTTGCAAACGTTGCCCAGACAAAGAGCGGCATCTGCCAGAGACTCATGCCCGGCGGGCGCATGTTGAGAATGGTCACAATAAAGTTGATAGCGCCGAGAATAGACGAGGCACCAATCAGATGCAAGCTAATTGCCCAAAGCGTCTGACCGTCAAGTGGACTATACTGCGGACCGGAGAGCGGGAAATAGCTCGTCCAGCCTGCCTGTGCAGGACCGACTAACCAGCCTGCCAACATGATCAAACCTGCTGGCGGCAGCATCCAGAAGGCGAAAGCGTTCAACCATGGGAACGCCATATCCTTCTGACCGAGCATCAGCGGTACAAGGTAGTTGCCAAAGCCTGCCAGCATCGGCACTACGAACAGGAAGATCATGATCGTACCGTGCATGGTGAAGAGCGTGTTGTAAGCGCCGCCGTCCACCATCAAGCTGGCTGCAGGCGTTAGCAGCTCAATGCGAATGAGCTCTGCCAACAAGCCGCCGAACAGGAAGAAGAAGAACGATAGCCCGATGTACTGAATGCCGATGACCTTGTGGTCAATGCTCCACACAAGGTACTTGGCAATGCCGCGTGGCTTCGGCACTGCTATAGCTGTTGGCTTCACTGTGGTTGCCATAACGCTACTTAACCTCTCTACGCTTTTCTTGCCGAATCTTTGCATGTCTCTAGCGGATCGTCAACAGGTAGTTGACAATCGCCTCAAGGTCATCTTCGCTCATCACATTTGGATTGCCGTAATTTTGCGGCATGATGCCTGCTGCATAGCCCGGTACAAGGTACAGATTCGGGTTGACAATTGAGCCGCGAATGTAGGCTGCTGCGTCTGTGCCACCGACCAAGCCTTCGCCGCGCTCCGCGTGACCTTCAGCGCGCGTGGCAATGCCATTCAGACTCGGTCCGATGTTGCCGACTAAGCCTGCATCATCCAAGATGTGGCAGGCGCCGCAGGCGTACTTGTTCATGATCAGCTGCTTGCCGACTTCAGGCGAACGCGGATCGCTGGCGGTTTCTTTCGCCTTAGCGTAGAGCTGCGCAATGTACTGATCAAACTCGCTCTGCTCTAGCACCACGACCCTGTTGATCTGTGACATCGCTGCATGACCAACGCCACACAATTCCGCGCAAACAACCCACCACTCGCCTTTCTCAATCGGCGTGAAATATGCCTCAGAGACACGCCCAGGCGTAGCATCTTGCTTAATGCGGAACTCTGGGATGTAGAATGAGTGGATCACGTCTTGCGATTCGATCAAGGCGCGCACAGGACGGTTAAGCGGCACATACAGCGTCGAGTCGATCATGTACTGTTTAATGCGCTCGCGTAGCTCAGGCGTCACGTTCGGATCGTTGTCCTCAGGCATCTCGTAAACGAACTTCCACGCAAACTGCTGCCCGATCACGCCGATGCGCACTTCGTTATCTTTCGGCTCAGGATTGCGAATGGTCAGGTAGACTTGATACGAATAGATCGCCAAGACGAATACGATTACAGCAGGAATCGCCGTCCACGTGATCTCTAGCGCCGTGTTGCCATGAATTGGCGCGCCATCCGTTTCATCGCCAGGACGACGGCGAAAACGAATGATTGAGTAAATAATACCGCCTTCCACGATCAAGAAGATCACAACGGCAATAGCGAGCATGAAGTTGAAGAGCGAGTCTACAGCGACAGCTTCTGCTGAGGCGGCGACGGGAAAGACGCGCACGGTCAGCCCGACGATCACGCCTATCGCAATGAAAATTGCGCCGACAAGGATGTAGATGGCATACCGATTGAGCTTCACGGCTTCTCAGGCACTCCGTTATAACTATTTACGCGGACATTGTGAAGGCTTTCATTAATTATTCTAATTATACCGAGCCTGCGCGAAATAAGCTAATGCGAATTTGGTGGACACCAATTTTTGAGCGCAGCTGATTAGACTCGCCTTAAAAAGTCGCCGCTCAAGCCTTCGCAGTCTGCTAAAATTGCCAACAGCCATGTATCGCGCATTTGAGAGACTTGGTCATGAGCCAGCAACCTAAAGAGTCCGTCTGGGACTATCCACGTCCGCCACGCCTTGAGCCGACAAGCAGGCACTTGCGCGTGTTCTTCAACGGCGTCCTGATTGCCGAGACGCGCAATGGACTGCGCGTCTTGGAGACCAGTCATCCGCCAACTTACTATTTTCCGCCGCAGGACGTGCAGCGACAATACTTGCAGCCGATAGATCGGCGCACCTACTGCGAGTACAAAGGTGCCGCGTCATATTATACCATTGTCGTCGGCGAAAAGCGCGCTGTTGCTGCGGCATGGTACTACCCTGCGCCTAATGCCGCTTACGCCGCTTTGAAAGACTACGTCGCTTTCTACGCTAGTCGCGTAGACGCTTGCTATGTAGATGACGAGCTGGTGCAACCGCAAGCAGGCGATTTCTACGGCGGCTGGATCACGAGCGACCTTGTCGGACCGTTTAAGGGCGCACTCGGCACTGCTGGCTGGTAGCTAGGCAAGTTGCCGTAACCGCCACAGGCTGACGCCAAAGGCAATTGTGCCAATCAGCAACGGTAAAAAAACAGTTGTCAGCGCAAGGACGAACGTCTGCACGGCGTGTAGCGCGACGCTGTGCGGCGGAAAAGCTGTCACAATTAACGGCGTCCAATGACCAACAGGCAAGAGCAAACCTGCCAGGGCGCCCATTGGCGCGTTGAAGGTCAGCCACATGCTGAGTAAGCCATTGAGCGCGCCAACGCTCAAGATGAGCGCACCATAAGCGCACAGCCTTGCCCAGCGCGGCTGCTGCACCAGAATAGCGCTCAGCAGGCTCAGTGCAGCGACCATGAACGTCTCAGTGAACGGCTGCACGAGGAAAGTTGCTGCGCTGATTACGTCCAAGCTGCTGAGCGCACCAGCTTCGCGGCTGCGCTGCGCCGCGAAAGCGAGAGGTAAGATGATCAGCGCACAGCTGCGCAAGGCGAACAGCACACGCAGCACGCCGTACCACGCTCTAACGACCACAAGCACTTTAACGAGCGCAAGCGTGTCACTCGAATAAGGTGTCAAACGCAGCACGCTCCATCGCTGTGCTTCTAACTCACAGCTGAAGCTATGCGCCATGTGCCTGCTCACGCCGAACAGCAGCGCCCAGTAAAGCACTGTGTGCAGCACAGCGAGGATGATCGGCGTGCCGAAAGGCGTCAGAAATGGCGAAATGAGCGGAATCAGGTCAGGGCTGAGCAAGCTATACAGCACAGCAGCCACACAAAATAAGACGCCATGAATCAGCGCTGCGAAGCCGACTAACGTCCAAAAGTTGGTGAAGCGTCTCACCCAGTCAGGCATCAGGCTCGGCATAAAGCGCGTTTCGCGCTGCGCTACTGGATGTCGCTCATCCAGAGCAGGGAAACGCTGCTGCGCCCATGCCCAGAGTGCCTTCACATCACGCTTCCCAAACTAATCGAACGTCCTTAGCGCTCCTTCGTGCTGTTTGAGTGCCGCTGCGTAAGGCAGAATGCCTTCTGCTGTGAAACTGAGCGCTTTCTCACAATGTGAGCAGCGCAACGTCTGCTCGCGTGCCGCTTGAAAACCTGTACAGTTGCAATACGGACAGCGCAGTGCTGCTTGCCACGTCTGGGGACGCGCCGACTTGGCTGCAGTGCCGCCTTTGATTGCCCAGACCAGGTCATATTCAACCTGCCACGTCTCAACCTCAACCTGATCCAGTCCATAAGCGTACAACGACTCGGCAAATGCCTCGCTTGGCTGCACCTTGCCGCGCATCAGCCACGCATACATGCCACGCCGATTGGTCAGCAAGATTGGCGCACCTACGCGCGCCACACGGACAATCTCAGCAAGCGCCGCTGCTTGGTCAGGCAGAAACTCTAACGCCTCTAGGCACGTCACAGCGTCAAACGTCTCATCAGCAAACGGCAACTGTGTCGCGTCCTGATGGAGCAGCACAATGCGCTGCGTCTTGCCTAATTTTGCCGCTGCAACGCGCAACATTTGCCAGCTCGCGTCCAAGCCAATGATCTTGCCTTTGAAGTTTGGGACGCGGCGCAGCAAGTGCGGCAAACGTCCTGTGCCAGTCGCCACGTCTAAGATCAACGGCTGTGGCACATCGCCTAGCGCCTTTGCCAGTGGCGCCGCTAACGTCTGCAGTTCCCACTCCTCATCAAAGCCTTTGATATAATCATAACGTTTCGCATACAGATCATACAACGCGATGACCACGCGCTTTCCCAGATACACACCTTCTGTGGCGATGAACAGATACCACACTAGTGCGCCGATCAAGACAATAGCGACGCCAATCAGCAGCGCGCTCATCGCCCTAGCGGATGACAATCGGCAAGCTGGCAGTGGTCGCTGTTTGCCCTAGCGCGTTGATCGCCTGCGCCCAGACCAAGCCGCGTGGCACGCTGCTGAACGGCGTGGTGTTGAAAATAATGCCGACGCCGTCATTAAAGTTGCTGTCCTCGCCCAGCAAGATCGGCATGTTGCCCGGTCGCTGATCTACAAAGTAGAACTGCACTTTGGTGGCATTGGTGACGCCTGAGACGGTCAGCAACACTTGACCAATCGGCAAAATGCGCACAGCAGGCTCCAGTGGATCAGGCTGTGACGGCGTGACGCTCAGGACGCCAATCGTCGGCGCAACAGCTGACTCTGTGAAGACGATCAAGCGCGGCGTCTCTGCCACTTGGTTGTTCGCTGCCACAGCGACTGCCCACAGCTGCGCTGAGAGATTACCTGCTGTGACGAGCCATTGCACAGCGAAGCCATCTTGCGGCGTGGTGCTCTCGCCAATCAGCACAGGCGCGCCAATGCCGATCTGCTGCAAGTAGTAACCAACGCGCACAGCGCCGCTCACGCCTACTGCGCGCAGCGTCACCATACCAGGCGCTACTTGAAACTGTCCAGGACTGTGCTGAATAGAAGGCTCTATTGAGATGCCGCTAATGCGCAGACCAGTCGGCGTAGGCGTGCGAGGCGCTGTCGGCGTGATGATGACAGGCTGGCGCGGCACGCGCAGCGCCTGTCCAACAAAGATCAGGTCAGGATTGGTCAGACAGTTCGCCTGCATCAGTGCAGCAACGGTTGTGCCACTGCGCGCGGCAATGCTTGCCAATGTGTCACCTTGCCGCACGAAGTAAACTTGCCAAGCTGTGTTCGGCACACAGACGACTTGGGTCGGCGGTGCGAAAACTTGCGTAGGCGTAGGCAGACGCAGCGTCGGCGTGGCGGTCACAACAATAACAGGCGGCGTTATAATCACGAATGGCGTCGGCGTTGGCACAGCTGAAACACCTAAGTTGCAAGCGAGCGTCGCAAGCGCCAAGCTAATCAAGCTGAGCAAGCCGCCAAAACTGTTCCGAAAATTTACGTTGCGCTGCATCGGCACCTCGCTAAACTCACGCCTTCGTTATCCTGAATAATGTCGGCGCCGCAGCCAGGGTTCCGTGCGCCTCATACCTTCTTCGAGCGAGGTGCGCGCCTGCCAATCGAGCAACTCTCGCGCCTTCGCCATGCTGTAGGTCGCGTTGTGCGCAAGCATGTCTAGGTAGCCTGCAAGGTCAAATGGCACGCCGCGCAAGCGCGTAAACGCCGTCACTAGTGGCGCTACAGCCTTCAAAAGCGACGTAGGCACAGTCAAACTGCCTGATTTGCCTGCCATACGCGCGTAATGCCCTAGAAACTCTGCCCATGTCGGCGCAGGATCAGGCGCAGCGTTGAAAATTTCGCCTGCAGCCTTCGGATGCTCTGCAGCGCAAATCAGCAGGTCACACAAATCACCAATGTAGATTGGATGCGCGTTGCCGCGTCCACCATCTACAAGCCAGATGGGCATTTGCTGCGCCAACTCATACAGTCGCCGCGACCACAGCTGCGAGCCTTCGCCGTAGACGTAAGCAGGACGGATGATCGTCAACGGAATGCCTGTGCGCGCTGCTTCGCGCTGCACAAGGCGCTCGCCGAGCGCCTTTGAGAGCGCGTAGTAATCGTCGCGCGAAGGCTGCAACGGCTGATCCTCGCGCACTGTGCCACGCACCTGAAAGCCGTAGACAGCAATTGTGCTGACATGGACAAAACGCGCGCAGCCTGCCTCACTTGCCGCTAAGACGGCGTTCTGTGCGCCGAGCACGTTCACATTGTAGGTATAAGCAGCCGTGCCATTCATTGCTGCGGCAACATGAAAGAAAACATCGCAGCCGCGCGCTAACTCGGTCAATCGCGCGCGATCCTGAACGTCGCCGCTGACGACTTCAGCACCTTGCTCTGCCAGCGCAGCGCCCTTGCGCGGCGTACGACACATGGCGCGCACTGCGATGCCGCGTCGCAAAAGTTCAGCCGTCAAGGCTGCGCCAATGAAGCCGTTTGCGCCTGTCACAAGCGCGCGTCTAAAGGTCATATCCTGCCATGCCGTGCCTGCCAACACTACATTCAAGTTTACCACAGACGCTCCTGCCTTGTGTAGCGCACTCCGATAAAAAGCGCCCTGAAAATTAAAAAGCGGCTGCATCGGCACAGCTTGTGGTACAATGGCGTAGCTCTTGCAAAGACAGTGCGTCTTCAGCAGGCATGGTGTGTAAATAAGGCGGAATTTCTGAAACGAGGCACAGTGAATGAAGCGCTGGCAAAGCGTGGTCTTGGGCGTAATCATCAGCGTAGCAACACTTGCCTATGCGCTGCACGGCAACGATCTGTCAAGGATCGGCGATGAATTAGCGAGTGGGCGCTATGTGTGGGTGCTGCCTTGCGGCGCGCTGATGGGACTTGGACTATGGTTTCGCGGCTTGCGATGGCGCTTTCTGCTGAATGAGCGTCTCACAACGACACACAGCTTCCACATTACCAACATTAGCTATTTTTTGAACGCATGGTTGCCGTTGCGTCTGGGCGAGGTAGCGCGCGCTTACTTGGTCACACGCCTGAAGCCACCGATCTCAATGTTCACAGCGCTCAGCAGCGTCGTGGTTGAGCGCCTGATTGACCTGCTGGCAGTCGTCGTCCTAGTGGTAATCGCTGTCCAATTGACAGACGTGCCAAGCGAGGTGCAGGTCAGTGCACAACTGATCGGAGTTGTCTCGGTCTCAGGCATGTTCGTCTTAGCATTTTTCGCGGCGCGGCGGCACTTGACACATGCCATTGTGAACTTTTTCTTGAAAATTTTGCCGTTCTTGGAGCGGCTAGGCGTCCGCAGCCTTGCCGATAAAGTGCTAGACGGCATTGCGCCGCTCGGATCGCTGCGCGGCGTCGGCTATTCGCTGTGGTGGTCAGTTTGGGCATGGGCAGCATCCATTGTGGCAGGCTATGTGCTGCTCTTCGCCTTTTACGACCAGCCAAATTGGGCAGCGGCGCTGCTGATGATCGCGGCGGCAGCACTAGCAATTGCTCTGCCAGCAGTGCCAGGCAGCGTCGGACCGTTTGAGGCGGCGATCATCGTCGGCTTGCAACTGAGCGGCATGGTCGATCCTGCCAACGGCTTGCCGCAAGAGCGCGCCTTCGCCTTCGCTGTTGTGTTGCACTTGGTCAACGCGGCGTGCTATGTGCTGTTCGGCTACATCGGCTTGCTGCACGAGCGCGTCTCGCTGCGCGAAGTCTTCCGCACAGCGCGTGACGCTGTCATACGCAAGCCTGCTGTACAACCTGTCTCCGAGCTACCGACTGCAGAAGGATGAGCGTCACAGTGTCTGAATCCGCTGAGAGTCGTCCGCTTAAAATCCTGATCAGTCTGCTTTATTACGTTCCACACTACACAGGCTACACCATTCACGTGCAAGACGTAGCTGAGGCGCTCGCTGCGCGCGGACATGAAGTGACCGTGCTGTGCGCGCGCCACAACCTCGACTTGCCGCGCGATGAGACCATCAACGGCGTGCGCATTGTGCGGCTGTGGGCGCCAATTAAGCTCAGCCGCGCCATGATTATGCCGTTCTATCCGATTGCGCTCTACGCCTTCATGCGCAAGTACGACCTGATCTTCACCAATACGCCGATGTTTGAGACGTGGATCGCGGCAATCGTCGCGGCGCTGACAGGCAAGAGCATTGTCAACACGCACCATGGCGACCTAGTCCTGCCTGCAGGCTTGAAGAATCGCTTCATCGAGTTCGTCACCTTCCAGCTCTACAAAATCATGGCGCGCCGTGCCTACCGACTGATCGCCTACAGCCAAGACTACGCTGACCACAGCTACTATTTGCGTCCGTACATGCATAAAGTTGTGCCGAACTACCCGCCAATTCGCATTCCACAGCCGAATCCTGAGCGCGTCCGCGAGCTGCGCGCGCAGTGGCAGAAAGATGGCGGTCCGATCATCGGCTACTCAGGCAGATTCGTGCAAGAGAAGCGCCCTGACATCCTGATCCGCTCGCTAGAGGTGATCAATCGCAAGTATCCGAACGCGCGGATCGTCTTCGCAGGGCAGTACAACATTCCGTATGAAGACACATGGCAGCGACATCAGGACTTGGTGCAGAAATATCGTGATCAGCTGATCTTTCTCGGCATCATCACTAGCCGCGAGGCGCTCGCTAACTTTTACGCCGCGCTAGACGTGATGGTCTTGCCGAGCGATACTGAGTGCTTCGCCCTAGCGCAGGTTGAGGCAATGCTGTGCGGCACACCAGTGGTGATGAGCGATACACCCGGCGGCAGAGTGCCTGTGACGGTCACAGGCATGGGCAAAATTGCGCCGCGCGGCGATTGGCGTGCCTTCGGCGAGGCGATCTGCGAGGTGATTGAAAATCGGCAGCGCTACATTAAGCCGCGCCATGAGATCGAGGCAATTTTCAACTTTCAGCGCACAATTGACACTTATGAGCGCATTTTTCGTGAGGCGGCACAGCACAGCCGCGTCAAGTTGAGAGACTTTCACACGCGCAAGCACAAGAGCGCCGAGTGAGCTGTGAAAAGCGCCTTGAGACGCTCTCAGAAATTTGCGTTGCCAGCAGTGACCGCTGCGCCACCAATGTGTGCCTCGCTACGTTTCACTAGCTCAGCGTTGTGGACGCATTGTGCGACTGGTGTGGGTCCAATGGCAGGCTCTCGGCGCGCAAGTGGCAGAGACGCTCGCCGATGTGCTGCGGCGCGGCTTGTGAGCGCTGCGCCGTGAGCGCGCTTTTGACGAGCATTGCGATTTGAAAAAATTGCAGGTCATAAGTTAGACTGAGAGACATCTCAGCGCTCTGTTCAGCTATCGCACTTGCGCCCTGATAGGCAGAATGGCAGATGAGCAAACAATCGAAAGTCTCTGCAAAGCCATCGCCGCGCCTCGATCCGTTAATGCGCCTTGCCAACTGGCTCGGCAGACGTTCTCGTGCCGTGCGGATTCTGCTTGCTGCGCTCGCCGCCTTGATCTTGACCGCTGCGCTCGCCTTGCTCTTATTCAACAGCCTTTTTCGCATTCGCCCTGATCAGCTGAATGTGACACTTGCGAATGCTATGCTGCTTGGCACGGCGCTGCTCGGCTTGGCGTCCTACTGGCTCGGCTGGCGCTTGCTGGTCGGCTTTGATTTTGGCGAAAGCCCGTTGCAAGTTGGTAAAGCAGCGGCGCTCTACGTGCTGATCAGCGCGCTCATCGGCATCGCTGCGCTGATCTGGTCTCTTTTCTTGCTGGCAGAAGCGCTCAGCGCGCCCTGAAAGGTTGAACCATGCCTCAGATGCTACGCTTGCTCTTCATCGCGCTAATCAGTGCTGTGTTGACCTCATGCGGCGCACCTGAGCCGACGCCGACTCTCACGCCGACGCCGAGCAACACGCCACGCCCGACGTTCACACTGCCGCCAACTTGGACGCCGACTGTCTTTGTGACCAACACGCCGCGTCCCACCTTGCCGATGACGCCAATTCGCCCTACTGTGACGCCTGTCATCCGCCGTACAGACAACTTCGGTCTCCTTGCTGTGACGCCGACTGGTGCGCCGCCAACCATCGCCTTTGGCGCTACTTTTGATGCCGCCTGCAGGACTTTTGCGCGCCGCATGCCGCTCACAGGCTCAATCGCTGACCGACAGACCGATGCGCAAGTCTCGTGGACAGCTGTGCAAGGCGCAGAAGGTTACCGCGTCTGGCTGCTCTCGCCTTCCAGACGCTACGTCTTGATCACAGACACGACTGAGACGACGATTGTCTTCAAACGTGAGCTGTTTGTCGGCTTTGGCGACTACGCTTGGGAAGTCATGCCGCTGCGCAACGGCGACCGCTTCTGCCAGAGTCTAACGGGCATTATCAGCGTGCGTTTCAGCAACTAGACGCTCTCTGGACGCGCCGTTTTGTCTCAATGGTCAAACCTGTTTTTCTTGGACGCGCCGCCAAGCAGCGTGGTATACTGACCAAAAAGCGATTGAGCTTCAGGAGTTTATGAGGAATGGCTATTGCAACTGCGCCGCGTGCGCTCACCTATGACCAAATCGTGCAGGCGCTCGGCGATAAAGCTGACTACCTATTAAACCACACCTGCCAGACCATCAGCCGCGACCAACTACATCTGCCTTCGCCCGACTTTGTAGACCGCGTCTGGGCGCTCAGCGACCGACCGCCACAAGTGTTGCGCAGCCTGCAGCAGCTTTTCAACACTGGTCGCTTAGCAGGCACAGGCTACCTCTCGATCTTGCCCGTTGATCAAGGCGTTGAGCATTCCGCAGGCGCCTCGTTCGCCAAAAATCCTGCCTATTTCGATCCAGAGAACATTGTGCGCTTGGCAATTGAAGGCGGCTGCAACGCCGTCGCCTCGACCTTCGGCGTCTTAGGCGCTGTGGCGCGCAAATACGCGCACAAGATTCCTTTCATCGTCAAGATCAACCACAATGAGCTGCTCACGTATCCTAACAAGCACGACCAAGTCATGTTCGGCTTGGTTGAGCAGGCTTGGGACATGGGCGCCGTCGCAGTTGGCGCGACCATCTACTTCGGCGATCAGCTCAGCATGCGCCAATTGGTGGAAGTCTCAGAGGCGTTCTACCGCGCTCATGAGCTGGGCATGGCGACTGTGCTGTGGTGCTACACGCGCAATCCTGCCTTTAAGGTCAACGGCGTCAACCATGAGACAAGCGCGGACATCACTGGACAGGCGAATCATCTCGGCGTGACCATTCAAGCCGATCTGGTCAAGCAAAAGCTGCCGACAGGCAACGGCGGCTACAAGGCGCTGAACACAGGCGGCTCATCTTACGGCAAGCTGGACGAACGCATTTACACACACCTGACCACTGATCATCCGATTGACCTGACGCGCTACCAAGTCGTCAACAGCTACATGGGACGCGCAGGCTTGATCAACAGCGGCGGCGC
>JANWYI010000229.1 GCA_025055255.1 Anaerolineae bacterium | reverse complement strand
TGCAAAAAGTTAGCCGCTAGGCGCGTTGTGCCGTAGACAACTATTAAGCCGAGGTTCGGGTCTTTCATGTGCTTCAGGCTGCGCTGCATCCCTACTACATCAAAAGGCATTCTGCCCAAGTTGCTCAGGTCTGAGAGTATGTGAACAGGCGGCGTGCCGACACGAATTAACTCAAGCAACCGTGCATCAATCGCTCCCATCTCCTCAATTGAGCCGTCGCCGCTTGTCCTTGAGAAGATTAGCACACCTTCGATCAGCCAATGGATATCGTGTTGGAGCGTCATGTGTCACTCTCTCATGCTGCAGACAGTTTCGGATTTCACGATGCATTACTTCGGCTAGTTTATGACAGGCAACTCACCTGCGTCTAGCAGCGCCTTAATGCGCGCGTCTTCAGCAGCCAAAAAGTTGATTGCATGGACATAATCGCGCACAAAGCGCACTTTCACTCCTGCTAGGCTCATCAGCAGTTGTGTAAAGCTGCTGGCAAGGCGAGAAGTG
>JANWYI010000228.1 GCA_025055255.1 Anaerolineae bacterium | reverse complement strand
AACTCTCGTGAAAGCGTTTGGCTACGACACTCTTTCAATTATACCACAAGGTAGCTGCAAAGATTTCAGGTGATAGGCTCAAGGAGCAAGCGCACGCCTAGAATTTTGACGGGCTTTTGTTGAATGAACAGATACAGCAGCTTACGGTTAGGCATCAGCGTATTCTTGCCTGCCACCACAAGCGATAAGACCAGTGGATCGAGCTCCTCAAGGCGCTGATGCACGCTCAGCATAATTCGGCTCTGTGGCGTGCTGCTGGAAGGGACGTATGGCTTGCTGCGCGCGCTCGTAGCGGCGAGGCGCGTTGGCTCGCCTACCCAGACGGCAACAATTGGTGCATTAAGCAGGTCAATAAGGCTAGGACGGTCAGGATACAGCTCAGTGCCCCACTCGCGCTCGTGGAGTTGCACTAATTCCATAAAGCCCTTATCTATATCAATAGGCATGCGGCTTGTCCCGATGAGTCACGATTTGACAGCAATCATCGCAACACATTATAACGT
>JANWYI010000227.1 GCA_025055255.1 Anaerolineae bacterium | reverse complement strand
ATGATCACCGCCCGCAAGGGTACAGAAGGCGGCTTATTATGAACTTGGGCGCCTCTGTGCGCCTAAGTGAAGTGCTGCACTGATCCTGCTTAGCGTTATCCAGTCCACACTATAAGCCAAACGTCATAGTGATTGACCCGCAACGTCCATCATACATAATTCAGGGAAGATCAATAGCGTATACTTGCTTGCACGACGGAATCGTCTGCGATTTGCACGCTTTTGAGCAGCCGCTTCAAGCAGGAATGAGCAGTAAGGCGCGTGATGATGCAATAAGAAGCACGAAAAAAGCTATTCTGTCACGGCATGGACGTGCGCATGACTTCGGAAGAGTTGCGCAATTGTGCATTTTCACAAGGTCAATTCACCTATAACGTCTAGTTATAATGAAAAGGAAGGACGCTAAGTAAGCGCTCTATGGGAGCGCTCTCAAAAAGAGAATCTTGTAACAGGAGAGTTTGTTTATGTTCCGCTTAATCAGCCTTTTTACCCTCATCCTCGCTA
>JANWYI010000226.1 GCA_025055255.1 Anaerolineae bacterium | reverse complement strand
GTATGCTGAGCTATCAGCATCTTAGTTGCAAGATAGAGCGTGCCAAATCCAATGGTAAGCCATAGTATGATTGGAATTGCCAATGCTTGAACACTAGGTATAAGTCCTTGAAATGTTAAAGCTGAAAATGTGCCTGTCCAGCCTGTATACATCTTGATTACGAAACCGAGCCAGCCAATTTGGCTGACAGATACTCGCGCGCAGTAGTCATCAATCATGTAGCGCGAGTAAACGCTGCCATAAGTAATGATCGCCAGCGGCAAGCTGCAAGCAGCTACGATGAGCCACAACGTCCAGCGCTCACCTGCCTTGGCGTTCATGAGCCACTTCTCGCGCTTTGACGTCAAGCCTATACCAGCGCACCAGTAAGGCTGTCGAAATGCTTGCTGCGATCAGCGAGACGATCTGCGCTGTTGTGAGCGCAGGAATGCCTTGAATACCGTGACTGTCAAGCCGTAGGAAGTCCAGCAGGAAGCGAATTGTGGCGTATGAGATGATGTAGAG
>JANWYI010000225.1 GCA_025055255.1 Anaerolineae bacterium | reverse complement strand
AGCACCCGGACTACGTCGGCGGTGGTGCGCGCCACGCCGCCAAGCGCGCCGCGGCTTGCCATCGAGCGGATGAACACGCCCGCGTCGCCGGCCAGGTCGCGCATGCGAATGCGGTCGCCCAGCACGGCGCCGCCGCTAAACGGGCTGGTCGGGTCCACGGCCACCACGGCGACGCTCTCATCGGCGCGGCGCAGCAGCTTGGCCAGCGCATTGACCAGACTGCTCTTGCCCGTGCCCGGCGGGCCTGTCACGCCGATGACATGGGCGCGGCCTGTGTGCGCAAACAGCTGCGCCAGCGCTTCCTCGGCGAGAGGCGTCTGGTTCTCAACTTGAGTAATCAGCCGAGCAAGGGCGCGGCGTTCGCCGGCCAAGATAGGCGTGGGGTCGAACATCAGAAGGACACCGGACGATCGTTGAGCGAGTCCCGGCCTTGGATACGAGTCTGAGCTGCTTCGACTAATTCTTCTCTGCCGTGCTCTCTCTCCCGGCTCTGGCTGCCCTCTTG
>JANWYI010000224.1 GCA_025055255.1 Anaerolineae bacterium | reverse complement strand
GACACGACGATCGCCGACCTTGCGGTCGGCACCAACGCGCTGCAGATCAAGACGGGGTCGCTCGCGCGCTCCGAGCGCGTCGCAAAATACAACCAGCTGCTGCGCATCGAGGAAGACCTCGGCGAATCGGCCGCCTACGCCGGGCGCAGCGCCTTCCGGAGCACGGGATGAGGCTGCTTGCGGCGGCGCTCGTCGCGCTGATCGCGGCGATCCAGCTCCCGCTCTGGTTCGGTAAGGGCGGCTGGATGCGCGTCTGGGAGGTCAACCGCCAGCTCGAGGCGCAACGCGCGCACAACCGCGCGCTCGAGGCGCGCAACGCCGCGCTCGCCGCCGAAGTGCGCGACCTCAAGCAGGGGCTGGATGCGATCGAGGAGCGTGCGCGCTACGAGCTCGGGATGATCCGCCAGGACGAGGTCTTCTTCCGCTACGTGGCGCGCGAGCCGAGCGGCCGCTAGAAGCCGGCCGCTCAGCGGGCGGCGAGCCGGTTCTTCACCAGCCGGCCGGCCTT
>JANWYI010000223.1 GCA_025055255.1 Anaerolineae bacterium | reverse complement strand
CACGGTTGCCACGAGCGCGTTGTGCAGGAGCGCAAGCCAGACGAGGAGGTTTCAATACCCTCAACGGGTCGTTCACGGTTGCAACGGCGACCGTATTGAGCGCACACTGAAACGTGCGCAGGGTTTCAATACCCTCAACGGGTCGTTCACGGTTGCAACAGAAAGTAAGAGAAATCAAGAAGAAAAGTGTAGAGGTTTCAATACCCTCAACGGGTCGTTCACGGTTGCAACTGCTTTTTAGAGGGCGATGGCTACCTCTCTGTAGAGTTTCAATACCCTCAACGGGTCGTTCACGGTTGCAACAAAGATGAAAGCAAGAAGGCGCGCAAGGTTAATAAAGGTTTCAATACCCTCAACGGGTCGTTCACGGTTGCAACTGAGAAACCTTTGCATAGAGTTTGCTCAGGCATACATGTTTCAATACCCTCAACGGGTCGTTCACGGTTGCAACTCGTTCGAGAACGTGGTGGCGTGCTTGATACTTGCCAGTTTCAATACCCTCAACGGGT
>JANWYI010000222.1 GCA_025055255.1 Anaerolineae bacterium | reverse complement strand
TGACCAAGAATGACGAGGCAGTGTGATTGATCAGGTAGTCTGCCTGCGTGCCTTCAGGCTTGACGATCTCATAGCGCACGCCGAAGGCTTGCGTCACAGGACGAATCGCCATTTCATCGCCTGTCAAGCCAATGAAGCTCGCATCAAAGTTGGCGAGGTGACGTCTCAGCACGTCGGGCGTGTCGCGGGCACCATCTACGCTCACGAACATGAAAGTAACTTTGTCTGCTTGGTCGCTGAGCGCGCGTTTGACGAGCGTGAAGTTGGCGAGCGTGATCGGGCAGACATCAGGACAGAGCGTGTAGCCGAAGCTCAGCATTGTCCAGCGATTGAGGAAGTTCTCGCGCGTGAAAGGCTGATTGAGCTGATCGATCAACGTGAAGTCGGGCAACTTGACAGGCGGATCGAGCGGACGGACGCCTTTAGGCAGAGGCGTCGGCTCAGGCGTGGCAAAAAGGTCGCACGCGCTGAGCAAGATAGCAAAGATCAGCAGAACGGTTGCGAATTTCAT
>JANWYI010000221.1 GCA_025055255.1 Anaerolineae bacterium | reverse complement strand
AATGGAAAAACGAGAAGGGCAAGATTTCGATGAACACCAACTCAAAGCAGTTGAGAAAATACTTAGCAGCAAAGTGAGTTTCATATGGGGGCCACCCGGAACGGGTAAAACTAAAACTCTCGGCTTGACGGTCGCGGCACTTGTTGCTTCTAGCGAGTCGGTGCTAATCGTTGCTCAAAGCAATATTGCTGTAGATATGGCGATGCTAAATATCGCGCAGAATTTGGAGTCATCACAGTTATATCGAGAGGGTGGCATCTTGCGCTATGGTGTTACATACCTCTCCAAGCTTAATGATTTTCCTCTACTAAGCGCAAGGTACGTTGTTAAGCAGCGAAACCACCATCTAATCGAAAAAATTGAGTCTCTGGAAAAGCAACGACGCGAGTTGATTCGACGCTCTCGCAAAGAGAGCCTAAGCGTGTCGGAAAAAGAGCGAATTGATAAAGAGATAATGAGAGTCAAAGCAGATTCAGCCCCATTATTTACCGAGCTCAAGGAAAAAGAAAAAG
>JANWYI010000220.1 GCA_025055255.1 Anaerolineae bacterium | reverse complement strand
AAAAGGCGGCACGATCACTGTGAGCCAAATTCTCCGCACAGCGTGGGAACGCTTTCAAATCATCGGACAGGCAAACGGCGACTACATCGCACGATTCGTCACCTTCCTGATGTATTTCAGCGTCCTGATTCCTTTCGCCTTGATCACGCGCTTTCTAGTTGATCCGCTTGAGATGCGCAAGTCGGCGCAGCCGCATTGGCGGAAGCGCAAGCCTGTCGGCGAATCGCTCAAAGAGGCACGGAGTCAATCCTGATGTACATTCTCGGTCTGTCTTTCTACTATCACGACTCAGCAGCGGCGCTGCTCAAAGATGGCGAGCTGGTCGCAGCGGCGATGGAAGAGCGCTTCAGCCGCATCAAGAACGATAACGGCTTTCCGTCGCGCGCCATTGAGTTCTGTCTGCGCAAGGCAGGCATCAAAGGCGCCGATCTGGACTATGTAGTCTTCTATGAGAAGCCGTTCGTCAAGTTTGCGCGCATCCTGCTGACCGTGCTGGGCACTTTTCCGCGCTC
>JANWYI010000021.1:37581-56536 GCA_025055255.1 Anaerolineae bacterium | reverse complement strand
AGGGTAGTTTGCCTATGGCTGTGTCGCCGCGCTTGCCGCGCCATACGTTGCTCTCGTGGGCAGATGTAGATCGGCTGATTGATATCCTTGTGCCGCAGATTCGGAACGCGGGCTATTTTGACGCCATGTTGATCATCACGCGCGGCGGCATCATCCCTGGCGGCTTGCTCAGCGAGGCGCTTGATATCAGCTACATGCTGATCGCCGCTGTCAAGTTTCAATCTAACCTTGAGCCGCGCGCTCAGCTGGCTGCTATGCCAACCTTCCTGCAATTTCCTGAGGATGAGCTGCTGGTCGGACGGCGCACCTTGATTGTAGACGACGTCTGGGGCAGCGGACGTACCAGCACAGCTGTTAAAAATCGCTGTTTGGCGGCTGGCGCTACGCCTTTCTCGTGCGTGCTGCATTTCAATCCATACCGCTCGCTCTTCAGCCGCGCTGAGCCTGATTTCTACGCCGCTGTGACCGACGCGCACGTCGTCTATCCTTGGGAAGTGGATCGCGGCACAGATCGCATTCCGCTCGGCACGCCGCAGGAAAATTAATGCTCGACCTGCGTCCGCTGCTCAATCTCAGCTCAGATCGACTCTGCGCGTTGCCGCTCTCAGCGCTCTATTTGACCGACGGCTGCAATAGCTGTTGCCAGAGCTGCGAAATTTGGCGTGCATCGGTTTGCAACTGATGTACCACTCAGTTATAGTTAAGATAAGTAGCAAATTGCGACTGCGCTATGTCTGAGCCAAACATACCTTCCGCTGAAATGACGCCTGAGCCAACTGAGAGCGGCAAGCCTTTTCGCCGTGAATGGTTGATCATCCTCGCCATTTTCACGGCAGTCACGCTCGGCATTATGCTTGCTATTGAAGAATTCGGCAGACGAAGCCTTGCTGTTGTGCCGACGCGCACTATTCCGCCGCCTGCTGAGCTGCGCGAAGTGCGCCTAGAGCAATTCGGACTGAGTCTGCTTGTGCCATCAAACTGGAGCGCGCCAATCGTCCGAGACGCGCACAGTTTTGTCATCTCTGCTGATGGTAGCGCTGATACGCGCACCACAGCTGCGCCGTTTCTTTTCGTCGTGGTAGATGCTTTGCCTGTTTTCAGCCGCCAGCTGAACTTCCGCACAGATTTGCGCGAGCCAACTGCTCAGCTGGACGCGCTGGTCGAAGCGTTAAACCGAAACGGACCACGCTTCAAGAAATCTTCAGTTTTCAGCGGATCGCCATATCCTGCAGCCATTGTGCGCGGCTTTGAGCGCGGCAACCAGCTGACCATCATCCTCATGCGCTTGCCTGATGAGCGTTGGCTCTACATCGGCGCACAGGCAGAGGCACAGCTCTTCCGCGCTTATGAGTCGAGCGTCTTTCTGCCTGTAGTGAACTCGATCCGCTTGCTGCAGCCTTGAGTATGCGCCTGCTGCATCTCTCGCTCACTAATTTTCGCAACTACGCGCGCCTTGAGTTGCCCATGCCTGAAGGTATGGTCATCCTATACGGCGCCAATGCGCAAGGTAAGACGAGTCTGCTGGAGGCGATTTATTACCTCGCCACTGGACGTTCGCCTTGGACGACCTCTGACCGCCAACTGCTGAACTGGCGCGCCGAAAGCGAAATTTTGCCCTTCATTCGCATCAGCGCTGAGCTGTGCAGTCACCGCAGCGCTCTGACGCGCCTTGAGATCGTCATTTACAAAGAAAATGAAAACGGCAGCTTTCGCAAGGAAATTCGCATCAACGGCGCCAAAAAGCGCGTGCTAGACCTGATCGGCACATTAAACGTCGTAATGTTCTTGCCGCAAGACTTAGCGCTGATTGAAGGTTCGCCTGTGGATCGGCGCCGTTACCTCAACATTGCACTCGCTCAGACCAATCCAAGTTACGCTGCAGCGCTCCAAACTTTTGACAGGGCATTGATGCAGCGAAATGCGCTGCTGCGCCAAATTGCCGAACGACGCGCTACACAGCGCGAACTTGCCTTTTGGGACGAGCAGTTCGTCGAGTCAGGCAGCATCCTGATCGCCGCGCGACATCATTTGCTGCGCGACCTTGAAGTGCTTGCTGCTGATATCCATCGCCAACTAACTAACAACACTGAGCATTTGACGCTTCACTATCTGCCTAGCGTCACGCCAATGCTGCGCAGCAATGGTCAGCTCGCCTTCAACCTGCCAGGTCTAGACGCGCATCACCGACTAACTCCGAGTGAGATCGCGCCGCAGCTGCGCCGCGCTCTGGCTGAGACACAGCGCGAAGAACTGGCACGTGGCATGACTCTGATCGGACCGCAACGAGATGAGCTGCGCTTTCTGATCAATGGGCGTGACTTAGGCTTGTATGGCTCACGCGGACAGGCGCGCACAGCTATTCTCGCCCTGAAGCTGGCAGAGCTGGCGTGGATGCGTAACGTGACGCAAGATGAACCTGTTCTGCTGCTAGACGAGTTCGTCGCTGAGCTGGACGCCGAACGGCGCGCCTTTTTGTTGGAGCGCGTCCAAACAGCCTCGCAGGCGCTGCTGACAACCACTGAACCAGAGATGTTCACGCCTGCCTTCCTCAAGCGAGCCTCACTCTGGCACGTGCGCAGCGGTCAAATCACGCCTATGCATTCGATATAGCGCGGTCTATGCACGCGGAATGCCAATGGTGAACGTTGAGCCTTCACCTAAACGGCTCTGCACGTGAATAACGCCGCTGTGCATCTCTACGATGTGTTTGACAATCGTCAAACCTGCGCCAATGCCCTGATCTTCGAACTTGTGTCGGTCAATCTGGTAGAATATCTCGAAAATTTTTGGCAACTCTTCTTGCGGAATGCCGCGTCCGCGATCTGTGACATGGAAGTAGACATAACGGTCGTCAAAGGATGTTGAGAGCGTCACGACCGAATCAGGCTTATCGCTAAATTTGATAGCATTATCCAATAGGCGCGTCAGCACAATTTTAAGGAACTCCTCATCGCTGATCAGCAGCGGTAAGTTGCTTGGCGGCACTATCTCAAGCGTGACGCGTACTTTAGCAACTTCTAATGCGTACTGCGCGTTCTCCCGAACGGCGCTAAGAATACTCGTTATGTCAGGAATTGGATGCTTGCGCCAAGCGAAAGTTGCCGCTGCTTCGCCTGTCTCAATCTCAACGAGCAAGATGAAGTTCTCCACAAGACGGCGTAGGCGCTGCGCGCCGCTGCTCACGCCGCTCAGAAGTTCCTTGATCTCATCAAGCGACATGCTAGAAATATCGCCTTCCAGCAAATCTGAGTAAGCGACGACATAAGTCAGCGGCGTGCGGAACTCATGGTGTAGGACGTTCAAAATGCGCCGCTTAATCTCAGCGAGGCGCGTTTCCTGCGTTTGGCGCAATTGGCGGCTGCGCCGCAACTTAGAGGCAATGCGCACTATCAGGTCATCTGCATCGAAAGGCTTGATCACGTAATCATCGGCACCTAACATGCGCCCTTCGCGCACGTCTTCTTTATCGCCTCTTGCCGTCAAAAAAATGAAAGGAATATCTACCCACTTCGGATTGCTCTGCACAGCCTCCAAGAAGCGGTAGCCGTCCATTTCTGGCATCATGATGTCGGAGACAATCAGATCAGGCGGCTTAGAGCTGCTCTGCATTACGCGCAAGCCTTCTACGCCGTTTGTGGCGGTCAAGATGCGATAGCCCTGCAGCTCAAGCATGTCCCGAATGCCCTCCATGAGCGGCTTGTCATCTTCTAAGACAAGGATCGTCGCAGTCATTCCACAGCACCTCGCAGCACAGCCTTCCTACGGCAATTTTTGTTGATTGCCATGATTGTACTACAAAAAAAGTCCAGTATACCTGTCCATCAGCACTGACCTTTCGCACGCTCACTTGCAGACGATCAAGGTTGATGTTCACAAATGTTTTCCGAGCTGTCATCTGTTCAATTTTCCAATTGGCAAGGCATTCTTGCGCTGTACAATTCTTCGTGAAAAAGTTCTAGTCCAACAAGAGGACGTTTTTGTATGCGCCGTGTACTAGCTTTTTTTCTGGTCATAGCCATTGCTTTCAGCTTTTCCACACAGCTCTCAGCGCGCGCGCAGGGCAATACGCTGATCGTCGCCGGACGCTTTGTAGACGTGATCACGCTTGATCCAGGGCGCGCCTTCGAGACAACCAATCTGATCGTCCATCACGCCACTTATGAGACGCTGCTGAATATCAACGCCGACGATCTTTCGAAGATCGTCCCAGGCTTGGCAGAGAGCTACAGCATCTCTGAAGACGGTCTGGAGTACACATTCGTCCTAAATCCGAAAGCGAAGTTTGCCAGCGGCAACCCTGTCACGGCTGAGGACGTGCGTTTCTCATGGACGCGCTTGCTCAATCTCAAGGGCAGTCCGTCATCCTACCTGAAAGACTTCGGCTTCAAGAGCATTGAAGTAGTGGATGAGCGCACAGTTAAAGTCAGACTTGAGTCGCCGCAGCCTGCTTTTGCCAGTGTGGTGACGGCGCCAGCGCTCAGCATCCTTGAGAAGGCAGTAGTTGTGGCACAAGGCGGCACAGACGCTGAGGATGCTGACCAGACTGACAAAGCCAAAGACTGGCTTGACCAGAACTCAGCTGGCTCTGGTCCATTCATCCTGAAGCGCTGGTCGCCTAACAGCGAGATCGTCATGGTGCGCAACGAAAACTATTGGCGCGGACCCGTGGCTCTGGAAGGCGTGACGCTGCGCGTGACCAATGACGCAGCCAGTGCGCTGCAGCTGGTGGCACGCGGCGATGCAGACGTCGCCTTTGGCGTGGACGCGGACACGGCTGAGCAAGCGCGCAACAATCCTGATCTCAAGCTGAACATCGGTCAGACGCTGAACCTGCTCTATCTTGGTATCTCGCCTAGCGATTTCTTCAAGTTGCCAATCAGCGACGTGCGCGTGCGCAAAGCTATTGCTCACGCGATTGACTATGACGGCGTCATCGCGCTGACAGGTGGCTTTGCGGATCGTCCTGCAGCAATGCTGCCGCTCGGTATTGCCGGCTCCGATCCGAGCTTGCGCTACACGCGCGACTTAGAGAAGGCGAAGGCGTTGTTGGCAGAGGCAGGCTATCCAAATGGTTTCTCAATGACGCTCTTCATCGGCGGCGGTAGCACTGCAGGCGTGCCGCGCGAGGTGATCGCCGCTAAAATTCAGGCAGACCTTGCCGAAGTCGGCATTCAGCTGGAGATCAATCAACAAACCACGCCGAACTTCCTGACCGCCTTCCGCGCTCAAGAGCTGCCAATGGTCATCAGCGCATGGACACCCGACTACCTTGATGCAACCATGTGGACAGCTTTCTTCAGCAAGGCAGATAGCGGCGTCTCGCGCCGTCTGCGCATGGACGAGCCGAAGATCGCTGAACTTGCCGACCAGATTGCTGCTGAGCGCGACCCAATGGTGCGCGAGCGTTTGCTCAGAGAGTACGTCAAAGCGCACGTCGAGGCAGCGGTCTTCATCCCATTGCTGCAGGAACAGTACATTGACGTGCTGCGCAGCAACGTGCAAGGCTACGTCTTCCATCCTGTCTACCTGACTGACTTTGCAGGCGTCAGCAAGTAGCTATCAGCCTTTCAAGCAGACAGGGATAGGCTAATCGGTCTATCCCTGTTTTATCGAGGCAAATTGCTATGTCGCTTGTGCGCTACATCGCGCGCCGCCTGATCCTGACCATACCGATGCTCTTTGGGATCACGCTGGTGCTGTTCTTGATCTACAACATCGTGCAAGTTGATCCACTGGTCATGATCATTGGCGAGCGCGCTATGGACAATCCGCATGTGGTTGAGGCGGCGATCCGCAAGTGGGGACTGGATCGTCCTGTTTGGGAGCAGTACATCACTTACCTTGTGAACATCCTGCGCGGCGATCTTGGCACGTCTTTCTTGACGCGCCGTCCTGTGCTAGACGATCTGCTCACACACTTGCCTGCCACTGTTGAGCTGGCGGTCAGCTCGCTATTATTTGCCGTTGTGCTGGGCATTCCGCTAGGCATTGTGGCGGGCATTTACTTTGGCAGTCTGTTCGACCGCTCAGTATGGCTTATTTCGCTCCTGAACGGCTCGCTGCCGCCATTCTGGACGGGTCTTATCTTCCTGTTCGTTTTCTATTATTCGCTCGGCATCACGGCAGGTCCAGGACGCTTCCCGCCGCGTATGGAACGTCCGCCAATGGTCACAGGTCTGCTCACAGTTGACTCGCTGATAGCAGGCGATGTAGCGGCACTCAACGGTGCGCTCAGCCATTTGGTCTTGCCAACAGTCATCCTTGGCGGCTTCACTTTGGCGCTTGTGTTGCGCGTGACTCGCGCAGCGATTGTGGAAGAAATGCGCCGCGAATACATCCGCACGGCGCGCAGCAAGGGTCTGGCAGAGCGTCTGGTGGTTGTGCGCCATGCGCTGCGCAACGCGCTCTTGCCGCTGATTACCATCATTGGGCTCGCCTTTGCAGGCTTGCTGAGCGGCGCTGTGATGACCGAGACTGTCTTTGATTGGGCAGGACTCGGTCAATACTTGGTGCGCGCAGCTGCTAGTCTGGACTATCCTGCTATTCAAGGCGGCACTCTGCTGATCGCCGTCATTTATGTTGTTGTTAACTTATGCGTAGACATTCTTTACAGCATTCTAGACCCAAGAGTCCGACATGGCTAGTTCACTCACGCTGAGCGCGACAGAGCGTCTACCGCAGCGGACGTGGCTGCGCAATCTGCTCAAGCACATGCGGCGTTATCCATCGCTGTGGATCGGCAGTGCGATGCTGGGCATTTTAGCTCTGTTGATTGCTTTTGCGCCGATCATTGCGCGCTATCCGCCAAACCAGCAAAATCTGACAATGCGCTTGAAGCCGCCTTCAGCTCAGCATCTTTTTGGCACAGATGAGCTAGGACGCGATATCTTCAGTCGCGTACTGCATGGCGGGCGAATCTCTCTGCCAGCAGCACTGATTGTCGTTGTGGTCTCGCTGACCGTTGGTGGCTTACTCGGCGCCTTTGCAGGCTTCTTCGGCGGCGTTATTGACGACGCCATCATGCGTGTTGCCGATGTCACGCTCGCTTTTCCAGCAGTCGTCCTAGCTCTGGCAATTTCAGCGCTGCTCGGTCCGAGCCTAAACAACGCGATTCTAGCTGCGTGTGCTGTGTTGTGGCCCGAATATGCGCGCTTAATCCGCTCGCAGGTGCTTGTGGCGCGCACCTTTGAGTACGTCACAGCGGCGCGTTCACTGGGCAGGCGCGAGGTGAGCATCCTGCTGCGGCACGTCCTGCCCAACACATGGACGCCAATCATGATCAAGGCGGCGCTAGATGTCGGCGGCATTATCCTGCTGGTCTCAGCGCTGAGCTTCATCGGACTGGGTGTGGCGCCGCCTACAGCTGAGTGGGGCTCTATGGTTGCGCTGGGACGCACTAAGTTCTACCAGTGGTGGGTCGCTACTTTTCCCGGCCTAGCCATCTTGGTCTCGATTTTGGCGTGCAACTTGATCAGCGAAGGGCTACGCAATTGGCTCGATCCGCGCATGTGACGGCGCACCTGCGCCTCAACAAGCACTCAGCAGAGCCGCTCTACCGCCAATTGGCGCGCGCGCTGCGTGAGCGCATTGCTGAAGGCGTGCTATGCGTCGGCGATAAGCTACCGCCGAGCCGTCAACTCGCAGCACAGCTCGGCGTGAGCCGCATGTGCGTGGTGAACGCCTACACTGAGCTGCTCAATGAAGGCATTTTGATGGCTTCACCAGGACGCGGTACATTTGTCGCTGAGAGCTTCGGCGCGCTGAGCGATCCGAGCGCCTTGCCATCAGTAGCGGCAAATCCTTCAGCAGGCACTTTGTCACCAGAGAGCGTGATTGCTTTCAGCGGTGGCGCGCCTGCTGAGGAATTCCTGCCTGTAGCAGCTATTCGGCGCTCGATTGAGGCAGTCTTGGAGCGCGACGGCGCCACAGCTGTTGCCTATGAAGAGACCGAAGGCTATCCGCCGTTGCGCGCAGCAGTGGCACAGCATCTGGCGTCGCTCGGCATTCGCGCGACGCCTGAGAACGTGCTGATCACAGGTGGCTGTCAACAAGCGCTCGATCTAGCCATTCAAGCGCTGCTGAACGAAGGCGATACGCTGCTGACCACTAGTCCGACTTACTTAGGTATCCTCGACATCGCGCGTATTCGGCGCTTGCGCGTAGTCGGCGTGCCAACTGATGAGCAAGGTCTGCGCACAGAGCTGCTTGAGTCGGCAATCATCGCCTGTCGTCCGCGCCTGATTTATATTGCGCCAACACACCACAATCCAACAGGCAGTGTTATGCCGTTACATCGGCGGCGCGTGTTGTTGCGCATCGCCGCTGTAGCGGATATCCCTGTGCTTGAAGACGGCGTCTACCACGAGCTGAGCTACGGCGCTGAGCCGCCGCCGCCGCTCAAAGCACTAGACGAATACGGCGTGGTCATTCATGCGAACGGTTTTTCAAAGATCGTGTTGCCCGGAGTGCGCATCGGCTACCTCGTTGTGGAAGGCGCGCTGCGCCAGCGCGTCCTGCGTGTGAAACAAGCCGCTGATATCTGCACACCGAGCCTAAATCAGCGTGCCATGCATCATTTTCTGGTCAGCGGCGCGCTAAGCGGACATCTTGACCGTGTGCGGCGTGCTTGCCAGCAGCGACGCGATGTAGCGCTCAAAGCGGCACAGCGCTACCTGCCGAGCGGCGCGCGTTGGTCGGTGCCGTCTGGTGGCGTTTATCTCTGGATAGAGCTACCGCACAGCGGCGTCACAGCGGCACAGCTGTATCCTGTAGCATTACGGCATGGCGTTAGCTTTGCCATTGGCGCGGAATTCTTCACGGATGAGAGCGAGCCGAGCGCAGCGTACTTCATTCGTCTGAATTTTGCGCAGCAGTCTGCGTCGCGGATCGAGGAGGGTATGAGACGACTAGGCGCAGCATGGTCAGAAGCATGCGCTGTGCTGCGCTAACTCTTGAAGCGCCAACGAAGCAAGCGCTGCTCAACATTTCTGAGACAACGTCTGTTTTAGAATGGTTATGTTTTAGGAAAGTAGCATGCAAGCTCTGTTCGTGCAGAGCAACTTGCTCAACTTGACACAGCACATGGTGATGCAGTCCTGCCTCAGACACTAATCCGCATCGCGTCTGAGGATTTGCACCAAGTAGGCGCGCATCAGTGGATGGATCGTGTAACAGCCTACTACCTCACTTGGCTTCAGCACGTGCTGAGCCGCCAATTCAGTCAGCGCTTGTTCAAATAAATCGAGGTCAGCCAGATAGTGCGCAGCATCAGCTTCTAGGTCGTCGCGCGTGATTTCTTCAGTGTAATGTGCAGCGCTCAGCGCCACTCGCTTTGCCGCATCGCTGAGCGCCTGATACAGCTCACCGAACAGATTTTGGAACGTGGCGAAGAAGCCGCTGCCTTGCCGCATCTGATCAACGACTTGCCTCATATTCCTACCATTTTTCGCGTAGCGTGCAAGGGCAATTTGAATAAAGAGCGGATTGCCACCTGTTCGCTCCGCTAGAAGCTCACGGTCAGTGCTGCTGATCACAATACCCTGACTACGACTCTCAATATGCTTGATGTACTCAATCGCAGCCTCGCGCTCAAGACCTCGGAGCGGCATGTAGTCAACAAATGGCGCGCTCACTTGGACGCGCGAGGTGACTAAGATGCGGCTAGTGCGCGGCGGATTTGGCTGCACTAGTAGGCTCAACTCGCGCAAAAAGCGCTCCAACTGCTCCTGTGTCTCCATATTGTCTAGGACGAGGCAGTAATGTCCTTCGCGGAAGCGTTTCGCACAGCGCTCGGCAAGGTCTGTAACACACAGCTTCAAATCGTCCCAAGCGAAGTGCCGAACCATGCTGTTATAAATGGCAGATGTCGTTAGAGGCGGCAGACCAGTGGGGCGCGGATTGCCGTTGCTATCTATGTACATGCTGCGGTCAGCAACCCAGTCAAAAGCACTAAAGTGACCTTCATCCACAGCGCGGCAAACAACGTGCCACACTAGCTCGGTCTTGCCATCACCTACCGTGCCGACAACGCACACTACGGGCAACTTCTGGTTGATCAGCCTATCAATTAGCTCACTCATGTCGCGCTCGCGCCCGATGATCGGATAGTACGGGCTGGGAAAGACATACTGATACAGCTCACGGCGTATTATTTCATGAGTTAACTCAGGTTGCCGCGGTCCATTTGCAAGCAGCATTTCGACTTCCCGCAGGCTTAGATCGGCAAATGGCTGCGCGCACACCTTTGTAGAGCGCAAGAAAACGCGGGAATGTTCGACGAAATTGATACCATTCAGAATGATACGTCGGTTCTTCTGCGCTACGCGCTGCAGAGCGCCTATGGCGCACAGCGCCTCGGCACGCTGCTGGATCGGACGATCTTTCAGCCATCTTTGGAATTTATCGCTGCTGATTTTGACTTTGTCCGTCAACTCTGATGGCAGTTGCGTCACCAAATCAACAAAGCAGCGGTAGTGCTCTGCATCAGAGAGCGATGGATCGTAAAAACCAACTGCTTTGCACCATTGCTTAAACGTCCACGCTTCAACTGGCTTTGGCTCTGACATAGGAAGCATCTCATCACTAGCGGAGTTCCCCTCGGCCAAAGTAGCAAAGAGTGCGCTATGCTGTCAACCGAGTCCGTGCGGCAAAAAGTAACTTTTTTGATGCACGAACGTGGTTGAAAGCGCTTTAGTTTAGGTGTAGGCTGATTGAAAGTTCGTTCAACCATTGCAGTGGCACAGGAGGCATCTGCCATGCACAAGTGCTGGATTGAATCGGAGGACTACGGAGTACTTACAGAACCTACGGCAAGTGCCTGCTTGAAAATCGTAGCGCTGTTCTTGGCATCGCAGCACGTATCAGGCAAAACCTTGGCAGAGCTGCCCGATGTACAGAGGCACATATTACCCTTACGTCGCTACATCTGTTTCCGCTCTTTTTCCTCAGAGGAGCTTGTCAACCAGTTGACGCGGTGCGTTCGTGAACTGCGCCCAGAAAGTAACCGTCTCTACTCGCTCTCGCCTGCAGAGCGTGTTAGTTGGCTGACGCAATGCTTCCACAAGCTGCAGCCAAGCAACACAGAGGCGCACCTGAAGCAGATCGCCGATCTAACTTTCCACAGCCATCAGCGCGAGGCAATCCGAGCAGCTTTGGAGCTGCTCAAGGCATGGCGTGGCACAGTTGACGGCTCAGCGTATGACTTGCTCTTTCAAATGATCCGCGTGTTCGAGCTGAGCGACGGCGACGTTGATCTGCTGCTCGGAGGGTAACCTTACGTCTGAGCTAACCAGTGCCTGTGCTGAGTTTCCAGCGCAGGCTTTTATTTTTGCTGCAAAAGAGCGCTACATCACCTGCCTGACCGTGCTAAACTTGAAGAGACATTACGAGGAGAACACGGAAAGGCACATCCCAGTGAAAGACCTCAAGATCATGCGCGGCGCTGAGCCAATTTACCTTGTCGGCAATCGCGTAGGCTGTCTGTGCTTGCATGGCTTGAGCGCCTCACCACAAGAAATGGCTTGGCTGGCACAGCATATGCACAAGCAAGGTTTCAGCGCGCACGTGCCACGCCTATATGGTCATGGCACGTCGCGTGCGCACTTTCGGCGCGTCCTATGGCGTGACTGGTACCTGAGCGCACTGGACGGCTATCACTTGTTGCGCGCGCACTGTGACCACGTTTTTGTCATGGGACTCTCAATGGGCGGCTTGTTAGCGTTGCGCCTCGCCGCTGCCGAACTTGTCTCAGGCGTTGTGGTGCTAGGCTCGCCGCTCAAGCTGGATGCGCCGCTGTGGCTGGCTCACTACTTGCGGCATGTGCGTCCTGTTGCCTTGACGTCTTCGCCTGATGACACGCCGCTGGACGCACGCATTCGTGCTTTGCAGGCACAGCGCGGCGAGCCAGTGACCGGACGCGTCTCTTATTTCCAGATGAGCACAGCTGGTGTGGCTGAGCTGCATAAATTGCAAGGCGAGGTGCGCCGCTGCTTGCCGCAAGTGCGCGTGCCAACTTTGCTGATCTTCTCGAAGAAAGACCAGACTGTGCCATACAAGAACATGGCGCTGATCCAAGCAGGTTTGATCAACGCACAGGTCGAAACGCTCACGTTAGAGCAATCTGACCATATTTTGACCAATGATGTTGAATGTGAGACTGTTTTCGCAGCTGCAGAGGCGTTTGTCAAGCGTGTCCTGCAGCTGCAAAGTGCCTAGAGGTGTAAGAATGCCTGAACATAAGCAAAAGCGCGTGCAAGTGCCTTTACCATCAGGCAACTTCGGCATGTTGGAGCGAATCTGGGAGCAGCTGCGTCTAGCTTGGCTGCTCTACGGCGATAGTCGCGTCCGCTTGTGGCTGAAAGCACTGCCAGTGCTCGCCATTGCTTACGTTATCTCACCGCTAGACTTGCTGCCTGCGCTCCTGCTCCGTGTGCTAGGAGTCTTGGACGACATAGCGATCTTCGGTCTGGCAATCATCGTTTTCAACAGCCTTTCACCTGAGGACGCTGTGGTAGAACATCTGCGGCAACTACGTTTTGGCGGCAAGTATCGCGTCTACAAGGATGACGAGGGCGTGGTGATTGACGTGAAAGCAGAGCCGAGCGACGCGCAAACGGCGTCTGAAGAGAGCAGCGAGTCCGAGCAATTAGCTGGATCGAAGCGCGAGCGTAGCGCACGTCGCTAGTCAGCAGAAGTCCGCTTCTGGTTGCCAAGCGGACTTCTGCGCGACGCAGATCAGCCAAAACGACCGGAGATGTAGTCTTCTGTGCGTTTGTCAGCTGGGCGCGTGAAGATTTGCGTGGTTGGATTGAACTCGATCAGCCTGCCAGTACGCGACTCATCGCTCAGGAAGAAAGCAGTCATGTCTGAGACGCGCGAGGCTTGCTGCATGTTGTGCGTCACTAGCACAATTGTGTAGTTTTTGCTTAACTCGCGCATTAGGTCTTCAATGCGCAGCGTTGAGATAGGATCGAGCGCCGAACAAGGCTCATCCATCAAGATGATCTCAGGCTCAACAGCTAGGGCGCGCGCGATGCACAAGCGCTGCTGCTGACCACCTGAGAGCGCCAAGCCGTTTTTCTTCTTGTAGTCATCTTTCACTTCGTCCCACAGCGCTGCAGCGCGCAAGCTCGTTTCCACGATTTCGTCAAGCGTGCGCGTGTCGCGGACGCCAAGAATGCGCGGACCGTAGGCGACGTTATCGTAGATGGTCTTTGGGAATGGATTTGGCTTTTGGAAGACCATGCCAATGCGGCGGCGTACCTCGACGGGATCAATGCCCGGCTGGTACAAGTTTTGACCGCGAAAGATGACCTCGCCTTCTACGCGCGCGCCAGGAATCAGGTCATTCATGCGATTGATGGCGCGCAAGACGGTACTTTTGCCACAGCCCGAAGGTCCGATGAAAGCCGTGATCTGATTGCGTCTGATGTCGAGCGTGATGTCCTCAACAGCCTTGTGCGTGCCGTAGTAGACACTTAGCTTCTTCAGCTGCACGGCGTAAGCTGCACCATTTGGACTCGTGCCACTCTGATACATGTTCTCCCTATCCTCTCAGCTTCTTGCTCAAACGCTGGCGCAAGATGATCGCTGTCGCGTTCAGTCCCAACAAGACGGTCAACAGTATGATGATTGCGGCAGCAGCCACGTTGCGGAAACCAACAGCAGGGTCTGCTGTCCAGCTGTAGACCTGGATCGGCACTACTGAGAACTTTGAGAAAGGTCCGTTTGGATCGATCAGCGTGAATGTTAAGCCGCCGACGACCAAAAGCGGCGCCGTTTCACCAATAGCGCGCGATACCGATAGGATCAGCCCAGTCAAGATGCCCGGAAAAGCTGCCGGCAAGACCTGCCGCCACGTCGTCTGCCACTTGGTGGCGCCGACGCCGTAACTTGCCTCACGGATTGAGGACGGCACAGCGCGGATTGCCTCTTGCGCGTTGATGATCACCACAGGCAGGATCAGCAATGCCATTGTGAACGCCGCGGAGATGACCGTACGTCCATTCGAGTCGGTGATGCCGATGAAAGCGCCGCTAGTGAATTGCTCCAGCGCGCGCACAAAGATCGCCAAGCCGAGCATACCATAAATGATAGACGGCACGCCTGCTAGGTTACGGATGTTCGTTTCAATGATGGCGTTGAGCAGATTTTTCTCGGCATACTCTTCAAGGTAAACCGCTGCGCCGACGCCGAGTGGCAAAGCAATCAGAATAGTCAGTACGATCACCCAAAGTGAGCCAATCAGCGAGGTGCGCAAGCCTGTTGTGGCAGGTGACGCTGTCAACTCGGTCAAAACGAAGTCCAGTGAAAGCCATGAGTGGAAGCGCAGCTCACCTTGCGCCAGATTCGGGTCTTTCTCAGCCCTAGCGATGACCTCAAGATCGCTCAGTCCATTGATGACAGCAATTTCCTCTTGCTTTGCCGCCTCTGACTTGCTCTCATCTTTCTCTATCTCGGCGATCCAGCGCGCTTTGGTGTCAGCGATGATCTGCGGGAAAGTGAGCGTCTGCAGGAAAGTCCACGTCCTATCGTAGCGTAGCTGCGCTACATCGCGGATAACAATGCGGCGAAGCTGATTAGCATCTAGGTTGTCTTCCAGCAGGTCAATCAGCTCTGTGACAGTCAATTGCTCGTAGCGCTTGTCGGCAAACTCAGGGCGCACCACGCGGTTTTCGAAGAGCAATTTGGCAGGCTCGCCCAGTATGAAGTTAACTGTGACTTGTGGACGCGGCGCATTCGCAGCTAGGAGCGCTGCTGCTTCTTCAATGGTCAATTCGCGCAGTGTCTTATCAGCAATGGCGGGGTCAAAGTTTCTACCTGAGAAGGCTTCCTTGATCGGTTCATTGGCGAGTGCCTCGCGCGGGATGCCGAGACCGCGTGAGAAGACGGTCAGACGTTCGTTGGCAGTGATGGTTGGAAATGGCTTGGCGCCAAGCGCACGGCTGAAAGTGTCGTCAGGGCGAGCAGGGTCAAATTTGAGTTCGGGGAAGATTTGCTCGATTTGTGCGCCGAAAAGTCGCGTCGGCGAGAATTGGCGACCGAGCAAGTTATCACGGACAATCGTGCGCAGGCGATTAGGCGAAACGCGGTCTTCAAATAAACGCGCTAGCTCAGGCTCGCTCAGCTCTTCGAGCGGCTTGTTCGGACTCAGTTCACTTGGCTTGATGGTGTAGTTGACTAACACATAGCCGAATGACTGATTGAGGATGTTCAACAAAAGCACAACCAGCGCGATCAGACCGACCACATTGGCGACGAAAAAGGCGTTGCGCCACAAAGCAGCGGTCGTTTTGCGGGCGCGCAAGGTGCGCTGCAGGACTGAGTCGGCAGGCATCAAGCCATTCTCGCTGCGCGGCAATTTCTCTTCACGCTTGCCGTACATGCCTGTCATATCTGGCGTGATGCGCCAAATGTTGAGCGCGACCACAGCCACTGCAAAGGTAACCCAGTAGGCAATGCCAATTGCAGCCAGTGCCTCTAGCAAGCTGCGCGTGATCTGACCTTTGTAGAGCAGAAAGTACACGAGGCTGATCAAGATCAGAATGCCAGCTGTGCGCGCAGCAGGCAGCGAAATTGGCGGCGGCGTGTAGCGTGTGGCACGGATGCGAAACGGAATGCTTATGAACCGAACAATCGCAAAGAGGATGCGTAACAGCCCTGAAGTGCTGGGTCGCCACAGAAGAGGCACCAAGCCCACTACGTTGACGCTACCGATCCCGAACAAAGACGGAATCAAACGGAAAGGCACGCTCAGCAGCTGCAAATATGGATAAAGGATGCGCGGAAAAGCTGCGTAGATCAGGAAGAAAGCAGCCACTGGAATCAGCCACATCGGCGCAAAGTTGCGCAAGCCGCTGCCGTTTAACAGCTGTCTGCCGACTGGCAATGCAGTATCATCTTCGGCAATCCACGGCAGCTGTAGCCAAGCTACCAGCAGCAAAGCTGTGCTGAACAGCAAAATAAGAACTAAGGCGTAGAAAGGCAGACCGCGCTTGGCTTTCTCAGCGCTCAGCAGACCGCGTCGAGGTTTCAGCACACTTTCAGTCATTGGTACACCTCTCTAAAACGGCGTCGGATCAAGTTGCTGATCAGATTCAAGACCAGCGTAACCGCAAACAGCGTCAAGCCAATAGCAAACAGACTATTGTAGTCCACTGAGTTGAAGCTCAGGTCGCCTGTGCTAATGCGCGCAATGTGTCCTGTCATAGTTTCAGCGGCTTCAAACGGGTTGAGCGTGAAAGTTGGACGGGCGCCAGAGGCAATTGCCACGATCATCGTCTCGCCTACCGCGCGCGAGACGCCAAGAATAAACGCCGCTAGAATGCCTGAAAGCGCTGCCGGCAGAAGGACGCGGAAGACTGTCTCTCGGCGCGTAGCACCAAGACCGTAGCTACCTTCACGCAAGCTGCGCGGCACAGCGCTCAGTGCGTCTTCGCTGACTGAAGCGATAGTCGGGATGATCATAATGCCCATTGCAATGCCCGCTGAAAGCTGGTTGTAAGAGCCAATTCCGCCTTCATAGAAGATGTTGCGCAGGAGCGGCGTGATCAAGGTGAGCGCAAAGTAGCCGTAGACGACCGTTGGCACGGCTGCCAGAATTTCCAGAATAGGCTTGAGGAAGGCGCGCACCTTCGAAGAAGCGTACTCGCTCAGATAAATCGCTGCACCTAGTCCGACTGGACCTGCGATCACCATGGCAATCAGGCTGGTTGTCAGCGTCGCCATTAGGAGCGGCAGCACGCCGAAGTCAGCGCCCTGCGGCACCCAGCGCGTGCCTGTCAAAAACTCAATGATGCTGACTTGCTCGCCTAAGAACATGGTGACGCCGGCACGGTGTGGTGCAGGCTTAGTGCCGAGAACGCCGCGCTCTACTTCGTAGGTTGTTGGATCAATAATGCGCACAATGCGCATGTCTTCTTCGTTGATCTGAATGACTTGCCCGACGCGTGGCTGTGTGCCGCGTCCATCAACGCGCACAATAGTTGTCTCGGCGTCCATTGGCTCTGTGAGTAACTGAGCTGAGCTACGGAAGCCGTAGCGCGTGAAAAAGTTGATCGCCTCAGTGGACAGCACCACAACAATGCTCAGCGTTGTCAGGATCGAAACTAATCCGCACAAAAATAGCGTCAGGCGGATGAAATCCTCAAACGGACGCGGACGCTTGGCAAGACTAGCCATCTCGCCTGCCCGCGTCAGCCGATCCGCAGCAGTCACTGCGCGGAAAGCAGACGGTTCAGCTTGCACTTCTAACGACATAGCTTACGGCGCTCCTGTGAACAGATGGGTGAGGAAACAGTGGCGAGGCACTATCACATTACATTCTAACGCAAAATGGGAGACGGACAAGCTGTCCGCCTCCCAAAATTCAAGCCAAAGTCGGCAATTACTCGCCTGCGCCTGCCAACCAAGCCAGCTTGGAGAGGTTGAGCGCATCTGAGCTGACTGGGAAGTAAGCGACCTTGCCTGGCTCAGTGCCAAGCACCTTATCCAAGTTCTGCAGGTAGAAGTTGACAAAAGCTGCCACCTGTGGCTTCTCCTGCATGATTGCTGGCGTGGTGTAGATGAAGAGCGGACGTGCCAGCGGGTAGGCGCCTGACTCTGCCGTTGAGAAGTTCGGCTCTACACCGTTGATGGCAACTGGACGGACGCGCGCTGCATTGGGCAGAGCGTAGGCATAGCCGAAGTAGCCGATAGCATTGGGGCTGCCTGACACGCCCTCAACCAGCACGTTGTCGTCCTCGCTCAGCTGCGGGTTAGCATTTAGCAGCTTAGTGGAGTCGCGCTTGAAGATCACTTCCACGAAGTAGTCGAAGGTGCCGCTATCCGTGCCTGGGCTGAACAGCTTGATCTCCTCAGCAGGCCACGACGGGTTCACCTGATTCCACGTCTTCACCTCGCCGCTGAAGATAGCAGCCAGCTGCTCCAAGGTCAGGTTGTCAACGAACTTGTTCTCAACGCTGACCACCACTGCCAAAGCGTCAATTGCCACGAAGAACTCCAGCTGAGGCGTACGACCAATCGCCTCGCAGTCAGCGCGCTCGCTGGCGCGGATGCGGCGGCTGGCGTTGGAGATGTCTGTCTCGCCTGCCTTGCAGAAGCGCTCGAAGCCAGCGCCTGTACCAATGGAAGCGACCTCAACGTTGTCAGCAAAGCCCTCAGCGCGGAACAGGTCAGCAACAGCGCGCGTGAGCGGGAAGACCGTCGAGCTACCGGCGCTGATGATGTTGCCCTTCACAGCTGCAGGGTTGACCTCTGGCAGAGTGATCTCAGGCAGGATGACCGAGTCGATCACATGGATCACGCCGTTGCTCGCCTCGATGTCGGTCGCCACGATCTTGGCGCTGTTAATCTTCAGGTCATTGCCAACCATGTTGAATGCAACTTCGCCGCCTTCCACGGTCTTGGCGGTCTTGCCGACCAAATTCATTGCGTCAGCAGCCAGCGCCTTGCCGGGCAGCACATGGTAGGTCAGGATGCGGACGAGCAAGTCCTTATTCTCAGGCTTGGTCACATAGTCCACCACATAGCCCGGAACCTTAGCGAACGCTTCGTCGGTCGGCGCGAAAACAGTGAACGGACCGGCGCCCTTCAGCGTATCTACCAAGCCTGCCAGCTGCAGAGCTGTCACTAGCGTCGTGAAGTTGCCATTCTCAATGGCGATGTCCACGATTGTCTTGCCGCCCTGCGCGTTGATTGCCGCCAACGGCGCAACCAAGACCGCGATCAAGGCGATCACAGCAATGATACGAGCCTTCATGTCTTGCGTCTCTCCTGTATGCTCTAACTCTCACGTGGCGGTACACCTTGCCACGCACTGTAGAACTTAGCCATAGCAAGTTAAGAGTGATGAGAATATTCTTTAAGCGAATTTTAAGAGACAGCTAAGACTGTGCGATTCTCATAACATTTAAGCCGACTTGAAAAGTTTGTAAAGACTGCGCGGACTGTTCAGCTT
>JANWYI010000021.1:20981-37481 GCA_025055255.1 Anaerolineae bacterium | reverse complement strand
CTGTAGTGCGTCACGCGCTCTAGCGCTTTCAGGAAAATCTGTTCCTGTTGGCTTAGTGCTGCAGTTGGGCAGGCGCGCCGCGTTGCGATCAGCGTGCTGAAGCTCAGCGAGTCGCCGCGCGCAGTGAACGACGCATTGTACTGATTGCAACCTGTTGAGCCGCTCGCTCGCCCTTGCGAAAAAGTCAAGCTGACCCTACCTTCTACAGGAGTCAATGCATTCAGCGTGCCGTAGGCGACCAATCGCCATGCCACTCCTGTAAAAGTTGGCACGCGGTCAAGGATCAAGCGTCCAGTGGTGCCGTAGAGCAGGACGAGTTGTCCATTCACAACGCGATAGCTTTGCACAGTGCTGAGCGCATCGAGATAGGCGCGCTCAAGCGCCATAATCATCTCTGCACATGCCATTCGTGTACTGGTGATTTGTCTGAAGCTGATCGAGTCCTCACGGTAAGTCGGCACAGCGCGATAGGTGTTGCAGCCACTTGAGCCAGTCGCGCTCTCAGCTGTCAGCTCCAAGTTGATTGTGACATTCTCAGCAAGACTAACCTGCCCGTCTGGCGTCTCAATGGCGACCAGTTGCCATGTGCTATCTGCAAAGTTGAGCAGGCGCGTAAAGACAAGCGTTTCATCTGCGCCATAGCGAATAATCAGCAGACCATCAGCGAAACGGAACTGTGTTGCTTTGCGCAGCGCTCGGAAGTAGGCTTGCTCTTGCTTGGTGATTTCTTCAGGCTCACAAGCGATCAGCGTGCTGAAAATATTGCTAAAGCTGATAGCTGTGCCATCTGCGCGGTAACTACCACCGTAGGTATTGCAGCCGCCTGAGCCGCCGATGCTATCTGCGCCGAAGTTCAGCGTAATTGCCTGTTCGCCAACAGGGACCGTTGGCGCATTTTCTGCACCATAGCGCAGCAGTTTCCACTGTGTGCCAATCAAGCGATTCGGATCAGCGGCGTAGCTGTGTACTGGCAACATAGCAAGAACCAAGATAACGATAAGCGTCCAGACAATGTACTTCATACTCGCTTCACCTCCGAGTTTGACTGCTTGCCGCGCAGCCATAGGGCGGGCAGAAGTGCCACAGCGCCGATTAGCGCGCCAATCAGGAGCATCTCAGCGATGACTGCCACACCTGACTCAAAGTATACACGCACGGATTCGCGCTGTATCTGCTCAGCCGACCAGTCAAGCGCAAACGACTCGCGCGCAAGGCTGACCATGTAGTTCAGACGGCTGAAAGCGTAGGTCGTCATGCTGGGAATGGCAATAGTCATGCCCAGATAGCGCATAATCAGCACCAAGGCAGAGGCGACGCCGCGCCGCGTAGCGTCCACAGCGTTGATCACCACTGTGCCAATTGGCGCAATGGTCAAGCCTAAGCCAACGCCGATCAAGACTAAGTGCAGACTCATTAGCAGCTCAGGCGTATCGGCGCGCCATGTGCCACCTGCCAGCAGGAAGCCGATGATTGCAAGCAAGATGCCGCTTAGCACTGTGTTTCGAAAGCCGATCTTGCCTGAGAGCCATGCGCCGGGCACTGCTGCGAGCGCCATCGGAATGGTCAGCGTCGAGAGCAGGATGCCTGCGCGCTCTGCTGCGCGTGCGATTGCCTCTGCACTGGCATTCTCAGCGCGCAGATTGATCAGCAACGGCACGCTGACTAGACCGAGCATCAACAGGAAGCCGATCAGCCAGTTAGTGAGCGTCGCAGCGCTCACAGCGCGCTGACGAAACAGGTGTAGCTCCAAAAGCGGATGCTCCTGCCGCCATTCCCATAGCAAGAAGACTCCAATTAGCGCCACGCCCGCTGCCAGCAACGGTATGTTGTACGGCAGCTCGCGCATCTGCGCCTGCAGCGCCTCTAAGCTAGTTGCACCTGTGACATCCGTGTTGCCGCCGAGACCGAGCACGAGGCAAGTCAGCGCGGCTGCGACCAGAAAAGCGCCAATCAGGTCAAAGCGACCTGGGCTGATTGGATGCTGGACGCCGCGCAGCGCAAAGATCATCAGCACGAAAGCAAAAATGCCGAGCGGCACATTCAACCAAAATAGCGTGCGCCAATCAGGCGCAGGCAATGCTAGACCAAGCCTTGAGAGCCATAGCCGAATTGCCTCGCCATGTTGCTGAAAAAAGCTGACCATCACGCCGCCATACAGGTGACCAAGTACCCAGCCAAGTGTGTCCATTGCGCCGACAAAGCCGACTGCTGCGGCACGCCGCTCTGGCGGATAGAGGTCTGCCACGAGCGCAAGGCTGACGGGCACAACAGCACCCGCGCCCAGCGCCTGAACTACGCGCCCGATGATGACTGCTAACAAAGTCAGCTGGTTCAAATCTGGGCGCTGACCGAGATAGCGTCGCGCGATGTCGTTGAGCAACGCCGTTGGAAATAGGTGCGCAGTGGCTACCCACCATGAGCCGATGATGAACAGCGCAAGGCAGACCAAGAAAGCACTGCGTCTGCCAACCATGTCTGAAAAGCGTCCCATTAGCGCCATGCTGACAGTGTAAGCAAGCAAATAGCCTGTCACAACCCATGCAGCTGCGCCGAGGTTAGTGTCAATGGGAATGTTCAGCTTGATCAGCACCTCTGGCAGAATAGCAGAGACAATGGTCAGGTCTATTGAGCCGACAAAGACAGGCACTAACACCAGTGCGATGATCAGCCAGCGACGGCGCTCAGTCAGGTGTGCGTTGATAGGCGCCTCTTCGGATCGTAGCGCGCTTGGTATCTCCAGAAGCACTTTGGTCATGGTGTCTGCGTTGCCTCAGGCATCATCGGACTTGACAGAGTTGGCAGCGCTTCAGGCACACCCAGCACGTTTGGTGTTACTGTCAGCTGCGCCTCGACTTGTGGCACCTCTACGTTGATCGAACGATTGTTATAGTCAAAAAGTTCCATAGTCCACGTCGTCGGCTCTGGATAGCGGTCACTAACCGTCTCAGGTTGTACCAAAACGATGCGCTCGACGCGCCCATTTGCTGCGTTCAGGTAAATGTCAGCGTTAGCAGTGCCTGTGCCGCGAATCAGGTTGACTGTGACGGCACTGATGTCAGCCACGCTCGCCTTTCCGCTGATGTGATGAACGGGCGTGCCGAACAAGTCTACCACGCCATGATACGTCAAGTCGGTCAGTGCATTGAGCGCATACTTGATGCCCAAATCGCCGCGAATCAGCTGATCCGCGTTAAAGCCGGGCGAAAACTGCATGTTAAGCCAGCGATTGCCTGTCAGGACAATATGCTTCATGTACTGATCGTTGCCAACGGTTACAATCTCAATCTGACCTGCTACGCCGAACACAGCTGCGCTCACTTTAGCGCTGACCTTATCCGGCGCCACATAGACGCCGTCAGCGCTGTTGAACGAGATAACGTTGTTATCATCAATGAAGGCAGGCGCACCTGTCAACTGCAATTTGAAGCGCAGGCTGGTGACAGCTTGAATGTCGGCAGCAGCTGCGTTGAGCAAGGCGCGCGGATCAGGCGGCGAGGTCGGCGTAGCGGCAGGAGCGTTGCACGCTACGAGCACAAGACATATCAGCGCTAATACAGCACGAGGGCTGCACATGGGATTCCTCATCTATTCGTGATTTTCTTCACTCGTTCGAAGTATAGCACAAATGCACTCGCCAAAATGCGGACTTGCCAGCTAGGCAGTACTGAGAAAGTCAGGTTTGTCTGGGCGCCACGAAAAAGCTAACCACTTGCAGCGCCCTGAGCATCTTGACGCAGCCTAGCCACCTATCTTATACTCTCTATGCCATTTTTCTAATTTCTACTGAGTGATGATTTAGAAAAAGCGGAAAGCCTTATGCAGCGTGAGCGAGTAGCCGATGATATTTACGTCTTCACCAGTGAACGCTATGCTCAAGTGACCGCTGGCGCCATTGTCACGTCTGAAGGCGCTGTTCTAGTTGACACATTGCTATATCCCGACGAGACACGCCAAATCAAGCAGTTTGTGGAAGGTCGGCTGGGCTGCCCAGTGCGCTATGTGATCAATACACATTATCACGCAGACCACACCTACGGTACCTACCTGTTCCCAAGCGCAACTGTGATCGCGCATGTGCGCTGTGCCGAGCTGCTTGAGCAGCGCGGACGTGCTAGTCTAGCTCAAGCGCAAGCTGCGCTACCTGAGCTGGCTGAGGTGCGTCTCGTTATACCGCACTTACTTCTTAAGGATGGCACGTTCAACTTGACACTGGGCAACAAGACGCTGTTGCTGTGGCACACGCCCGGTCACAGTCCTGACTCTATCGTGTGCCTCGCGCGCGAGGATCGCGTGCTATTTGCTGCAGATACAGTCATGGCACTGCCTCACTTTGTAGACGGCGACTACAATGATTTTCTGAACTCGCTAGAGAGCCTCAAGCACGGCAACTTCGAGAATATCGTGCAAGGTCACGGCGAAGTGATCTTGCGCGGCGAAATTGACGAAAAGTTGCGCAGCGATATCGCTTATCTGCAGGCGCTGCGCAGGCACGTCGAAGTTGCGCTGACAAAGTCTGATCCGCACGCTTATCTGCGCAGCGTAGATATTGAACAGTGCGGCAAGAGTCGAGTCCTGCTGAATGGCGCAGCACAACAGCTTCATCGTGATAACTTGCTTGCGCTTTTCGAGCGGATTCGGCAAGCCTCACAGCCCATAGAGACCAACTGACCATGCTCAGACACGCAGCGCTTCACTTCGCATGCCTGATGCTGTGCGCTGCGGCGCTGGCGTGCAACTTGCTAGGCATGGCTGAGACCACTGGCACGCTCGTGCCGACTGTGACCTTGCTAATTGATGACGGATCGCGTCCACAGGTAGTGATTGAATCGCCGCCAAGTGGCGCGCAAGTCATTGCCGGTGAGCAGTTAATTGTCCAAGTGCGCGCCGTAGATAGCGTCGGCATTACGCGAGCGGAGCTGCGCGAAGGTGAGCGCGTGGTTGTAGTCCAACCTGCGCCTGATCCGATCCGAGAATTTCGAGCGCTTATGCCGTATGTGCCAAAGCAGAGCGGCGCGCTCACGCTTTCAGTGGTCGCCTACAGACGAAGCGTGGCGAGCGCGCCTGCCATGCTCAGCTTGCAAGTTGTCACACAGGCAGGCACGACACAGCATGCTGCGCAAGCCTGCACGGCACGAGTGAACGTCAATAACCTAAACTTACGGCGTGGCGATGGCACTGCGACCGAAATTCTCGCCAAACTCTCGCTTGGTGAGCGCCTGAGCGTGCTAGGTCGAAATGGGAGCGGCACATGGTATCGCGTGCAGCGCGCTGATGGACTGATCGGCTGGGTTAGCGCGCAATACATCATTCCAGAAGGCGACTGCGCCAGTGCGCCTGTTGTGCAGCCATGAATGCGCCGCTTCTTTCCGTGATCATCCCGAACTGGAATGGCGTCTCGCACTTGCCAACATGTTTAGAGTCGCTGCGCAAGCAGACTTATCAGCAACTTGAAGTTATCGTGGCAGATAACGCAAGCACAGATGGCTCACAAGCACTCATTCGCGCCCAATTCCCTGAAGCGCGCCTGATCGAGTTGCCTGAGAACCGCGGCTTCACAGGCGCATGCAACGCAGGGCTGCGCGCTGCAAACGGAGACTTTCTTGCTCTGCTGAACAACGATACAGAGGCAGACTCGTGCTGGGCTGAGGAGATCGTAGCGTGCTTTGCGCGTCATCCAGAAGCAGGCTTTGTCGCCTCAAAGATTCTTCTGTTTGATCGGCGCGACGTTTTCCACACAGCAGGCGATTTCTACACAGTAGACGGCAGAGCGGGCAATCGCGGCGTGTGGCAGCGTGACGAGGGACAGTTTGAGCGCGAAGAGTACGTCTTCAGCGCCTGCGGCGGCGCAGCAGCCTATCGGCGTGCTATGCTTGACCAGATTGGCTTGCTAGATGACGACTTTTTCTTCAGCATGGAAGATGTAGACCTAGCGTGGCGTGCCAATCTTGCCGATTGGCGCTGTGTCTACACGCCGAGAGCAGTGGTCTATCATAAGCTCTCAGCAACAGGCGGCGGAGTCACAGCAAGTTTTTATGACGGGCGCAACGCGCTGTGGGTTATTGCCAAAAACTATCCGTCGTTTTTGTGGCGCAAACATTGGCGGCGCATTGTCGCCGCTCAGGCTCAGACGGCTTGGCAAGCGTTGCGCGCTTGGCGCGGCGCAGCGGCGCGCGCTAAGCTACGCGGCATGGTTGCAGGCGTGCTGGGCTTGCCGCGAATGCTCAAAAAACGACGGGCAATTCAGGCGAGTCGGCGCATCAGCGACTCAGCACTTGAGGCGCTGCTCACAGACACAGCGCTGTGAGTCTCACGTGCCGTCACCGCTCAGCCACGACGCCATGTATTCTAACTTCTCCAGCTCCAGCGCTGCTGTAGTCACCTCAAGTGGATGAAAAGTGTCCACCATCACGGCTAACTCTTCGGTCTTCACAGCGCCGATACTTGCCTCAGTTGCGCCCGGCTGTGGTCCGTGCGGCAAGCCGCTTGGATGCAAGGTGATATCAGCGCGCTCAATGCCGCGCCGTGACATGAAGTTACCTTCCACGTAATAAATTACTTCGTCGCTGTTGACGTTGCTGTGATTGTACGGCGCAGGAATCGCCTGAGGATGATAGTCAAACAAGCGTGGCACAAACGAACAGACCACGAAATTGCCGCCTTCAAAGGTCTGATGGACAGGCGGCGGTTGATGGATTCTACCTGTGATCGGCTCAAAGTCGTGGATGCTGAGCGTCCAAGGATATAAGTAACCGTCCCAGCCGACCACATCGAACGGATGATGGTCGAGGATGTGGCGCGTCAGCCTATTGCGCACCTTGACGCGCACCTCGAACTCGCCGCGCTCTGTGAAGGTCTCCAGTTGTTCAGGCGTGCGGATATCGCGCTCACAGTAGGGCGAATGCTCCAGCAGCTGACCATACTTGTTGCGGTAGCGCTTAGGCGGCTCGACCTGTGAAGGCGACTCGATCACAAAAAAGCGCGCCTCGCCATCTAGTTGCATCTGCCATGTGACGCCGAACGGAATCACTACATAATCGCCGCTGCTGAATGGCAAGCTACCAAACTGTGTGCGCAAAGTGCCGCTACCTTCGTGTACAAACCAGACTTCATACGCCTGCGCGTTACGATAGAAATAGCTCATGCTGCGTGTTGGACGTGAGACGCCAAGCGTGACGTCACGGTTGCCCAGCAGCACGCGCCGTGCCTGCACAGGATCGCCACCGCTGGGAATATGCGCTGTGCTGAAGGCACGATGACGAATTGGACCGAAATCTGTGTACTCAGGCTGCACAACACCTATATCTTCGACGTGCAGCACGCGCGGCGGCAAAAAGTGGTGATACAAGATGCTCTGAATGCCGCTGAAACCTTCTAAGCCCATTACCTCCTCGCGGTAAAGCGAGCCATCAGGCTTGCGGAACTGTGTATGGCGTTTGTGTGGAATTGTGCCGAGCTTTCGATAAAAGGGCATTTTTCCAACTCCTCTTGAAAATCTCTAACGTACGCCGAGTAGCCAAGCAAAGATGCCACACAAGCCAATTAGCAGCATCAGACCGAAACAGCCGTAGCCTATCACGATGAAGCGCAAGCCGGGCGCTAGTCCACTGCCAAAGAGTGCACCGATCAGGCTCGGATCGCGCTCCTGATCGGTTGAACGCGCGGCTGCTTGAGTAGCGCGGCGCACGCGGCTCAACTCGCTCTGGTAGCGGCGTTGAAAACCTGCGCGCATGGCGCGCCTTGCCTCTGAAGTGCCAGCAGACGAGCGACGGATGTGAGCAGGCAGGCGCTTCAGCGGATCGTCCCAGTCAGCAGTCGGATCGCGTTCTTCTGGCTCGGCATCAGGCTGAGGCGTAACGAGACCGCTTGTAGCGCGCTGGCGCGCGTCACGCACGTAGCGCGCGGCGTCAAAAGCAGCGAAGTCATCGCTCAGAGCGCGCCGATCCTGCTCATGCTCCTCATCTAGCTCATCATGGTAGCGCTCTTCATCATCGCTGCGCCAATTGCTCATGCTTGCGCCTCCTCTCTTTCAGAAGTATAACAATGCTCGGCATTTTAGCGGTATACTTGTAGTCGTAACGAAGTCTGTAACGATGGTCTAGGCAGAACAGAGTATGCGAGAAAATCCACTTATTCTAGTTGTAGAGGATGAGCCGCGCGTTTCACGCTATCTGCGCAGCAGCCTACAGATGTCAGGCTATGACGTACTGGTGGCACCTGACGGCGTAAAAGCTCTTGAGCTCGTGCAGGAAAACCGCCCTGATTTGGTACTGCTGGACTTACGCCTGCCGCGTATGAGCGGCTTAGAGGTGCTGGAAAACGTACGCCGTAACAATGACGTGCCTATCATCGTGCTGACAGCTAACGACATGGAAGACGACAAGGTAAAGGCGCTCATGCTCGGCGCTGATGATTACATTACCAAGCCATTCGGCGCCCGTGAGTTACAAGCACGGATCGTGGCAGTTTTGCGCCGCTACCGCTCTGCTGGATCGGCTGCGCCGCGTGCTACGGTCTACGAGAACAAAGCACTACGGATTGATTACACTGCGCGGCAAGTCACAGTTAATCGCAAGCCTGTCCATCTTACGCCAACAGAGTATCGGTTGCTCATCACAATGGCGGAAAATACCAATCGCGTGCTGACACATGACTACTTGTTGGCGCATGTCTGGGGTGCTGAGTACGCCGATGATGTACACATTCTGCGCGCCACGATCTGGCGGCTGCGCCAAAAAATAGAAGCCGATCCAACTAATCCTGAGTACATCCTGAATGAGTTGGGCATCGGCTATCGCTTGCAGCGTCACGAGCCTGAAAGCGCTGAAAGTTAGCTGTTGTGCGAAAACAGGCGCACAGCACAGGCGCTATGCGCCTGCACAACATCACTCAGCGTCGTCGTCTGTGGCGCCTTCGTCGGGCTTCAGGCGCGCCTCAACCTGTTCGACGCTGACGCCTTCGACCGAGATCATCTTGTCGCGCCGATCTTGCCCTGCTACGATCTCAATAGCACTCTCAGCAACGCCCAGACGTGCCGCTAAGAATTTGATCAGAGCAACATTTGCCTGTCCTTCAGATGGCGAAGCCGTCAGACGAATTTTGACGCTGCCGTCTTCCTGAATGCCAACTACCTCGTCGCGCGGCGCCCGCGTGATAATGCGCACAGCAAAGGCTGCGCCATGTCGCCGATCTGTGATGTTAAACTCTTCCAGCTTGCGATTCATGCCTGACTCCTTATGCGTCGCTACTCGCTCTAATATAGCCTAAAACAGGACTATGGCAACCTGCTCCGTGCCTTGCTTTGCAGCCTTGAGAGGCACTCGCTAGACTTAGGCACGTCTGATTGAGGGATGCACTCAGGCAATGGTACGCCTCCAACACATACATCGGCTCTATGACGGCTTGATCCTTGTGTTGATAGCCGCTTTTTTCCTGCTTACGCCACTGCAAATCGTTGTCTTCGATGACGCTTACGTCTACTTCACTTATGCTCGCAATTTCGCTGAAGGGCGACCCTTTGCCTACGATCCGCGAAACATCCCTTCCGAAGGCTTCACTAGTCTGCTCTACATGCTGCTGCTAGTGCCTGCTGAGCTGTTGCACTTGAACCCAATCTGGATCAGCGCGCTCATCAACCTATGCGCTTTGGCGCTGAGCATGGTCTGGCTTGGGCAAGCAGCACGAGCAACAGGAGCGCTCTCTGGACGTGCTGCTACAATTTTTGCACTCTTGCTGACTATTTTGCTCTTACAAGACTATAACATTCGCTCGCTGGTGCTTTCGGGCTTTGAGGCGATCTTAGGAGCTCTGTGCGTGATCGGCATGGTGGTCAGCGCTGCCTACGCCCTCGAGGAAAGGCGTACAGTGCGCGCCCGCAAACGTTGGCTGAGCGTCTTTTTCAGCATGACGTTCCTTGCGCATCTGGTGCGCCCTGAGTATTTGCTGATTGGCGCGCTAGGCAGCGCTGTGTTGCTGTGGCGTTCAGCAGACCGAGCTGTAGTGATTCGCCGTGCAGCAATTTTTGCGCTGACCATGCTCGGTTACTACCTGTTGAAGCTGGCAATCTTCGGCGACCTTTTCCCAACAGGCTTCTATCGCAAGGTGCGCGTCTCCGCGCTAGGCGTGAGCTACGTGCAAGAGTGGCTGAGCGACTATCAAAACGTCTTGCTACTTTCTTTCCTCGCCCTTGTCACACTGGTCATTGCCCTGCGTAGACATGCCGTATGGTTGGCTATCTGGGCAGGCGGCGCGGTACTGATCGTGCTATTCTACACGCAAACTGTGCCGCTCTCAGCTGTGTGGCACCGCTTCCTTGTTGCGCCGATTTGGGCGAGTTACGCGCTGTGTGCGTTCGGCGCAGCATGGCTGCTGGAGGTGCTTGCGCGCCTATCAAAAGTGCGGGCTGCTTGGCTAGCAGAAGTGGGACGTGCAGCACTCCTGTGTCTCACGCCGTTGCTGATCATTTCAAAGTTGGGCTTGTCGCCCGCTGAAGTTGAGCGCGCCCTACGCGAGGAAGGTGTATTCAATCTGCACGTCCGCGCTGAGCGCGCTCTACGCGAGAATCTGTACTTGCAGCTCGGCTGGTATTGGCGCAGCCAGTTAGCGGAACCTTCGACACTGACTGTTGCCTACAATGAGGCAGGCGCCCTGCCCTACGCGCTCGGCTCGCGCTTCATTGATCTCTACGGTTTAGCCGAAGTTGAGATCGCGCACCTGTTCAGCTTCCCTGATAGTGACATTAAGACAGCGCGCTACATCGCGCACGTCCTAGCCCAGCAGCCGAGTATCCTGCTGATGCTGAACTACGGCGAGGCAGACCAAGCGGTCTGGCATGGCTTTGCCGATCCGCATTCGCCCTTTCACAGCGCGCCACCTGCTGCTGTTTATGAGGCGTACTATGCCTACGGCTTGCGTTACGCTTGCTCGGTCAATCACTGGGGACTGAAATTGCACATTTTAGTGTGGCGCGACTCGCCACAGGGCGCACAAACGCTCTCAGAGGCTTTCTGCGGACATCCCAGTGCCTATCGCCTTCCTAATGGACTGACGGTTGAGACTACAGGCGGATCAACTCACTTCCCACTATATGATGCAGACGCGGCTGCGGCACCTCAATGACCTTGTAGCTGCATCGTCCATTAGCTAAACTCTCGTGCAACAGCTTGCTGATATGCTGCACTCAGGATGATTGCTCGTCACATCTATTGGCTCTACAGTGGCTTGATTGTCACCTTCATCCTCGCTTTCTTCCTGCTCACACCGCTGCCCATCTTTGTCTTCGACGACGCATACGTTTACTTCAACTATGCGCGCAACTTCGCTGAAGGACGACCTTTTGCCTACGATCTGCGCAACATTCCTTCAGAAGGCTTTACCAGTATGCTGTTCATGCTGCTGCTAGTGCCTGCTGAGTTGCTGCGCTTGAATCCAATCTTGATCAGCTCACTCATCAATATGACGGCACTAGCACTGGCTGTCGTGTGGCTTGGGCAAACAGCTAGAGCCACGGGCTTGCTCTCAGAGCGCGCTGCTGTGCTTTTCATGGCTCTGCTCGCTATGTTGCTTATCAGAGATGAGAGCATCCGATTGTTGATGTTCTCAGGCTTTGAGGCAGTGCTGGGCATTTTGTGCGCAACAGGCATCATCACCAGTGTGGCATATGCGCTAGACAATCAGCTGAGCCCTAGAGCGCGTCGGCACTGGCTGAGCGTCTTTTTTATGATGAGTTTCTTGGCACACTTGGTGCGTCCAGAGTATCTGCTGATCAGCGCACTTGGCGGCGCGCTGCTGCTGTGGCGCTCGCCTGATCGCAGCGCGCTGTTGCGCCGTGTAGCTATCTTTGCGCTCGTCATGGCAGGATATTACTCGTTCAAGCTGGCAGTCTTCAGCGACCTGTTGCCAACAGGCTTCTATCGCAAGGTGCGCACCTCTGGGTTGGGACTAGAGTACATAGAAGACTAGCTGGAGGACTATCAGGACTGGCTTCTGCCAAGCGGAGCTGCTTTGTTGGCACTTTTAGCGCTCACCAAAACTTCGCACAAGCTCTGGATTGCGTTAATGGCAGTCAGTGCAGTTAGCGTGCTGCTTTTCTACACGCAGACAACGCCACTGGCAGGCGTGTTTCATCGTTTTCTAGTTGTACCGCTCTGGACGCTCTACGCGACCTTTTCGTTGGGCGCGGTGTATGTGCTTTCTTGGATCGGCAGGCGTTTAGCCGCCACACAGTTTATAAAAGGCTTATCACAGCGACAGTGGCTCAAAAATGTAGTGACAATCGCAGTGCTGATCGTAATACCAATGGTGCTCATGCCGACCGACTTGTCTCTTATGCTTGAAGGCGCTAGAGCGCAGGGCTTGTTCGGCTTGGCAAGGCGCGCTAGGGATGCGATGAATGGCAATCCATACATCCAGCTCGGCACGTATTGGCGCGAGCAGCTGGGTAATCCATCTGCGCTGACAGTCGCTCACGTGGACGCCGGCGCCTTGCCCTACGCGCTCGGCTCACGCTTTCTGGACTTGCAAGGCTTAGCAGAGCCGACCATTGCCCACATGTTTGGCAAGCTCAGTACGCCTGAAGCTGTTCAGGCGTACATCGCGTACGTCTTGCGCCACGAGCCTGATATGTTACTACTGTACGCTATGCATCCTACTCATGCGGCACATATCGAAAGCACGTGGCACAGCTACTACGATCTGCACTCGCCTTTTCTGGGTAAGCTACCTGTAGCGCTCTTTGAGGCGTATCGGAGCTACGGCATGGCATATGGCTGCTCAATCGAGCTGAGTTGGCTGCGCGTGCATTTGCTGTTGCGCCACAAGGATGAAGCGCAGTTCAGCAGACTCGCTCAAGTGTTTTGCTCGCATCCGAGCGCACGGCGCTTCCCTGAAGGCTTGACCGTTGTGGCAGAAGGCGGACAAGTCCATTTTCCTTGAAATTCATTGGCAAATAATCGTTCTAGCAGTTGAATCTGCGCATTCTTTAGCTGCGTCTACAAATGCGGTTTTCTCGCTGTGTGCTCGTCCTGTTTGATGCATTGTGCAGTCCGCCATAAAGTGGTAGGATGAATGCAGCAGAGTGAAGCGCATAGGTCTCTCTCAAGCGCGTCAAATGACTGTCAGAGACGACTCAATTACCATCAAGGGCATCCGTGAAGGGCTGATGCTGACGCTGAAAGCCAGCAGTGACGACTGGAGCGACCTCGTGGCGCGCCTAGCTGCGCGCATTGACGAGAATCGCACTTTTTTCAGTGGCGCGCAGGCGCGCGTTGCCCTGAACGTTGGCGAGCGTCCAGTTTTGCCGCATGAGCTGGATAGCTTGCGCCTGATGCTGAGCAAACGCGGCATTACGCTCTGGGCAGTCATCAGCAGCAGCGCTACCACGCAGAGCACAGCGCGCAACATGGGTCTGGAGACCTCGCTTGTGGCAGATCAGGGTCAGCTTGAGCTGCCAGAGGTTAGCTCTGAGGAGACTGGCACAGCGGCGATTTTGGTTAACCGAACGTTGCGCAGCGGACGCACAGTGCGCTACAGCGGTAGCGTGGTCGTGGTCGGCGATGTGAATCCGGGTGCAGAAATTGTGGCAGGCGGCAACATAGTCGTCTGGGGAAAGCTGCGCGGCACGGTTCACGCAGGCGCCAATGGCGATGAAAGTGCTTTTGTCTGTGCGCTCGACCTTGCGCCGACGCAGTTGCGCATTGCAGGCTATATCACTGTCTCGCCACCTGACCGACGGCGCAAACCGAAGCCTGAGATCGCCTTTGTGCGGCAAGGACGAATTGTGGCAGAAGCGTGGAACGGCTAAACTTGCAGAGAAACGGGTATGGTTCAAGCACGACTCAGGCAGACTGCTAGTCGCGTCATTACGATCACATCGGGCAAAGGTGGTGTTGGTAAAACGACCGTGACAGCCAATCTTTCAGCGGCATTGGCACGCTTGGGCAAGCGCGTGGTATGCATTGACGCTGACATCGGCTTGCGCAATCTGGATTTGATTTTGGGCGTGGAAGATCGCATCGTGAACCACATTGTGGACGTAGTCGAAGGACGCTGCCAACTAGCACAGGCGCTTATCCGCCACAGAGCGTATCCTGAGCTGTACATCCTGCCTGCGGCACAAAACCGTGACAAAACAGCCGTCAGTCCTGCGCAGATGATCCGTATTGCTGATGAGCTGCGTCTTCAGTTTGACTTTATCTTGATAGATAGTCCTGCTGGCATTGAACGCGGCTTCAAGAATGCCGTTGCGCCTGCCGACGAAGTCTTGATCGTCACCAATCCTGAAGTCTCAGCTGTGCGCGATGCTGACCGTATCATTGGCATGATTGAGCTGTTAGAGAAACGTCCGCCATCGCGCCTGATCATCAATCGTGTGAAAGCAGAGATGGTCAAGCGCGGTGAGATGCTCTCCGCTGAAGATGTCACAGACATCCTCTCAATTGAGTTGATTGGCGTCGTGCCAGAAGATGAGACTGTCTTGATCGCAGGCAATCGCGGAATGCCTGAGCTGAATTCGCGCTCTGGGCATGCATTTATGGAAATTGCGCGGCGTCTGCTTGGCGAGAATGTGCCTCACACTTACCACAATGCTTCACAAGGTTTTTTCAAGCGGCTGACGCGGCTTTTTACTGGCTCAGGAACGCGGCAAGGGAGCGTGTTTGATGAGTAGTTTTTGGGAACGCCTGCTAGGACGCCGCAACCAAGTTGGCAGCAGCAGTGTGGCGAAGCAGCGTCTACAACTGGTCTTGGTCTCGGATCGCAGTGAACTCTCGCCAGAGATTATTCAGCGCATGAAAGATGAGATCATTGCCGTGATCTCCAAGTATGTGCCAATCGCGCATGATAAAGTCGAGATCAATCTTGAGCAGCGTCAGCGCGACAATTGGCTCGTGGCGGATATTCCACTGCTGCGCAACACACAACGCAATGCGCCTGTTCAAAGTTCGGCTGAAAGCTCAACACCTGAAGATGCATGAGCGCTCTGAGTGAGGCACAGCGCTTCAAACAGGTGCAGCGCGTCTTTCAGCGCACGTTAGCAGCCAATATCGCTGTCTCGACTGCCAAGCTGATTGTTGGCATGCTGACTGGATCACTAGCCATGATTGCTGATGGCTTTCATTCGGCAATGGACGCTTCTTCGAACTTGATCGGCATGTTAGCAGCGTCCATCGCCGCGCAACCACCTGATGCTGAGCATCCCTACGGACATCGCCGCTTTGAGACTCTCGCTACACTTGCGATTGGTGGCTTGTTGCTGGTCGCAGCGTGGGAAATTTTAACAACGGCGATTGATCGGCTGCTGCATGGCGGCACAATTGAGGTCTCGCCAATCAGCTTTGCGGTCATGCTTGGCACACTGATGGTCAACTTTGGCGTCGTCCTTTACGAGTCTAGCCAAGCCCGTTGTCTGAACTCAGATGTACTGCGCGCCGATGTAGCGCATACGCGCGTGGATATTTTTGTCTCGCTCTCAGTCATCCTCAGCTTGATCTTCACTGAACTGGGCATCGCTTGGGCAGATACAGCTGTGGCACTGCTGATTGTGGCGCTCATTGGACGCACAGCTTTCGCTATCGTGCGTCAAACTTCGCAAGTCTTGGCTGACCGCGCTCCGCTCGATCCAGAGGCGATTCAGCGCGTAGTGGCGAGTGTGCCGGGCGTTGAATCGGTCAGTCGCGTGCGCAGCCGCGGTCCGGCTGACGCTGTGTACGCCGATGTTGAGGTACGCGTGCAGCCTGCCACCACTGCTGAGCGCGCCTCTGCCATTGCTGATGAAATCGAGGCGCGTTTGAAGGAGTCGCTGCAAGGCGTGACCGAAGTGCAAGTTCAAGTGCAGCCGCACTACGCCACGCCGCCTGACCGTGCCACCATGGTGCGCGCCGTGGCAGATGCACTCGGCTTAGCCGTTCACGAGGTGACTGAGATTGTCACAGGCAGAGGCATTGCGCTAGAAATGCACGTAGAGGTCTCGCCGCTGCTCACACTGGCAGCAGCGCATGAGCAAGTCAGCCTTTTTGAAGCGCGTCTGCGCGCCGCAATGCCTGAAGTCTGCGAGGTTATCACGCACATTGAGCCTGCCAGCCGCCAAGCCGACGTCGTGCTGCACAGCGGACACGCTGCACTATTGCGCGAACAGGCATTGCAGGTCGCGCGTCATGCTTACCCTGAGGCACACTGGAGCGATGCTAATGTGCGCACGATAGCAGGCGGCTACGCCGTAATGCTACGCTGCACGCTCTCTGGCGAGATGAGCGTGCAAGAGGCGCACGCTATTGCTGAGCAAGTTGAGATGCGCATTCGCAGCGAAATTCCGCTCGTGCAGCGCGTGACCATTCACACTGAGCCTGCCTAGGGCGCTAGAATCACACGCACTTCGCACGGCGGCGGAAAGTTGCCCGTCTGATCCACCACAGTCAGCCGCAACCAGTATATGTCAGCTGGGAAAAGCGCTGTATCGAGCGTTGCCAACATGCCGCCATTGATCGGTTCTGAGCGCGTGACCAGATT
>JANWYI010000021.1:15260-20881 GCA_025055255.1 Anaerolineae bacterium | reverse complement strand
ATGTCAGCTGGGAAAAGCGCTGTATCGAGCGTTGCCAACATGCCGCCATTGATCGGTTCTGAGCGCGTGACCAGATTTTGCCACAAGTCGCTGCCGTCGGCACGAATTTCAACTTTGTAGAACTGAAAATTCTCATGCTGCGCTGTGCCAATGATGACAAAAACGCCGCTCAGCCTGCCATCAGGCACAACATTGACCATGCGTCGCTGCGGATCGCTGCAGTTGCGGATATTCACGCCGTTGAGTGCAACTGGTGTCGGCACGTCGAGCGGACGCGGCAAGTAAATCACTGTGCCGACAACGAGTCTTGACGGGTCGGCGATACAATTAGCACGCGCCAACTCAGCTAGGCTGACCTGAGCGCGGCGTGCAAGGCTGAAGAGCGTCTCGCCTGCCTGCACAGTGTATGGAATCCAGTCGCGGCGCGGCAGGCATGGTGTAGCCGTGAGCGCAGCAACACTGAGCGGCGTCGGAGTCGGTGTGAGCAGCTCAGGCGGAAAAGTTGGCACAAAGAGTGTTGGAGTTGGCGTGTGCGAAGGCGTGAGTGTAGCGCTTGGCGTGGCGGTCGCTGAGGGAGTCAGCGTGAGGCTTGGCGTGCTTGTTGATGTGCGTGTCCATGTCGGCGTCAGTGTCGAGGTCGCTGTGCGCGTGGCTGTGCGGCTAGGCGTGGCAGATTGTGTCACAGTGACTGTTGCAGTGGCAGTCTGAGTGTGCGTCGCTGTGTATGTGGCGGACTGAGTGATAGTAACTGTGACGGTCAGCAGCGCACTTGTCAGCGCGGCTGTGCGGCTAGGCGTAGCAAGCTGCGTCACAGTGACTGTAGTGGTCTGAGTATGTGTGGTAGAAGGTCGCTCGATTTGGCGTGGCGTGGCTGTGGCAGACGGACTGGGAGACACGCTATCAGCTATTGCTGTGTGTGTGGCAGTCAAACTTGGCGTGACGGTTGGCGTCTGCCTCGATGAGTCGGGCAAGATCACGCTCAGCGTAGCTGTGGCAGACGGACTGGGAGACGTGCTATTAGCTGTCAGCGTATGTGGATCGGTCAAACTTGGTGTCACAGTCGGCGTCTGCCTCGATGAGTCAGGCAAGATCACGCTCAGCGTAGCTGTGGCAGTCAGCGTAGAGCCATTTGCTTGAGCGGCTTGTGTCAAGGCGGCATCGGCGCGCTGGCTGAGAGTTAGCACTAAGCCGAAGACCAGAGCTAACGCTAGGATGCCAATGGCGACTAGCGCAGCCAACAGTTCGCTACCTGTATCACGACGCATGGCTCTCTTCTGCTTTCGGCGGTTGCACAGGCAACGCCATGGTGAATGTGCTAGACGCGCCGCGCTCGGACTCAAACCACAGGTAGCCGTGATGTGCCTCTGTGAGCGCGCGCGCAATGGATAAGCCGACACCTGTGTCGCCTAAGCCAGGGATGAGCGGCGTATCAGCGCGGAACAGACGACTGAAGACGCGCGTCTGCTCTTCAGTTGGCACGCCGCCACCAAAGTCGCGCACGCTGATCACGATCATCTCAGCAGGCTTGGCAGGCGGTGCGCCATTCAAGGCAGGCGGACGGAAAGCGCGCTCATGCTTGGCAGTCAGCAGCACTTCGCCGTCATTTGGCGAGGCGCGATAGGCATTTGAGAGCAGCTCGACCAGCACTTGCTGCAGCGCGCTGCGGTCGCCGTGAATAAGCGGCAAGCTGTCGGGCAAGTTCAAACGCAGCGTAATGCCTTTTTCTAAGAACTGTGTCTGCGTGGCAGTGATTGCGTCGTCAATCACTTCGCTCAGGTCAAGCTGAGTCATATGCAGCTTTACCTGTCCGCTATCAATGGCGACCACGCGCGCAAATTCTTCAATCAGCGTAGCTAACCGTTCACTGTTTGACTTGACACGCAACAGAAATTGACGCTGCAAATCACCTAGCAAGCCGACTGACTCGTTCAGCAGCAAGTCCACATAAGCAGTGATTGCGTTGAGCGGCGTGCGCAGCTCTTGCGCCATGCTGAGCAGCACTTCCAATGTCTCGGCTCGAACGAACGTGCTAGGCGTCTGACTAACAGCACTCAGCTTACGGCGCATCTCATCTAGCTGCTCGCGCAGGCGCTGAATTTGGTTCTGCGCGCGTAAGAGCTGATGTTCTAGCTCGCTACGCTCTTCAGTTAAATCGTCAATCATGGTTTTGAGCGCGCCTATGCCTTCGGCGCCAAGCTGTTGCAACACCTCACGGTTGCCTTCCAAGCGCGCTAGGAGCTGATCGCGCTCGTTTTGCAGCGCGGCGCGTCCAGCAGCCAGCTTGTCGCGCTCGCTCATTAGCGCCGCCATCTCTTCTTTCAATTTGTCGCGCTCGGCTGCGGCGCGCTTGTAATTGTAGAGCGCAGCTTCGAGGTCTTGCTGCAAGGCGGACATCTCAGCGACCATGCGCGTGCGTAAGGCTTCCCACTGTTCCCGCTCGCTCTGTGTCGCCTCACGATCTTGGCGCAGCGAGTCGCGTTGACGGGCGAGCGCCTCGCGGTCGCCGGCAAGGCGGCGCACCTCATTCTCAAGTGCAGCGATTTTTGCCTCGCGCTCATCTGCAGCGGCGATCAGGGCACGCATGCGCTGCAGTTCGGCGCGCAACGTATCGCGCTCTTGTGCAGCGCGCTCTGCCTGCGCTTTATAGCGGCTGCGCTCATCGGTCAGGCTTGCCAATGTTGTGAGCAGCGCCGTCGGTCCGCCTTCAATGCCTAACGCGCGCAACTGCGCTTCCACATCGGTCAGTTGAGCGCGCAGTTGGTCGCGCTCTGCTTCTAGACGCGCGCGTTCTTCGCTTTGACGTACTAACAGCTCGCGCAGCATAGCAGGCGCTGTGTTACCGCCTTTGCGAATCTCGATCAATTGGCGCTCTAGCATCTCCTTTTGCGCCAAGAGATCGTCACGCTCTTGCTGCAGCACGCGCACAACTGTCCGCAGCATCTCTTCATCGCCGCCGCTGGCGCTGGCAAGCTGCGCTTGTGCCTCTTGAAGTGCCTGCACCAGCTGCTCGCGCTCTGCTTCAAGACGGCGCCGCTCAGTTGCCATTTTCTCAATGCGCTGCGAAATAGACAGCCCTTCAGGATCATCCGCAACGATTTCAGCGATACGGCTGCGCTCATAGTCCAACTCAATTTGCAGCTCGCGGACGAGCGCGCTCAATTCATTGATTTGACTGCGCGCCAATTCAAGGCTGGCTTGCATCTCAGCGCGCACAGCTGCTGTGTTGCTGACAGGCTGATCTGCTTGCTCAGCGCCTTCCAACACAGCCTGAGCTGCATTGCGCTGTGCCTCTAAACGCGCGCGCTGAGCGGCACGGCTGATCAGCAGCAGCCGCGCAGCCGCTGGTGCAATGCTCTCTAGCAGCCGCCGCTCGCTATCGCGCAAGTTGCGCTGCGTGTACGGTAAAGTGACCACCAACACGCCTACCACTTCGCCTTCGCGCGTCAACGGCTGAAAATAGACCGGTCCAATCTTCTGGATGTCCAGCCGCGTGTAAAGATCAACCATCTCATTCAAGTTTTGGTCAACTGAAAGACTCTGCTGTAGGCGCGTCGCAAGCGCTTGCTGCAGCGTAGGCTGTTCATCCAGTTTGAAAGCCATTGCTGGAATAGCACGTTGCTGCACAACGTCAAAAGCAGCTAGGACATCGGCGTATTCTTGGTCGTCAACCACTAGCAATGCAGCGACATCTGCCTTCACAATTGAAGCGGCTGCGATCACGATCTGGCGCGGCAAATCTTCAGGCGACTCATGCTCGAGCATTGTGCCAATCGCCTTCAGCAACGTCACTGACTCGCGGTCTGCTGTGCTATCCAGCAAGTTGGTGGAAATGTTAGTGAGCGTGGAAACAGTCGCCTGCGCCGCGCGCTCATCTGCTAGCTGAGTCAGCCGTCTGACAACTAAGCGATAGACAACAACAGGCAGAAGCGGCATGGCAATCAGGAAGGCAAGGCGCACCATGCCCATCTCATTGCCGCTCAGCTGTCCGCTCAGGATGCTGTAGGCAGTGTAGCTGTAGCCTGCTAACAAGATTAAGCTAAAAAGCAGTTTTAACGGCGCATCAGGTAAGCGACGAAAGTTTGACAGTAGCAGCAGCGTCAAAATCGCACACAGCACAGCCGTGCCGAGCGTCCAGCCGAGACCGAAAGGCGTGCTGTTAAAGGCAGCTTGTGACTCAAAAGCAGTGTACCATGTGTAGGCAGTGTAGGCGTAGGCAGCTGCAATCAGCGCCAACAAGCTGAAAAATGCGAGGCTAGGTGCAAGACTGCGGCGCTGACCACTGCTCCAGAGCGGCAGAACAGTTTCAGCGCGCAGAAATGCGTAGCCAACTAAAGCGACCACTACTGCTTTAACAGCGCGCTCTAACGGTGGCATGATAGCAGCGCTTGGCTGACTTACCAGCAAGACAGCCAGCGCGCCGATCATCAGCGCTAACCAAGCAGCCAAGACACCTGCGCTCGCCGAGACATACCGTGCGGCAGCACGCTCATTTGTGCTGCGCAAGCGCTGCCCAAGTGCCATGACGAGCGCAGCGCCGCTCAGTAAGAGCATCGCCATGAAATACAGCAAGGCAACTGATGGCTCAGCGAAGAGCGTCAGCAAATCAGGCGCCACAATCGTATCCTCGTCAACCGACTTCGCTTATCAGCGTCTCTGACCTGTTCTTAACTTGTATCATAGCACAGATGTGCCGTCACATGGCATGTGGCATGTTGGAAAGCTGTTAGAGATCGGAAAATCTAACAGCTCGCTCAGTCTTCGGAGCCGCCATCGCGCAGCAGTTTCAGGTCTGCCTCAACCATGCGATGGATGAGTTCAGTAAAGGTCATAGTTGGTTTCCAGCCGAGCTGTCTGCGCGCCTTGCTTGCATCGCCGACAAGCAAATCCACCTCAGCAGGACGCATGAAAGCAGGGTCTTGCACAACGTAATCGCGCCAATTCAGCCCGACGTAGCTGAAAGCGGTTTCTACCAGCTTTTGAACAGTGTGTGTCTCTCCTGTGGCAATTACGTAATCCTCAGGCGTTGGCTGCTGTAGCATCAGCCACATAGCGCGCACATAGTCCCCAGCAAAGCCCCAGTCGCGCTGTGCGTCAAGGTTGCCTAAGCGTAGCTCCTTCGCCAAGCCGAGCTTGATACGCGCTACGTTGTAAGTCACTTTGCGCGTGACGAACTCAATGCCGCGCCGCTCGCTCTCATGATTGAAGAGAATGCCGCTCACAGCGAACATGTTGTAGCTCTCGCGGTAATTGATCGTGATCCAATGCCCGTATGCCTTCGCTACGCCATACGGACTGCGCGGATAGAGCGGCGTTGTCTCGCGCTGCGGCACCTCTTGAACTTTGCCGAAAATCTCTGAAGAGGACGCCTGATAGAAGCGTATCTCTGGATTGACGTGCCGAATCGCGTCCAACAAGCGCGTGACGCCTAGCGCCGTCACGTCACCTGTGAAGACGGGCTGTCGCCACGAGGTCTGCACGAAGCTCTGTGCAGCAAGGTTATAGACCTCATCTGGTTTTGCCTCGCGCAGCGCCTCCTGCAGGGACGTCTGATCGAGCATGTCACCTGAGATCAAGCGAATGTGATCTTGAATGTGGCTAATGCGCGAGAAGCGCTGTGTGCT
>JANWYI010000021.1:4053-15161 GCA_025055255.1 Anaerolineae bacterium | reverse complement strand
GTTGTAGACCGCACCTGCGGCGCCACGTTCAAGGGCGAGCGCGTAGGCGCGCACCACGTCGCGTACGTCTGTGAAATCGCGCGCGGCAGCAAGGTTGCCAACTAGGACAACAGGCTCGCGTTGACCTAGCTCAATTGCGGCGATTTGTGACGCCCAATTTGGCACGGCAAAATCCGCGCTTTGCCCAGTGCCGATGTGGTTGAATGGACGCACGCGCACAATGTACATGCTGTATGCGCGCGCATACTGCCATGCCAGCATGTCCTGAGCAATTTTGCTGACGCTGTACGGACTGGAAGGAATGAACGGCGCGCTCTCGGTCAGCGGCAAGGACTCAGCTGCTGCTGCGCCGTAGATGTCGGCTGAGCTGACCACTAGAATGCGCGTCTCCAAGCCGAGCGTGCGTACAGCCTCCAACAGGTTTAGCGTGCCGCGAATGTTGACCTCAAGCGTCTCCCAAGGCGCAGTAAACGAGCGCGGCACGAAGGCTTGTCCCGCGAGATGGTAAATCCGCACAGGACGCACTTGCGCTAACAGGTCGCGCACAGCCTCTAAGTCGCGCAGGTCGAGCGTCCATAACTGACAACCGAGCGCCTCAAGCGCAGCGCGCTTTTCTGAGTCTGAGAAGAGCGTACCGTGTAGCCTGAGATGCGGCATGTTCTGGCACAGGTACGTGAGCAAGTGTCCGCCGACGAAGCCACCTGCGCCGCTGACAAGAACGTTCAAGGCTTGCGCTAATCCCTTCTATGCCTGCGCTGCTCTAGTGTAACGTATACAGCGCCGATCACCTTAAACGAAAAGCACACAAAGGTCAAGAGAAAGCTGTGGCACAGGTCAACGCCCTGTTGAACAGCCGAACAGGTACGCTGCTTGCATGGCACACTGATTCGGCTTATGCTTAAGGCGAGTTGGCTTGCGGCACACGGAGCATGTGTATATGAAGCGTCTAATAGTCGTTTTTATGAGCGTAGTCTTCATCGGTAGCCTTTTGGGCGCGCAACCTACGCCGAGCTACGCCGCACCTGCTGGTCAAGCGTCACAGTTGGCACTACAAACCGAGACAGGTATCGTGGCAACGGTCAAGGCTGAGCGCCTGAACGTGCGCCGTGCACCACGCGCTGGAGGTGGCTCACTCGGCTTTCTGACGCGCAACAGCGTCGTGCCGTTAATTGGACGTGATCGTGTGGGCGCATGGCTACAGGCAGTCACGCCGTTTGGGATCGGATGGATCAGTGCGCGCTGGGTCAGCACGAATGTCAGCATCGTCAACTTGCCAGTCACGGAAGACCAAATTTTGCCGTTTGCGACTGTGATCACGTCTGCTGTGGTCTTTGTGCGGCGTGGACCAACTGTTGAGTACGCGATTGTGGATCGGCTGCGCTTTGGCGACGAAGTGGACGTGGTCGGCTTGCACAGCAAGAATACGCACGTGGAAGTGATAACGCCGCGTGGACGTAGAGGCTGGGTGGTTGCGCAGGCAGTGCGCACGGAAGGCGACCTAAGTCAATTGCCCTTCAGCGACCTGACTGTGACGCCACTGGCTAAGGTCAATACGTTCCGCTTGCGTGTACGTCAACAACCCAGCGACATAGCGCCTGTCATTGGTGTAGCGCGCTTAGGCATCTCTTACGACATCGTCGGCGTCACACCTGATGGCTTGTGGCTGCAAATCACAGGCGATTTCGGACGTGGCTGGGTCGCGCGCCGCTTTGTGACTGTGATCGGCAATCTGGGACAGTTCGGTTTGAGCCACTAGTCATCCTCTGAGCGCTTGTGCTCACGAAAACTGAGGCGTATCGGCGTGCCGAGGAAGCCGTACGCCTCTCGAATTTGATTCTCAAGGTAGCGCTCGTAGCTGAAGTGCAACAGGTCGCGGCTGTTAATGTAGAGCAAAAAAGTTGGCGGGTCAACGCGCACCTGCGTGCCGTAGTAAATCTTCAGGCGCCGACCAGTGCCGCTTGTCGGTGCATGGCGCAACTGTGCCTCGCGCAGTAACTCATTAAAAGCGCTCGTTGGAATGCGCGTCAAGCGTTCCTCTTGGACGCGCGCTGCAGTCGGCAGCACTGTGTGAATACGCTGACCTGTCAGCGCGCTGATGAACAGAATTGGCGCGTAGCTGATAAAGTCAAAGCGCTGGCGGATGATGCGCGTGAACTCGTTCATGGTGTGCTCATCTTTCTCGATAGCATCCCACTTGTTCACAACTATCACACAGCTGCGCTGAGCATCTTTGATCATGCCTGCGATGTGCGTATCCTGCGCTGTGACGCCTTCGGTAGCATCTAGCATTAGTAGCGCAACGTCTGCGCGCTCCAGCGCCTTGAGCGTGCGAATCACGCTGAACTTTTCGATGCCGGGCGCGATGCTGCCGCGCCGACGCAAGCCTGCTGTGTCAATCAGCGTGACGGGCATACCTTCCCACCTCAACTGCGTGTCAATGGCGTCGCGCGTAGTGCCGGGAATCGGACTGACAATGACGCGCTCTTCACCCAGCAGCCGATTGAGCAAACTGCTCTTGCCGACGTTCGGTCGCCCGACAATCGCAATTTTCAGACTGTCATCCTCAGGCGCGTCGAAGTCTTCCGCAGGCGCACGCCGAAAAGAGTCCACAATTGCGTCAAGCAGGTCGCCTGTGCCAGTGCCATGTAGCGCACTGATCGGATAGACCGCCTCACCTAGACCGAGCGCGTAAAACTCAAGGGCGTCCGTGCGGCGTGCCTCATTATCCGCCTTGTTCGCAGCGATGATGATCGGCTTCTGCGTACGCCGCAAAATCTCAGCGACCTCTTGGTCAGCTGCAGTGATGCCTTGTGCCGCGTCTACCAGCATGACCACAACGTCAGCGTCTTGGATAGCGATCATGGCTTGGGCGCGGATTTGAGGCACAAAGTCAGCGCTTGCCTCAGAGAGCGGCGGCGCGTCTGTGTGTGCCTCATACATCTCAATGCCGCCTGTGTCCACCAGTGTGAAGACAACGCCACGCCAATCAGCGTCGCCATAAATGCGGTCGCGCGTTGTACCGGCGATCTCACTCGTCACGGAGCGCTGCTCGCCAATTAGACGATTAAACAGAGTGGACTTGCCTACGTTTGGGCGCCCAACAAGGGCGACAATCGGTTTGCGCATAGCTACGTCGCTAACGAAAAATCCCCGTTGGCGCGGGGATATCTCATGGGCGCTAAGGGACTCGAACCCCTGACACCTTCGGTGTAAACGAAGTGCTCTGCCAACTGAGCTAAGCGCCCATTGTATGCTTTAATTTTACAACAGCGGCGAGCAACTGGTCAAGGTGTATAGACAGTAGCCTCACGCTAAGCCTAGCCGCTGACGGCGCTCCTCAAGCTGCGCTTCTATCGTCAAGTCGCCCGCTTGCTCTTCAAGCTCTGCTGAAAGACGGCTTGTCGCCATTTCAAGGCGCGCATCAGCCATGTCCAGCTGTGAGCGCACGTTCTCCATAATTTGGCGCGTGCGCGCATCTGCAATCTTATCTATGTCCTTGATTGAGCGTGCCACGATATTCTTGCTGCGGATCAGCTCTAGCATAGTCGCCACTTGGTCGCGCTGTGCGCGCAGCACGTCCACTTTGCTCTGTAAAATTTGGACAGTCTCGGTCAGCGTGTTGTAGGCGCGGTTTTGGCGCTCATACTGTGCTTTGTAGGTCTGGGCGATCTCAACAAGGCTGTTTAGACGCACCATGTGTGCCTTTGCCAGCGATTCTTTGCCTGCCTGCAACGCTTGATCGATCTGCAGGTCAAGGCGTGCTGCCTCATCAGCGGCTTGGTTGTACTTGGTGTGCAGCGTCTTGACAGTTGCCTTGAGGTCAACCAGTGCGCTTTGAATCAACCTCATACTGTTTTCAGCTTGGCGAATGTATTCATCAAAGACAGCAACTGAGTTCGCTTGCAAGGCGCGGTCAACGATGCTGTGTAAGGTGGCTGAGACCAGAATGCCGATTTTTTGTAGGAGGTTCATCAGTTCGTCGCTCCAGACCTGCTGTGGCTTTTGGCTTATTGTAGCGCTAGGCGCGCGCTTTTCACAAAAATTTGGCAAAATCCGTTCATGCACTTTGACAAATCGTTGCTATCATTAAGCGTAAGCCTAGTTATAGGTTATAGGCTCACACAGCATTGCAAAGAGTGAAGTACCTTGACGAAGTCTAGCAAGCGGATCGAGCTTCAATGCACCTACTGCGACTGGGTCGGCTCGTATGACCGTCCTTTGAATGCCTGCCCGAAGTGTGGTGAGAGCATCTTGCGGGCGCGCTACGACCTCGCTGCGCTGCGGCGCAGTGGCTGGGTTGATAAGATTATGGCGCGTGAGCCCGGTTTGTGGCGCTACCACGAACTCTTGCCAATCTACGACACACAAAACATCGTTACAATGGGCGAAGGCGGCACGCCGCTGCTGAAGGCACGTAATCTGGGCATGATGCTCGGCTTACGAAATCTCTACATCAAGGATGAGCGGCAAGGTCCAACTGCCTCTTTCAAGGATCGGCAAGCCTCAGTTGCCATTTCGGTCATGCGCGAGCGCGGCATTCGTGAGGCAGTCGTTGCATCTACGGGCAATGTGGCAATTGCCTATGCCGCTTTTGCAGCGCGAGCAGGCATCAAGCTCTGGGCGTTTTTGACGAGCATGGTGCCGGGCGAGAAAATGCGCGAGGCAGCGCTCTACGGCGGCGAAGTGATCAAGGTCACTGGCACATATGACCACACGAAGGTTGTCGCCAATGGCTTTGCTAAGCAGCGCGGCTTGTACATTGATCGCGGCATCAAGAGTATCGCTGCTGTTGAGAGCATGAAAACCATGGCATTCGAGATCGCTCAGCAGCTGGGCTGGCGCGCGCCCGATTGGTTCATCCAGGCAGTCAGCGGCGGCATGGGACCAATTGGCGTGGCAAAAGGCTTTGAGGAGCTGATGGAACTTGGCTTGGCGGACAAAATTCCTGCGTTAGGCGTGATCCAATCAGCAGGTTGCGCGCCAATGGTGCGCGCCTTCAAAAATGGACGGACAGTCGCAACGCCTGTGGAAAATCCGCAGACTGTGATTGCCACACTCTCAACAGGCGACCCAGGACGCGCTTATGAGCAGCTGAACAACTTGATCATTGCGCATGGCGGCACTATGGAAGAGGCGACCGATGAAGAGGCATTCAATGCCCTACGCCTGTTAGCGCGCACAGAGGGACTTTCCGTTGAGCCTGCCACAGCAGTTGCCTTTGCAGGCTTGATCAAGCTGGCGCGGCGCGGCATCATCAAGCCTGATCAAGTGGTTGTGGTCAACTGTTCTGGGCATACTTTCCCAGTCGAAAAACAGATTCTGGGCGAGCAATTTGCCCGCTCAGTGGACGTCAGCCAGCAAAGTGGCAAAATCTCGCTGCCTGCTGAAGGCTTGCTCTCTGCCCTTGAGCAGATGGAGACTTCAGCACGGCGCATTGTCGTCATTGAGGATAACACAGACGCAGGCAGACTGATCGAGCGCATTTTGAAGGTGCAAGGCAACTACGAAGTTCATCTGGCAAACGGCGGCGCTGAGGGTGTGGTCTTGGTTGAGCGCGTGAAGCCCGACGTCGTCATCACAGACCTGATGATGCCTGACATTGACGGTTTCAGCGTGATTGACGCGCTGAAAGCTGATCCAAACACGGCGCACATTCCCATCATCGTGCTGACGGCAAAAGAGCTAACTATGCACGAGCGGATGCGCCTAAACGGTCAGATTGAGCGCTTGCTGCAAAAAGGCTCTTTTATGGATGAGGAGTTGTTGCAGAGCATCGTGAAAGCTCTAGGCTGAAGCGCCAAGGCAGGAAGCCATGGATAACCGCATTACGATTTTGTATATTGAGGACGATCCGGGCAGTCAAGTCCTAGTTGAGCGCGTCTTGAGCGATGCAGGCTTCCGAGTGGTGACGGCTTCACGAGGTCTAGAAGGCTTGGAAGCAGCTGATAAGTACATGCCGAACCTGATCCTGATGGATATTAACTTGCCTGACATGACGGGACGTGAGATCACCACGCGCTTGCGCGCTGATGAGCGCTTCCGCAGCGTGCCAATTGTGGCGCTCACGGCACAGAGTCAAGCAGGTGAGCGCGAAAAGGCTCTTGCTGCTGGCTTGACGGGCTACCTAACTAAACCGATTGACATTGACACTTTTCCTAGCCAAGTGGCGCACTATCTCTCAGGTGCGAAAGATACAGTTAGCCTTGACGCACTGGCACAGGCACAGTTTGAGTACAACAGTGAGCTCGTTCTGCGTCTTGAGCAAAAAGTGCGCGAGCTTGAGCAGAGCAACGCCGAGTTGCGCCGACTTGATAAGGTCAAGGAAGATTTCATCCAGCTGACGGCACATGAACTGCGCACACCAATGACGCTGATCTACGGCTACAGTCGCCTAATCCAAGAGTCACCTGTTGTCAAGCGGCTTAAGGGCGAATCGCCAGAGGTCAAAGCGTTCATTGACGGCTTGGTCGAGTCTATCGAGCGCATGTCAGGCGTCATCAATGAAATTTTGACCATCTCGCGCATCGCCACAGGGCGTATCGAGCTGGCTATCGGACCAGTCAATTTGATGCGCATGATGGAACGTATTGTCCAAGAGATGGGACAAGTGGCACGTCAACGCAATCAAACGTTTACCTGCGAAGTGCGCCAGTTCCCAACGATGATTCAAGCCGACGCTGATCTGTTAGCTCTGGCGCTCTCAAACGTGATTGGAAATGCTATCAAGTACACGCCTGATGGCGGCGTAATCAGTATAACGGCGCGCACCAGTCCGAGCAGCGTATTGATCGCTGTCAAAGACACTGGTATTGGTATTAACAAAGAAGACTTACAGCGCATTTTTGACCGCTTTTACACAGCCAACAACACACAGCTGCATTCCACCAGCAAGACTGCGTTCCGCGGTGGCGGTCTAGGCTTGGGCTTAGCAATCTGCAAAGGGATTATCGAGGCACACGGCGGCAAAATCTGGGCGGAAAGCGAAGGACGCGACGAAGTGAAACTGCTTGGCAGCACATTTTACATAGATTTACCGCTCCAAGCGCCATCTGTGCGCCGCACGACAGCTTGAGGTACCAGTGGTTGAACATCCTAGCACGCGCCATCTGATTGCGTTGGCACTCTATCCCACTTTTTTGGGCATGGCGCCTGTGCTAGGCAAGCTGGCACTCAACGGACAAGCTGACCCATTCACCATTGCTGCTTTGCGAACCGTTGCCGCTGCAGCCATTCTGTGGACGATTTATCTGGTCTTTTGGCGCAAATATATCTTCATTTACCCTGCAGGCTTGCTCGGCTGTGTGATAGTCGGCACGGTCAACGGCATTGGCTCGTTATTTTACTACAACGGCTTGAACTACCTCGATGCATCAGTTGCACAGCTACTTAATAGCACCTACTTGATTTTTGTCGTTGTTTTGGCTGCCGCTGACGGTCACAAGCTGACGCAGCGGACAGTTTTGCGTGCGTTTCTTGCCTTCGTTGCCGTAGTGCTCATCACACAGGGAGTACAGCGCCAGTTCAATTGGTTTGGCGTTGCTCTAATGATCGGAAACGCTATTTTGTTCGCAGGCATGTTCATCCTCAGTCAGCGCGTGCTTTACGAAATGCCTGCTCAGACTGTTGCGCTCTATGTGCTGACAACAATGGCGGTTGTTGTAGTGATCGCGCGGCTGATCGTCAGCCGTGAGTTCACGCCAATGGACAATCAGACGCTCAATGCGATCCTAGCACTCGGCGTGACGACGGCATTGGCTCGCTTGACGATGTTCTTCAGCGTCAAGCGCATGGGCAGTCTGCAGACCGTTTTAGTCGGCATTTCAGAGACGGCTGTAGCGATTTTGTTGGCATTCGTACTACTAGGCGAGCAGCTGTTAGCTACACAATGGCTCGGCGTTGGGATTTTATTGATCAGCCTGCTGCTGATCCGCCGCGAGGATATTCGCAGCCGCGAGACAGGCGAGATGTTGCCTGTGCCAATCTCAGGAATTGGCTTTCCGTCTATTAGCTTTCAACGTGCTGCATTTACGCGCGCCTTTCTAGGCGATCAGGCAATGAAAAAGCTCTCCGAGCGCAATGACCTAACGCCTGAAGAAGCCGAGATGATCCGCCAATTGATTGACTCGCCGCGTTCCTGAGAGCTAGGCTACACTTGAGCTATCATCAAACTCAGAGAAGGATATCAGCGCTATGCGCGTTCTCACCAACGAACTTCGCATCAAGCAAGGTCGGCGGCTTGGCACGGTCTTGTTTTTCGTCAGCCTATTCGTGCTGACCGCTGGGCTGATCCTCAGTAATTTCTTAACTATTGACCCAAACGTGCTGATCTTTGTGCCGTGTCTAATCATGCCAATCGGCTTGGTCACGACGCTGCTCTCAGTGCGCCTGACCAATGAGTGGGTGCGCGTGCCGCGTCCTGAGGAAGCAATTCTGGAAGGCTTGGAAGGCATTAATCGGCGCAGCGTCTTGTTCAACTACTTTCCGCCTGCTAACCACATCCTGCTCACGCCTGAGGGCGTCTACACTTTCACAACGCGCTTCCAAATTACGCGCGTCAAGGTCACAGGCGACCGTTGGCTAGATTACAAGCGGCGCGGACCGTTAGCGCCTTTCTTCCAATTCATGAAGCAGGAAGGTCTGGGCAAGCCATTTGAGGATGCTGCAATGGACGCTGCAAACGTTCAGGCGATCATTGACGCTGCCTTGCCTGACTCAGGCATTGAAGTCCAGCCAATTGTTGTTTTTACACATCCGCGCGCTGTGCTGGAGCTGGAGGAACCAAGCATTCCTGTCGTCTACGCTAGTCCGAAAAAGAAACCTTCGATCAAGAGCGCGCTGCGCGAGGTCAAGCGTGAGCGGCGCAAGACAGGCTTTGAGCTGCTCAGCGAAGAAGAGATGAAGGCGATTGAAATGGCGCTGATCGCCACCTTAGACGAAAAAGCCTTCAACGAGGCAACCGAAGAAGAGATAGACTAGTGCATACACGACTAGCTGTATGTACAGTAGCGCTCCTGATCGCAGCGGCATTGCGCATTCTGGGCATTAGCGTCCAGTCGCTGCGCGGCGATGAAGCCTTCGCAGCGCGCTATTGGACGTTGCCACTGGCTGAGCTGACAGCACCTAGCGGCTTAGCATGGCGCGAGCCACATCCGTTTGGGGCGTTCATCGCATTCGGCGCGTGGCGCACATTAGCAGGTGAACGTGAGGTCGCCTTGCGCATGTTGCCTGCACTTGTTAACTTGCTAGGTGCTGCGGCTGTGTACGCTACGGCACGCCGTCTGTTTCGCAGCAAGCACGCCACACAGGCAGGGATTTGGGCGCTGTTGCTCTGGGCGTGCAATCCCTACCTGATCTGGCACAGTCAAGACGTGCGCAACTACGCGCTATGGTCAGGTGTGAGCGCTTTGGCGCTCTACTTGTTGATTCGCGCAACGGATCGCCGCACATGGTACGATTGGACGCTCTACACATTGGCGGAAATTGTTGCGCTGTATCTGTTTTTCCTCGAAAGCTTCATACTAGCGCTGCACGCGCTATACGTGCTGATGGTCAAGCGACGTGCGCTGCGCGCTTGGCTTGTGGCATTTTGCGCGATCCTTGCGGCGCACATACCGAGTTTCGTGCAGGGCGCTGCGCTTGCACAAAGTGGCTACGGCGGCACGCGCGGCAGCGCTGATCTCGCACTCTTGCCGAATTTTTGGACAGTTTTGCTGCTTGGCGAGCTGAGCGCGCCTACTTTTGGTGCTGCTGTGTTGATCCTGCTGTTGTTCAGCGCCTTGCTCTTGCCGACAAACCTGCGTCTCTACTTCATACTCAGCTTGAGCTTGCCGCTGCTTGCGCTTTATTTGGTTGCAACGCGGCTGAACGTCTTCGATCCGCGCTACATTCTTGCTGCTCTACCATTCGGGACGCTGATCTTGGCACGAATGGCGTCTCAAGTGCGCCTACCGTTCAGTGTCTTGATCGGCGTTGCCATGATTGGCGTCCAGTTAGCAGCACTGGCGCCATACCGTGCTGAGAGCTACCAGAAAGCGCCGAATTGGCGCGGATGGGCTGCTTTTTTGCACCAACATACGGCTGCAGGTGACACGCTGATTATCACGCCTGCTGATCCTGCCAGCGGCGCTACTGATCCTGCTATCGCGTATTACTACGCTCAGCCTGCGCGTGTGCTGGTGCTGCCGTATCCCAATGCGGACACGGAGTCATTCGTGCGTGAAGCACTGCTGACTAGTCGAGCCGTCTGGTTCACGCCGACAGGCAGCGAAGGACGCGAAGTCCTAGCGGCGCTTGAGCGTCACGGCATTTTGCAAGGCAAGTTTGACGTCGCGCAGAACTTTCGCGTTTGGCGCTTTGCCAAGCGCTAGATGACTCGTCAGGGCGCAAATTGTGCGACGAAACCTTCTTAATTAATATAATTACGTCTTGCTAGGCGACCTTGCTTGATGGTATAGTCACCTCACAGCTGAATGCGGCATATGTGAAAGGCTTGAATTAGCATGGATATTAATCAACTATCTCGGATGATTGAGTGGCTTGATGAGGAACGCCGCCGCGACAAAGCAAAAATAGCCAAGTTAGAAGAACAGCTGATTCAGCAGCGCGAATATGCTGAGAGCATGGTACGGCGTGTCAACAGCCTCGAAAGTGAGTTGGCGGCTGCGCGCACGGCTTTCCTGCCTGTTGGACGCGATAGCGAGATCGTGGAATATCTGCGAAGCGAAATGCAGCAACAAGTTGAGGCGCTTGAGACGAAGCGCATCCTCGCTGAGCGTGAAGCGGAGCGCCGCGCTGAAAACGCCCGCGAGCTGCTCTTGCGCCCGATTCGTGAGCTGAGTGAGCGCCTTGACCGCTTTGAGCGCATTACTGATGAGCTGGCTGCCTTCCGTGTTGAGCGCGACCGCTTGGCAAATGCCATTGCTGCGCTCACACAGCGCATGGAAGACATCACCAGAACGCTAGAAGAACCAGAGCGGCGCATTACCCTCCTTGAAGAGCAGCGCCGTCAGGACTCGCGCCGTCTTTCCGACATTCAGAGCGAGTTGCCTGAGTTGCAAAAACAGCTCGACTCACTGCGCCCAAAGCTCGACTTGCTTGAGTCGTTAGCT
>JANWYI010000021.1:0-3956 GCA_025055255.1 Anaerolineae bacterium | reverse complement strand
TCGAGCGCTTTGAGACTTGGGCAGAGGCGTATCGCCAGATGAAGAAGATCATTGAGGACTTTGAGCGCATTGGCGAGCGCCTTGAGCGGCGCATTGGTGAAGTGGCAGAGATGCAACGTCTTGCCGAGGAACGTTTCCGCCAAGAGTGGAACGATTGGACAGCTGATGATCAGCGCCGCTTCCGCCAATTCACTCTGGCTAACGACGAAGCATGGCGCGCGCACAATAAAGAGTTCGAGCTTTTCCGCACCAAAGTAGGCGAGGCGCTCGCTCAGCTCATCCCGATTCAAGAGAGTCTGGAGCGACTGTGGCGCTTGCAGCGCGCTCAAGCAGAGCTATTCCGTGAGCGCTTCAATGCGCTGCTCGCTGAACACGATCCAAATGCAGCAAGCATCAACATTCGTAGCACGCTTACTAACGGCGTTCGCACCTCGCAGACCATGCGTGCTATTTCAGATACGTCCAGCAGCTAGGCTGAACAACACACTGTGCCGCTGGCAGGACGCTGATCGTCTTCGGCACAGTGTGCGAAAAGCTGCTGTTTTGCCGCTTAAATTCGTGTACCGCAGCGCTACACTATCGCTGAAATGCCCGTGATCTCGCGCCCAACCACGAGCGTGTTGATCTCATTCGTACCTTCGTAAGTGTAGACAGCTTCCATGTCAGCGAAGTGGCGCGCCACATGATTTTCCAGCAGAATGCCATTGCCGCCCATGATCTCACGCCCTAACGCAACCACGCGCCGCGCCGCTGCTGCGTTGTGTACCTTAGCAAGGCTTGCCTGACCATCAGTCAGCTTGCCTTGGTCAGCTAGTTGACTCAGGCGCAGGCTGAACAGCTGCATTGAGGTGATCTCGCCCAGCATTTGCACCAGCTTCTCTTGGATCATCTGGAAGCCTGCAATCGGCTTGCCGAAGACGACGCGCTGCTTAGCATAGGCGAGCGCATACTCATAGGCAGCCATTGCCGCGCCGACTGCTTCCCATGCCACGCCGACGCGCGTCACCATCAGCACTTTTGCCACGTCACGGAAGCTGTTACAGCGCTCTAGGCGATTTTCCGCAGGTACTATGACGTTTTCCAGCTTGATGTCAGCGTTGATGATAGCGCGCTTGGCGATCTTGCCTTCGATTGGCGTCGCCGTGTAGCCTGCCATTTTCTTCGGCTCGACCACAAAAGCATTGACCTGATTGGTCTCAGTGTTGCGCGCAAAGATGATGGCAAGGTCAGCCATGGTCGCGTTGCCGATCCAGCGCTTAGCGCCGTTGAGGACGTAGTGATCGCCTTGGCGCACAGCTGTAGTCAGCGGATGCGCTGCATTCGAGCCGCCTTGTGGCTCAGTCAATCCAAAGCAGCCGAGCAGCTCCATGCGCGCCATAGCAGGCAACCAGCGCGCTTTTTGTTCCTCGCTGCCCAACATGTCAATGCTGCCCATTGCCAAGCCGCTGTGGACGCCGAAAAACGTGCTGATGCTGGCATCGCCGCGCGCAAATTCCATTGCCATCACGCCCATTGCTACCTGAGAGAGTCCGCGACAGCCGTATCCTTTAATGGTCGCGCCCGCCAAATTCAGCGCTGCTAGTTTCGGGATAAGTTCCATAGGAAATTCAGCGCGCTCCCAGTAAGCGTTGATGATCGGCTCGACCTCGCGTGCCATGAAGTCGCGCACAAGGTAGCGTACCTCGCGCTCTTCAGGTGTTAGCAGTTCGTCAAGGCGGTAGAAGTCAACGGCGCTCAGCGTAGCAGGCAGTACGTCAGCCATAGATAGATACCTCGCTTGGAAAATCAAATTGACGTTTGATTATAAGTCTAAAGGAAAGTGGCGCGCTTGGCAAGATGCTGGAAGCGTCTCAAGCGTCCGCTCGCCTATGCTGCTGATAGCGCTGTGCTTGCCTTACCTTATCTTTTATGGTATGCTGACCTTACTAGTCAAACGTCGCAAGAGGACGCGCAGCTGTGGCAGATTTGGTCGGACGGCAACTTGGACAGTACCTCATCACAGGCGTGCTAGGCGCAGGTGGCATGGCGACTGTCTACCGCGCTCAGCAGACCAGTGTTAGGCGTGATGTAGCGATCAAGGTCATTCGGACGAACCTCACAGAGAGCCCTGAGTTCATCAAGCGCTTTGAGCGCGAGGCACAGACGGTCGCTACGCTCAGTCATCCGCACATTTTGAAGCTCTTTGACTTTGGCAACCAAGATGATCTGCTTTACCTAGTCATGGAGCTGGTCTCTGGCGGTAGCCTTGCGGCGCGGCTGCGCGCGCGCGGCAAGCTAGAGGCTGAGGAAGTAGTGACTTATCTTGAACAGATCAGCAAAGCGCTGGACTATGCGCATGGCAAAGGCATCGTCCACCGCGACCTCAAGCCGCAGAATGTGCTGCTGGATGAAGGCGGCAACGCTATCCTGACCGACTTCGGCATTGCGCGCATCGCTAGCGACGTGACGCGCATGACCGGCAGCGGCATGGCAATGGGCACGCCAGCCTACATGGCGCCTGAGCAGTGGTACGGACGCGACGTAGACGCGCGCACGGACATCTACGCCATGGCAGTCATGGCGCATGAATTGCTCACGGGCGAGTTACCCTTCACAGGCGATACACCGCCACAGCTGATGTATCAACATTTGAACGATCAGCCGATGCCGTTGCGCCGCAAACGCCCTGACTTGCCGCAGAGCCTTGAGAAAGTGCTGCTCAAAGGCATGGCGAAACGTCCTGAAGTGCGTTTCCAGAGCGCAAGCGCCTTTGCCGAGGCATTCCGCGAGGCGCTGAGCGGCAAGACACCTAAAGGTGTGGACATAGACTTAGCGCAGCATCCGTTGACGCCGATAGAAGGTACGGCTATCGGCGTTGTAGCACCTGTGCCGAGCTCAGCACAGCAGCGCAGCAACAGACTGCTGATTATTTTGAGCCTCATGAGCGTGGCGATCATTGCTGCTCTGCTCGGCGTGATCGCTTTCTTACTCAGCCGTGAGGCTCAAACCGCAGCGCCCGCTGTCAGCCCGACTGGAGTGGCACTCCTGACCGCAGCAGCATCTGAAAGTCCAATGGCAATAGCAGCCTTAGGCGCTGAGACGCCGACTGAGACAGCGTCGCCAATCCTCACGGCAACGGCTGTCGAAATGGCGACGTCCACCTCTACTAGCGCGCCAACATCCACTCCCACGCCGACTGAGACAGCGACGCCCACGAACACAGTTACAAAGACAGCGACATCTACTTCCACCAGTTCGCCAACTCTTACCTCCACGCCGACTGATACTGCCACGCCGACTTTTACAGCGACCGCTACGCCGACTCTCACGCCAACGCTCACCAAGACTGCCACATTCACAGCTACGCCGACGGCGACTGTCACGCCAACCTCTACGCCAACGCTCACCAAGACTGCCACATTCACAGCCACGCCGACAGCGACTGTCACGCCGAGCCGCACGCCTGAGCCGACTTTGCCGCTTGAGCTGGCTGTCCAAGCAACAGCGAATGCCGAGTTTACGCGCATAGCGCAGACGCTCGCGCCTACACACACAGCCGAAGCTGCTGCAACTGCTACTGCCTACCAAGCTGCGCTGAACGCTAGTTTGACAGCTATCATGCAGACCGCAACTGCTACACGCTGGACAAAGACGCCGACGAGCACATTTACGCCTTCGCGCACATTCACACCTTCACGGACACCGACACGCACTCTCACGCCAACTCAGACAAGAACGCGCACGCCGACCCGCACAGCTACACCTGCGCCGGCATTGGCAGTAGTGCCAACTCTCGGCGTGACTAATCTTGGGCGTGTGGTTGAGTTGCAACGACTGGGACGCGGCACGATTGATGAAATTGAATACTCACCCGACGGCAAGACATTGGCAGTAGCTGGTGGACTTGGCATTTGGCTATACGACGCTCAAAACCTTGAGCGTGAGCCACGCTTGCTAGGCGGGCGTTACGTACTCTC
>JANWYI010000219.1 GCA_025055255.1 Anaerolineae bacterium | reverse complement strand
GTGCGCGCCTACGCGCTCGCCCTTGAACGTGGCGCCGCAGGTGCGGTCTACAATGTCTGCTCAGGTGCGCCGCAGACCATGCAGCATGTCCTTGAGACGCTCATCAGGCTCAGCTCAGTCCCAATTGAGGTGCGCGTTGATCCTGAGCGCGTGCGCCCAGTTGAAATACCAGTGCTATATGGCTCATATGCGCGCTTGAAGGCAGATACCGACTGGCAACCGCAGATCAGCCTCATTCAATCGCTGACCGATGTCCTGAACGAATGGCGCATGCGTTTGCGCAGCGCCTGACCTTAACCTCTAGAAATTCATCAGCCGAGGAGACTATATGGCAAAACGTGCGCTCATCACTGGCATCACAGGGCAAGACGGATCATACCTTGCCGAGTTATTGCTGGAGAAGGGCTATGAAGTCTATGGCTTAGTGCGCCGCACCAGCACACAGCGCTTCTCGCGCATTAGCCACATTCAAGATCACATTCGCTTGATCTCAGGTGACATGCTCGATCAGAC
>JANWYI010000218.1 GCA_025055255.1 Anaerolineae bacterium | reverse complement strand
GTTCTGGGGCTTGTACTGGCACTTTGTGGACGTGGTCTGGATTTTCATCTTCACAGTGGTCTATCTGCTCTGAGGAAGTACACGACATGGCAGATTCCAAACAACTCACCAGCGGCACAGCGCATAGCGCTACGAGTCACAGCGCGCGCCATGCAACGCCCGGCACATATGTAGCCGTGCTAGGCGCCCTAGCCGTTCTGACCCTGATCGAGTTGATCGTGGTCTACCTTCCGTTTCTAGGTCAAATTTTGCTGGTGCTGATCGCCATTGCGAAGGCGTGGCTCGTGCTGCAGTTCTACATGCACCTGCGCTATGAAAACAGGATTTTGACTTGGATTTTCCTGCTGCCTGCTGTAGCCGTTGGCATTTTGACGGTCATCATGCAGTTTTTTGTCCGCTAGGCATTGCGGTCTTGTGCGGCGCGACCAGTGCGCGTTGCCTTTATTTGCGCACAGCCTGTGCTTTGTGCGCTGCTATTGCCGCAAGCGCTTGCTCGAAGGTCTCTACATGACGGTAT
>JANWYI010000217.1 GCA_025055255.1 Anaerolineae bacterium | reverse complement strand
GCTTCGGGCGAGAGCGTCTCCGGGTTCTGTATGCCGATGCGCGCGCGGGCGTCGCGCTGCACGTCGCGCGCGATGCCGGCGATGAGATACGCGTCCTCGAGCGCTTCTTCGATGGCCCGCGTGCGCAGCGCAGCTTCTTGGTGCTGCAGCAATTTCACGCGCACACGCACCACGGCATTCTTTACATCGTGCCGCTCGATCTCACGCAACACAGCATCGGTTGGGTGGTCGCCGTCGCGTGTTGCGTCTGCGTAGATCGAGACGAAGCGCCGCACGCTGCCCATCGGTTCGAAGCGCCACTGCGTGTCGCCGCGCCGGGCTTCGATCCAGCAAAACCCCTTCGGTTCGTTCTCCTCGCCGAAGTCAATGCGCTCTAGGCTGCCGGAATACACCACGCCCGGATAGTTGCCTTGGTGCACATCCTGGTGCTTGTGGATGTGGCCCATCGCCACATAGTCCCATGCCTCCAGGCGCAGGTTACTGAGTTCGACCACCATGTCGCGCCCCAGCATCACATTGCG
>JANWYI010000216.1 GCA_025055255.1 Anaerolineae bacterium | reverse complement strand
AGGGTATTGAAACAGCTCATACTCGACACCTAGCACGCGACGCGGTGATGTTGCAACCGTGAACGACCCGTTGAGGGTATTGAAACTTTGTGCAGCCTGAGGCGCCTGCACCTGCGCCTTTTGTGTTGCAACCGTGAACGACCCGTTGAGGGTATTGAAACGCGAAAAAATCGCAGGCGCGCTTTGAGGACAATTATACAGTTGCAACCGTGAACGACCCGTTGAGGGTATTGAAACTTCAAAAACTCATCGTACCATCTTGCAAGCATTTCGGCGTTGCAACCGTGAACGACCCGTTGAGGGTATTGAAACCGTCTTGAGGTTGCGTGCGCAGCTCGGCGCGAGATAGCGCCGTTGCAACCGTGAACGACCCGTTGAGGGTATTGAAACTGCGCTTGGCGCGCAGCTGTACCTGAACAGACCCGGTTGCAACCGTGAACGACCCGTTGAGGGTATTGAAACTCGTTTCTGCCGCCCAGAGCGGTTTGGAAACGGCGAGGTTGCAACCGTGAACGACCCGTT
>JANWYI010000215.1 GCA_025055255.1 Anaerolineae bacterium | reverse complement strand
GTTGCAACCGCGAACGACCCGTTGAGGGTATTGAAACTCCGCGTGCGCTCGAAAGGACGCCCTTGCGACGTGCCAGTTGCAACCGCGAACGACCCGTTGAGGGTATTGAAACTTCAGTTTGACGCGGCTGCCTGAGAGCGGCGCGGTTGGTTGCAACCGCGAACGACCCGTTGAGGGTATTGAAACATTCGCTCGGCGTGACGCCGCCGCTCTCCACACGGCGTTGCAACCGCGAACGACCCGTTGAGGGTATTGAAACTCTTTTACGGGCAGAGCGTGGCACGCGGCGTGTGGAGTTGCAACCGCGAACGACCCGTTGAGGGTATTGAAACTCCATCGGGTCGGGGAGTTCGGCAATGTCACCGAACTTGTTGCAACCGCGAACGACCCGTTGAGGGTATTGAAACTTATGCTGGATATTTCTAATCGGTGCAAGCACTTGCAGGGTTGCAACCGCGAACGACCCGTTGAGGGTATTGAAACTCAGCGTGCGCTCGATAGGACGCCCTTGCGACGTGCCAGT
>JANWYI010000214.1 GCA_025055255.1 Anaerolineae bacterium | reverse complement strand
AGACTCACACAACGCACTCACTTCTTGCGTCGAGAAGCGCTGGAGCTTGATTAAACGCATCTCAGGCAGTTTACCATAGAGGTACTGATCTTCATCGCTGCGATAGGCTGCTACGATCATCAGAGGCAACTGTGGCGCTACCTTGCTCAACCTGCGCAGAATGCCCAGGCTATCACTTGCCCATTGCAGGTCGTCTAGGAGCAGCAGAGTTGGCTGCTTGGCGCGCTCCAGCAACGCAATCAGCAGGCTGGCGATTTGCTTTTCATCAGGCATAGCCGCAGTCCCTGAGACAGTACGTCCAATCAGACGCTCAACATCGGCTATGAAGGTTTTAAGCACGAGCGCCTCGTGGTCATCAACTGACACAGAGAGCAAAAGACGGCGTACAATATCGCGCCACGCGCTGTACAAGCCGCCGACATTCTCCAGATACTGTCCATGCAGCACTACCATGCCTTTTACCAGAGCGCGGATGCGCACTTCGTCCAGCAGGCGCGACTTGCCAACGCCGCTCTCGCCGCCAATC
>JANWYI010000213.1 GCA_025055255.1 Anaerolineae bacterium | reverse complement strand
ATCAACGTGGCGTTGGTCACCATGCGCAACATATCGTCCAGCAGCGGCAAGTTGTAATCTTTGTACGTTGCGCGCACATCTTGCGCCGCCTCTGCCAACATGATCAGCTCTTGACGGCGCTTGCCGACTGCTAAAAAGAGCGCTAGAGCGCCAACCACAACGTACAGCCATGGCGAAAAGTTGGTGACGTTGATGACAACTACGCCGGCGACCACGCGCATGATGAAGCCACTAGCTACTGTAATTACGTCAACAATGACAACATTCTTCAGGTAGAACGAGTAGGCGAGGTCTTTAGCATAGTAAGCAATCAGGACAAGCGTCAAAGGCACGCTGACAAATAGAGCTCCAATCAGCGTCACTGCTGGCAAGCTGATAGCGGCGAAGATTGCAATCGGCATGGGCAGCTGTCCTGATGGAATGGCGCGATGTCTTTTCTTTGGATGTAGCCTATCGCGCTCAACGTCTATGATGTCGTTCAGCACGTAAACAGCGCTAGACATCAGGCAAAAAAGTGCAAAAGCAAT
>JANWYI010000212.1 GCA_025055255.1 Anaerolineae bacterium | reverse complement strand
ATCAACGTGGCGTTGGTCACCATGCGCAACATATCGTCCAGCAGCGGCAAGTTGTAATCTTTGTACGTTGCGCGCACGTCTTGCGCCGCCTCTGCCAACATGATCAGCTCTTGACGGCGCTTGCCAATTGCTAGGAAAAGCGCCAAAGCGCCGACCACAACGTACAGCCATGGCGAGAAGTTAGTGACGTTGATGACCACTACGCCAGCGACCACACGCATAATGAAGCCGCTTGCCACTGTGACCACGTCAATGATGACGACGTTTTTCAAGTAGAATGAATAAGCAAGGTCTTTAGCGTAGTAAGCAATCAGGACAAGCGTCAACGGCACACTGACAAGCAGAGACCCGACTAGCGTCGTCACTGGCAGGCTGATGGCAGCAAAGATTGCAATCGGCATGGGCAGCTGTCCTGATGGAATGGCGCGATGTCTTTTCTTTGGATGCAGTCTATCGCGCTCAACGTCTATGATGTCGTTCAGCACGTAAACAGCGCTAGACATCAGGCAAAAAAGTGCAAAAGCAAT
>JANWYI010000211.1 GCA_025055255.1 Anaerolineae bacterium | reverse complement strand
GGGTATTGAAACATGTTGAGTACAGACGACGTGCATACCTATCGCCTGAGTTGCAACCGCGAACGACCCGTTGAGGGTATTGAAACCCGCTCTCCACGCGGCGGGCGACGTCACGCAAGAACGTTGCAACCGCGAACGACCCGTTGAGGGTATTGAAACCTGTTCGCCTGCTCGGTACAGCCAGAGCTTGCCGGGCGGTTGCAACCGCGAACGACCCGTTGAGGGTATTGAAACACAAAATAGGGACTAGGAGTGTAATTGAAGTAAGTGGTTGCAACCGCGAACGACCCGTTGAGGGTATTGAAACATGCTACCAAAGCCGTTGCCGATGATGAGCGCGTGTGGGTTGCAACCGCGAACGACCCGTTGAGGGTATTGAAACCTCAATCCGATCTGAGAATGACTGAGATGTGTAGACCGTTGCAACCGCGAACGACCCGTTGAGGGTATTGAAACGATATATACGAGGGAAAAGGTCTGCGTTCAGAAGCTGTTGAAAACGCGAACGACCCGGTGAGGGTATTGAAAAGTAAG
>JANWYI010000210.1 GCA_025055255.1 Anaerolineae bacterium | reverse complement strand
CAATGTAGGCGAGATGGACAGCTTGCACGCGCTCAGGCGCGGTCAAGTTGAGCGCGTCAAAGCAGGTGTCCATTGGCGCGCCGCTTTGATGCAACATAGTGCCCATGGCGCCATCAGCAAGGATGACGCCGCGCTTCAAACGCTCCAGAAAAGGTAACAGCTGTGACCTAGTCATGAGTCTCTCCAAGATTGACAGGTTACAAGGCAAGATTCCTGTACGCTAGAACTTCGCGTGCAGGCGTGCGGTCTCCGTTGGCGCTGATGCGGCGCGGCGCTTCAAAGTACCTCAGCTGGAAACCATGCGCTTCGTAAAGTTCGATGATCCGCGCCGTTGCCTGATTGCTGAGCAGCACAGGACCTGTGTGTGCGCTCAGCCAGTCAGCCAAACGCCTCTGATCGTCCCATGAGAAGCCGCCTGCTGAGTAGCTGGTAAACTCAACGTCGTAAGGCGGGTCAGCGTAGACAAAGTCATCGGGCTGTAGGTCGAGCGACTCGAAGTTGCCTGCCCTGAACGTCCAGTTTGCCAGACAAGGCGCCA
>JANWYI010000020.1:21439-58011 GCA_025055255.1 Anaerolineae bacterium | reverse complement strand
AGCTGGCCAAATCTGAAAAGTGTCTCGGCGACTATGCCAACCACTGGCACATATCTGGTAGAAGTTTTCTCTGGAACAATTCTTGTTTTTAGTACAAGTGTCACTGTCTGTGAACAAGGCGAGCCGCTCGATCCGCCTACAAGCTCTGAGGAAGGTGACTTGGTCATAGATACAGTTGTCCTGATCAAGGATACTGACGGCGTGATCCGTGAAGGGCAGGCATTTGCGCGCCCGTTGCGCCCAACTTACCTCGGCAACCGTGACATCATCAACATCCCCTACATCCGCGCCGCTGATGTCTTCGTCTTCTTCAAAGGTCAGACCTACAAGGGCAGTTTCTACACGCCGTTGCGCGTCTGTCTGCGCGGGAATGGACGGCTGCTGTTTGGCAGTGTGCAAGGGCGTCCGCGCAAGTTCACAGACGCCGTGCTTGCGCCGAACACAGGGCGTCCGCGCTTTCAGTGCGCATGGCTGACCGAGCCAGGGACGTTAGCCTTAGTTGAACATCGTTAGTCTCAGACCGTGCCTGCCTTTTTCACTGAAGCCGACGCCGATCCGAGTGCTTTGGCAGGTCTAGCAGTGGCGCTGCTTGGCTATGGCGAGCTAGGCAGCGCTGCTGCATATAACCTGCGCGAGAGCGGCTTGACGGTCATCATCGGCACAGATGACACCTACCAAGCCGATGCTGCGCGCATGGCAGGCTTTGAAGCGACGTCCGCGGCTGACGCAGCCGTGCGCAGCCCAATCATTGTGCTTGCCGAGCCTGACGAGCGCCTACCTTCGGTCTACTTTGAGCAAGTGGCGCCCGGTTTGCACGTCGGCGATACGCTTGTCTTCCTCTCAGGCTACTGCCTCGCCTTCGGCTACATTGAGCCGCCGCCTTTCGTAGACACTGTGCTGATCGCGCCGCGCGGCAACAGCGATGCTTTGAGGCGGGCTCGCCAAGTCGGCGCACATGCGCCATGCTTCATCGCTGTTGAACAGGACTCAAGCGGCAAGGCATGGCAACGCGCTTTGGCATTGGCGCGCGCTCTGGGCGCCTTGCGCGGCGGCGCTCTAGAAGTGACCGCTCAGCAAGAGGCAGAGCTGCGCCTGTTCGCTCAGCAGACGCTGTTGCCTGCTCTGCACTATTTGCTGGTCGCAGCCGCTGAGCTGCTCATCCGCGAAGGCTATCCGCCTGAGGCGAGTCTGCTAGAGCTGTACCTCTCAGGCGAACTAGCGCGTCTGTTGAGCGAGAGTGCGCAGCATGGCTTGTCAGGCGCGCTAGAGCGCATGGCTCAGACGGCGCAGTATGGCGTGCTCTCACGCTTAGAGCGCTTCACTGATGTGAAGCTATCGCGTTTACTGGAAAACGCTTTGGACGAGATTCGGCAGGGCAAATTTGCTCAGGAGTGGCTCTCTGAGTATGCGAACGGCGCGCCACGCCTTGCTGCATTGCGCGCAAAACGTGCTACACTTGCCTTGTGGCGCCATGAGACGCGGACACGCCAAATGCGCGACTCGGCGACGCACGGCGACGGATGAAACGTATCTTGCTGATCAAACCTTGCTGCATCGGCGATGTTGTCTTCGCCACGCCTCTGCTGGCGGCGCTACGGCGCGCCTATCCGAATGCACATATTACATGGGCAGTCAACACATCCATTGCGCCTGTCCTACAGGAACATCCACATTTGAACGCTGTGCTTGAGGTCGGCGAGACGGCTAACCCAGCGGCGCCGCGCCGCTTGCTCGGCTTTGTGCGCCGCATTCGCCGTCTGCGCGCTGAGGCAGTTTTTGTGCCAGATCGGTCGCTCTGGTATGCAGTTGCGACGCGCCTGGCAGGCATTCCAATGCGCGTCGGTTTGAACAGCGGCGGACGCGGCTTCACCTACACACACAAAGCAACCATCAAGCCTGAGGTCATACGTCATGAGGCAGAGATTTACCTCGACCTTGCGCGCATTCTGGGCATACTGACTGACGGTCTGTGGGCATTTGTGCCACCAAGCGTAGCGGCATCAGCGCAAGCTGAGCGCGTCCTACATCAGGCGCGTTTGGCACACGGCAGCTATTTGATGGTGCATCCAGGTGGCGGCGTGAACGTGGGAATGCGCATGATCGAGAAACGCTGGGCTGCTGAGAACTTTGCAGCGCTTGCCGAGCGACTGGCTGAGCGGCTAGGCGCGCAAATCGCCGTGATCGGCGCAGCCAGCGACCGCGAGCCTGTCGCGCGCTTCAAAGCGGCGCTCAAAGTGCCTTGTCGGGATTGGTCAGAGCGCTTTTCTCTGGCAGAGACAGCGGCACTTGCCATGCGCGCAGCGCTCTACATCGGCAACGATAACGGAGTTGGACACTTGGCGGCAGCGGCAGGCGCCAAAGTGCTGATGATCTTTGGACCGAGCGATCCGCGCCGCTACGCGCCGTTCGTGCCGTCTGAGCAGGCGCGTTACGCTTGGCGACCTGTGGACTTGCCTGCAGGCGGCGTAGCAAGCGGCGCGCCGCGCAATTTCAACTGGTCGCGCGACGGCGTGAGCGTGGACGAGGCGTTCGCCGTCGCCTGCCAGCTGTGCTAAGCAGTGGTCTCTTGTGCGATCAAGTTGTTGAGATAGGCGAGCGCCTCTGCCTCGCTCGCAAAGAAGTGCGCACGCTTGAAGCGCGCTAAGCGCATTACAGTCTCCGCTATAGCGCGCGCTAGGGAGTTCGCGCCGAAAACAGCGATGTCGCCGCCCATTGGATGGTGCAAAATCGGTGCCTCACGCGCGCGCAGCGCACCAAGTGTTGGGCGAACGACGCGAGTCACGTCTACGAGCAAGTGAATCGGCTTAGTCGCTGCGTCAAGGTAGCGCCCAGTGTCTTCAAAGGCGGCCAACATCTCTTCAATTGACCATGGGTCAGCATACACGACGCGCAAAATGCGTCCATCAGCTTCTAACGTCAGTGTCACAGGCATAAGTCTGCTCCATGAGTTTGCAGGTTGACTTGCCGCGTCATACTATTCTCCAATAGTAGTGAACAGCGCGACCTCAATACAGTGTGCCACTATGTCTAGGTCAGAACAGTTTTTCTTGAGCCAACTCAGCGCGTTTTCCGTCAAGTTGTCTGCCTGCGCCGCGCTCATGCTGACTGTTGCCAGACCGATACTAGCAGATCGCTAGATGTCATGCAATGTTACCTCAGCTGCACTCGCGCTGAACTCTCAGTGCAGATGCGCCAAGATAGCTTTTGGACATGCTGCATTTTTGTGTGACACTCGGCACGTGAAGCTCAATGAGACAAATACTGATAAACGAAGTGATCTCAGTTGGCGCGTCTGTGGCGGATCAACGAATCCGCTGTCCTACAGGCGCGCTATCGTAGCAAGGTGTTTGTCGTTGCCTGCCAGCTGTGCTAAGCAGTGGTCTCTTGCGCGATCAAGTTGTTGAGATAGGCGAGCGCTTCTGCCTCGCTCTCGAAGAAGTGCGCACGCTTGAAGCGCGCCAAGCGTAGCACAGTCTCTGCCATGATGCGCCCGGTAAGGTTCACGCCGAAGATAGCAATCTCGCCGCCCATTGGATGGCGCAAGTTCGGCGCCTCGCGGGCGCGCATCACACCTTGAGGCGGACGAGCAGTCCGAGTCAGGTCTGCGAGCAGATGGATTGGCTTGGTAGCCGCATTGAGGTAGCGCTCGGACTCCTTGAAGGCTGCTATCATTTCTTCAACCGACCATGGATCGGCAAGAGTGAGGCGCAAAATGCGTCCATCAGCTTCTAACACCTGTGTCACAGGCATAAGTCCGCTCCATGAGTTTGTGAGCCAACTTGCCATGCCTCACGTCATGCTACTCTGCCACTGTGCCGAACGGCACAATCTCGATGCTGTGCGCCACCATGTCCAGATCAGGGCGATTGTGCTCTAGCCAGCTTAGCGCGTTTTCCAGCAAGTTGTTCGCATGCGCCGCACTCGTGCTGACCGTCGCTATGCCAATGCTGGCAGATTGCCAGACGTCATGTAGAGCGACCTCAGCTGCGCTCACATTGAACTCTCGATGTAACCGCGCTAGGATAGCTTTCAAGATGCCGCGTTTTTCCTTGAGCGACGTGACACCTGGCAAGTGAAGCTCGATAAGGCAGATACCGATGAACATAGTACCAATTACATGCGGAAGACGCCATATGCAGTTGGCTCAATTGGCGCGTTCAGGCAGGCTGAGAGCGCCAAGCCGACGACTCGGCGCGTCTGCGGCGGATCAATGATTCCATCATCCCACAGGCGCGCTGTAGCGTAGTACGGATTGCCTTCGCGCTCATACTTTTCAAGGATCGGCGCTTTGAAGGCGGCTTGCTGCTCAGGCGTGAGCGGCGGCTCGCCGCTGCGCGCCAGCTGATCGAGTTTGATGGTCAGCAGCACGTTCGCCGCTTGTTCGCCGCCCATCACGCTGATGCGCGCATTCGGATAGGTGAACAAAAAGCGCGGCGCGTAGGCGCGTCCGCACATGGCGTAGTTGCCTGCGCCGAACGAGCCACCTACAATGACTGTGATCTTCGGCACGCGCGCATTGGCAACTGCGTTCACCATCTTGGCGCCATCTTTGGCAATGCCGCCTGCCTCATACTCCTGACCGACCATGAAGCCTGTGATGTTCTGCAGGAAGAGCAGTGGAATGCCGCGCGCTGCGCACAGCTCAATAAAATGCGTGCCTTTCAGCGCCGACTCGCTGAACAGCACGCCGTTATTCGCCACAATCCCGACCAGATAGCCTTCGATCCGCGCGAAGCCGCAGACTAAAGTCTCACCATAGCGCGCTTTGAACTCGCGGAATTGGCTGCCATCTACAATGCGCGCGATCAGCTCGCGCACGTCGTAGGTCTCGCGGAAAGTGCGCGGCAAAATGCCGTAGATTTCCTCAGGATCGTAGCGCGGCGGCTGCGGCGGCGCCACGTCAAGCGCGATTTGCTTGCGCGTGTTGAGCGTCGCCACGATGTTGCGGCACTGGATCAGCGCGTCTTGGTCGTCCAGTGCATAGTGATCGGCTACGCCTGAGCGCTGCGTATGGACATCGGCGCCGCCTAGCTCCTCAGCTGAGATGTCCACGCCTGTGGCTGCTTTCACTAGCGGCGGACCGCCTAGAAAAATTGTGCCTGTGCCTTTGACGATGATTGTCTCATCGCTCATGGCAGGGATGTAAGCGCCGCCTGCTGTGCAACTGCCCATGACCACAGCAATCTGCGGGATGCCCATGGCGCTCATGCGCGCCTGGTTGTAAAAAATGCGCCCGAAGTGATTCGCGTCTGGGAAAACTTCATCCTGCAGCGGCAAGAAAGCGCCGCCGCTATCCACTAAGTACAGGCATGGCAGACGATTTTCTTCAGCGATCTGCTGCGCGCGCAGGTGCTTCTTGACCGTCATCGGGTAGTACGTGCCGCCTTTGACAGTCGCGTCATTGGCGATGATCATGCACTCACGCCCTGCCACGCGCCCGATGCCTGTGACAATGCCTGCGCATGGCGCCTCGTTATCGTACATATCCCATGCCGCCAATGGCGAAAGCTCTAGGAACGGACTGCCTTCGTCCAGCAGGCGATCAATTCGCTCGCGCACGAAGAGCTTACCTTGCTCAGCGTGGCGCTTGCGCGCGCGTTCGCCGCCGCCTTGCCGCACAGCAGCTAGGCGCGCGCGCAGCTCTTGTGCAAGATCGCGGTTGTGTGCTGCGTTGGCGCGGAACGTCTCTGAATGTGTCTCTATCGTCGATTCAATGATGTCCACAGGTATCTATCCCAAAAGTCTTTTCGGTCAAACAGACGCACACTTGCAGGATTCAACAGCGCGCTGTAATTTTGTCAAGCAGCGTCTGGCACTCTTGCTCTAGCACGCTGAACAAGGTGTGCAGTTGCACAGATAAGCCTTGTGGTTTCCTATTGCGGCAAGATGTGCTATACTGATAGTATCGCTCAAAAGATTATGCTTATCCTGTAGCCTGTGCGCAAGCAGGACTGGATTTGAGGTGGCGCATGAATGACAATATGGTCGAGGTGATAATTGACAGTATTCGTGTCAGCCTGATGTCGCCGCATCGGCTGGTCGTCCTCAAGGATACCGCGCAAGAGCGCTACCTGACGATCTGGATCGGTCCGTGCGAGTCGGATGCTATCACGGCAGAGCTGCAAGGACAGGGCTCACCGCGCCCGCTGACGCACGACTTGCTCAAATCGCTCATCAGCACGCTAGGCGCGCGCGTGCAGTACATTTTCATCAATGATCTGCGCGATGATGTCTATTATGCGCGCATCGTGATGGACGTGAATGGACGCACAATTGACGTGGACTCGCGTCCGAGCGATGCTATTGCGCTGGCAGTGCGCGTGCGCGTCCCGATTTACGTCCACGAGGCAGTCATGGATCGCGCGGCAATTCTGCCCGATCAAGAGATCGAGAGCGATCCGAGCGCGCCGCCGCCTGAGACCAAAGAAGACGACGACAAGCTGAGCATTTTCAAGGACTTCGTAGAGACGCTCTTCGACGATGATGAGCCTGAGAAAGAGTGAGCAGGCACATCAGCTGAAGCCGTGCAGGGCAGGCGGCTCAGGCTGCCTTGCTCTGTTTTTGTCTGCGCCTTGCCCATGAGCAGTCCAACTGATACAAGCGCACAGCCTGCGCAAGAGCGGTCGCCCAAGGCGCCTGCGGTAAAGCTCGGTCCGCACTCGCTAGAGGCGGAGGAAGCTGTGCTTGGCGCCGTCTTGATCTACCCCGAAATTCTGCTTGAGCTGACCAGCATCCTGCAGCCTGATGACTTTTACGAGCTGAAGCATCGCTGGATTTGGGAAGCTATGCTGGCGCTGGCTGAGCGTGACGATGCTGTGGACTTGCTCACAGTGACTGAGGAATTGCGGCGGCGCAACAAGCTGGACGACGTCGGCGGCGCTGTCTACATTGCGCAGCTGGCGAATAACACGCCCACTTATCTGTATGCCGAGACTTATGCGCAAGTTGTGCGGCGTGCCGCCGTTCGGCGCCGTCTGATGGAAGCAGCGGGCAGAATTGCCGATTTTGCCCGTGACGAGTCGCGCGATCTGCAAGAGGCGCTCAGCGCTGCGGAAGTGACGCTTTTCTCGGTCACTGATGAGAGCTTGCGCCAAGAGATTATTCCACTTGAGCAAGCCGTTCACAGCTTCTACAGACGCTTAGAGGAACTCTATCTCAATCAGCGCGAGATCATCGGCTTGCCGACGCGCTTCAGCGACCTTGACAAGCTCTTAGGCGGCTTGCAAAAGTCAGACCTAATCATCGTAGCGGCACGACCGGGCGTCGGCAAGACGAGCTTTTTGCTCAGCGTAGTGCTGAACGCGGCGCGCTCTGCCAATGCACGCACTGCCTTGTTCAGCCTAGAGATGGGACACGAACAGATAACGCAGCGACTCTACAGCATTGAGACAGGCATTAACTTACAGCGCCTGCGCGACGGCAAGTTAGAGGAGCGCGAGTGGGAGCGCTTTGTTGAGGCAACCAGTCGGCTGAATCGGCTGCCAATCTTCATTGACGATACACCAGGCATCAGCGTGCAGCAAGTGCGCGCGCGCTGCCGCCGCCTGAAGAAAGAAGGCGGTCTCGATCTAGTTGTCATAGACTACCTGCAGCTGCTCTCAAGTGGCACAACGCGCGCTGACATCAACCGCGTCCAAGAGATCAGCTACATCTCGCGCAGCCTGAAAGAGATGGCGCGCGAGCTGAAAGTGCCAGTCCTTGCCGCAGCGCAGCTCTCGCGCGCCGTTGAGCAGCGCGCTGACAAGCGTCCGCAGCTCTCCGACCTGCGCGAATCGGGCAGCATTGAGCAGGATAGCGACGTAGTAATATTTTTATATCGAGATGAGTTGTATAATCCGAATACAGAGTATCCTAACCAAGCTGAAGTGATCGTCGCCAAGCATCGCAACGGACCGACAGGCAAACTTTCGCTGTATTTCCGCAAAGACTTGACTCAGTTCGTTGACCTTGAAGTGAAGCACGGCAACGTCGCGGATATTTAGGAGTGCTTATGAACGGACATCGCTTCAGCGGCTTTCCCAAAGGTGAGCGCGACACAACGCTCGTGCCGACGCGCTTCTTCAGCGATCTCCTGCCTTACATTGATGACCTAGCCGAGCTGAAGTTGACGCTCTACTGCTTCTGGGCATTGCAGCAGCGCGAGAGCGCTTACCGCTATCTGCGTCTGCGCGACTTCTTGGACGATCCGACTTTCATGGCAGGCATGGGCAACGACGCCGCTGAAGCAGAGCGCGCTGTCCGCGCAGCATTGGCGCGCGCGCTGACTCGTGAGACTCTGCTGGCTGCTGAGGTGCCAACAGCAAACGGCGTTGAGACGCTCTACTTCATGAATACTGAGCGCGGACGGCGCGCCATTGAAGCGCTGCAGCGCGGCGATTGGCAGCCTGAGAGCGCTGACTATCCCATTCGCCTTGTGCCAGAGCGACCGAACATCTTTACGCTCTATGAAGAGAACATCGGCGCCATTACGCCGATGATCGCTGAGCTATTGGCTGACGCTGAGCGCACTTATCCTTACGATTGGATCGTGGAAGCCATTCGCGCTGCTGTTGAGAACAATCGCCGCACATGGCGCTACGTGGATGCCATCTTGAGGCGCTGGGCGACCGAAGGCAAGCCGAGCGCACGTCCTGCGCGCTCAGCTGAGCCTGAAGTTGATCCATACTTGCGCGGTAGCTACTTTGAGCGCAGCGAGACAGACTAGTCCGCTGCTTCGCTTGGCACAGTCTCAAGACTCTGATCAGTGGCAAGTGTCTGTGGCGCGCCAACGGTCACTACGAGCGTGCCGCTGAAGATCAGCACACAACCTGCTAAGCCGACGAGAGTCAGCACTTCATTCAGGAAGATCACGCCGAAGAGAACGGCAAACGGTGCCTCAAGCGCGAAGATCAGCGCAGCATCGCTGGCAGGCAAAATCCGTTGTGCCCAGACCTGCACCATCAAGCCGAAAGCTGTGGCGAGGACGCCTGTGAAGGCTGCAACGAACAGGACGTTTGACGGCAAGTTCGCAGGCAGTGCGTCAGCGAACGGCGCCAACGCTGCGCAGGCGTCCAAATCGCAGGCGCGCACAGCCGCCATGATCGGCAAGAGGACGCCGCACAGAACAGCAACGGTCAACGATTGCGCTAGGGCAAGAAAGCGCCAATCTGAGCTGCGCGGCATCTCGCCAATTGCCAAAATGTGACCTGCATATGCTAGAGCGCAGAGCAGCGCTAAAAGGTCGCCTAGCAAAGTGCCGCCCGGCGCATAGCCGAGCAGCACCATGCCGACAAACGCTAGGGCGCCGCCGATCAGCACGCGCCGCTCAATTGGTCGCCGCAGCACCACTAAGCCCAAAAATGGCACAAAGATTGCGTACAAGCCTGTGATGAAACCTGCCCGTCCGGCGTCCACAGTGCGCAGCGCAAAGGTCTGGAAGATGTAGCCTGCGGCGAACAAAACGCCTGCGCCAATGCCCCACGCCCAGTCACGACGTGCAGGCAGTGTGCCACGCCGCTGTATCTCACGCAGCACAAATGGCAACAAAACCAGTGCAGCAATGACGAACCGCAGAGTCAGGAATGCGAACACGGGAAAGCTCTGCGTGGCGTCTTTGACCATGAAAAAAGTTGATCCCCAGATAGCAGCGACGCTCAACAGAGCGCCGCCTGCCAGCCAGCGTTCGCGCGTGCGTCCACGAGAACGCTGAGACAGTGTTGTGCGAGAGCGTTTGGTCATTGTGGTACTCATCAAAGTTGGGCGACTGTCACGCGCCTATTTTAGCATAACTTGGCGCTATGCGCGGCGCGCTGAGCACAGGCGACATGCCTCAGCGCGCAACACTGTCTTTTGGCACTGAAACTGAGCGCTACGAGCTAGGCTTTGTTACTGCTCGGCACACCGCCACCGAAAATTTTGCCTGAGAGCTTGAAACCTGCCTGCTCCAGACGTTCGCCGAACTTGGTGCGATAGCCTGTCGGCTGCAGCGTGCCGCCGCCTACATAACTCGGTCCGGGCCCTTTGTGATCAGGCGTCCTGTAGATGAACAAGTCCTGCATGACGATGCTATCGCCTTCCATGCCCTGAATTTCAGAGATTTGGACGACCTTGCGGCTGCCGTCTTTCAGGCGTGCCTGCTGAATGATCAGCTGGACTGCGCTGGCAATTTGGCGGCGCACCACATTAACGGGCAAGTCAACACCTGCCATTAGCGTGAGCGTCTCAAGGCGCGCGATGGCGTCGCGCGGCGAGTTGGCGTGAACAGTTGTCAGTGAGCCGTCATGACCAGTGTTCATGGCTTGGAGCATGTCCAGCGCCTCGCCGCCGCGGCACTCGCCGATCACAATTCGATCTGGACGCATGCGCAGACTGCCTCGCACCAAGTCGCGGATGACGAGCTGTCCTGTGCCATCTTTAGCGCCCGGCACAGGCGGCGCTGTCTCAAGGCGCACGACGTGCCGTTGAGTCAGCTGCAGCTCAGCGGCGTCCTCAATGGTCACGATACGCTCGTCTTCTGGGATGAACGAAGATAGCACGTTGAGCAACGTCGTCTTGCCGCTACCTGTGCCGCCTGCCACAACGATGTTCAGACGCGCCACGATGCAAGCCTGTAGGAACTCTGCCACTTCTTGCGTGAGCGAGCCGAAGCGGATCAAGTCCTGCACGGTCAACACTTTCTCAGGGAACTTGCGAATGGTCATGGTGATGCCCTGCAGGGCAGACGGTCGGCGGATCAAATGGACGCGCGAGCCGTCAGGCAGGCGTGCATCGGTCATTGGATGCTCGCGGTCAAAGCGGCGCATCAGGCGGCGCACGATTTTCTGGGCGACCCAGTCTGCGTGTTCTTCGTCGTCGAAGACGTACTCAGTCTCAATCAGCTTGCCTTTCCGCTCAGCAAAGATGATGTCCGGTCCGTTGACCATTATCTCGCTGTAGGAGCGGTCGCGCACGAGCGGATCAATGGCGCCCCAGCCGAGGATATCGTCCAAAAGCGCCTCACGCAGCTCGTCGTACTCAGGCTTGGGCAATTGTAAGTTAGCGCGCTGCAAAAACAAGTTCAACCGATCTACGATGATCTTCTGATGCTCAGGATTGTCGCGCCGCCATTCATCTGCCTCGTTCGGCGCCGCCAACAGCTTAGGGCGCAGTTGACGGCGTAACTCGGCTACGCGCGGCGTTGTGCGGCGCTTTGGTGGCGGAATGTAGCCTTGCGGCGACTCAACAGGTTTCTCAACAGTAGGCGGCGGCGCATCGCTCGGACGCACCTCAGGCGCAGGTTTGCGCGCTTCCTCAGCAGGCTTGTTCGGACGGCGTAATAAAGGTGATCCCATGATAGCTCCTCTGTGGCATTCCTTGACGTGCGATAAGTCCCTTGAGGCAGGCTGTGCCTCAGAAAATTGACGTTACTGGTTCGATTGCACATGGACGCTTTCATCTTAGCACAAGCGTCATAGTATCGGATAAGGTGAGCGGTAAATCGTTACAAAACTGCGAAAATGTGGCATGTGATCTGCTAAAATTGAGCGCGGAGCGAACATCATGTCCAAAGAACGCACACCTATCCTAGTCTGCGCGCTGTGTGGCAGGCAGGTCAGCCATCTGAGCCGTCATCATCTGGTGCCGAAGTCTGAAGGTGGCACTGAGACCGTCGGTTTGTGCAGTCCGTGCCACGCCACACTGCACAAGTTCTTCACCAATCGGACTCTAGCACGTCACAAGTACACCATCGAGGCGCTCCAGCAAGACCCTGACATTCAGCGCTACCTCGCTTGGGTGCGCAAGCAGCCTGATCGCCGCATTAGGGTCAAGCGCAAACGCGACCGCATTTAGCGCAGCGCACCGAGTTGCTCTAGCGTTGCGCTGTGAGGCGCGCTACAATTCCGCCAATGGTACACACTTTTCCGCACCATTGCGTCCTTAGTTTGCCTGAGGCACTTGCCTTGCGCGCTCAGCTGCGCACGGAGAACATCCCTTTGGTCTTCACCAATGGTCATTTTGACCTGTTGCACGTCGGTCACTTGGACTATCTTGAGAAAGCGCGCGCGCTTGGCGGCGCACTGCTGGTCGCTGTGAACGATGATGCAAGCACGCGCGCGCTCAAAGGACGCGGGCGACCAATCGTGCCTGCGGCTGAGCGCGCGCGACTGGTCGCTGCGCTGCATTGCGTGACAGCCGCTTTGGTCTTTCAAGGCGAGACGGCGAACGCGCTGATCAGCGTGCTGCAGCCTGAGATTTATGTTAAAGGCAGTGACTATCGGCATAAGCCGTTGCCAGAGCGTGACGCAGTCGCCGCTTATGGCGGAAAAGTCGTCTTGATCGATCTCTTGCCCGATCACAGCACATCAGCGCTGATCGCGCGCATTCGTGCGCTCCCTACCGACTCTTAGCTGGGCGACTCTCTGAATGAGCGAACCAATTCCTTCCGCGCCTGCCGTGCCAATCGAAGATGAACACGCTCCAGAGGCAGTCGCCACTGGACTGGCACGCGCTACGACGATCCTCGCCATTGGCAACGTCGCCAGCCGTGTGCTCGGCTTTGCTAAGGAAATCCTGCTCTCAAACCTGTTCGGCGCCAGCCGTGCTGTGGACGCTTTCCAGATCGCTATCACCATTCCGCGCGACCTCTACGATTTGGCGATCTTTGGACATACCAACTCGGCAATTGTGCCTGTGCTGAGCGAATATGCCGCACAGGACGACAAACGCGAGCTGTGGCGCTTGGTCAGCGCGCTCCTCAGCCTTGTTCTGCTTGTCAGCGGCATTCTAGCGCTGTGTCTGACTCTTTTTGCGCCACAGGTCATCAGCTTTTATCGCGGCGCGCCTGCGCTCACACTTTTAGAGTCGCCGTTTGTGCTTCAGCCTGCGCTGCTTCGCAATAGCGGCATGAGCATGTCTGCCTTCACGCTCTCAGCTGAGCTACTGCGCCTGACAGCGCCTTCGCTGCTCTTTATGAGTGCATTTTCTGTGTTGGCAGGGATGCTCTACGCGCTGCGGCGCTTCACCTATCCTGCCTTTGGCGCGGCACTCTTTAACCTGATGATTGTGCTAGGCACTTTGGCGCTGGCGCCGCGCATTGGCATTCAAGGCGTGGCAATTGGCTGGATTCTCGGTGCGGTAGCGCAGATGAGCTTGCAGTTTTTGGGAATGCGCGGCGTGCCTCTGCGGCTGATGCTCTGGTCGCTGCCGCGAATGTTGCGCCATCGCGGCTTGCGGCGCATTGGCGTGTTGTACCTGCCTGTGCTGTTCACACTGGTGATTGACGTGCTGATCAACCGTCCTTTCAGCTACACAATTGCATCGCAGACAGGTGAAGGCAACATTGCCTACATGCACTGGGCGACAAACTTGCGCGAATTTCCAATGGGCTTGGTCGGCACGGCAATTTCAATCGCCATTTTGCCGACCTTGGCACGCCAAGCGCTCGATCTTGGGCAACGCGCAGCCTTTCGCCAAACGCTCGGACAAGGCATTCGATTGGCATTAACTTTGATCATTCCAGCGGCAATCGGCATGTTCGTGCTAGCAGGTCCGCTGATCGGCTTGCTTTTTGAGCACGGTCAGTTCACAGCGCAGGACACTTTCAATATGGCTGTGGTGCTGCGCTTGTACTTGCTGGGCATTCCATTTGCTGCCATTGACCTGCTGCTAATCAACGCTTTCTATGCGCAGCGCGACTCGCTCACTCCGGCGTTAGTTGGTCTATTCAGTCTAGGTTGTTACATCGCTATCACGCTGCTTTTGTTGCCGTATCTCGGTTTCTTGAGCTTGATGGTTGCCGACTCAGCCAAGCATTTCATCCACATGAGCGTCTCGTTCATGTTACTGCGGCGACGGCTGAACGGCTTAGGCAGTCAGCGCTTGGTCAGCACAGCGCTAAAAGTGAGCGGCGCGGCGGCTGTGATGGGTGTGCTTGCCTACGTCACAGCACGCGCCATTTTTGAGCTGTTTCCGCCACAGGGACTACAAGAACGCCTGCTGCTGGTCTTTGTGCCAAGTGCAGCAGGCGTTGTATTCTACTTTTTTGTAGCGGCGCGCTTGCAGCTGAACGAGTTCACGCTGTTTGTGCGCGCCTTGACGCGCCGTCTGCGGCGCACCTGAGCTGACTATTCCTCGCCAAGGTAGGCTTTGCGCACGACTTCGCTGTTCTGCAGCGCTTTGGCGCTATCCGCCATCACGATCTGCCCTGACTGCAGGATGTAGCCGCGATCTGCCACCTGTAACGCCATGCGCGCGTTCTGCTCCACTAACAAAATGGTCGTGCCTTTGGCATGCAACTGGTGGATGACATCGAAGACTTGGTCAACCAGCACAGGCGCCAAGCCCATTGAAGGCTCATCCAGCAGCAAAATGCGCGGATTGAGCAGCAGACCGCGCGCCATTGCCAGCATCTGTTGCTCGCCGCCGCTCAGTGTGCCACCTAACTGATTCAGGCGTTCTTTGATACGCGGAAAGAGCTGGAAGACGTACTCCATGCGCTCTTGCAGCTGCTGGCGCGGCACGGAAAAGCCGCCCATCTCAAGGTTCTCGCGCACGGTCAGCTCTGGGAAGATGCGTCGTCCCTCCGGCACGTGACCGACGCCCATGCGCGTGATCTTGTGCGGCGGCACGTTGTTCAGCAGCACGCCCTCAAGCATAATCTTGCCCATGCGCGGACGCGCCAAGCCGCTGATGGTGCGCAGCGTGGTGCTTTTGCCTGCGCCGTTAGCGCCGATCAGTGTCACCACCTCGCCTTCGTTGACCTTCAGCGAGATGCCCTTCAAGGCGTGGATGTGCCCGTAGTAAGTGTGAACGTTCTCTAGCTCTAGCAGTGCCATTGTGTGACGCCTCTCAGTTCTGACTCGTTGCGCTGCCGCGCCCTAGATATGCCTCGATCACGCGCGGATTGCGCCGCACCTCATCAGGCGTGCCCTCAGCGATCTTCTGCCCGTAGTCCAGCACAGTGATGCGCTCTGAGATGCCCATGACCACGCGCATGTCATGCTCGATCAGCAGCACAGTGATACCGAATTCGTCGCGCACAGCGCGGAAGAGCTGCATCGCGGCAATGGTCTCCTGCGGATTCATACCCGCTGTTGGCTCGTCTAGCAGGAGCAGTTTCGGATCGCTTGCTAAGGCGCGGGCGATTTCAAGACGCCGTTGATCGCCGTAGGGCAAATTTTTGGCGACTTCGTTTGCCTTGTCGCGCAAGCCGACGAATTCCAGCAACTCTTCAACGCGGCGCTGCGCCTCGCGTTCCTGCCTGCCAAAGGCGGGCAAGCGCAACATGGTCTGGGCAAGGTCAACGTGCAAGCGACGATGCATGCCGACGAGGCAGTTCTCAATGACGGTCATAGCGCCGAAGAGCCGAATGTTCTGGAAAGTGCGCGCAATGCCTGCGCGATTGATCTGGTTCGGCTTGAGACCAGTGATATCTTTGCCGTCAAAGATGATCCTGCCTTCATCAGGCGTGTAAATGCCCGTCATCAGGTTGAAGAAAGTAGTCTTGCCTGCGCCATTTGGTCCGATGATGGCATTGATGGTGTGTGGCTCGATGTAGTAGTCTACTTTGTGAACGGCGATCAAGCCGCCAAAGCGCTTCAAAACGCCTTGTGCTTCCAAGAGCGGCATAGCTTAAGGCTTCTCCTTTGCCTGTTGCGGCTGTGCGCCGAGCAGGTCTTCGGGCTTGAGAGTGGCTGCATCCGCTGCAATCTCTTGCTCAGAAATTTCTTCCTCGCGCTGCAGTTCCATTTGACGGCGCTTGGCAGGCAAAATGCCCGATGGACGGAAGATCATCATGAGAATCAGCAGCAGACCGAAGACGAAGCGCTCATAGCGCGCTGGCTCAAGCTGCTGAGGCCAATTGCGGATCGGGAAGTCAATGATCGGCACGACCCAGTCAATGTTCCTGAGCGCGTTGATCTGGAGTGAGAAATTCTTCAGCACCAGCAGGTTGAGCAAAGTCACAATCGCTGCGCCCAAGATCGCGCCGCGAATGCTGCCCATGCCGCCGACAATCACGATTGCCAAGATGAAGATGGACTGAATGAAGCTGAAGCTCTCTGGGCTGACGAAAGTGTTGCGCGCCGACCAAATCACGCCCATGGCGCCTGCAAACGACGCGCCGAGCGCAAAGGCGAGCAGCTTCATCTTGACGATTGGTACGCCCATAGCTTGCGCCGCCACTTCATCCTCACGGATTGCCGTCCAAGCGCGTCCAATTGGCGAGTTGTCCAGCCGTGCCGCCAGCAGCGCCACAATCGCACAGACGACCAGCACCAAGCCGTAATAAAACAGCTGATAGGTGAAAGCGCGTGGATTGTTAACAGGCAAGCCCAAGCCATTGGTCAGACTTTCCACAAGCTGGAAGGCAAAGTCAGGCAACGGCGGACTGACAATGCCCGGCAAGCCTTGTGCGCCATTAGTGATGTTGATCGGATTGCGCCGATTAGACGAGATGTTGCTCAGGTTGCTGACCAGAATGCGGATAATCTCGCCAAAGCCGAGCGTGACAATGGCGAGGTAGTCGCCGCGCAGGCGCAGCACTGGGAAGCCAAGCAAAATGCCCGTGAAAGCTGCCAAGATCATGCCGATGAAGATGAACAGCCAGAACAGCTCTGGCGCCGCCTGCGCACCTGTGACGCGCACAATCGTGTTGGCGTTCGAAGTGAAGATGCCCCACAAATACGCGCCGACTGCAAAGAATGCCACATAGCCTAGGTTCAGCAAGCCCGCAAAGCCGACTACGATGTTCAGCCCGATTGCCATAGCTGCGAAAATGGCGATCTGTGTGATCAGCTCTAGGTAGAACGAGTCCTGCATACCTAGAATCGGCATCAGCACTAAGCCGATGATGGCAATCAGCACGATGCGCAGCTCTAGCGGAATCTTCAGGGCAAAAATGATGAACGGCGAGAAGACAAACAGTGAGAAGAGAATTGACGAATAAGTTGGAAACCACAGATCGGCACGACTCAGGTTGCGCAGCAGCAAAAAGACTATTAGCACATAGGCTATTCCAAAAATGACTGGCAACGCATCGCGCCAACTTGACATTTGAACAGACTGATTCGAATTTTTGGAAGAAAATACGCGCATTGTCATCGCTCAGACCTTCTCATCCACTTTCTTGCCGAGCAGACCAGTTGGACGGAACAGCAGCACAAGGATCAGCACGGCGAAAGCGAAAATATCGCTATAGCCCAAGCCTAAGGCTGGGAAGTACGGCAAGAGCGCCGAGAAAAATGCCTCCAACATGCCCAGCAGCAAGCCGCCTAGCATGGCGCCCGTGATGTTGCCAATACCGCCTAGCACAGCAGCCGTGAACGCCTTCAAGCCCGGAATGAAGCCCACATAAGGCGTGATGTTGGTCGTTTTCAAGCCAAACAGCACACCTGCAGCGCCGCCAAGCGCGCCGCCGACCAAAAACGTGATCGTGATCATCTGGTTGACGTTAATGCCCATCAAGCTGGCAGTCGCCTGATCTTGCGAGACAGCGCGAATGCCTTTGCCGATTTTTGTGGCATTCACAAAGTAATTCAAGCCGACTAGCATGATGATCGCACTAACGATAATGATGACCGTTGTGTAGGTAGTTGAGACGCCTTGTGCAAAAACAATCCGTTCGTTAAAGAACGGCACACGGTCAGTCAGATACGGCATGTTGAAGACGTTGCGATTGAGCGCTTGGAAAGCACGCACAAAGTCGGTCAGGAAGAACGAGACGCCAATGGCTGAGATCAGCGGCACAAGGCGCGGCGCGCCGCGCAGCGGCTTATAGGCGACGCGCTCAACGATCACTGCAGTGCCACCACAGACCACCATTGCCATGACTATCATCAGCACAACGACTAACAAAGGTGGCAAGCTGCTCAGCAGCTCTGCTTCATTCAGGCGCATCATCACTTCGTAGCCGACCACAGCGCCGAGCATGAAGATTTCGCTGTGCGCAAAGTTGATGAATTTCAGCACGCCGTAGACCATGGTGTAGCCGAGCGCGATCACGGCGTACACAAAGCCAATTGTGATGCCGTCCAAGAGCATATTCGGCAGCTGGCGCAGGACTTGTTCAAATAAGTTAATGCGCGCAGGCACGCGCAGGATATCTATGCCGTGCCAGTCGGTCTGCAGCACAAAGCCGACCACAAGCGCTAATAGTGAGATACTACCGCCTGCTATGAACACAAACAAAAGAATTTGTCCAATCGGCTTAAGGACGTACTGAAGTGTCCACTCAGCTGCACTGCTGATCAACTTATTTGCAGTGATGTCTTCTGGTCTTAGGATAGCGGTCATATACGAGGTGCTCCAAAAATTTGTCTGATGCAAACAAGGGAGGCGCGAATTGCCTCCCTTGCTGGTAGCCGCTCATGGTAGACGCGGCAACTCGGCAGTTACTTGCCTGCCTGTTCCTTGGCAGTGAGCGGTGAAGGCGCCTCAATGCTGGCGATCAGCGGATTTTGACCCCATTTCTCAGGATCAGCGCTGGCGACGCGCAAGATATAGTAAGTTGCGAACTTCGGGTCGCCATTGGCGTCAAAGCTGATCTTGCCAATGATGGTCTCGAAATCCTGCGTCTCACGGACTGCTTTCGCCACCTGAGCGCGCGTCGGCATCTGACCATTGTTCTCCTTGATCGCCTTTACCAGAGCGTTGATGACGATCTGTGTGGCGGCGTATGCCTCAGCGGCGTATGGCTCAGGATCGTCGTTGAACTGCTTCTTGTAGTCCTCGATGAACTGCGCAGCAGCAGGATAGAGCGCAGCTGGACCAGCTGTGGTGGTGTAGATCATGTCCACGACTGCCTCGCCGCCGATCTTGACCAAGTCAGAGCTGTCCATGCCGTCTGGACCCATGAACTGGGACTTCAAGCCCTTCTCGCGCGCTTGACGGAAGAAAACGGCTGCTTGGTTGTAAATGCCGCCAAAGTAGACCAAGTCTGGCTCTTGGGCAAGGATCGGCGTGATCACAGCGTCAAAGTTTGCCTTCTCCTCTGTGCCTTCGAAGCCCAGCACTTCCACACCTGCCTGCTCAAGCGCCTGCGCAAAGAAATTCGCCACGCCTTCGCCGTAGGCAGTCTTGTCATGCAGCACGTACGCCGTCTTGATCTTCAGCTCCTCGACCGCAAACTTGGCGCCTGCAGCACCCTGAGCATCGTCACGACCGCAGACACGGTTGACCGTCGGATAGCCGCGATCCGTAATGTTGACATTCGTATTAGCAGGCGAGATCATCACCAGATTTTCGCGGTTGTAGATTTCTGAGGACGGCAGCGCCACGCCACTGTTCAGGTGACCGATCACTGCCAAAATTGCTGCGTCGTTCACGATGTTCTGCGCATTCGAAACGCCCACATCCGGCGTCGCCTGATCGTCAAACGGCACGTACTCCAGCTTGAAGCCGAGTTCCTCAACTTGCTTGCCCAGCTGGATGATAGCCAGCTCAGTGCCGTTGCGGATTGCCGTGCCAAGCGTTGACTGACCGCCAGAGAGCGGGCTCTGCGAGGCGATCTTGATGACCCTCTCTTGCGCGCTGATGGGCGCCGCTGCGAAGACTTGGGCGATCAACGCCACGATAGCCAAAATAGCGAACAGCTTGAGTGTCTTCATGTGAAATTTTCCTCTTTCGCTTCGTGTGAAAACAAAGTTCAGGCAGCAGGCTGAGTCATTTTTGCTCGTCTCAGCCTTGCCTACCTGAACAGAAATTATACTGGTGTGTCAAAGTGTGTCAAAAGCCTTTGGGCAAACAGCACAAAAGCGCCTTGTGGCAGGGCAAAAAGCGCACACCCTTTCGAGCGCGTTCATGGTGCACTTCTGTGGTATACTTAGCCGTGGCAACTGAGATGCAGCTTGAGCATCAAATACGCGCTTTCAAAGGGAGCGCAATTATGTCAAAGATTATCTCCATTCACTCGTTTCGCGGCGGCACAGGCAAGTCTAACACAACAGCGAACCTCGCTGCACTGATTGCTGCTGAAGGCAAGCGCGTGGGCGTGGTAGATACAGACATTCAGTCGCCAGGCATCCATGTGCTGCTTGGGTTAGAAGAAGAGCAGATGTCGCACACTTTGAACGACTACTTGTGGGGACGCTGTGAGATCAGAGCGGCGGCTTACGACGTCACAGCGAACTTGGGCGTGCCAGTGCAAGGCAAGCTCTACTTGGTGCCTTCTAGCATCAAAGTGAGCGACATTGCGCGCATTTTGCGCGAACACTACGACGTCGGTTTGCTCAATGACGGCTTTCAGCGTCTGATTGAAGACCTGCAGCTGGACGTGCTGATGGTAGATACGCATCCCGGCTTAAACGATGAGACGCTACTTTCGATTGCCATTTCAGATGCTCTGGTGATTGTCATGCGCCCTGATCAGCAAGATTTTCAAGGCACTAGCGTGACGGTCGAAGTGGCGCGCAAACTGGACGTGCCGCGCATGATGCTTGTGGTCAACAAGACGCCCACTAGCTTCAACGCTGAGAGTGTTAAGCGCAAGGTAGAACAAACCTATGCCACACAGGTCGGTGCCGTGTTGCCGCACAGTGATGAGATGATGGCGCTCGCTAGTGAAGGCGTTTTTGTCACCAAGTACCCTGACCATGCCATTGCTGTACAGTTGCGGCAAGTAGCGCGCGCTCTGCTTGCAGACTGAAAACGCTCCTAGCCGCCTTGAGCGCAGTAGCGCTTGGCGAACGTCACATCTGAGCCTGACTTATCCAACTTGTGACAAGCGCAGGCGAGCTAGACCGTTGGGCTGCGCTTGGTTGGTCAGTGTGCTGTTAGGAGCGTGTGAGATGTCTGAATGGAGTCCAGCGGATATGCTCGATCTGCCTTTAGTGCAGCGGCGAATTATGCGTCTGATGTTACGCCGACGCGAGATACTCTACGGCGACCTGCTGGTAGAGCTGGCGACGCAGTCTGTGGAGGAACACCTGAGCCGCCTTGAAATAGACGTCAATCTGCGTGAACTGGTGACACAAGGCTGGTTGGTGCGTGAAGAGTCGCTTGCCCAAGTGACTTTCAGGCTCGGCGAGCTTAGTCGTGCGAACACTGCCAAGCAAGCACCTGAGCCATCCTCTCACTCAAGCGCACCGATCACAAAGTCTGCCTCGCGGCACAGCAGTGGACGTGAACGCCTGAGCAATTTCTGGAAAGCTGTGGACGAGACAGCAACTGAGCAGCCCAGTCGTCCTAAAGTGAACATTCGCAGCGGCTTAGCAGCTGAGTTCGCCTCACCTGCTGAAGAAAGTCCGTCTGAGCCGCCACGCCCTAGAGTCGTCGGCAAGCTCTTCGAGGAACTCTCTGCTGAGCTACCAGAGACAGACTCAGATCAAGACAAATAGTGCCTATCGGCAAGAGATTGCATTGGCGTGTCTCGGTCAAGTTTTGCTTCATTAGATGAGCTGCTTGCTCAAGCGCGCCACGAGTCGGCGCAGCTGAAGAACTACTATGTCGGCGTGGAGCACTTGCTTCTGGCGCTGCTGCGTGTCGAGAGCGGCATTGCGGCGCACCTCCTTGCTCAACAAAACTCGTCCAGCAACTACATAGAGTTCGTCGTTCAGAGCTACAAAGGTTCTGAAGCATCAGGTTATCTCGGACTGCTCACGCCGCGCGCCAGCCGAGTGTTCGCCAAAGCACGGAGCTACATCCAGCAGGGCGTGCAGCCTGATGAGCGTGCGCTGCTGCGCGCCTTGCTGGAAGAGCGCGATAGTCTGATCATCAGCCGTGTACTGAGCAGTCTGGGCGTTGCGCGTGAGCAGTTGCTTGAGGCTTTGAATGAGTGGCGACCTAGCGCTGCTGGGATGACCTTGCCGCTGCCACAGGTCTTGAGCAACGATCCGCGCTATGTGCCTTTGCCTGAAGAGCTGGCAATCCTCCAGCAAATTTTCCGCACTTGTACACGAGTGACCATTGAAAGAGCACTTTCTTCAGAAGGTAACTCGTACAGCGGCGCGCGTGTGCTTCTAGTGCGCGCCTACGATGCCCAAGGGCGTTCGCTGGCGCCTTCAGTGGTCAAGCTGCATGAGCAGCGCGCCATTTGGTGGGAAAAAATGCGCTATAACGAGCATGTGCGCGATAAGTTGCCTGCTAATACATCCTACCTCGTAGTGGACGCCCTGCCTGAAGACAGTCCGATTGGCGGCTTGAAATATTCGTACGTTCAAGGCGCCCTAGACGCGCGCACAACGAGCTTGAAAGACTTTGTGCGCAGTCAGCCTGCACAGGCTGTGGCGCGCTTCCTGCGCGAGCAGCTCTACGATGCTTTCAGGCACACATGGTGGGATCAGCGCACGCCGTACAAGTTCACGGTCTGGCAGGAATATGACTTGCTGCTGCCGCCTGCCTTAGAGCTAGAAGCATTGCCCGAAGCACCGTCGGACGCGCACAGACTTCAGCCAATGCATCAAGCGCTGCGCGCCAGAGGCGCATTTCACGCCGATGACCTAGTCGTCCTAGACAACTTCACAGTCCTAAAGGTCAAGCCTGCACAGAACAACACAGTTCAACTCGTGGCAGGTGCCGGCGCTGAGGCGATCAACCTTGCCTCACGAGTAACAGTGAGGAACTTCAATCACGCGGCACATCCGACGCTGTATCGCGGTGTCGTCTTAGAGCGAGTTGCTGGCAGAGTCCTGCGCACGCGCGATGACATCCTGCAAGAACGGGTGCTGGCGCTGGCGCCTGACTTCGATTTCATCAGCGATCCGCTGCCGCCACACGCAAGCTATCCAGAGCGCCTGCCTAATCCGCTCTATCACTACCATGCGCTGCTAGAAACGCCTGTAGACGGCACGTTCTGCCCGATGCACGGCGACCTGCACGTCGGCAACGTCCTGATCGGGCGCAATAACGAGGCATGGCTGATTGACTTCGAATGGGCGCGCGACGGTCACACGCTCTTCGACTGGGCAACGCTTGAGATCAGCTTGCTCTTTGAGCTGCTCGCGCCGTATCTCGCCGACTCGTGGGATTCGGTCTGGCAGGCGATTGCGCGCTTGGATCGGCTGAATTGCGCCTGCGTCGCAGCATCTGACGTTCTCAGCGACGATCCATTCAGCGCTGATCCGCCGTATAACAGCGCGCTCGCTCCGATCATGGAGTTGCGCCGCATTGCCGCAGGCTTGTTGAGGGCGAATCACTGGGCAGAGTACTTCATCCCACTTGCTCTGATGGCGCTGCGCGCGTTGAGCTGGCAGGAACGTCCATTGACAGTGCGCCGTCTTGCCTACCTGATTGCAGCGCTCGCCATTCACACCATTCATAAAATGCCCGGTCGCTCACAGAGCAGCGCAACTGAGCTGACCGAGACAGGCTGAAGTTAGGGCAAATTTCGCCAAGTTTTGGTATACTGCGGCGCTATGCTAGACCGACGTGAGTCCTCTACGCCAATTCGGCAAGCTGTGCCACAAGTGCCATGGCGGTCGCCCACGCAAGCAGTGGCGATCATCGTCCTGATCGTGATTGTGGCAGTCTTGATCGGCGCGCTCTACTTGGCACAGGCGACCGTCACTGCCACGACCGGCAGCAACCTGTTGGAGCTACAGCGTACACGCGAGTTCTTGCAACGCGCCATCAGCGACATGCAAGCGCAAATCGCGCAGCAGCGCAACATCAACACCTTGCGCGGACGCGCTCAGCAGCTCGGTTTTATGCCTGCTAATGCTCAAGACCTTGAGTACATCGTGGTCGAAGGGTACTCGCCTGTCCGCGCCACGCCGACGCCTGCTCTCGTGCCGACGCCGACGCTGGTCTACGATGAGACCTTTGAAGGCTGGGTGCGTCAACAGTGGGATACGCTGCTGCGCCAATTTGAGCAATGGATGAACGGCGGCGATGCGCCGCAGGAGCGTTAAACTGTGCGAACTAGCTTCAATCGCCGTCTTTCACTGCTCACCTTCGTGATTATCATCACGGGCGTGCTGCTTTTTGCGCGCCTTGCCTCATTTCAATTCCAGTTGGACGTAGCCGCCTATCTGCAGCGCCTTGCTAGCAGCAACTATCGCGTCATCAAAGACCGTTTCCCAGAGCGTGGGCGCATCTACGACCGCAACGGCGAGCTGTTGGCTGCCAACATGACAGAGTATCGGATTGGAATCAGCCCTGTTTACGTCACAGACAAGGCGCGCTTTGCTCGCCAACTGGCAGAGGCACTCGGTGAGGATGAGGAGCGCATTTTGCGGCTTGCCAACAGCCGCGCACCTTATGAGTTGGTCACGCACGGCAGCCTGTCGGCGCTGAGGTGGCGCAGAAAGTGGCGCGTTTGAACTTATTAGCAGTCACGATTGATCCAGAGCCGAAGCGCATTTATCCGCACAATAGCCTTGCGGCGCACGTGATCGGCTTTGTCGGCTGGGAAGGTAACTTACGGCGCGGCTACGTCGGCGTGGAAGGCGGCTACAACGACGATCTGGCAGGTCAGAGCCGTGTCATGGAGCGTAGCCGCATTCCTTTTGACGCTATTCTGAGCGAGGCGCCGCCGCCCGGACGCGATATCTACCTGACCATTGATCGCAGCATCCAGCACCTTGCCGAGAGCGAGCTATATGACGCGATCAATCGCTACGGCGCCACTGGTGGCACGATCATCATTATGGATCCGCGCACAGGCGAAGTGCTGGCAATGGCTTCCTACCCGACTTTCGATCCGAACGTCTACTTCCGCGCCGACAAGGAAACCATTCGCAATCCTGCCATTAGCGACACTTATGAGCCAGGCTCGGTCTTTAAAGTTGTCACAGCCGCACTAGCTCTGCAATCGGGCAAGGTCTCAGAGGACTCAACGTATTACGAAGGTAGTCCTTTCCGCGTCGTTGGCGGCAGGCGCGTTTACAACTGGGATCGCGCTGCACACGGCTCACAGAGCTTTGTGGACATCCTCGTGCGCTCATGGAATCTCGGCACGACGTGGTTAGCTGTGGACGTGCTTGGTCCGACTGAGTTTTACGAAGGCTTGCGGCGCTTCGGCGTCGGTCAGCCGACAGGTATTGACCTTGAAGGCGAGGCTGCAGGCATTCTGCGCCTGCCCAATGATCTGTATTGGAGCGACTCTGACCTTGCCACGAACAGTTTCGGTCAAGGCTTAACCGTCACGCCGCTTCAGATGCTCTCGTTTGTCAACGCCATTGCCAACGGCGGTCAGATGATGCAGCCGCATGTGCGCCTGAAGACCGTTGACGGCGACCGCGAGTATTACGCTGTGCCAGCTGCCGTTCGCACTCCAATTTCAGCTGACGTGGCACGGCGCATCACTGACATCATGGTGCAGGTAGTTAACGTCGGCGAAGGCAAGGAAGCGCGCGTGCCGGGCTACACAATTGCTGGCAAGACTGGCACAGCGCAAATCTACTGCGCTACTTGTCCCGGTCTATACGATCCTGAGCTGAGCATGGCGACGTTTGTCGGCTTTTTGCCTGCGGATGAGCCGCGCGTGAGCATCTTGGTCAAACTGGACAAAGTTGGGCGCTACGCCAGCGAAACTGCAGCGCCTGCTTTTGCCAAGCTCGTCAAGCGCCTCGTTGTCCTGATGAACATTCCAACTGATGCACAACGCGCTGAGCTGCGCGCACAAGGCGGCAACACGAGCTTGATCGTCAAGCGTTAGAGCTGAGATGAGCGCCTACACGGAAAGTCCGCGCTATCGCCGTTGCCAAGCGCTCTTCGATCAGCGCTATCCGAACTTTGTGAACGCCGGCGAGCGCTACGCTGAGTGGTTAGCCGCGGCGCTCAGACCAGAGGCGACGCTGTTGGACGTCGGCTGCGGACGCGACTCATTGGCTGCTGAGGCAATTCGGCGCGCCAAGCGCAGCTTCGGCATAGACCTTGTGGCAGACGATCTGCGCCACAATCGCGTTGTGCAGCTGCCAATTCTAGCCACAGCCTATCAGCTGCCGTTCCGCGCCGAGAGTTTCGATGTGGTTGCCTTGCAATGGGTAGTGGAACACTTTGCGCAGCCTGAGCGCGCTTTCCGAGAAATTGCGCGCGTCCTGCGTCCGAACGGCACGTTGATCGTGCTGACAACGAACGCACGCAACTACATACCGCTGCTTAGCCGCATTGTGCCGAGCGCCGTGCGGCACTTTGCGCTCAAGCGGCTGCTGCGCCGACCTGCTCACGAATCGCACCCTGTTTTTTACCGCGCCAACACGCGCAGAGCGCTCAGCCGCCTCGCTGAGCGCTCAGGCTTGCATCTGGCTCAGGTTGAGTACATCGGCAATCCGTTTTACATGGCGTTTGCCGTGCCGCTCTTTCGGATCGCCCTGCTCTATGAGCGCCTGACCGACTCGCCGCGCTTGCGGCACTTCAAGCTCTACCTGTTGGCGCGCCTGAGCAAGACGTAGACGCGCTCAACGCGGACGACACAGCGCCTCGCACGGAATGCCGTTGCCGTCGCGGTCAAGGCGCGTGTTGCCTTCGCGCAGGCACGCCACTGCCTGCTCACACGACGTCAACTGTGCGCAGGTGAAGGTCAGGTCTGGACATTCGTTCGGATTAGGCGTCGGCGTAGCAACCTCAGGCGAGACGCTGCACGTCACGTTGTCTGAGTCGCGCCCAATGCGGAAAAGCCGATCAAATTCTTGTCTGTAGAGCGCCGCGACTTGTGGACTGCGGATGATCAGGATGCTCTCATCATTGACCGTGTCGGCAGAGCGCGTGTGATTGAACGAGCCTGTGATGACCGTTCGATCATCAATGATGAAGACCTTGTGATGCATCGTATACGGATTGCCGTCCACTTTGACGCGCGCGCCTGCGCAGAAGAGCGTCGGGAAAGCGCCTTGCGAGGCGCCGCGATTCTCAAAGACGCCTTCCACACTCACGCCTGCAGCACGGCGCTCTAGCAACGCTGCAGCGAGCTCAGGATGCGTGAACGTGAAGGTCATGAAGCGCACAGAGCGGCGCGCGGCGCGCACTTCTGCAATGATGCGCGCCATGACGCCATCAGGCGGTGCGAAGTAGTTTTCCACAGCCACGCCGTCAATGGTCAGACGCGGCGTCTGCGCGCCTTCAGGACGACGTCTGCCGAAAAGCTGCGATTCGTACATATTATTGAAGACGCGCTGATAGTTAGCGATCAGGCGCTGATCAGTGATGCGCAAGATGTTGTTATTGTTGCGAAAAGTGTCGTTCCATGAGGCATTCCACGAGCCGACAAACAGCACAGCGCCGTCAATGATCAGTAGCTTCTCGTGCATCAAGCCGTTAGAGCGTCCGCCGTCTACAAACGGCAACTTGGCGGCTTTGAGCGCGGCAAGCGCGTCAAATGGATCGCGTCCGCGCGCAGCAGGCACGTCCTGAGAGCCATTTTGAACGTCCAGCACAAGGCGCACTTGCACGCCGCGCCGATGTGCGCCGATCAAGGCGTTGACGACGCTCGGCAAGTTAAAGTCAAAAAAGGCGGCGTCAATGCGGCGGCGCGCCGCGTTGATCAGCGGCACAATTTGGCGGTCTACGCCGCTGTTGACCTGGTCAGGCGGGTCAGGGTTGGTGAAATAGACCGAGAGCCACGGTAGCACGTTGCCTTGATCTAGCGGCAAGCCTTCAGCGACTGCTGTAACAGGCGTCGTCGCAGTTGGGCGCGCCGCAGCAGGCGTGGCGACCTGTGGTGGAACGGTCGGCTGTGGTGCAGCGACGTCGCCGCACGCGCTGACAACGAAGATGAAGAGGAAGAACGTGAGCAGCGCTGCGAGGCGCGGCGCCGCTGCAAATGGATTAGCTTTCATCAGTTTGTCCTTGCTGATTGTCGGGCAGGTTAGATTCAATGTCTGTATTGAGTGCTTCTAAACGGCTGCGCAGCTGTGCGAGCTGGTCATCAGGCAGGAAAGCGCTGAGCGAGTCGGCAAGTTCGCCAAGCGTGCTGCGCAGCAAGTTCAGCGACTCGCGCACATTTTGAATCGTCTCGCTCTGCGCGGAAGTCAGCGGCGCGTCTTGGGCAGTTGGCGGACGAACGTGCTCAGCGAAGTCAAGCAGCGCGCGCAAGGCAGAGACGTTATCAGGCTGTGCGCGCATGATCTCAGCCAGCTCAGGCACAACGGGATGCTCAGAAGCATCGGGACGCTCAAAAGTGTTAGCATATTGCCTCAGAAAGTTGCGCAGCAGCTCTAGCAGAGTTGGCTGTGAGGCAGTGCGAAAGCGCGCGATCAGCGCATTAGCGGCGCGCAGCGTCTCTTTGAGCGCCTCAACTTTCTGCCAGCCGAGCGTCTCATCAGCGATCTCGCCGACCAGACTGGGCAGAATGCGGCGCGTCCAGCTGAGCAGATAATTCGCCTCAGCGTCGCCCATATTGGCGAACAGCGTTGTGTTTTCCAGCAACTGATCCATCACAAGCGAGACGTCCATTGCGCACTCTCCTTTTCCTTGAGCGCAGGTTGCCTCAGTGTAGCTACAAAGTGCCGATTTGCCTAGCAAAACTACCTGATGAGCCAAAAAATGTGCAGCAGTGTATAAGTTCTTGTCGGAGAGTTGTCCTTGATGCAAATAGCACAAAGCGAGTATACTGGCAGAATTGCCAGTCAAGACGGATAGCGGAGCTTTCATGCGGCGTTGGATGGTACTAGCGCTCGGCATCGCAGTGAGCGCAGTTTTTTTGTACTTCGGCTTGCAAGGCGTCCAGCTGGACGAAGTAGCACAGCGGATCGGCGGCGCGGACTTGATCTGGCTTGTGCCGAGCGTGGCAATTTACTTTTTAGCGGTCTGGGGCAGGACGTGGCGCTGGCACTACTTGCTGCGTCCGATGAAATGTGTCCCGCTGCGCGCGCTCTTTCCAATCGTTGTCATCGGCTACATGGGCAACAACGTCTATCCGTTCCGCGCTGGCGAGGTCATCCGCGCCTACGTGCTGAAGCGCAACGAACAGGTCAGCCTGACGGGCAGCCTTGCCACGATTGTGGTTGAGCGCATTTTTGACGGCTTGGTCATGCTGATCTTCGTCTTCGCAGCCTTGCCGTTCGCGCCGATTGAGGCGGACTGGCTGCGGACTGTGGTCATTTTCGGCACGCTGTTCTTTTTCGGCGCTTTGGCGATTTTTCTGGGATTAGCAGCGCGTCCAACGCAAACGCAACGCCTTGCGCACAGCGCAGCTGTGCGTCTGCTGCCTGCCAAGCTGAGCGCGCCGCTGCTGCGCCTGCTCGATCACTTCCTAGACGGCTTAAAAAGCCTGCGCAGTCCGCGCGACCTGCTGATGACGCTGCTTACCTCGATCTTCATCTGGTTGACCGAGACGACCAAGTACTGGTTCGTAATGCATGCTTTCCATTTTGAGGTCAGCTTTTTCGTCCTGATGCTGATGACGGCTGTGGTCAACCTCGCCACGACCCTGCCGGCAGCGCCGGGCTACATCGGCACGTTCCATACACCGGGCATTCTGGTGCTGGAGACGTTTCGCGTCAATAGTGAGGTCGCTGCCAGCTACACGATTGTGTTGCACGCGGCGCTATGGCTGCCGATTACTTTGCTCGGCTTTGTCTACCTGATCCGCGAAGGACTGTCATGGCGCTCATTTGAAGAGGCGACCAAAGCAGCTGAGCAGGCTAAACACGGCGCTGAATCGCCGCAGACAGCTGAGACGGGCGAGGTGCGCGTATGAAACAAGTAGCGATCATCGGCGCAGGTGCAACAGGTCTGGCTGCTGCATGGGACTTGGCGAAGGCAGGCTATGCAGTCACGATTTATGAGGCAGCAGATCGCGTTGGCGGCTTGGCAGGCGGCTTCCGCGATGAAGGTTGGGCATGGTCGCTCGAAAAGTTCTACCATCACTGGTTTCAGTCCGATACAGCCATTCTGAGGCTGATGGAAGAGCTGGGCGTGCGCGATCAGGTCATCTTTCCGCGCCCAAAGACTTCATTATGGTCACACGGCAAGCCGTACTTGTTCGATAATCCGCGCTCAATGCTGTTCTTTCCGCACTTGCCGCTGATTCCCAAGCTGCGCTTTGGCTTAGTCGGCTTATACTTGCGGCTGAGCAAAAATTGGCGCGCGCTAGAGCGCTACACAGCTGACCAATGGCTGCAGCGGACAATGGGCAGGCGCGCCTACTGTGACATATGGCGTCCGATGCTGATCGGCAAGTTTGGCGCGCTCTACGACCAAGTGACTATGGCGTGGTTCTGGGCGCGCATCCACACACGGACAGTGCGGCTCGGCACGTACATCGGCGGCTTTCAGGCGTTCTTGGATACATTTGCTCAGAAGCTGTGCGCGCGCGGCGTCCAAATTGCGCTCAAGGCGCCAATTCAAGCTGTGCAACAGGACGCCGACGGCATTCACGTCACGGCGAGCGGCGCTACAGCGCGCTATGACGCGCTGATCAGCACAACGTCGCCGCAGGCTACGCTCAAGCTGATTCCGCAGCTGGAGACAGCTGATCCTGAGTACGCACGCAAGCTGCGCGCTCTGCGGCACATGGGCGCCGCTGTCGTGATCTTCGCGCTGCGCCACCAGCTGCTGACCGATGGCACGTATTGGCTGAACTTGCCTGCCAGCAGTCCTGACAAAGCGCAGAGTGAATTTCCGTTTGTAGCACTATGCGAACACACCAATTTTGTCAGCCGCGCGCATTACAACGGCGACCACTTGGTCTACTGCGGCGAATATGTGCAGCCTGATCACGCCTATCTGCACATGCCTGAAGACGAGCTCGCCGACTTGTTCATGCGGACGCTCAAGACGTTCAACGCGCGCTTCACGCCTGCGTGGATTCGCAAACGCTGGGTCTTTCGGACGCCTTACGCACAGCCAATTCCATTTGTCAACCACTCGCAAAACATTCCGCCATTGCAGACGCCGCTCAAAGGCGTCTACATGGCAAACATGAGCCAAGTCTATCCTTGGGATCGCGGCACGAACTACGCCGTGATGATCGGACGCGACGTTGCGGCGCTTGTCCAAAGAGCGCTTTAAGGCATTGGATGCCGATGCGCGGCTGAGTAACGTCCTGTAGCGTAATGTGAGAGCTGCCGCTCGATATCGGTCAGCAGGGCGCTGGCGCCAATGCGGAACAGCGCAGGCGTCAACCAAGCGTCACCGAGTTCTTCTTTCATCAAGATCAGCCAGTCCAATGCCTGCTTTGCCGTACGAATGCCGCCTGCAGGCTTAAAGCCGACGCGGTAGCCTGTGCGCTCATAGTACTCGCGGATTGCGCGCACCATCACCAAGCCGAACGGCAACGTCGCATTGACTGCCTCTTTGCCTGTGGACGTTTTGATGAAGTCAGCGCCTGCCATCATGGCGACCAAACTCGCCTGCGCAACGTGCCGCAAGGTGCCTAGCTCGCCAACAGCTAGGATGACTTTCATGTGCGCTGTGCCGCACGCTGCGCGGAAAGCGCGCACTTCGTCATAGAGCGCGCACCAGTCGCCGCGCAGGACGTGCGCGCGCGAGATGACCACGTCAATTTCAGCGGCGCCTGCCGCAACTGACTCGCGTATCTCTTCTAGCTTCAAGCGCAGCGGCGTCTGAGCAGCTGGAAAGCCTGTGGAAACGGCTGCTACAGGAATGGACGTGCCGCGCAAGGCTTCCACAGCTGTCTCGATCAGGTTGTGGTAGACGCACACAGCGCCAACGCGCACAGGCAAGTCTGAGGCGCCAAGCGCAGCCAGCAGGTCAGCGCGCACAGGCTGGCGCGCCTTAGCGCACAAGCGCTGGACATTGCTCGGCGTGTCATCGCCGCTAAGCGTGGTCAGGTCGAGGAAGGTGATGGCGCGCAACAGCCATGCCGCCTGCCAAATCTGCTTGACAGTGCGCCGTGTGACTAACGTAGCCGCGCGCCGTTCAACAGCGCTCCTATTCACACGGACGCTCTCGATCCAGCCCATGTCGAGCGGAATGCCGTTATTGCGCGGCAAATCGGTATGGGCAACAGACGCTGTGCGCAGCAAATGGTCAGTCATGGCAGGCAACAGTCTCCTTAAGCAGCGAAGTTGTCACAAGTATAGCACAACAGGACGCAGGGAGTGCTCTGAGTCAGCGTGCAGAAGACAGACAGTCAGGCAGTCCTGACCGTCTGTCCAATGCGTTGAACGGTCAATCAGCTGCGGCAGCCACAGGTTGCAGAGTCTCCGCAATGATCTCGGCTACGTCCTTGATCTGCATGTTGTCACCTAGCTCGCCGCGCGCGTCGCTGAACATGCGCATACAGAACGGACAGCCGACGGCGAGCGTGCTGGCGCCGGTTGCCTGCGCCTCTTTGTAGCGCGTCAAATTGACGCGCGCCGCGCCGTGTTCCTCTTCTTTCCAGAACTGTGCGCCGCCTGCGCCGCAGCAGAACGACTGCCTGCCATGCCGCGCCATTTCCACCAAGTTGACGCCTGCGCCGCTCTGGAGCGCTGCGCGCGGCGCCTTGATCACGCCGTTTTGCCGTCCCAGATAGCACGGATCGTGGAAGGTGACGTTCGGCTGCCGATTCGGATGTGCGCTTGCAGGCAATTTGCCCGCTGCGATTAGCTCTGCGATCAGCTCTGTGTGATGGATGACCGTGTAGTTGCCGCCAAACTGGTGATATTCCTTGCCCAAGTTGTGCAGGCAGTGCGGACAGGTGGTCACAATCCGCTTAGGCTTGACCGCGTTGAGCGTCTCGACATTTGCCTTCGCCATTTCGCTGTATAGGAATTCGTTGCCGCCACGCCGCGCCACATCGCCTGTGCACGACTCCTGCTCGCCAAGCACGGCAAAGTTGACGCCTGCTCTGCGCAGAATCTGGACAAAAGCGCGCGCCGTCTGCTGAGCGCGCGGCTCAAAGCTGGCTGCGCAGCCGACCCAGTACAGAATCTCAAAGTCAGGATTGCTCTCCACAGTCGGCACGTCCAAGCCTTCTGCCCATTTCAGCCGACTCTCGTTAATTTGCCATGGATTGCCTTGCCGCTCCATGCCGTTAAAGGCGCCTTTCAGCTCAGCTGGGAAGCTCGCCTGCACAAGGACTTGGTCGCGGCGGATGTAGAGGATGTCCAACATTGGCTCATTGCCGACAGGACAGATGTCCACGCACGCGCCACACGCCGTACATGCCCACAGCGCCGACTCGCTGATCGCCGTGCCAACAAGCGGCGACTCGGTCTCAGCGCCATTGGCAAGTGCCGCCATGCGCTCCTTGATCAGGAAACGCTTGTTGATCTCATAGGCAGATGGCGAGAGTTCCTTGCCTGTCACGTACGCTGGACAGACGTCCTGACAGCGATTGCACATGATGCAGGCGAAGGCGTCCATCAAGTGCGTCTGCGGCAAGTGTTCCAGCTTGCCGACGCCAAACTGCTCCCGCGACTCGTCTTCAAAGTTTTCAGGCGCCAACTCGCCGAGCGACGTGCGCGGCGGCTTGGTCAGATAGTTGAGCGGCGCCATGAACAAGTGTGCGTGCTTGCTGTAAGGAAAATACGGCAAAAAGAGCAGGATTCCGCCCAGTGCAATCCACCAAAAGGCGTGATCGAGGAACAGGAGCAAGTCAGCGCTCATGCCCGACCACAAGCCTGCCACGATCCCTGCAAATGGCTGCGGCTGCACGCCTTCGCCCATGGCGATCTGCACGGATTGACCCAGAAAGCGCGCGCCGACATGCGCCAAAATAAACACGCCGACGATCAGCGAGTCGCGGCGAATGTGACCTTTTGCCACATTCGGATGCACCAGCACGTTCTCGCGGAAGGTCAGCGCCCTATCGCCGAAGACAAAGCGCCGCAGCAAGAAATACGTCACGCCGATCAACACGGCAAGGCTCAGCACGTCGCCCAGCAGGCGGTAAGCTCCGGCAATCAGCCCTTCTTTGCCCAGAAACTTAAAGTCAGCGATGAAGCCTTCCAGCACGTCGCCCAAGTTGACCAAAAAGTAAAAAGTGAAGCCCCAGACCACGCCCAAGTGCAGCAGGCTGACCAAACGGCGTGTCTTGAGCGTCGTCTGTTGTGAGAGATAAATGCGCAGCGCGCGCCAAGCGCGTTGCGGCAAGCGCTCTAGGTAGAGCTTGTCGCTGCCGCGCCGCACCACTAGCCACATATGGCGGAAGCCGCGCACAGCGAGCGCCACAGAGCCTATGGCGAGCAGGATGAAAGCGATCTTTTCAAAGGTGCTGAGCATAGCGTCACGTCCTCAAAAACCGTTTTACTATGTCGCACAAGTGTAGCCCATTCTGCCTCAGAGCGATAGCGCGCTGAGCTTGCCGCATAAACAAACTTTATGGCGACCTTCACTTGTGCAAAAAATCACGTTTTATGTCCATGAAACTTTGCTTTAAGCCGCACGCCTTGTGGCACCTTTGAGCTGCCTTTATGATTGCGTTCAAACGCTGAAAGAAAGGCGTTCAAAAGACGATCTGATCGAACGGAGTGAACCATGCCTATGCTACGTCGTTTTGTTGTGCTGGCGCTTTTGCTGGCGTTGATCTTCGCAGGCGTCAATGCAGCTACCGCGCAAGGTCGCCAATTTGTGAATGTCTATTCGTCGCGTCACTATGGCGCGCTGGAGCAGATGTTTGCCGAGTTTACGCAAGAGACAGGCATTGAGGTGCGGCTCTCACAAGGCTCGGCACAGGCGCTGTTGACGCGCTTGGAGCAGGAAGGCAAGCAAACACCTGCGGATGTCTTTTTCACCATTGATGCAGGCACGCTCGTCCTGGCGGCTGAGAAAGGCTTGCTACAGTCCATTGACTCTGAGGTGCTGCGCGCCAACGTGCCAGAGGAGCTGCGCGATCCTGAGAATCGGTGGTTCGGCTTGAGCCAGCGCCTGCGCACGATTGTTTACAATCCGCAGAAAGTTGATCCGAGCGAGCTCTCGACCTATGAGGCGCTCGCCGATCCGAAGTGGAATGGTCGCCTGTGTTTGCGTCCTGCCACGCACATCTACACTATCTCGCTCGTCGCCAGCATGATCGCTGCGCTCGGCGAACAGAAGACAGAGGAAGTGGTCAAGGGCTGGGTGGCTAACAAGCCGCAGCTGATTGATAGCGACACGCGCATCCTAGAGACGATCATTGCCGGCGGCTGCGATGTCGGCATCACTAACCACTACTATGTTGGACGTATCTACAGCCAAGACCCGAACGCCAGCGTCAAGATTTTCTGGGCGAATCAGGCGGATCGCGGCGTGCATCGCAACATCTCCGGCGCCGGCGTGACTGCGAACGCCGCCAATCGTGAAAACGCGATCAAGCTGCTGGAGTGGCTCAGCGACGCTGAGAAAGGTCAGGCAGGCGACGTGACAGGTCTGCCGGGCGGCAACTTTGAGTTCCCAGTGAACGCTAAGGCGAAGCTGAACGAGATCATCGCAGGTTTCGGCACGCCTAAGATTGATCCGTTGCCGCTGGCTGAGCTGGGCAAGAATCAGAAGGCAGCGATTGACTTGCTCGGACGTGCAGGCTACTAAAGCGCGTGCGTTCCCCTAACTTCCCATGAGCCGACCAGTGGATGAGTCCCACCCACTCATCCACTGGCTCATCCGTTGTTTTGAGGAGAGACTTTGGCACAGACGACGCTGACTCAAACGCAAACTGTACGAGAGACGCCTGCACGCCGCACAGGACGCCTGCGCGGTCGCTTGCTTTTACCGTTGATCGTGGCAGGCATGGTGGTCTTACCGATTTTGAACTTGCTCTCGGCGCTGCTCAATCCGTCGTTTGAGATGTGGGAGCGGCTGTGGGCAACTATCTTGCCGCGCATGTTAGGCAATACGCTCTTGCTCTTAGGCGGCGTAGGCACGTTGACGCTGATCATCGGCACGGGCATGGCGTGGCTGGTGACGGCGTACAACTTTCCGTTGCGCGCCTTCTTCGAGCGCGCGCTGCTCTTGCCACTGGCAGTGCCGACGTTCGTGATGGGCTTCGTCTACATGGCGACCTTTGACTTCGCTGGACCTGTTCAGACGACGTTAAGGGCATGGTTTGGGCAGAGTTTTCGTCCACCTGATATCCGCAGCATCTGGGGCGCCGTCTTGGTGATGAGCCTTGTGCTGTATCCGTATGTGTATTTGTTAGCGCGTGCAGCGTTCCGCGAGCAAGCAGCCACGACCTTTGAAGCAGCGCGCACTATGGGCTACTCACGCGCGCAGACCTTCTTCCGTCTTGTCGTGCCGATGGCGCGTCCGTCACTGGTTGCAGGCGCGGCGCTCGCCATGATGGAAGCGATGACCGACTTCGCCACAGTGCGCTTTTTCAGCGTCCCAACGGTCAGCGAAGGCATTGTGCGTCTGTGGGAAGGGCGCCAAGATCGAGCGGGCGCGATTGAGCTTTCGCTCTTGCTGTTAGGCGTGGCGGTCTGCCTGATTGTGCTTGAGCGAACGTTGCGCGGCAAGGCGCGCTACTATCAGAGCGACGGTGCGAGCAGGCGTCCACCACGCGCGCAGCTGCGCGGCATGGCGGCAATTGCCGCAGTCGGTATCAATGTGTTGCTGTTGAGCGCGGCGTTCGTCTTGCCTGTTGGTCAACTGATTGCGTGGACGCTCAGGTACATCCAGACGAGCCTTGGCGGCTGGCGGGCTGTCTACGGTCAGTACGTGCTGAACACATTTGGTCTGGCGGCGCTCGCGGCGACCATCACGGTCTTTCTAGCGCTGCTGATCGCCAACGGCGTGCGGCTGAGCGGCGGACGCTTTGGGCGAGTGGTCGCGCGGCTTGCTACGCTTGGCTACGCCGTGCCAGGCGCCGTGATCGCAGC
>JANWYI010000020.1:16081-21401 GCA_025055255.1 Anaerolineae bacterium | reverse complement strand
TCAACAGTTTGGCGCTGCAGCTGAATCTGAGCGCGCCAGGACTGATCCTGACTGGCTCAATCGTCGGCTTGCTGTATGCCTACGCTGTGCGCTTCATGTCAGTTGCTTTTAACAGCGTTGAGGCGAGCCTTGAGAAGGTCAAGCCGAGCATGGAACAAGCGGCGCGCACTATGGGCGCCGGTTCGTGGCGCGTGCTGTGGCGCATTCACCTGCCACTAGTCAGTCAGGGCATGATCGCAGCAGCGATCTTGGTCTTTGTGGACGTGATGAAGGAATTACCTGCTACGGTCATGCTGCGTCCGCTCGGCATGGACACATTGGCGATCTGGACATACATGGCAGCCGCTGAGTCGTTCTGGGAAGAGGCGAGTCTGCCTGCTTTGACCATTCTGGCAGTCGGTCTGATTCCTGTCTGGCTTCTGATGCGCATTGGCAGTCGGTCAGGGCGTTGAGTGATAGCTGAGGAAGTGTTGTGAAGAGCGAGTCGTTAATCGAGCTATGTCATGTGAGTAAGTCGTTCGGTGCGACGCACGCAGTGGACGACGTTTCATTGACCATTGAGCGCGGCGCCATTTACGTCTTGCTGGGCGCTAGCGGCTGCGGCAAGACGACCGTGCTGCGTTTGATCGCAGGCTTGGAAACGCCTGATCGCGGCGAAATCTGGCTGAATGGCGAGCGCGTGGCAGGGCAAGGCGCTTGGGTGCCGCCAGAGGTGCGGCGCATCGGCATGGTTTTTCAGGACTACGCGCTTTTTCCGCACATGACCGTGCGGCAAAATATCCAGTTCGCACTTGCAGCGCTAGACGGCAAGCTCAGCCATGCTGAGCGTGACAGGCGCGCCCGTCAAATGCTGGAGCTGGTCGGGCTGGCAGGCTATGCCGAGCGCTTTCCGCACCAGTTGAGCGGCGGTGAGCAACAGCGCGTCGCTCTAGCGCGCGCCTTGGCGCCGAACCCATCAGTCGTGCTGCTAGACGAGCCGTTCAGCAACCTCGACGCAGCGTTGCGCCGTACCATGCGCGAGGACGTGCGGCAAGTCCTGCGTGCGTCAAACGCCACAGCCATTTTCGTGACGCACGATCAAGAAGAAGCGCTCAGCCTTGCCGATACAGTCGTGATCATGCACAACGGCAAAGTGCAGCAGGTCGGCGCGCCGCAAGAGGTATATTTACGTCCGATCAGCCGCGAGGTCGCCGCTTTCTTGGGCGAGGCGAACTTCATCGAAGGCGTGGCAGAAGGCGACGTGGCACACTGTGCGCTCGGCAAGTTGCCGTTAGCTGTGCCGATGCACGGCAAGGTCGCGCTGATGATCCGTCCTGAGGCGCTGCGCGTGACGGCGAGCGCTGAGGGCAACGCTGAGGTGATTGGCATTCGCTTTTTCGGTCACGATCAGCTGCTGCGGCTGCGCTTCCCTGACCTGACTGAGCTAGACGTGCGCACATGGGGCAACGCTGAGCTTGCACTCGGCGAGCGCGTGATGGTCAGCGTGCGCAGCAGCGTCATGGCGTACGCTAACTGAACAGCAGTACGCCGATCTTGCCGATTGTGCCTTTCGGCGTGAAACGTTAAAATTCGCAACATCGTCTCGTCCTTGTGCCGAGTCGAGCGCACAAGGCATTTGTGCACACCACAGCACAGACTAAGGAGCGCGCTATGAACGCTGAGTCGGCGGCGGAGCAGCGCCGCACGGTTGTGATCGGCGTGGCAGGCGGCAGCGGCTCAGGCAAAACGACCGTAGCACAGCGCCTGCTTGCCGCGATTGGTGAACAGCATATCACCTACTTGCCACACGACGCTTATTACCGCGATCTGGACGACATTCCGCGCATCGGCGGCGAGATCGTCAACTTCGATCATCCCGACGCGCTGGAGACTAGCCTCTTGGTGCAACATTTGGCACAACTGCGGCGCGGCGAGCCTGTCCAAGTACCAATTTATGACTTCAGTACGCACAGCCGCAGCGCCCAGACGCGCACAGTCTATCCTGCGCCGATCATCTTGGTCGAAGGCATCCTGATCTTCGCCGATCCTGCGCTGCGCGCACAGTTTGACGTGCGCATTTTTGTAGACGCCGACGCCGACATCCGATTCATCCGTCGCCTCGAGCGCGACATGAACGAGCGCGGACGCACTGTTGAGTCGGTCATCCATCAGTATCGTGAGTCAGTGCGTCCGATGCACCTTGAGTTTGTTGAGCCGAGCAAGCGCTACGCCGACGTGATCATCCCAGAAGGCGGCTATAACGACGTAGCCATTCGCCTATTGGCTGATCACGTCAAGCGTCTAATCGAGTCAGCGCGTGTGCAGCCTGCTTAGACAGGCTGTTTTTCAGCGACAAGGCGCTCGCTGAGCGTCCAAAGCGCTGTCCAAGTCTTTTGATCGTAGGAGACGGGGCTGGTCGGCACTGCCTTACGCTTGACGAAGTATTTGCCGCTGACGCCTTGCACCTCAGGCGCACTGGCAAGATAGATGATTGTGTCAGCGCCTTGCTCAGGCGTCAGCGCAAAGCGCTGCATCAGGCTGAAAAACTTGGAGACCAAACCTGAGTTATTCTTGCCGAAGCCTGTGCGCACAAAGCCGGGATGCATGGCGTTTACCGTCACGCCTGTGCCTTCTAGGCGACGCGCTAATTCGTAGGTGAAGACCACGTTCGCCAGCTTGGTCTCGCCGTAAATGCGGAAGCCGCTGTAGGCAGGCGGCTTATGCGGATTGACCAAGTTCAGGCGCGCGAAGCGATGCGCGTCCGATGAGACGTTGATGATGCGCGCAGGCGCGCTCGCCTTGATCAAGTCCAGCAAGAGCGTTGTCAGATAGAAGTAGCTCAGATGGTTGAGCGCAAAAGTCATCTCATAGCCATCAGCGCTAGTCAGACGCTTGTCAAAGTAGGCGCCGGCATTGTTGATCAGCACGTCAAGGCGTGGACAGCGCGCCTTGACTTCATCAGCAAGGCGGCGTACTTCCGCCATTGCCGATAGGTCAGCCGTGAGCGCCTCAATTGCCTGATTGCCCGTGCTGCGCTGTAGCTCGGCAACGGTCTCAGCGCACTTCTGTGCGTTGCGTCCAACGATCACGACTCGTGCGCCAAGCCTTGCTAGTCCGCGCGCCGCTTCCTTGCCGATTCCATTGGTCGCGCCTGTGACCAGGACTGTCTTGCCTGTCATAGTAGCGTTATTGGTCATAGCTCTGCGGTTGCTCCGTAACTTATATGAGTGTCTCGCAGATTATCGGCAAGGCGCGCCTGTTTTAACAACTCACGGCGTTGGCTGCAGCACGGCGATAGCGCGCGCGAGGCGCTCCAGCACTTTTTCGCGCCCGACAATTGCCATGACCTCAAAAAGCGGCGGCGAGACGCTCTGACCTGTTACAGCGACGCGGATCGGGCTGAAAAATTGCCCTGTCTTGATGCCGAGCTGCCCAGCGCCGTTGCGCAAGGCAGCCTCTTGTGTGGCAACCTCAAAGTCAGGCAGAGCGGCGAGCGAGTCGTGCGCCAACTGCAATGCTGCGCGTGTCTGCTCAGCCGTCAAACCTTTAGGAATCAGCGCAGTTGGCTCAGGCGTCGGCACGTCGTCGCGGAACAAGAAACCTGCCATCTCCACTGCCTCAGTCAGCACTTTGATCCGCTCTTTGACCAGCGGCGCCACTTTCAGCAGCGTCTCTAGCGGCGCATTCAGACCTGCGGATTCGAAGAACGGCTGCATGCGGCGTGCAAGCTCGTCATCAGAGAGCCTGCGAATCCACTCACCGTTCAGCCACTTCAGCTTGACCACGTCGAACTTGGTGCCGGTCTGTGTGACCTGTGTGATGTCGAAGACTTCCGCTGCTTCTTCTTTCGTAAAGACCTGGATTTCTTCGCCGCGTTCGTCGGTCTTGCCGTAGTTCCAGCCGACGTTGCACAAAAAGTTAGTGACAGCCTCTGGCAGGTAGCCGCCTTTGATGAAATACGAGATGGACGCCTCTGGATGCTTGCGCTTGCTGATCTTGCCGCCGCTCGGATGCAGGATGACAGGCACGTGGCAGAACTTGGGCATTTCCCAGCCGAACGCCTGATACAGGATGACGTGCAGCGGCGTGCTGGGAATCCACTCTTCAGCGCGGATGACGTGCGAGATTTCCATCAGATGGTCATCCACAAGGTGTGCGAGATGGTAAGTTGGGAAACCATCTGCTTTGAGCAAGACGGCGTCCTGCAAAGTGTCGTTGCGCACGCGGATTGCGCCGCGCACCATGTCCTCAAAGACGGTCTCGCCTTCGAGCGGCACTTTCAAGCGGATGACGTAAGGCTTGCCTTCGGCGTCAAGGCGCGCCCAGTCTTCGGGCGTGAGGTTGCGCGCGCGCCGATCATAGCCGGGCGGCAAGCCATTCGCCTTGCGCGCCGCGCTGATCAGCTCCAGCTCTTCAGGCGTCTCATAGGCGCGGTACGCTTTGCCGTGTTCCACGAGCCAATTTGCCCAGTACTGGTAAATTTCCAGACGCTGACTCTGGATATAGGGACCGTACGGTCCGCCGATGTCTGGTCCTTCGTCCCAGTGCAAGCCTGCCCAGCGCAAGCCATCCATGATGCCGCTGAGCGAATGCTCTTGCGTGCGCTTCTGGTCAGTATCCTCAATGCGCAGAATGAACTTGCCGCCATGCCGACGGGCGAACATCCAGTTGAATTGTGCGGTCCGCACGCCGCCAATGTGCAGATCGCCGGTTGGGCTAGGCGCAAAGCGGACGCGCACAGGGCGTGAGTCGCTCACTGAAGTGCTCCTGACATACAGACATGCTCTGTGCGCATTATACTATTGGGCGAGGCTTTTGGGCAGAGCGCACATGGCTCAGAGACGTCTGAGTGAGGCACACACTGAGACATCGGTCGGCTGAGCACGTCTTCAGGCGACAGAATATGAGCAATCGCGCTGTCAACTTAGACTCTTTTGGTAAGCTCTCACCTCACTTGCTACTTGTTTGGATATAATCAAGGTAGACTTTGAGAAAGTGCGCCGCGTATCGGCGCTGAAGCAAGGTTCGCATGGATTTTCTACTGGCTGTTCTCTCATTTCTTATCGTCCTCACGCCGCTGATTCTGATTCATGAGTGGGGACATTTCATCGCTTGCCGTCTGACAGGCGTCACTGTGCTGGAGTTCGGACTGGGCTTTCCGCCGCGCGCGCTGAAGCTATTTGAGCGCAACGGCACTGAGTTCACGCTGAACTGGTTGCCAATTGGCGGCTTTGTGCGTCCGCTAGGCGAGGATTTTGTACGTCCAGTCGGCGAAGAAGCCACTGAGCGCGAGCGGCGCGCCTATCGCAAGTATCAGGAAGAACTAGCGGCACTAGGCAAA
>JANWYI010000020.1:11491-15916 GCA_025055255.1 Anaerolineae bacterium | reverse complement strand
GCTGCAAATGGCGGCTTGCGCACAGCCGACGTCATCACGGCTGTCAACGGCGTGTCCGTCGGCAGCGCAGCACAAGTCGAGGAGCTGATCGAGGCACATCGCAACTCAGAGCGGCGCGATCAGCCAATCACGCTGACTGTTCAGCGCGGCGATGAGACGCTCCAGTTGACGCTCGGTGAACAGACAGGCAGATTCCCGAACCAAGCCGTGCTGATCACTAGTGTGACGGCTGGCATGCCTGCCGACGGCGTCTTTCAGCCTGATGACATCATTTTGAGCGTAGATGGCAGAGTGCGCTCGGTTCAATCTATTGTTGACTACGTGCGCGAGCGCGGCGGCGAGACGGTCACTTTTGTAGTGCAGCGCGGCAACGAGCGTCTGACGTTGCAAGTGGTGCCGCTCCGCAACGTAGCAGCTGGTCAGCCAGCTGTCGGCATTGGACTGCGTCCGCTAGAGTTCAACTTGGTCACAGGACTAGCATTAGCTGATCGCGCTGTAGGCAAGCCGTTCCCTGAGGCAATCGGAGCTGGCATTCAGCAGGCAGGCTTCATCCTTGAGCAGCTCATTCGCTTTCCTGTTGACCTGATTCGCGGCGTCCTGACCATTGAGCAGGCGCGTCCTGTCAGCGTGGTCGGCATTTCACAGATAGGCGGACAAGTGGTCAGCGCTTCAGTTGAGGATCGCTCGCCACTGCGTTTGATCAGCTTTGCCGCGCTGATCAGCCTTGCGCTTGGCTTCACGAACCTGTTACCGATTCCCGGTCTAGACGGCGGACGCATTCTCTTCGTGCTGATCGAGATCGTGCGCGGCAAGCCGATAGCGCCTGAGCGCGAAGGCTTCATTCATATGATTGGACTGGTGTTCCTCTTAGGCTTGTTCATGGTTTTAGTGGTCAACGACATTGTCAATCCAATCGGACAAGTCATCCGCTAAGCGAGAGAGCGTTGAGCTATGGCAATCAAGTTTGAGGAGGTCATACGCAGCCTGATCAGCGATGAAGCGCCTGTGACAAAAGCAATGGTACGGCGCTTGTCAAACTTGGGCGCTGCTGAGGAACAAGCGCTGATCAAGGTATGGGGCAGTATTCCAGTAGCGCGGCGGCATCAGGTCCTGCGCGAGATTGCCGAGCTGAGCGAAGACGAATTCGACACGGATTTCCGCGCTGTCACGCACCTTGCTTTAACTGACATACATGACGACCTACGCGAGGCTGCTATCGAGGCATCGTGGACAGACGAGTCGGTTGAGATGCTCAATCGGCTGTTGCCTATGGCGACCGTTGACTCGTCGCCGACTGTGCGTGCCGCGGCTGTCAGCGCGCTTGGACGCTTCATTTTGCAGGCAGAGCTAGGCAAGTTCAGTCCGATGCAGGCGCGGCAAGCCGAGCGCGTCGCCTTGAAGCTCTACAACAATCGAAATGAGGATATCCGCGTGCGTTGTCGCGCGCTAGAGGCAATTGCCAACAGCAGCCGCGCTGAAGTGGTCGGCATGATTGAAGAGTCGTACCATGACGGCGACGCTCGCTTGCGCGCTGCGGCGATCTACGCTATGGGCAAGACCTGCGATGAGCGCTGGGCGCGTTTTGTGCTGCAAGAGCTGAACAGCGACGATCCTGCCATTCGTTTTGAGGCGATTCGCGCTGCCGGCGAGCTAGGACTGGAAGAAGCTGTGCCGCAGATTGGCAAGTTGGTCATTGACGCTGACCGTCAAACGCTCGAAATGGCGATTTGGTCGCTTGGCGAGATCAGCAGCGGCGAATCGCGGCGCATTCTGGAGCATCTCTTCAAGTACGCGGAAGAGATCGAAGACGAAAGCCTGCTTGAGCAGATCGAAGACGCGCTCGCTAACGCCAGCCTGTTCGATCTCTAGCGCGCCAGCACCTGCTCATAGACCGCATAAGTCTGGCGCGCCGTGCGTTCCCAGCTGAAGTGACTGGCGCGCGCTAAGCCGAGATTTTGCAAGCTGGCGTGCAAATCGTCTTGGATCAGCACGGCGATGATCGCGCCGCCAAGTGTCCGCGAGTCATGCGGCGGCACTAGGTACGCTGCATTCCCCACGACCTCAGGCAAGGAAGACGCCTCAGCCGCCACCACAGGCGTGCCGCACGCCATTGCCTCTAATGCGCCTAGCCCAAAGCCTTCATAGCGGCTCGGCATGACGAACAAGCGCGCCATGCGATAGAGCGCAGGTTTATCCGCCTCATCCACTGCGCCGATCCAGCGTATCCACTGCCCTAGACCGTCGCGCGCCGCAATTTCCGCAGGCAGATCAGGGAAGCGCGCCGTTCCCCAGCGTTTTGGCGGCGCGCCTGCCAAAACCAGTGGATATTCATCGCCAACTGATGGTCCGACGTACGTATAGGCTGCGATCAGCGCCCGCAGGTTCTTGCGCACGTCAAAACCGCCTAAGTAGAGCGCGTATTGCTCAGGCAAGTTGTATTTGCGGCGCACTTCGGCGTCGCGCTCAGCGCCTATGCGCGGATGAAAGCGCTCTGAGACGGCTAACGGAATGGCTGTCACCATCTCAGCAGGCACACCGATGTGCTGCACGATCTCCTGCTTGGAAAACTCAGAATCAGTGATGATATGCGCCACGCCTTGCGCCGACGCGCGCACCAAGCCAAAGTACAGCCTGCCACCTAGTCCGCCTTGATAGATCGGCATGCTGAGCGGGATGACATCATGGATGGTGACTACGAGGCGCACGGGTGAGCTGAGCGGCGCCGCCCAATACGGCACATGCGCAATCTGTGCGCCGACCGCGCCTGCGGCGCGTGGAAAAGCGCGCTGCTCAAACAGCACCTTGCCGATCTGCCCGTTCCCTGTGCGCACGCGCACCACTTGCACGCCGTCTGGCACATCGGTCAGCGCGCCGCTATGCTCAGGCGCGACAAGCGTCAAGCGCAGCTCGCCATAGCGCGCCTCACTGCGGCGCAGCCGCCACAGAGCGCACACTAACTCGCGCACGTACTGTCCGCTGCCTGTATGCGGCTGATTCCAGAACCAAGCGTTAAGCGCAACGTGCATGACTTGCTCCAATGTGCATTCGATACCTAGATTGTACTGCGCAGCGCACATTTTGACCGTTCAGACTGGGCAAAACGTGCCAGACGCGGTAAAGTGTCAGCCGTGCAAGAGCGCGAGGTGAACAATGGACACAATCCGTGTGACAGTCTGGGGCGAATTTCGGCATGAGCTGCAGGACGCCAAAGTGGCAGCAATCTATCCAAAAGGCATGCATGAGGCAATTGCCGACGGTTTACGCGCCGATCCGCGCCTCAGCGTGCGCACGGCGACGCTCGATCAGCCCGAACATGGTCTGACCGATGACGTCTTAGCGGCGACCGATGTGCTAACATGGTGGGGACATGTGGCACATGATGAAGTCTCAGATGGCGTAGTGGAGCGCGTCAAGGCGCGCGTGTTAGACGGCATGGGCTTGATTGTGCTGCACAGCGGACATTTCTCAAAGATTTTCAAGGCGCTGATGGGCACCACATGCAATCTGAAATGGCGCGAGGCAGGCGAGCGCGAGCGCATTTGGATTATCGAGCCAGGACATCCAATCGCCGAAGGTCTGGGCGAGTACTTTGAGCTAGAGCAGGAAGAGATGTATGGCGAGCGCTTTGACATTCCTGCGCCAGAGACGTTGGTCATGGTCAGCTGGTTCAAAGGTGGCGAGGTTTTCCGCAGCGGCTGCTGCTATACGCGCGGCAAGGGCAGAATTTTCTACTTCCGTCCTGGTCACGAGACCTATCCGACCTATTACGATCCGAATGTGCGCCGCGTAATTGCCAATGCAGTGTGCTGGGCTGCGCAGCGCGAGACGCCGCAGGTCAAGTTTGGCAACTATCCGCCGCGCGAGCCATTGCCATAGTTTACGCAAAAGACAAAACCTGTTATAGTCTCTGATGTAGCCACTGATTTACCAGAACGGCGCAAACCTCGTCGTGCGCCGCCATATTGTTATATTTTCGGGGTGAATTTGAAAGATGGTGAGAGGGCAACGCACATTACTACCGCCCGAAGATGAAGAGCGCCTGAAAATAATTGCTGAGACTGCCTCGCCTACGCTGCGCCAACGCGCACTGGCCATCTTAGCGTGGCATGATGGCGTCACTGCAGCTGAGGCTGCTAAGCGCACTGATCTCAGCGTCAATCAGGTGCAATATTTGTGGCGGCAATACCGCCAAAAAGGTCTCGATTTGTTCATGGTTGAGGACGACGCGCCTGCGCAACCGCAAGCGGTCAGCGTGCCTGCGCCTGCGGCTGATGATCGCATCGGACTTGAGGCGCTCTGCCAGCAATACCACGTGGACATGGCGCACGCGCGCTACATCGGCAGCCTTGCCACGCAAATTTTTGACGCCACACAGACTGTCCACCGCCTTGCGCCGAACATGCGTCCGCTGTTGGAAGCCGCTGC
>JANWYI010000020.1:10060-11372 GCA_025055255.1 Anaerolineae bacterium | reverse complement strand
ACCCCACGTCTTTTCATCGCAAAAAGGTCAATCCTGAAGCTGAACCTGTCTACATGGCGCTGCCTGAAGACCTACGCCGCGACGCTTTGGCGCTCTCTGCCATTTTGCGCGTTGCTGATGGACTCGACCACTCGCAGACACAAAGTACGGTCATAGATGCGCTGCACCTGAACGCCAATGAAGTCGAGATGGTCGTGAGTGGTGCGCGCGCCGCTGAAGACGCTGCGCAGGCGCAGAAGAAAGCTGATCTCTGGGCAAAAGTTTTCCCTGTGACCATGCGCGTCCTGCCTGCGGTGCCTGAGCCGAGCCAGAGCGCTGATGTCTTACCGCGTCCGCTGATTTTGCAGCAGGTTGCAGGGCGCGCGGTCAGCCTAGACCAGACCGTCAGCCTTGTGCGCGCAGGCAGATTGTTCGCCTCTCAGACGCTTGGGCGCGTCGAGGTGCTGCTGCGCCATTTGCAACACGGCGAGTTGAACGTCTTGCCGTCACTAGCGCGCGAGGCGTTTCGCTTGACGGATGCTATCGTCCTAGCGGACGCCAAAGAGCATCGCAAAGAGGCAAAGTGGTTCGCCGAAACAGTCAATGAAGCTCGTTTGCTTTTCGCACTGGCAGAGCGCGCCGCCATGTTGGCGGAAGACGCACAAGAGCAGCTCGCTATTGCCGAGCGCGTCCAGGCTTGGCAGACCGAGGCGCGTGCTGCGTGTGACGCCATAGATGTAGCGCGTTTCAAGCGCATGGCGGAAGGCTTGCGCGTCGCGCTGACCGAAGACGTTGATCCAAACGAGAAGGCGTTGGCGATCTATCACGTCGGCACATTGCTATGGGAACAGCTGACTGCGCTGCGCACGGTTATGGAGCAAGGTACAAGCGTAGATGACGCACTTGCCGCTGTGCGCCGCCTGCAGGACTATTTGCTCGCCTTCCGCGACCTGCTTGGCGCCGAAGTCTCGCAGGTGTTGGACATGCTTACGCCGCTAGAGAGCTATCTTGCCGCAATTCAGGTGGCACAAGCGCTGATTGCACGTCTTGAACGCGCGCCTGCTGCAGCGCAGAAGAAAGGGCGCAAGAAAAGTGCGTCGCCGCCTGCACCTGACGCCGCTATTGAGGCGTTGCGCGCCTCACAGCACGAACTGATCGAGATGCTTGCTGATTCGCTCTCTGGTGTCTGGGCAAGCGTGAATAGTCCAATCTTTCGGCGCGCCTTTGCCCTAGCAATTGCTGCGCCTTGATATGTGGAGCGTTCTTAGGCATGAGCTACAGCTACTACACGCCGCCGATGCGAGAGACGAAGCCGCGCCATCCGCTGGACTAT
>JANWYI010000020.1:9293-9698 GCA_025055255.1 Anaerolineae bacterium | reverse complement strand
GCTCATGCGTGGCACGCGCTTGAAGTTCACGCTGTGCTTTGACGAGTTCGACTATGTGATAGAAGAGTTCGACGCGCAGCTCTTCCGTAACCTGCGCGCCTTGCGCAATCGCTTCAGATATCAGTTGACGTATCTGGTCACCACGCGCTATCCAATGCCACATCAACGTCCGCCAGAGCGCCGTGCTGAGGTTGAAGAGTTCCATGAGCTATTCGCTGACAACAGCTTTGCAATCGGACCGTACGATCTCAAAGATGCTGAGGCGATGATCCTGAACTTTCCGCTGCGCCGCGAGACACGCGACATGCTGATTGACATCTGTGGCGGACATCCCGGTCTGATGCGCAGCGCCTTCAACTTGCTGGAGACGCTCAAAGAACAGCCGACGACGCCGAAACGCATGGG
>JANWYI010000020.1:8225-9283 GCA_025055255.1 Anaerolineae bacterium | reverse complement strand
GAGCTGCTGATTAACGAGCAAATGACGTGGAAAGAGTGTCAGCACATTTGGGATTCGTTGCTGAGCGCTGAGCGCGCCGCGCTTAAGCGCCTTGCCTCTGGGCGCAGCACAGCGCAGGACGCGCCAAGCCTCTCGCAGCTGAGGGCGAAGGGCTTAGTGGTGGAAAAACAAGGGCAAGGTCTGCGCGTCTTCAGCTTGATCCTACAAGAATTCGCCAAGCAGCAACCTGATTGAGTCACATAGCACGAGGAAGGCGCCATGTTCAACGAGGAGTCAATCCAGCAAGTAGACGCCGCGCGCTTCAATGCTGCGTTCATGCGTCCACTCTATGACGGCTACAGCTTTGCGCAACTTCCGCAGACCGTGCGCTACGCGCTGACAGGCGAGGCAGGCGGTCTACCGCTCAAAGCCTTCGGTCACCTGCCGCAGCGCTACCGCAAAGTTGTCCTGCTGTTGGTAGATAGCTTTGGCTGGCGCTTCCTGACCAACTATTACAAAGACTATCCTGCGCTTAAGCGCTTCGCCGACTCAGGCGTCATCTCCAAAATCAGCGTCCAGTTTCCCTCGACCACGTCGGCACATATCACGACGCTCAACAGCGCGCAGACCGTCGGCGAGAGCGGCGTCTACGAATGGTCGTACTATGAGCCAGCTCTGGACGCCGTCATCTCGCCTCTACCGTTCAGCTACGCAGCAGCGCCGCGCGAGAGCTTGCGCAACGTCATTGCGCCGCAGGCAATCTTGCCGCAACAGACCTTCTATCAGGCGTTGGCAGAGCGCGGCGTGCAGAGCTACGTCTTTCAAGAGAGCAGCATCGCCTTTTCGTCCTACAGCAAGACGCTCACGAGCGGCGCTAAGATTTTGCCGTTCTACACGCTTGCGCAAGGCTTGCTGAATTTAGCGCTGCTGCTTAACAGCTTGGAAGAGCGTGCCTATGTCTTTTATTACTACTCGCCGCTCGACTCGATAGCGCATAACTACGGACCAGACTCGGCGCACCATCGCGCTGAGATTGACACTTTCTTCACAGCGCTAGAGCGCGTTTTCTTTGCCAATTT
>JANWYI010000020.1:6753-8215 GCA_025055255.1 Anaerolineae bacterium | reverse complement strand
GAGCGCGACGGCGAGACGCTTATCATCCTGACTGCTGATCACGGACAAGTCGAGGTTGATCCGAGCACAACGCACTACCTGAACCGCGAATTGCCGCAGTTGACGCCGCTCTTGCGCACGGATCGGCATGGCGCGCCATTAGTGGCAGCTGGCTCTGCACGCGACATGTTCCTTTACGTCAAGCCGCAACACTTGGAAGAAGCTCACGCCATGCTCACAGCGCATTTGCGCGGCGCCGCTGAGGTTTATTACACAGCTGACCTGATGGCAGAAGGCTTTTTCGGCGCACACTGCTCTGACCTGTTCCGTGCACGCCTTGGCGAGCTGGTCGTCCTGCCTTATGCACATGAGTCAGTTTGGTGGTATGAGCAGGGCAGGTTTGAGCAGACGTTTCTCGGACATCACGGCGGCTTGACGCCTGATGAGATGCACAGCGCCGTCATGCTGCTGGCACACTGACCATATGTTGCATGGCGCTGCTGGTGTGTTCGGAGCAAGTCTAGGCTATGAGACGCGCAGCGCGTTTGCTCGGAGTAGCCGTCCTGCTATGGTTGAGCGCATGTCACAGCGCGCCGCTCAGCCTGCCGACTCCGACGCCGTTTGAAATCCTGATCTTGCCGCCTGCTCAGACCTTTGTGCCGACTCCGACGCCATCATTGACGCCAACGGTCACGTCCACGCCGACTGTCACGCCGACGGCGACCGTCACGCAGTTGCCCAGCGCAACGCCGTCGCCATCTAACACGCCGCTTGCCGTTGTGCTGATCGGCGGCACGCTCGACTCGCGCATTTGCGACACCTGTCAGCCGTATCTGCGCGAGACGCCCGGCACAGCGGGCAAAATTCTTGGCAGGCTCGATCAGACAGTCACTTTTCGGGCAGTTGGACGCAGCGCCGATAGCACATGGCTGCAAATTGAGCTGACGAACGATCCGCGTCGGCGCCGCGGCTGGGTCTTCCGCGCGTTGACGGCATTGCGCGAGGTAGATGTCTCAATCTTGCCTGTGACAGGCGAAGTGGTGGACGCGACGCCTGCGCCGCTCAGCGCAGCCAGCAACAGCGGCATCATCAGCGGCGTAAGCGCTCATGCGCGCCAAATTTTCCTGCGCGGACAAGCGCTAGGCAATCAGGTGCACGTCTTCACGCGCGTCGGCGATAGCATCACTGCCTCGCCACATTTCTTGCCGTCTTTGGCAGGCGGCTATGAGCTAGGCGCCTATCAAAACGAGTTGTGGGACACTGTGCGTTTTTACAGCACGTTCGGCAGTGCATCATTAGCTGCAGGCAACGGCTGGGGCGCTGATCGCATCCTGCAAAACGGCTACAATGCGCCTGAGATATGCGGCGATGAGCCGCCGCTGATCTGTGAGTACCGCATTCGCAAGCCTGCTGTTGCGCTGATCATGATTGGCACAAATGACTCAGGCGGCGTTGATCCTGCTGTTTACGAGCGCAACTTGAG
>JANWYI010000020.1:5914-6368 GCA_025055255.1 Anaerolineae bacterium | reverse complement strand
GTTAGGCGAGCGCGCTTAGAAGCGGTTGCGACGCATGCCGTTACGGTCACTGCTGCGGTCGCTGCTGCGCTCACGGTTGCCGCCGCTGCTGCGTCCGCCGCCGAACTCCTCGCGCCGATCTGTGCGCGGACGCGCTGCGTTGACAGTCAGACGGCGATTATCCAGCATGTAGCCGTCAAAACGCTTGATCGCCTCGCGCCCTGCCTCTTCGGTCGCCATTTCCACAAAGCCAAAGCCGCGCGACCGTCCGGTCTCTCGATCCATGATGATCGCCACATCCACGACCTCGCCCGCCTCCGCAAAAAGCGCGCGAACGTTCTCCGCTGTGGAGTTGTAGGACAGATTGCCTACGTACAACTTCTTAGCCATTCGGCTGTTCTCCTAAACTGACAAAAAATCGGACAAGCGATAGAGTTACGAACGGACGAGCTTTCGGACAATACAGCGCAGCGGA
>JANWYI010000020.1:0-5531 GCA_025055255.1 Anaerolineae bacterium | reverse complement strand
TGCAGCGTGGTGCAGCCCAGTGTGGGACGCCCAGTCCGTGCGCGCGCACGTCGCTGAGTCTGACCTGATCATTGCGATTGGCGGCGATGGAAGCATGTTGCGCGCAGCGCGCGTCTGCTCAGAGTACGACGTGCCTGTCTTCGGCATTAACGTAGGCTATCTCGGCTTTCTGACTGAGGCGAGTCTGAACGATTGGGACGCGCTGCTGAACGACTTGCTCGACGGACGCTACTGGATCGAAGAGCGCATGATGATCCATGCGCAGGCATGGCGCGGCGAGTCGCTCCTTGCACAAGGCGACGCGCTCAACGACGTTGTCATCAGCCGCGGCGCTGTTGCCAAGAGCATCCTGCTGGACGCTTTCATTGACGGCGACTGGACGACTCAGTACAATGCCGACGGCTTAATCATCGCTACGGCGACTGGCTCAACAGCTTACGCACTGGCAGTCGGCGGTCCGATCTTGCCGCCGACGCTCAAGAACATCCTCGTCGTGCCTGTGGCGCCGCACTTGACGCTCGACCGACCGATTGTCCTAGCCGAAGGCGCGACCATTGAAGTGATCGTCGCTGAGCGCACCAGCACAGACGTGACCTTGACGCTTGACGGTGAGAGCCTGTGCAGCCTTGTGCCGAACGACTCAGTAATTGTGTGTGCGAGCGAGCACGTCAGCCGTTTTGTGCGCCTGCGCGAGCGCAACTATTTCTACCGCTCACTGCTGGATCGCATGGAGCCACGCCTTTCGCCACGCCCTGAAAGCGTGCCATCGCGCCGCTCCGTGTTGGAGAGAAAGACATGAGCCAAGCGCCGAACTACGCGCCTGTTGACGAAAAAACTTTCTGCGCCGTACATGCTGATGTCGAGACGGCGCTGCGCTGCAATCGTTGTGGACGCTATATGTGTCCGCGTTGTGCTGTGCGCACGGAAGTTGGCTACCGTTGCCGCGAGTGCGTCTACGAACAACAGGGCAAATTTTACAAGGCGACGCAGCGCCAACAGGTCGTCTCAGTCGCCGTTGTCTTTGCGCTTGGATTGATAGCAGGCTTCATCTTGCCGCGTCTGTTTTTGATTGGCGCGCTGTTCTTCTCGCTACCAGTAGGCGTCGCCATTGGCGAGTTAGCCTTTCGCGCGGCAAATCGGCAGCGTGGACGCCGCGTGCCGCAGTTGGCAATTGTCGCCGTAGTTTTATCGGCATTGATCGCCAATCTCGGCACGCTCAGCGACACTTTGCAAGTAGTTGAGCTGGCGAATCGTCTGGCGCGCCAAGTGGACACGAGTGCAGTCTTGAGCGAAATCTTGATCCAGAGGCTTTCGCCTATTGTTGTCTACACAGCGCTGTGTTCGTTAGCGGTCTATGGCAGGCTACGCTAGAGGAAATGTATGCTGAGTGAGCTTCGCATTACGGACTTTGCGATTATTGATCAGCTTGAGGTGCGCTTTGCTCAAGGCTTCAATGTGATCACAGGCGAGACAGGCGCCGGCAAGTCCATCATCATTGACGCTGTGGACTTAGTGCTTGGCGGACGCGCTGACTCAGATTTTATCCGCGCGGGACGCGAAAAAGCCGTTGTAGAAGCCGTCTTCAAGCTCTCGCCTGACTTACAGGCTGCTTTTGCGCCGCTGCTGAGCGCTGAGCAGATCGAGCTGACAGGCGACGAACTGACCTTGACGCGCGAGCTGCGCACCAACGGACGCAACACTTGCCGCATCAACGGCACAATGGTCAGCCTGCAATTTTACCGCGAGATCGGTCAGCGCTTGGTGGATATTCACGGACAAGGCGAGCACTTGAGCCTGCTGCGCACGCCTGAGCATCTCTATCTGCTGGATCGCTACGCGAGCTTGGACGTCTCGCGCGCGCAACTTGCCGAGTTGGTCGCGCAGCTTGGCACAGTGCGCGCTGAGATCGCGCGCTTGCGGCAAGATGAAGCGGCGCTCAAGCGACGCATGGACATGCTCAGCTACCAGCTGGAGGAAATTCGCGCTGTCTCGCCGCGACCTGAGGAAGAGCAAGCCCTGCGCGCTGAGTCAGAGCGCTTGGCGAACGCTGAGCAGATTGCGGCGCTGAGCGCTGAGGCGCTGCGTCTGCTGGATAGCGAAGACGAGACGCCAAGCGCACTCGGTCTGCTCAACCAGATCGCAGCGCTCTTGCACAAGCTCTCGCGCTTTGATCCGCGCATGGCAGAACATGCTGCGAGCGCCGACAACGCCGTAGCTCAAGTCGAAGAGATCATGCGCGCGCTCAGCCACTATGTTGAGAGCGTCGAACACAATCCAGATCGGCTTTACGAAGTTGAGGAACGTCTGGACGCGCTCAATCGGCTTAAGCGCAAATATGGCGGCACGATTGAGGCAGTCCTGACCTTTGCAGAGCGCTGCGAGGCTGAGCTGCAGACAATCACCAACAGCGAAGCGCGCCTTGCCGAGCTGCAGGCAGAGGAAGAGTCGCTTTTGCGCAGAATCGGCGAACGCGCAGCACAGATCAGCGCAGCGCGCCGCCAAGCTGCGGACAGACTGAGCGCAGCCGTAGTGCGCGAGTTGGCAGAGCTGCGCATGGAAGGCGCACGCTTTGAGGTTGCGCTGACACAAGTGGACGATCCTGACGGTTGCTTTGTGGGCGAGCGGCGGCTGAAATTTGACGCCACAGGCATTGATACGGTTGAATTCATGTTGGCAGCCAATCGCGGCGAGCCGTTGCGTCCGTTGGCGAAGGTTGCCAGCGGCGGCGAGACGGCGCGCATCATGCTCGCGCTGAAGACCGTCCTCTCGCGCGCTGACCACACGCCGACGCTAATTTTTGACGAGATCGATCAAGGCATTGGCGGACGAGTCGGCAGCGTAGTCGGTCAGAAGCTGTGGAAGCTCTCAGATGGTCATCAAGTGCTGTGCGTGACGCACTTGGCGCACATTGCGGGCTTTGCCGACAAGCATTTTCGCGTCAGCAAGGGCTACTAGCGGCGAGCGGACTGTAGCAGTGATCACTGAGCTGAGTGAGCGCGCGCGCGTAGACGAAATCGCCGAAATGCTGGGCGCTGAGACGCTCAGCGCGCGGCAGAGCGCACACGATATCCTAGTCTTGGCGCGCAACATCAAGGAAGGCAAAAGCGTGCAGGAGAGCCTGCTATGACTTCGAGTGAGATCTCCGCACCAGAGCGCATTGAGGTGCAGTCGCCAGAAGGCAGTTACGCCATCTACATCGGCGAAAAATCGCTCAGGACGTTAGACGCGCTGCTGCGGCTGCACAGCTTGAGCGGCAGAGCAGCCATTGTGACCAATCACACGCTCGCGCCGATCTATGGCGAGCTGCTGTCAGAGCTGCTCGGCGCGCCGCTGATCGCTGTGCCTGATGGCGAGCAATACAAGACTCTGGAAACTGTGCGGACGCTCTACGATAGGTTGCTGGAACTCGGCATTGATCGGCGAGGCGTCGTGATCGCGCTTGGCGGCGGCGTGATCGGCGACCTAGCAGGCTTTGCCGCTGCGACCTATCTGCGCGGCATTGCCTTCGTGCAAGCGCCGACCAGTCTCTTGGCAATGGTAGATGCCAGCATTGGCGGCAAGGTCGGCGTGGACTTGCCACAGGGCAAGAATTTAGTCGGCGCCTTTAAGCAGCCTGCTTTCATTGTCGTTGATCCGACGCTTCTGCCGACCTTGCCCGACATCGAGTGGATTTGCGGCACAGCCGAGATCATCAAGGCAGGTTTGCTGCGCGACGAAGCCTTGCTGGACGCTGACTTGTATCGGCGTGACAACAAAGCGTTCATAGACGTGCTACGGCGCGCTATTCAGATCAAAGTGGACTATGTGCAGCGCGATCCATATGAACAGAATATCCGCGCTGAGCTGAACCTAGGTCACACCTTTGCCCATGCAGTTGAAAAGGTCAGCGGCTACACATGGCGGCATGGCGAGGCAGTCGGCTTCGGCTTGGTCGCTGCGGCGCGCCTGTCCTACGCTGTTGGTCTGTGTGAGGCAGCCCTGCCAGAGCGCGTTGAAAGTCTGGTCAGCGCCGTTGGCTTGCCGACGCGCTGCAGCTTTGAGCCGAGCGCCGTGCGCGCAGCCATGCGCACAGATAAAAAGCGGCAAGGCGAGACCATGCGCTTTGTGTTGCTGCGCGGCGTGGCACAGCCTGAAATCCGCGATGACGTGCCTGCCCAAGCTGTGCTGGACGTGCTAGAGAGCCTGCGCCACTGAGCGTCACGCCCGTCTTGCTGAACGGGCGAATTATTCCCTGTGTCTGCAGCCGTTGACGAGATGGCAAGCGACGCGCGCTGCTGCGCCTCAGCGATCAGCGCGCCGACTCGCCCGCTTTTTTCGCTGCTTGCGAAGTGAGGACGCGAGGAGCGCGCTCTGTATCGGGCAAACAGATTTTGAACTTTTTATAAATCGCTATATAATCGCCGCGCAAGCTAGATGCACCACTTCAAGCAACTCCTGGACATCTATGGCGCGGCGAGCAGGCATTTTCCACGGGACGGCGCTTTGGCAATTTCTCACGGCGCTAGGCGAGCGCTTGTTCGGCAAGACGGCGCCGCCGCCTGCTGTGCCGCAGGCGCGTCCTGAGCGCCCTTACCTAGCGCGCAAGCGCAGCCTGCCAATCGCCTTCAGCAGCAGCGACTGGGACGCCGCTCTGGATTACTGGGGACATCAATGCGCTGTATGTGGGCGTCCGCGCGGCTTGTGGCACACTTTGGCGCAAGACCACTGGATTCCGCTCAGCGATCCGCGCTGTCCTGGCACTGTGCCGACGAATATCCTGCCGCTGTGTCACGGCGAAGGCGGCTGTAACAACAGCAAGGGCAACAAAGACCCTGTCCGCTGGCTTGAAGAGCGTCTGGGCAGGCGGCGCGCTGCTCAGAAGTTAGCTGAAATCCAAGCCTACTTTGCTTGGGTCGCGGCGCGAGGTTACGGCTGTTACGTCTGCGGTCAGGCGGTTGAGCCGTGCGGCACAGATGGTTGGCTGTGCAGCGCCTGTGGCACGTTGATCAGCCCACAGCAAGCCTCGCAGCTCTTACGCTGCCCTGAGTGCGAGTGCTGGCTGCGTGAGGTATCGCACGGTTACTACTGCCCACGCTGTGAGCGCACGCTGCAGCCCGCTGACCTGCCCGATGTCGAGTGGTGTCCGTGTGGCAAGGGCATCCTCGACTGGCACTATGAAAACGGCGAAGGCTGGTGGCGCTGCCGAAAGTGCGGCAGCGAGTGGGAGAGCGCTGAGTAGCTATCCCTCGTCACTCTCAACAGATGTTCACGGCGCGCAGACCCCTATCCCCTGCCCTTTCCATGCAAGCAGGGAAATACCCCTATCCCCTGCCCTTTCCCCGCGAGCAGGGAAAGGGAGTCATCTGCGTTTTGACCTCTGGGACATGGCGGCAACGCAACAGCTCGCACTGTTAACGAGTTAGCGACACGCGAGTGCTTCCCCGCCTTGCTTGCCAGACCCCTATTCTCTGCCCTTTCCATGCAGGCAGGGAAATACCCCTATCCCCTAGATAGGAAGAGCGACGGGGAGGGAGAGAGGGTCAACGGTTTGG
>JANWYI010000209.1 GCA_025055255.1 Anaerolineae bacterium | reverse complement strand
CCTGATGGTGAAGTCGGCGAAGTTGTGGTGACGACGTTCAATCGCGCCTATCCGCTGATTCGGTTCGGCACAGGCGATCTGAGCGTAGCAGAGCGCGACGCTGATGGCGTCCGCATTCTGCGCGCCATTGTCGGGCGCTCTGGCGAGGCAATCAAGGTGCGTGGCATGTTTTTGCATCCCAATCAGCTGCGCTTGATCGGCAACGCTTTCCCAGAAGTAGACGGAATCGCTGTGACTGTGCAGCGCAGCGACGGCGATAGGCTTCATGTACAGCTCATGCTCGCTGAAGGACAGAGCGTCAGCGACAGCGTCACGTTCACTGTCCGCTTTGGCGAAGTGTTCAGGCAGTTAGCGCGTCTGCGCGCTGATAGCATCGAAATTGTGCCGCATGGGACGCTCAAAAGCGGCGAGCGCAGTGTAAAAGAAACAAAGTAATCTCAAAAACTCGCCTCTCAGGCGCTGCGCTGGTACACTCACTTCTAACGTGAGTGAAAGGATAATCAAATGACAGATCAACTCGAAGAGCAGCTCTCGCCAACG
>JANWYI010000208.1 GCA_025055255.1 Anaerolineae bacterium | reverse complement strand
GCGATTGCCTCGTCTAGGTCGTGGTTGACTTGGCGGTAGGGCACGTTCCACGCATAGAGCCAGCGCCTCGTGTCAATCAGGTCAGGGCAGAAGGTTGAGCGTCCGTAGACGACCAGATCGTAGGCAGGGCGCGGCGCAAGGGCAGGCTGATCGCCGCCGCGCGCGAGGCGGAAGCCTGTAGTCGTGTCGGCATAAGATGGCGGATAATGATAGCGCACGGTCACGCGGTTCATGTACTTGCCGTCGCTCCAGTTGCCGCCGCGCAGGACGCGCCGCTCTGGCGCATAGCGATCCTCGCGCCCGTCATCTGCCCTATACGGATACGGCGCGAAGAGCGTGTTCGTCCACTCGAAGACCTGTCCGAGCATCTCGCTGTGACCGAACGGTCCGTCACCTTCAGGATAGCTGCCCACAGGCGCTAGGCTGCCGCGCGCTGTGTGCTTGGCGTCGCTGTAGCCGCTGTTCAGCTTGCTCGCGTCCCACAGACTGCCCCACGGATAGAGCGACTTCGGATTAGCGCCGCGCGCAGCCCATTCCCACTC
>JANWYI010000207.1 GCA_025055255.1 Anaerolineae bacterium | reverse complement strand
CAAGTGCTTCCCCGCCTCGCTTGCGGGGCGGGGACTGAGGGGTGGGGTTATGTATGTACCTTCAATGGGTCGTTCACGGTTGCAACTCAAAAATCGAGTTGCGGCGCGCCTTCAGAGACGGGCAAAAAAACGCCCGTCTCGGAAATTTTGACCGAGATCGGGCAGCAATTGTGCGCAAAACCTGTCTTTCCAGCCGAGATTGTACCATATCGTCTCAAGAATGCATAGGTGTGTAGAATGACGTGCTGATGGTGCAAGCGCACATTGGCGCAAACCTAGCTTTGCGCTAAAATGAACGAATTGACCTTTCCGTGCAGCTCTAAGGCTAGAACTCATGACGTTCGAATTGGTGCTTTTCATTGTCGTGGCGGCTGTGGCGATTTTCTCGGCGACTTTCATGCTGATCAGCCGCAACGCCGTGCACAGCGCGCTGTTTCTCGTGGTTAACCTGCTGTGCGTGGCGTTCTTCTATTTGATGCTCAGCGCGCCGTTCTTAGCAATGGTGCAGATCACGGTTTATGCTGGCGCCATCATGGTCTTGTTCATGTTC
>JANWYI010000206.1:274-553 GCA_025055255.1 Anaerolineae bacterium | reverse complement strand
CTGTGAACGAGACATCGTCTTTCTCCGTGGCGCAACGTACGCCGGTAGAACAAATCGGAGTCTGCGCTACGCACTACGCAATACGTTACTTCTTACCTCGGCGCTTCACAATGAACTTATCCGTCTTCTTGTTGCGGCGCGTCTTATAACCGCGCGTCGGCATGCCCCAGGGGCTGCGTGGCCCGGGCTTGCCTATCGGCTGGCGGCCCTCCCCACCGCCATGCGGATGGTCGCGCGGCGACATCGCCGTGCCGCGTACCGTCGGACGGATGCCCATAT
>JANWYI010000206.1:0-264 GCA_025055255.1 Anaerolineae bacterium | reverse complement strand
CCATGCAATCCTGACGGATCAGGCGCACTTCGCCCGAGGGTAGCCGCACCTGCGCGTAATCGCCTTCCTTCCCCAGCAGCTGCGCCGACATGCCGGCCGCACGGGCGATCTGTCCGCCCTTGCCCGGCTGGAGCTCGATGTTATGAATCATGGTGCCGACCGGGATGTTGGCAATGCGCAGCGCGTTGCCGGGGCGGATATCCACCTCGCGCTTGCTGGCGATAACGATATCGCCGACATTCAACTCCAACGGTGCGATGATGT
>JANWYI010000205.1 GCA_025055255.1 Anaerolineae bacterium | reverse complement strand
GCGCTGAGCGCGATGATGCGCGCTGGGTTTTTCCCACACAAGGATATCTCTGAGCAAAAAGCCTGCGTCCTCTAGGGCGACAATCGCACGCTGCAGCGTGCGCCTTGCGCCAAAGACGAACAGACTAGCGCCTTCCTTCAGCTTAGGGTAAACAACAGCCGCCCAGCGTCCGCACCATGCTTGATACTCGTGCGGAATATCCCGATCAGCAGCGCTCCAGCCGCGAATTGGCTTGCCGCGCCGCTTGAACGCACTTTTGCCTTGTTGAGCAGGCGATTGTCCCAGCAGCGCTGAGTTCGTATTGGCGTGCGGCATGTCCCATGTGTCGGCGCTGATGCCGTAAGGAATGTCTGAGACAAAACAATGGATGCTATCGTCAGCCAAATGAGGCAGACATTCTAGACAGTCGCCGAGCGTAATTTGATCCAGATAACTTTCCATAGACGCTAGGTAGGCGCGCCAAGCTGTGTCTGAGACACTGGTAGCATCGCTACTCACCTGCTATGACTCGCCAAAGCGCGCCGATAGACCTCAACTGTGCGCCGCGCCTGCT
>JANWYI010000204.1 GCA_025055255.1 Anaerolineae bacterium | reverse complement strand
GACCCGTTGAGGGTATTGAAACTGACATTGATTCTAGTTTGTGTTACAATCAGGCTGCAGTTGCAACCGTGAACGACCCGTTGAGGGTATTGAAACCCGCAAGACATCTCACACGCTCTGTGTCTCACGGCTTAGTTGCAACCGTGAACGACCCGTTGAGGGTATTGAAACGTGAAGAAGAAGGCAAATGCAATCATTGTGAATTTCGTTGCAACCGTGAACGACCCGTTGAGGGTATTGAAACTTCAGCACTGCAGCGTAGCCTTGGTCGGCGTATTGGTTGCAACCGTGAACGACCCGTTGAGGGTATTGAAACATGCATTGCGCCGTTTGAGAAGTAGAAAACCGACCTGTTGCAACCGTGAACGACCCGTTGAGGGTATTGAAACCTCAATTGCTTCATCGAGCCGCTCGATCTTATTTTTGTTGCAACCGTGAACGACCCGTTGAGGGTATTGAAACTTGTTTTAGCGCACCAAGATGCCAACGTACGGCGCGCGTGTTGCAACCGTGAACGACCCGTTGAGGGTACACACACAACCCCACCCCTCAGTC
>JANWYI010000203.1 GCA_025055255.1 Anaerolineae bacterium | reverse complement strand
GTCGGCAAGAATCCGCGCGGCGCTATTGCCTACAAATTTCCGCCTGAGGAAGTCGTCACGCGCCTTGTCAAAGTGACGTTCAACGTGGGACGCACAGGCATGATTGTGCCGAGCGCTGAGCTGGCGCCTGTCTTCGTCAGCGGCGCAACCATACGGCAAGCTACGCTGAACAACTTTGATGACATTGCGCGTAAGGACGTGCGCGTCGGCGACTACGTGCGGATCAAACGTGCTGGCGAAGTGATTCCGTTCGTGATCGGCGCGCTACCTGAGCGACGTGACGGCACTGAGCAAGTCATCACGCCGCCTGAGCGCTGTCCATTTTGTGAGTCGCCTGTGGTGCGCGCTGAAGGCGAGATCGCCTACTACTGCAGCAACCTTGACTGCCCTGAGCGTCGCGCGCGCCAACTGGAGTATTTCGTCGGGCGCGGACAGATGGACATCGAAGGCTTAGCAGAGCGCGGCGTGCGCCAATTGATTGAAGCAGGCTTGGTGCGCGACGAAGCTGACATATTCGCCTTGAAAGCAGAGCAACTTGAGCCGCTAGAAGGCTACGGC
>JANWYI010000202.1 GCA_025055255.1 Anaerolineae bacterium | reverse complement strand
GTCTGATCGAGCATGTCACCTGAGATCAAGCGAATGTGATCTTGAATGTGGCTAATGCGCGAGAAGCGCTGTGTGCTAGTGCGGCGCACTAAGCCATAGACTTCATAGCCCTTCTCCAGCAATAACTCAGCAAGGTATGATCCGTCTTGCCCTGTGATGCCAGTGATGAGCGCACGTTTTGCCATGAGACTCTACTCCTCGAACTCCTGAAATAGTAAATCCCTTGAGGTCTGCTAAGTGAAGATCAAGCGCTGCGCAAGCGCGCGCGCCATTCATTCAGCACGTCCGTCAACGACTGCACAAGGCTAATCTGCGGCTGCCAGTCGGTATCGCTCTTCAGGCGCGCATATGAGCCATACAGCACTGGTATTTCAACTGGGCGCACGCGCTCAGGATCAACGCGCACCTCAATTGGAACTGAGCTGAGACTGATAAGCGTCTCAAGGACATGCTGCATAGTCTGCGGCGCACCCGAGCAGACGTTGTAGACCGCACCTGCGGCGCCACGTTCAAGGGCGAGCGCGTAGGCGCGCACCACGTCGCGTACGTCTGTGAAATC
>JANWYI010000201.1 GCA_025055255.1 Anaerolineae bacterium | reverse complement strand
ACGGCGCTCGGCGCTGCTGAAGTGACCATGCTTGACTTGGTGCGCGGCTACAGCGTGCTTGCCAATGGCGGCAACGCAGTGCCATTGCACGCCATTAGCCGCATCACGCGCAAGCGCGGCGGCGTGGAAGAGGTTGTGTTCCAATATCAGCCGCCTGCGCCGACGCAGGTCGTTGAGCCGGGCTTGGCGTATTTGATCACGCATATCCTTTCCGATAACGCAGCACGTACGCCTGCCTTCGGCGCGAACAGTCCGCTACTCCTGCGCAATGGGCATACGGCTGCTGTCAAAACAGGCACAACGGACAATAACCGCGATAACTGGACGGTCGGCTACACGCCGCAAGTGGTCGTTGGCGTCTGGGTTGGTAATACGCGCGGCGAGCCGATGATCGGCACCAGCGGCATCACAGGCGCAGCGCCGATCTGGAACGAAGTGATGACGGCGATCCTCGCTAACACGCCGCCGCAGGCTTTCCCAGCGCCGCCGAACGTCGGTCAGGCAGTGATTTGCGCTGATTTTGGCACGCAGGACTTCGAAGGTTGCGTTACGCGCCGTC
>JANWYI010000200.1 GCA_025055255.1 Anaerolineae bacterium | reverse complement strand
TCTAGCACAAATCGCTGTTACTCAGACAGCTGCTATCGTGCTGACTGACACTCAAGCGCCTACTCAGACGGCTCTAGTGCTCGCACCAACTCAGGCACTGACTGTTGCACCAACACTGACCGACACAGCAACTGTCACGCCGACGTTCACTCAGACAGTCCTAGCGCTTGCACCAACTCAGACGCCAACAAGCACGCCAATGCTGACCGACACAGCGACCGTCACGCCGACGTTCACTCAGACAGTCCTAGTGCTTGCACCAACTCAGACGCCAATAAGCGCGCCAACACTGACAGACACAGCGACCGTCACGCCGACGTTCACTCAGACAGTCCTAGTGCTTGCACCAACTCAGACGCCAATAAGCGCGCTAACACTGACCGACACAGCGACCGTCACGCCGATGCTTGCTATTACCGCTACCAATTCGCCTACTGCAACTGTAACTGCTACTTCAACGGCGACACACACGCTCACACTGACACTGACCCAGACAGCAAGTCTCACGCCGACACGGACTTTGACTGCGACGTTCACAGCAACGCCGACAGCGACACGCACAGCAAC
>JANWYI010000001.1:142101-195803 GCA_025055255.1 Anaerolineae bacterium | reverse complement strand
CGACTGGTTCATCAACCTGTACGTCAAGGCAGGCGGCGACCAGACCACAGCCAATTGCCGCCTCGACTTCAACGGCGTGATCGCGTCCAATCGCTGGCAACGCAAAGGTCCGATGAGCGGCGCGCGCGGCTGGACAGTCCACAACTACAATCCTGATGCGCCTGGTCACATGCCGTGTCCGTATCAGTACACAGACTACAGTCGTCCGAAGACGTGGCGCGAGGTGCTGAGCGAGTTCCGCAAGCGCGGCTTCAAGCCTGTGGTGAAACCTGATGGCGTCTACGGCACAGCGACCATCTCAATCGCTATCGGCTATCCTTCACGTGGCGCAGCAGGCAAAGATTACATCGAGAGCGCGATTGACAGCATCCAGATCAACGAATTCCGCTGGGACTTCGATCTGGCAGCGCCATGAGAGGCTAGAGCAACACACAATCCGACGTGGCAGTCAAAAGCACTTGACTGCCACGTTTTTTGCGGCTCTACAGATAACTGTTGCGCGCATGCGCTCTTTTCAGCGCTTGCCGTTATGCTTGTAGAGCTTCAGAAAGCGTTTTTCAGCGGCTGAGTCGCCAATCAAAATGATGCGTCCCTGACTTGGCAATCTCTCAGTTGGATCGCTGACAGTGCTGACCGTGCCGTTCTGGCGGACGCCGACCAAAGTACAGCCTGTGCGGTTGCGTATGTCGCACTCTGTGATGCTTCTGCCTGCCAGCTCGCGCGGAATTTCGACCTCGAAAATATCCAAGCCTTCAGCGACCATCAAGATGTTATCGCGCCCGATCACGTTAATAATTGCGTTGGCGCCCATTGAGGCGTAAGACAGGACGAAGTCGGCGCCAGCACGATGCAACGTCGCCACGTTACGCTCAAGGTTGGCGCGGCTGATGATCTGCGCCTCTGGACGTAAGCGACGGCAATAGATCGTCAAGTAAATGTTCAAATCGTCATCATGCGTTGTGATGATAACTACAGTCGTCTCGCGGATGCCTGCACGCTCTAGGACTTCCAGCTCGGCTGCATCGCCTAGAATGTATTTCTGAGGATCGCGGATACGCTCAGGCGCTTTTTCCACAATGCGGTAGTCCAGACCGCGCTCAGCTAGTGCGCGCGCGGCAGCGCGTCCAACGCGCCCTGCGCCGATGATGACAATTGGCGCGTGAATCGGCTGCGGCTTATGAAAACGCTGTCTAAATGCTCCGATTTGTGCCTGCGTGCCTGCCATGACCAGAATCGTGCTCTCGGTTATCAACGCCTCAGGCTGCGCTGCATGAAAAACTCCGCGTTGCCACAGTCCTAGCACGTTCACGCCGACTTGCTCGCGCAGCGCTAACTCGCGCAGCGTATGCCCGACGAGCTGCGTCTCACGCACGGTTGTCTCCACGATCAGCAACTCGCCAAATTGTCCGATTGGATAGCCATGCGGCTCATCGCCGACGGCGCGCCGCGCAATTGCCTGTCCCATCATCTCGCCTAGTTGCAACACATGATTGCAGCCTGCCAATTCTAAGATGTCCACTGATGCCTCAAAGTTGGCAGTGGCTAGGATCGGCACATGCTCGCACACTTCACGGACAGTCGCCGCTACGTTTGCGTTCAGCTGGTCGTTACCAGTGGTCACCACGATCAGCGCTTTATCTACACGCGCCAACTGGTAGGTCTTTGGATTGTCTAGAGCGCCGATCATGACTCTGTATTCGGCATCATGTGAGGCGAGTGCGCTCAGATCGTTGATCAGCAAGACGTATGGATATTGATACTGTTTGAGTTTCTCGATCAGCGCTCGTGTGACGTTATCGAGGTGCGTGATGATGACGTGACCGCTCATTTTCTTGGGCAGTTGTCTGGGCGCTCTGGCAGCTTGCTGCGCGCGTATCCAAGGCGCGTAGAAAAACTCAACAAAGATGAACGGCAGCAGGACGAGCAGGAAGAACACGCCGCTCAGCAAAACGACCATTGAGAACAGCTTGCCAAGGTCAGACTGAAAAGTAATGTCGCCAAAGCCGAGCGTGGTCATGACTGTGAGCGTCCAGTAGAAACCTGTCACCCAAGAGTAATAACGTCCTTCGTATTCCATAATGTAATGGAATAGGATGCTGTAAATGGTGATCAGGATGATGAGCGTGAGCAGAAAACGCGCTAGGATGACCAAGTTCATCCGATTAGGACGCTCGCGCAGCAGGTAGAGCAGTTGTGCTAGCAGGAACTTCATAGAAGGTGAGCGAAAGGACGCTCAAGAGGTCATTCGAACAGACGTTTGAGCGGCAGACGGAAACCTGCCAGAATGCCAGTGCCTTCTAGGGTATCGTTCTCGGTCAAAATGCGGACAGGCGCGTTCAGCGCGTAGATTTCGGCTTGGCGCGCTTCGGGCACAATCAGCCAGACTTCAGTGCCAGCTGCGAGGTAATTGGCAATCTTGACGCGCAGGTGTCGCTGTGATTGGTAAGTAGTGGGCAGGTCTACTTCAATGGCGAGGTCAGGTGGCACGGGAGTGTAGCCTTCAGCAGGTAGCTGTGCTTGACGCCCTCTGCTGATGAAGGCGCCATTTGGTGCGTAGCGCTCACTTGAGACCACATAGCCGCCTGCCTCGCCCGTCACATGACCTAGTTGCCGTTCGCTGACGAACTGAAAAAGTGCGCTTGCGATGACAATCGAAATTTTTGAAGCCAGTGGATTGGAAGGCACCTCAACGACCTCGCCTGCGACGTACTCAAAGAGCTTTTCGGCGTTTCTAGGCTGCTGGACGAACTGGTCGAATTCAGCGACCGAAAATGTCCTAGTTGGCACGTTCACGGCTCGCTCCTGAGGCAAAATTACCGGGCGGACTCGACAATCCGCCCGTAGACTGACTATCTAGCTCTTGTTTTGGTTGTTTCCGTTCGCTGACTCGCGGATGCGCACGGTCGGCGGACGGTTGCGCACGCGCCGCATCACGTTTTCCTGCAGATTGGCGCGGCGCAGCTCCTGCATAATTGCTGCGGTCTTATCTGGCGGCACACCTTCACGCATGACCTTCTCGGCTGCAGCGCGCGCCTCTTGTGCCTTCTTGATGTCCACTTCGTAAGTTGACTCAGCCGTGTCCGCCAAGACGATCACGCGCTCTGGACGTACCTCGACCACGCCGCCGTAGATGATGAAGCTCTCTTCAGCGTTGCCTTTACGCACGCGCAGCTCGCCGTAGCCAAGCGTCGCCAAGAGCGCAGCATGGCGCGGCAACACGCCCATCTCGCCTTCAGAGCCGGGCAAAATCACAGCGTCGGCATATGGCTCGCTGAACAACGGACCTTCCTGCGTCACGATATCTACACGAATAGGCATACTCTGTCCTTTTCAGTGCCACAGCAGCCGCGCTCTGCGCACGGCTGCTCTCGCTTTATACCTCGCCTTTTGCCTTCGCCTCTTCGTAACGCTCGATCACGTCGTCAATGCCGCCTGCCATGTAGAACATCTGCTCAGGCACGTGATCGAGCTCGCCGTTGAGGATCATGCGGAAGCCACGAATGGTCTCTTTAATCGGCACATAGCGCCCTTCGCGTCCAGTGAAGCGCGCCGCCACGAACATTGGCTGAGTCAGGAAGCGCTGCACACGCCGCGCACGCGCCACCAGCACCTTGTCCTCAGCTGGCAACTCTTCAATGCCTAGAATGGCGATGATGTCCTGTAGGTCTTTGTAGCGCTGCAGGACGCGCTGCACTTCGCGCGCTGTGTTGTAGTGCTCCTCGCCTACAAAGGCAGGATCGAGCAGGCGACTGGTGCTTGCCAGTGGATCAACAGCTGGGAATAGACCTTGCGCCGCTAACTCGCGCTCTAGAGCAATAGTGCCGTTCAGATGCGTGAAGGTTGCCACAGGCGCAGGGTCGGAGTAGTCGTCTGCTGGCACATAGACCGCCTGCATCGAAGTGATTGAGCCCACTTTGGTCGAGGCAATGCGCTCTTGCAAGTTGCCCATCTCATTTGCCAACGTCGGCTGATAACCGACTGCTGAAGGCATACGTCCTAGCAACGCTGAGACCTCTGAACCTGCCAGTGAGAAACGGAAGATGTTGTCAATGAAGAGCAGCACGTCCTTGCCCTGATCGCGGAAGTACTCCGAGTGAGCCAGACCTGCTAGGGCGACGCGCAAGCGCACGCCTGGCGGCTCATTCATCTGCCCAAAGACCATGACCGTGCTGTCAATCACGCGGTAGGTATCCTTCATCTCATAGTAGAGCTGCGTACCTTCGCGCGTGCGCTCGCCGACACCGGCAAAGACCGACACGCCGCTGTGAACGGTTGCCACTGACCGAATCAGCTCTGAAATGATGACCGTCTTGCCGACGCCTGCGCCGCCGAAAACGCCCATCTTGCCGCCTTTGGTGAACGGCGCGACTAGGTCAATGACCTTGATGCCTGTCTCGAACATCTCTGGGCGCGTTGTCAGGTCGCCGAAGTCAGGCTTGGGACGATGAATCGGATAGTAAGTGTCCGAGACAACCGGTCCGCGTCCATCAATCGGACGCCCAAGCACGTTGAACAGCCGTCCAAGCGCTGGCGGACCGACCGGCACTGAGATCGGAGCGCCTGTGGCGTAGGCAGCCATGCCGCGTTGCAAGCCATCTGTGCTGTCCATTGCCACGCAGCGCACGCGATGATTGCCCAAGTGCATCTGTACTTCGAGGATCAGGTCATCTTTGCCTTGCATTGGCACACGAATTGCGTCGTAGATGTCGGGCAATTTGCTCTCAGGCGGAAACTCAACGTCCACCACAGCGCCTAGAATTTGTGCCAACTTGCCCTGCACTTCGTTTGAATTTGCCATAGCTTTCTCTTGACTTCCTTGTCTGTGTTGCGTTTATGCTTTTCCATCAGCACGAGCGGCTTCCGCCTCGCGCGCTTCCTGAGCGCGCAGCGCCTCTACGCCGCCGACGATGTCCAAAATCTCTGCAGTGATTGCCGCTTGGCGCGCCTTGTTGTAGCTCAAGGTCAAGTCTTCGGCGAGCGCTTTAGCATTATCTGAGGCGTTGCGCATAGCGACCATGCGCGCGCTGTGTTCGCTGGCTTGGCTCTCTAGCACAAGCTCCAGCAAGATGTTCTCGACAAACTTCGGCACGATTTCCTCAAGAATCGCTGAGGCGCTCGGCTCGAAGATATAGTCCGCGACACTACTCTCAGGTTTCTCCATCATTTTGAGGTAGTCCGGACGGCTTAGCGCGCTTTTCTCATCAAACGCTAGTGGCAACAGCCGCAGCACCATTGGTTTTTGCGTCAGCGTATTGATGAACTCAGTGTAGGCGACGTAAACCTCGTCTGCATAGCCTTTGAGGTAGTCTTCCACTAGGACTTGGCGAATCGGACGCAGCGCGTCAATCGTCCACCAAGCAGGCAAGCCAATAAATTCTGCCTCAACGTTTTCGCGCAGACGCACCAAAGCGTCGCGTCCCTTGCGTCCAACAGCGACCCAGCGCACAGGTCGCCCTAGATGTTGGGCAAATTGACGTGCCACACGGATAACGTTCGTGTTGTAAGCGCCTGACAAGCCACGGTCGCTTGTGATCAAGCAGATAGTGACTGTGCCAATTTGCTCGCGGCTCTGCAGCAGCGGATGCAAGGCTGAAATTGAGCCGCTCGTGCTGGCAATGTTGGTCAGCACTTGCATTGCCATGTTGGCATAAGCGCGCGCCGAGAGCGCCTGCGCCGTGGCACGCCGCACTTTGGAGGCAGAAACTGCCTCCAGTGCCATAGTGATCTGCTGAATGTTCTTGACTGAGCGAATGCGGCGCTTAATCTCGCGTGGATTAGGCATGGCGCACCTCGCTTAGGCTTTTGCCGTATGCCGCTGTTGCCACTGCGCGTTGAAGTCCTCCAACGCTTTCTTGAGCAGATTTTCCATCTCCTGAGTCAGGTCGTACTTGGTCTCTGGATTATCAATACTGTGTGCAATCTCTGGATACATCGTGTTGACGTAGCGCAGAAACTCTTGGCGCCAAGCGTTGACCTGAGCTACAGGAATTTGATCCAAGTAGCCGCGCGTGCCTGCGTAGATCAACATGACTTCATCAGCCAATGGCATAGGGCTGTACTGCGGCTGCTTGAGCAGCTCAGTCAGACGCATGCCGCGATCTAGCTGCATCTGTGTGGCGCGGTCGAGATCGGCGCCGAACTGAGCAAATGCTGCAAGTGCGCGGAACTGCGATAGCTCGCCTTTCATGCGCCCGGCAAAGCGCTTCATCGCCTTGCGCTGTGCGTCGCCACCGACGCGGCTGACTGAGATACCGACGTTGATAGCAGGACGCTGACCAGCATTGAACAAGTCGGTCTCAAGGAAAATCTGCCCGTCAGTAATTGAGATCACATTAGTCGGAATGTAGGCTGAGACGTCGCCGAGCAGCGTCTCGATGATCGGCAAGGCAGTCAGGCTGCCGCCGCCACGCGCCTGTGAGAGCCGCGCCGCGCGCTCCAGCAGACGGCTGTGCAGGTAGAAGACGTCGCCCGGATATGCCTCACGACCTGGTGGACGGCGCAGCAGGAGCGAGACTTGGCGGTACGCCCAAGCGTGCTTGGAAAGATCGTCGTAGACAATCAGCGCATCCTTGCCGTTCTCCATGAACCACTCGCCCATGGCACAGCCAGCATACGGCGCGAGATACTGCAGCGCCGCTGACTCAGCTGCTGAGGCGACCACAATTGTGGTGTAGTCCATAGCGCCGTACTGCTCTAGCGTGGCGCGCACAGCAGCTACTTGCGCTTCTTTCTGACCAATTGCCACGTAAATGCAGTAGACGCCTTGTCCGCGCTGATTGATAATCGTGTCGAGCGCGATAGCCGTCTTGCCTGTTTGACGGTCGCCGATGATCAGCTCGCGCTGACCGCGCCCGATGGGAAACATGGCGTCAATGGCAAGGATACCCGTCTGCAGTGGCGTATCTACGTCTTGGCGCTCAATCACGCCCGGCGCAATCCGCTCCACGTTGTAATACTCGGTCGCCTGAATTGGACCCTTGCCGTCAATCGGCTGTCCGAGCGCGTTGACCACACGCCCGATCAAGCCCATGCCAACTGGCACAGATGCAATGCGTCCTGTGCCGCGTACTTCATCGCCTTCACGGATGTGCGTGTAATCGCCCATGATGATGATGCCGACATTGTCGTCTTCAAGGTTGAAGGCAATGCCTAGCGTACCATTGGCGAACTCGACCAGTTCGCTCAGCTTGACCGAAGGCAAGCCAGAGACGCGCGCGATACCATCGCCGACCTCGACCACGCGCCCGACCTCGACTGAGCGGATAGTCGGCTGCCAATTTTTGAGCTGCTCAAGCAGTGCCTCTGCGTAGTTTGTGCTGCTGCCAGATGGCGACATTACTGTAGCTCCCTGTGAAATTTTAGAACGAGTGTTTGCGTAGCGCTCAATGCTGCCTCAAGCAAGGCGAGCGTGCCTTGATGGGTCATTTAGCGCAAAGAGACTGCCTAAAGTGTAAACTGAGCGGCTGACATTTGCAATTGTAGCTTTATTCAGCCTGTGTAGTACATCGGACGCCGATTGAGCGCTCCAAACGCTTGTTCAGGGCGTCAAGATGCGCTAGAATAACATAGCAACTGCACAAAACACACACGGGAAGACGTCCCAGACATGGAAATCACATGGTACGGACATAGCTGTTTTCGGCTGGCAGAGCGCGGCAAAGCGTCAGTTGTCACAGACCCTTTTGACGGTCATCTGGGCTTGGCTGTGCCGAAGCTGAAGGCAGAGATCGTGACCATCAGCCATATCGCGCATGGACACAGCTACGCCGAAGGCGTGAAAGGCGTGCAGCGCGTGATTTATGGCGCTGGCGAGTACGAAATCGGCGGCGTATTCATCATTGGCGTAGCGATGCATAACACAGCACAAGAGTCGCCCAAGCCGAACATCGCCTATGTGATAGATTTTGACGGTCTGCGCGTAGCACACTTAGGCGACCTAGACCACATTCCGCCACAAGCTGTGATCGAGGCACTAGAAACCGTGCATGTCGCGTTAGTTCCAGTCGGCGGTGGTGGCGGTCTAAATGCCACGCAGGCTGTTGAGCTGATCAGCCTGTTGGAGCCGAACTATGTCATACCAATGCACTATTACTTGCCCAACAGCAACGTCCCACTTGAGCCGCTCGACCGTTTTCTGCGCGAGATGGGCGTCAGCCGCGTGCAACAAGAGCAAGTCTTCAAGGTAACTGCTAGCAATTTGCCTGAGCAAACGCAAGTTATTGTGATGGAGCAGAGCACTTAATGGAAGTAAAGCTGATTCTGACTTATGACATCTTGCCCGGACGCGACCAAGACTACTTTGAGTTTCTCGTACGTGAGTTAGCGCCAGGCTTGGCAAAGTTGGGCTTAGAGCCAACCGAAAGTTGGTATACGATGTACGGCAAGCGTCCAATGATTTTGCTAGGTGGCATCGCTAAAGACTATAAGACGGCGCGCGCCATTCTCGACCATCCTGACTGGAAAGCGCTTTATGAGCGCCTGTGCAACTACGTGACCAACTTCCAGAGCAAGATCATCCGCGTGACGCCGTATTTTCCGCTGGTCTAGCTGTCAACGCCGACTCCTCATCAAGATATTCCAGTAAGCAGGCGTCTGCGCAGCATTCTTGGTAACCGCAGCGCACACACAAGCGCCTGCAACGGCGCTCAACTACGCTCAACGCACCACACAGCGGACAGCGACGTGCTTGCTCGCGTAGGCGTTCGCGTAGGCTTGGCATGTCCTTGCGACGCATGGCTAAACTTGCCCTGTTTGAATGCTGACAAGCCGCACTGTGCCAAAAGTACTGCCTACTTCGGCGTAAGTGACACGCGCTGCTTCAGTGTGGTTCAACGTGGCATACAAGTCATCGGCAAGGCGCATGAAAAAGCGCTCATCAACTTGTAAGCGGCTGAACGTTCTGCGCCGCAAGCGCACAAGAGCTGCACAGCCTTCTGGCACTGCTATTGCCACATTCCCAAAAGTAGAAAAGGCGCGTACACCTTGACCGACCAGCTCTGGCAGGACGAGGCGAATGTCGCCAAAGCCTGTGCCTAACTCAGCGCGATTGATCGGAATGCCGCGCAAATCTGCCTCGATCTCGCCTAAGAAACTGCTGAGCAGCACATTCCACGGCAAGTCGCGCGCTAAGCCGACTTCCCAGTCAGCGATGGAAAACAGCCACGTGCGTCCGCGCTGCATGGTCAGCCGTGCCGTCTCGCCGCGCACGGTCAAATCAGGACGCGAACGAGCAGTGTAGCTACCGGCGATCAGTCGTCCTTCACGGCGCAGCGCACGCAGCTTTACATCCAACTCGCCGCTGTACGCCTCTAAACTTGCAGCGCGCACTGTGCCGCGCGTGATGCCAAACGTCTGCGCTGCCCAGCTAATGCCCAAATCGCCGCGCAGCAACAGCTGGACGCCTAACAAGACCAAGATGAGCGGTGCATACGGCGCCAAGTCAACTTCGGGCAGCAGGCGGAAGTTCCGCAGGAGCAGATAGCCGCCGCTGCCCAGCAGCAGCGCAATCAAGATGTATGGCGGACGCTCAGTACGCACAGCGCTCACTCCTGATCGAGCAGGAAGTCTTTCAGGATTTGGTGAAAAGACGAACGGCGCAGCCGATTAAGCGCTTGTGCCTCAAGTTGCCTGACGCGCTCACGAGTCACGCCAATGGCTCTGCCAACTTCCTCAAGCGTGTGCATCTCGCCATCTTCCAAGCCGTAGCGCAGCCGTAGAATGTGCGCCTCACGCTCTGGCAGACGGTTGAGCGCTTCCATCAAGTGCTGGCGCAACATCTCGCGGTCAGTCGCCTCTGAAGGCGAGAGCTCACGCGTGTCCTCGACGAAATCGCCGAGCTCGGTCTCTTCGTCCTCATCGGTCGGCGCCTCAAGGCTGATCGGACGGCGCGAAATTTCCAGCAAGACGCTGATCTTGTCAGGCGTGGTCTCCATTGCCTCGGCAATCTCATCAAGGCTTGGCTCGCGTCCGAGCATCTGAGTGAGGCTCAGCGAGACGCGCCGCAGGCGATTGATTTGGTCGCCCATGTGAACAGGCACGCGAATGGTGCGCCCTTGATCGGCAACAGCGCGACTGACCGCTTGGCGAATCCACCAAGTGGCATAGGTGCTGAACTTGTGTCCGCGTTGATACTCAAACTTGCGCGCCGCGCGGATCAAGCCGATGTTACCCTCTTGGATCAGGTCGAGGAACGGCACGCCGCGCCCGATGTATTTCTTCGCCACGCTGATCACAAGACGCGAGTTCGCTTTGATCAAATGCTCTTGCGCTGCTAGACCTTCCTCAACCAAGCGCTCCAGCTCGTGGCGCTGCTCCGCTGTCAGACGGTCGCCGTACTCCGCCAATTGTGCCTCAGCAAGACGTCCACGCTCCATGCGTTTGGCAAGGCGCACTTCTTCGTCGGCGCTCAGCAATGGCACACGCCCTGCTTCTTTCAGGTACAAGCCGACGACATCATCTATCTCAATTGCTTGCTGATAGCCTTCGTCGTCAATTAGATCGAGACCGAGCGCGCTCAGCTCGTCCAGATCAGATACCTCTTCTTCGAGCAGAAGCGCGTCCGAGTCGGTCGGCGCCACCAGCTCGACGCTCTCCATAGGCGGCTCAGTCAAAATTGGCACGCCCATTTGCGTCAAGCCGTCAATCACCTCTTCGATTAGCTCGAGGTGCTGTTCCGCCTCAGGAATCAGCGCAAGAATGTCGTCGTATAGCACGTAGCCTTGTGCTTCTGCCTTGGCGCTCAACTGCTGTTGAATATGCTGCTGTGTTGCTTTGCCTACTACCATCAACATTCCGATTCGTATATCTCCTCCGACAAAAAAGCCCTACCAGAGAGCGGCAGGGCAACCTACGAGAGCGCAAAGAAACTTGACGCTTCTACGTTTTAGGGTGCCGCCAACCCCTCCAACGCACCTGTCAGCGCCGCCACTTGTTCTGCAGAGACCAACAGGACAGCCTTTGAGTCGTCCCGTTGGACATAAGCGAGCGTCTGATCAGGAGAGTTGTCACCAATGTGTAGTGTGTATGTGCGATCAGCCACGAACCGAATGACGTACCGTCCGCCGTCTGCCAACCCGAATGCCTCCACCGATGCGTTGTCTATAATACGATTATAGCGCAAACTTGCCAAGCCGTTCAGCAAACGTGCTACTTTTGTTAGATCAGGCAGACTAAGTTCATTGCTGCCACGAAGTGCCTGCCAATCGCCTGCAACTTTGATGAGCGTGATTTTAGCAGGTTTTGCCGAATCGCGCCGATCTTCCAAGTCTATGCGTGTGATCTGCGCAGGCATCACGCGCGGAAAGACGTACGGTATCAGCGTAGCGCTCGGTTGCACGTTCGGCGGCACACGGCGCGGAAAAGCGAGCGCTGCAATGCCCAAAAGCGCGCTGAAGATGGCAAAAAGCACGACTACCGTGCGCCGCTGTGCTTGCGCCATGCTTTCAGCGCCTCGACCGCCGCCACCATACCCATAGTCCAACTAGTAAAACGGCTGTTGGCAGCACGCCGACTGTGATGAACGCGGTCAGCTCTAGGTCGCGGCTCGGTACGCTCAGCGGCAACTGACCAAAGGCAGGCTCTATCGTGACGCGCTCCAGAAAGGCAGTCAACCAGTCAATCATGTTTGTCCACAGGATTTGCCCGTCAAAGGCGACGATCAAGTCGTTCGTCACCCAGTCTGCATCGCCTACTAACAATAAACGCGCTTGCGTGCGCAGATTTTCTGCTGCAGCCACCAAAGTTAGCGGTCCGGGCAGGTCAGCAGCCTCTCGAATTGCCCGATCAGGATTGCGCGCCACCTCGCGCAGATCGAGCTTGCCGAACGCCTCAGGCGAAGTTGTGTAAATGCGCCGAACGACCACGTCAGCAGGCGGCTCTGTGGCTATCTGCCACGACTGCGCAATCGGAAAGAGCGGACGCGCCGCACTGCCTGTCTGGTCTTTTTGCACAATTGGATGTCCTTCTAAGTACTGCGCTGCGCGCACATAGTACTGAGTCTCATTGTATGAGAGCGGATCGAAGACAATGTCGCGGTTTGGACGAATGCCCCAAGCCTGCCACAAATACTTGGCTAGTGGACTGTCCTCTGCTTGCATGAAGCGGATGTCGCTGCGATAGGCAGGCTCTGCCATGATCAGCACTTTGCCGCCGCTACCTAGATAGGCAGCTATACGATCCGCCATCTCTTGCGTGAAGTCGCGGACTGGTGCAAGGATGACCAGCGCTGTTGTGCCTTGTGGTACGCCTTCGCGGCTCAGATCAATTGTAGCCACCTGAATGCCAACGTTGCGCAGCCCATCACGAATGCCTGTGGCGTCGCTATCGAGATTCACCTCGCCATTACCGACGCTGAACAACACGCGATACTTGCCGCGCGCCTCTAGCTGCAAAATTGCCTCAGCAATCCAGCGCTCATTCACGTGGTCTTCTTCGAGCGGCAAGTTAGGCATACGGTCACGCGCTGTCAGCACTCTGACCGTGAAATTCAAGTCAGGCGTGCCGTCGGCGCTCAGGTATGAGACAAAAATGCCATAAGCGCTGTCCAAGCCGAATTGACGCGCCAAGATCGGCTGCACATCAGGGTCAGCGTAAACGAGACGAACTTTGTTAGGCGCTGCGTCGCTGAACAGGCGCAAAATCGGCGACTCAAGCGCTTGATTGGTCAGCAGACGGCGGCTGTAGAATGCCGTGATCTGAATTGGACGCGAGAGCTGCTCGATCACTGGACGGATATTCGCTTTCAGCGTGTAATAGCCGCGCGACGTGAAGTCGGCAGCAATACCGCTGCGCGCCGCCATTGCGTAGACAATCAGCACAATGCCGACAAATAGCAAGATAATCAGGACGCTGTTGCTGCCGTAGACCGCGCGTCTGCCTGTCAGCGTGCTGCGGAAGTCTTCAGGCGCTAACGTCATCCACAAGCCAAGTCCACTCATGCCGATCAGTGCGCTAACCACGACCACAGGCGAGAGCTCGCCGCTCGCCAAAAGCGCCACGAGCGCGATGACCAAAGCTACCGCGCCGAGTGTGCTGCTCCAGCGCGCTACGCTCAGCCGATCTAGAATGATTGTGCGTTGTGACTTTTGCTCAGAAGCCATTGCACCACGCTCCTAACGCCAACGCCGCGACTGCACAACTTGAGTCGTGGCGAGCAGCAAAGTGCCCATCACACCTAGAAAGAAAACTGTGTGGTCAAAGCGCACAATGCCAATGGCGAACGAATACGAGTAGTTGCTCTGAAAACTCAGGCTGCGGATGAACTCTGCCAATGGACGGTTGTTCAGCACATTGCCGACAAGGTCTGCCTGCCACAGGATTAACAGCGCTGCCATGCCTAGAAACGCCGCCACGATCTGGTTCTCGTTCAGCGCTGAGAAAAACATTCCCACAGCAATGGACGCGCCGCCGAACAGCCACAAGCCAAGATAGGCTGAGAACGCTATGCCCAGATCAGCTGGATTCAGCCAGAGCATCAGCGCTTGGTGGACAATGGTCAAGCTGATCAGCACTGTATAGTACGCCCAGGCGCCAAAAAACTTACCTAGCACAATTTGATAGTCCTGAAGCGGCAAAGTCATGAGCAGCTCAAGTGTGCCTTCACGGTTTTCCTCTGCCAGAAGGCGCATAGTCAGCAACGGCACAAAGAAGACGCTAAACTGTGCCAGATAGATCAGCGGCAAGGCAGGGTCTACTGGTGCGCGTCCATTGCGCATCGCTAAGTCGTCATTGAACGTGAACCCTGTCAGCAGCAGCACGGCAAACGCGACAAAATAGGCGATTGGTGAGCTGAAGTACTGCCCAAGCTCGCGCCGAAAGATGATCCAGATATGTCTCATAGCCGCTCATCAGCTCCTTCGCGCACAGTCAGCTCCAAGAAGATGTCCTCTAGCGACATGGCGAGCGGACGCAGCTCAAGCAGTTCCCAGCCAGCCGATATAATCACACTTGCCAAACGCGGACGCACGTCCACGCCGCGCCGTGCCTCGACGCTGAAGCCGTCATTCAACACTGTGACACTAGCAACGCCTGTGACGTTTTGCAGCGTCTTGCGGACTGTCTCAGCTGACTCGGCTTTGCCGACGCGCACAAAGAGCCGTGCGCCTTTCTGTAGCTGATCGCGCAGTGTCTCAGGCTTGTCTATCGCTACGAGCTCGCCGCGATGAATGATCGCCACGCGGTCGCAGACTTGCTCTGCTTCGCTCAGGATGTGCGTGCTGAACATGATCGTATGCGTTCTGCCCAGACTGCGCACCAAGTCGCGCACTTCGAGCGTTTGGCGCGGATCGAGACCTATAGTCGGCTCATCAAGGATCAGCACTTGCGGATCGTGGACAAGCGCCTGTGCCAAGCCGACGCGTTGCCGCATTCCTTTCGAGATGTTGCGGATCAGGCTATCGCGCCGTGTGTGCATCCCGACGATGCGCAGCACGTCATCAGCACGGCTCGCGGCGTGCGGCACGCCGCGCAGCTCTGCCACATATTTCACATAGCCATGCACAGTCATGTCAGGGTAGAGCGGCACGGTCTCTGGCAGGTAGCCGACACGCTTGCGCACCTCTAACGAGTCAGTGAAAACATCATAGCCTGCCACTGAGGCGCGTCCGCTTGTCGGCGGCATGTAGCCTGTTAAGATGCGCATGGTTGTCGTCTTGCCGGCGCCGTTCGGACCCAGAAAGCCGAGAATTTCGCCGCTCTCTGCCTGAAAGCTGATGCCGCGCAACGCCATGAAGCGTCCGTAACGTTTGGTGAGCGATTCAACCGTGATCATGCCTTCATTCTACACAACTTGTAGTTTTTGCCACACAGACCGTTGCCATTAGGCACGAATTTCCTTATACTGTTGCCCAGTCTGCATCAGCTTAACCGACTAGGATTAAACGATGCTTAAGCGTCTACCGCTTGTCCTGCTAATCAGCGCTGCTGTTCTATGCAGCTGCGACTCGTCTGACACAATTGCTACGGTTACGGCGCGCGCTGAAGGCACACAGCGCGTCGCGCCAACCTTGACAGCTGCGCTGCAAGTCACGCTCACGCGCACACCGACGCCGACCGTCACGCCAAGCCGCACGCCGACGCCTAGCCCGACACCTGAGCCAACAACGCCTGTGCCGACTGAGTCGCCGACGCCTGAGCCAACCGCGTCACCAATGGCTGAGCCGACTGCGCCTGCCACAGGCTTGAGAGGCACAATCAATCGCACCACAGCTGCGCGCAGCCAACCTTCGCTCGCCGCACCTGAACTGGCACGCCTCGAAGCAGGTCAAGCTGTGAGCGCCACAGCGCGCAGCCGACGTTTCGCACAAATCACGTTACCTGATGGTCAAACAGCATGGATTCTGAGCGCTCATGCCGATTGGCAAGGCGACTTAGCTGCCTTGCCTGAGGTTCAGTTCGCCGCTGAGGCTACACCGCTCGGCTCGCCTGAGTTCGATCCGTTGCCTGTGCGTAAGCCTGAGACGGCGTGGTTCGGCGAGAGCGTGATCTACTCGCTCTTCGTGCGCAGCTTCCGCGACTCAGACGGTGACGGAATCGGCGACTTGCGCGGCGTGATCGAAGGCTTGGACTATATCCAGTCGCTCGGCGCTAACACGATCTGGCTCTTGCCAATTTTCAGCAGTCCATCTTATCATGGCTACGATGTAACCGATTATTACACGATCAATCCTGATTACGGCACGCGCGATGACTTCCTCGCTCTGGTTCAGGCTGTCCGCCAGCGCGGCATGTATCTGCTGATTGACTATGTGGCGAACCATACATCAAATCAGCATCCATTCTTCCGCGACGCGCTCGGCAGACCGCAGAGCCAATACGCTGAGTTCTACATCTGGAACAATCCTGAGCATACGCGCTACCAAGCCTTCGCAGGCATTGGCTTCATGCCAGAGCTGAACTATGACTCGCCGCGCGTGCGCGAGTACATGATCAACGTGGCACTGCACTGGCTCGATCCAAACGGCGATGGCGATCCATCAGACGGCGTGCATGGCTTCCGCGCGGACGTGGCTAAGGACGTGCCGTTGGAGTTTTGGCGTGAGCTGCGCGCTGCAATGGACAAGGTCAATCCAAGCGCGATCATCTTGGGCGAAATTTGGGCAGACGGCGCGGTCATTAGCCGCTTTCTAGACGGCACAGCTATAGATGCAGCCTTTCATTTTCCTGCCTTTCACGCGCTCAGCGGTCATCAGGATCGCAACGGCGACGGGATCATCAATGGCATGGGCAGCGCCGCGCCGCTTGGCGCTGCAATCCGTGCGCTGCGCCGAACTATCGCGCCGACGACGTTCATGGCGCACTTCACTCACAATCACGACACCAATCGCCTGATGAGCATGGTCGAAGGCAACGTTCAGCTGGCGCGTGCAGCAGCAGTCTGGCTGTACACGGCGCCCGACGTGCCGACAATCTATTATGGCGAAGAGATCGGCATGAAGGGCGTGAAAGGCGCAGGCAATCCGTACTTTGATGAGTTCCGTCGTGAGCCGCTCGACTGGTACGCGGCTGAGACAGGCAAAGGCATGACGCGATGGTTCAAGCCTGCTAATCGGAACAATGCGCCAAATGACGGCATCAGCGTTGAGGAGCAAGAGAGCGATCCGCGCTCGCTCCTGAGCCTGTATCGCCGACTTGGCAAGTTGCGCGCTGAGAATGCCGCGCTGCGCACAGGAAACTTTGCCATTCCACGCAGCGAAGACGCGCTCTATGTGCTACAGCGCTGGTCAAACGACACGCTGTACCTCGTCGCCATTAATTTCACAACGCAGCCGCAAATCTTCAATGCAGCGCGCTACCACACAGCAGGTAATATCACCTTTGCACCTAGCTCAGCTGAAGTCGTGCTACTTGAAAATGGGTCGGGCGACTTTGAGCGTGGCTTCAATCTAAAGCGCGGCGGCTTCGTGATCCTACGCCTTCGTTTGCTGTAGTTGTTTATCAGGTGTAAGAGTTCGATAGAACTTTATTTATAAATTGCAAAAAAGTATTGATTAATGCGCCTTAGCACACTATCATGATAGCAACCATCACAGCCTGACCGATTTGTGTGTAAGGAATGCGTCGTGGAAAAAATTACGCCGCGCTTACCGAGTGGAATGCGCGACTTTCTGCCAGAGGAAATGCTGCGTCGTCAATTTGTCATTGAGCGCGTAGCGCGCGTCTTTGAGGCGTTCGGCTATGAGCCATTGCAGACGCCTGTCCTTGAGCTTGAAGAGACATTGATGGGCAAGTACGGCGCCGACGCTGAAAAGCTGATCTTTTATGCGCAGCATCCCGGCGGTAAAGAGAAACTCGCCCTGCGTTACGACTTGACAGTGCCATTAGCGCGCGCCTTTGCTCTGCATGAAGGCAAACTAAGCCTGCCATTCCGCCGCTACCAAATTGCGCCTGTGTGGCGCGCTGAGCGTCCACAGCGCGGCAGATTCCGCGAGTTTTACCAATGTGACGTAGATTGCATCGGCGTGGAAGGCATGGAAGCTGATGCTGAGGTGATCAGTGTGGCAGTGACCGCCTTACAGCGGCTTGGCTTCAGCGATTTCGCCGTCAAGGTCAACAACCGCAAGCTGCTGACGGGCATCGGCATGTACGTCGGCTTGGAAGGCGAGGCACTCGCCAACTTGTATCGCTCAATTGACAAGCTGGACAAAATCGGCGCTGATGGCGTCCGTGATGAACTGCTCAAGAGCGGCATTGCGGCTGAAGTCGTGGCGCGCATTATGGCGCTGCTCGGCACAGGTGAGATTGCTGAGCGCGGCTACGTCGCGGCTGCAGAGCAGCTGGCACAGTTGCGTCAAACGCTCGCTAACGTGCCACTAGCATTGGAAGGCTTGGCAGAGCTTGAGAGAGTGTTCGCTTACCTTGAGGCAAGCAATATTCCAAGTAGCATGGTCGCCTTTGATCCAGCTATGGTGCGCGGACTAGGCTACTACACAGGTCCGATCTTCGAGGCAGTCCTGCTCAGCGCTGACCCAGAAGAGCGCGTCGGTAGCTTAGCAGGCGGCGGAAGGTACGATGACTTGATCGGACTGTTCCGCAAAACATCGCTGCCGACCGTCGGCGTCAGTCTTGGCATTGAGCGCCTGATCGTACTGATGGAAAAACGCAGGATGTATCCAGAGCCGCTGCAGCGCACAGTTGTCCAAGTCTTGGTGAGCGTCTTCAATGAGTCGCTGCGCTCGGCAGCACTGCGCTTGGCGAGTCAGTTGCGCGCTGCAGAGCTTTCAGTGGAAGTTTTTGCCGGCAATGCAAAGCTAGGTAAACAGCTTGCCTACGCCGACAAACGTGGCATTCCGCTAGTGGCGTTGCTCGGCGAAGACGAGTTGGCTGCAGGTGTAGTCAAATTTAAACGTCTCCGCGATCAGCATGAGTCGGTCTGTCCGCAAACTGAGGCTGCTCAGCACGCACAAATGCTCCTCGAAGGGTCTCAAGTTTAAGGAGATATTAAAAACTAAACATTTGATGAGAGTTCAGGCAATTTGCTCAGGAATTGAGAAATTCGCTAGTGTTCATGCGGCTTCACTTCACATTTTGAGTTTTCTCTTAAATTCAAACTTTAGGACAGATCAGGCATGAGTGAGCTTGCCTTGTTACAAATAATAAGCTATAATTGAATTGGTGAAAATTAAAGCGCTGAATAAAAAAGCTCATAAAAATCGGCTCGTGTGCCTCACCATGATGTTGAAGGATGTCCAGTAGAAAGCATAGGGAGCTATGAACGTCTATCCTCAATTCGCCCCTGAAACTTTTGTGGAGCAGACGCAGACGCGCAGCTTGATCCTGCTCTCGCCGCGCCTGCGCAGCCGTAACGCTCTGTTAGCGTGGTTTTTGAGCGCTGGCAGCGAAGCCTACTACTATGCGCTCACTCAGGCAATGGACTTGCACACCTTTTTAGGGCAACTGGCTGAAGGGCTACGCGACTTCGATCCCAAATTCGGCGCACAGTCTATGCAAGCAGCCAGCAGTCAAGCTGAGCCTGCTGAGTGCGCCGATGCTTTGGTGGCAGACCTACAGAAAGCTCACCCTAAGCCAACTTACCTAGTTGTGGATAATGCTGACTTGCTGCTGAATAATCCACAGGTGAGCCAGAAGACGCTACTGATTTTCTTCGGGCGCTTGGCTGAAGCGCTGCCTAGTGACCTCAAGGTTGTGGTGAACAGTCGCTTGCTCGACTACCAGATGTGGGCAAAGATGGTGCATGAAGGCACTGCTTTCGTCTTTGGCGATGACATGACGCTCGACGAAGGCATCTTCAATCCGAATCGCCCTGCGCCTGCTCACTTGGAAGTCTACGGCTTAGCAGCTGGTTACGTTTTCGTAGACGGTAAGCCTATCACCACCTGGGACGGTCCGCTGCCACGCAACCTGTTCTACTTCTTTGTGGATCATCCAATGGTCACGCGCGACGAAGTCTTCCAGACGTTCTGGCCCGACCTGCCCGTCAAGGAAGCTACCAACGTCTTCCATGTGACCAAGCGTAAGATCAGCGAGCGGCTCGGCTATGAGCTAACCCAGTACTCAGGCGGCTTCTATCGTCCATCCGGACAAATGGCAGTTCATTATGACGTGGCACGCTTTGAGTCCATTATTGAGTCAGCGCGCCTAAATCCGCCTGATGATCCACAAGTCTGGTACAACGCTATCAAGCTATATCGCACGCCGTTCCTCTACAAGAACGACATGGCGTGGGTTGTCAAGCGCCGTGAGCAGCTGCGCCTTGCCTATGCTGAGGCGTTAATTGGCATTGCGCGACTCTACCGCACCCAGAACGACACTGAGCGCTCCATTCACTTCTACCTGCGCGCCATGCGCGAAGTGCCGCAGCGCGAAGACATCCACCGTGAGCTGATGTCGCTCTACAGCATGCGCGGAGAAGTGACTAAGGCTATTGCACAATATGAAAAGCTCTCAGAAATTCTGCGGCGCACTCTGGGTATTCAGCCGTCTAAAGCTACGCAAGCGCTCTATAACAAGATTCGCGCAGGCAAGGTGTAAGTTTGTCTCTGCAAGCGCTCCGTGCTATGCTAACAGCAGCACGGAGCGTTTTTTTGATCGCTTAGTCAAGCAATGTCTGGCAAACTAAATCGGCGCGTGCAAGGCGCACAAGGTGAGGTACATGCTGCACGAGCGTTACAGCGTGCAGGCTACCGAATTGTGACGCGCAATTGGCGTTGCGCTGAAGGTGAAATTGACCTAGTCGCACAACATGATGGCGAGTGGGTCTTTGTGGAAGTGCGCGGCTGCTCGGCAGGGATTCCTGCTGCCGTTGAAAGCCTTACGAGGCGGAAAGCACTAAATCTGCTCAATGCAGCGCAGGCATACTTGCACAGCCTGAATCAAGGCGAGGTATCGTTCCGCTTCGATCTCGCTGCAGTTGACTACCGCAGCGGCGCGGTCGAGATCATCCGCGATGCGCTCGGATGGTGAGCTGATCGCGCTGATCGGCGCTACTGGCGTTGGCAAGACAGCGCTCGCCATTCAAATTGCTCAGCGTTTCAACGGCGAAATTGTCGGTGCCGATAGCCGCCAAATCTACCGCTACATGGATATCGGTACTGCGAAGCCGACGCTTGCTGAGCGCGCCGCAGCGCCACATCACCTAATTGATGTCACTGAGCCTGATCAGCCTCTCACCTTAGCTGAGTACCAGCGCCTTGCCTATGCTGCGATTGCTGATATTCATGCGCGCGGCAAGTTGCCGCTCTTAGTCGGCGGCACAGGACAATACGTGACGGCTGTGCTGGAAGGCTGGAGCGCACCTGAAGTGCCGCCTGACCCTACCTTGCGCGCTGAGCTAGAAGCGATATGCGCAGCGCACGGCACAACAGCGCTCTTTGAGCAGCTGCGTGAGCTCGATCCTGTGTCAGCAGCGCGCATTGATCCGCACAATGCGCGCCGCCTGATTCGCGCTCTCGAAGTCTGTATCCTCAGCGGCAAGCCGTTCAGCGCGCAGCGCCAAAAAGTGCCGCCGCCGTACCGCGTCCTTGAAATCGGTTTGTACATGCCGCGCCAAGCGCTCTTCCCGCGCCTTGACGCGCGCATTGAGCGGATGATGCAAGACGGTCTGCTAGAGGAAGTTGCTTGGCTGCATGAACGCGGATATGATCCGCGCTTGCCTGCATTAAGCGGACTCGGCTATGCACAACTGGGCGCACATTTGCGCGGCGAGTGCAGCCTTGAAGACGCTGTGACTGCCTTCAAACGCGAGACACGCGCATTTGTGCGCCGCCAAGAGACCTGGTTTCGGCATCATGGCGCGCCTGAGTGGTTTCTAGCCACTGAGTCTGCTGCTGTGCTGGAGCGGATCGCGGCATGGCTGCATGAGGAAAAGTGAAGCGTGGGCTTCTTCGGGCAATCACTGCGTGAGCGCTGGGACAATCCCACACAGCGCTTCATCATTGTCGCAGGGCTAGTCTTCGTCGGTATCTTGCTTTTCACGCGCTTTTTTCCGACTGTGGAGAGCGGCTTAGACTGCAATGGTCTCTCGCGTCCGATCATCACAGGCAATAATCAGTCCATTCTAGCGACGCGAGTCGATCCATCAGTGCTGGGCGTCGAGCTAATCATTCCAAAAACAACCCTTGCCACCAACGAGCCGCTCATCATGGAAGTGCGCCTCGTCAACACGAGCCTTGCGCCGCTGACGCTGTTCTACGACGAGCCGAGCATCCGCTTTCGCTACACAGGGCAGGAGCCAGGCTTGGTCTTCGCCATTCAAGCCTTGAATGGTCGTGTGGCAGGTGAGCCGTTCACAGTCCGACCGCAAGTGCCGCAGCCACAAGCCTTCGACCGTAACTTGCTGCGCGTCTTGCCGCCGCGCGGACGCTGCACAGTGCGCGTGGAGATTGACCCTGCGCGCCTTGCCGCTAGTGGCGTCACAGGCGGCGAGCAATACCGCATCATCGCTGTCTATCGTAATACGGCACGTGGACAGCTGCCGACATCTGCGCCGCTCACGCCGACGCCGATTTTCAGAGATCAAGGCGTTTGGATCGGCGAAGTTCGCTCAAATGACGTGGTGATCACGGTCAATCGCTAGTTGGAGGTGTTCATGTTTCGCAAAATGTTGCTCCTGAGCTTGGTGTTGATGCTGAGCGCGACGGCACACGGGCAGGTTACTCATGCGCAAGGCGACATCCTGCCAGAAGGCGAATGGCGTGCCTATCCGCTAGAAGAAAGCCTAGAGTATGCCTACAAAATGGTCAAGCCGCTCTACGATCAGCCGTTCGTGCCGCTGTTGATCACGGTCAGACCTAAGAGCATCGCATTCAAGGTCAACGACATCTCAGTCGCCGCTCAGGACTTGAGCGCGACGCTCGAAGTCACACTGCAGCTCGCGGAAGACGGCTATCGCTCCGAACAGGTAAAGATGGGAGACACTGAGTTCAGCGGACGCAGCACTTTCAGTCTGGTGCCAATTAGCCCAACGCGCGCCTTGCTGACCGAGTCTCACGTTGCTTTCGAAGGCACGCGCTCGCGCCGCTGGCTGCTGACCTTCGCTGAGCGCGACGGCGATCCGCGTGAAGCGCTCAAGCGTTGTGAAGGTGCGCCGCCATCGCGTCTTGTAATCGGCAAGCGCGCTGTGGTGCTAGGCGAGCAGCCCAGCAATGTCCGCGCACAACCTAGTCTGAGAGCCATGGTCTTGTTCCAAGCGCCGCCATATATCAGTCCAGAAGACAGCGCGCGCACTGCAGTGCTGGAGGTGCTGGAAGGTCCGGTCTGCTCAGATAGCTTTGCATGGTGGCGCGTTCGCCTTGACAACCGCGAAGGCTGGGCAGCTGAAGGCGACCTTGAGGGCTACTATCTGGAATTCTTCGAGCCAGAGGGAACGCAGGCGCTTGATAGCGATCCAGTCACTGAGCAGCTGAGACCGACTCCTACGCCGACGCCGAGCCGCTGAGCATCCTCGACTGCCCTGCTGTGCGCAGGGCAGTTTTGCCGCGCTCGTCCAGACGGGCTACACTTTTGCTGATGTCTGTCAGGGAGGTTTTACTGTGAATATGTATCCGATGCTCAGCTTATACGCAACACTGCTGCGCCTTGTAGGCTTTGCAGCATTGATCGTGGGTACATTAGCCGCCTTTTCTAGCGCGAATACTTTTCGCGGTTTCGATTTTGGGCTACTGATTGTTCAATTGGTGGCAATCGTGTTGATCGCGTTGCCTGTCCTGGCGCTTGCCAAGCTGATCACGCTCTTCGTAGACATGGCGCGCAACATCAGCTACACACGCTTTGAGGCGAATGACATTCGCAAGCGCCTTGACGAGCTACATGAGATAGCCAAGCGACAATCGCGCTGAGTTGACCAGCCTAGGTTGAGATAGTACCAATGCTTAAGGTGTACGCCAGTTTGCTGCGCTTTCTTGGCTTTGCCGCGTTAGTGATTGGCACGCTCACAGCTCTCAACAATGCATATGCTTTCAGAGGCTTTGATTTCGGGCGCTTTATCGTTGAATTTTTCGTCGTGGCGCTGGTCAGCCTGCAGATTCTGGTCGTGGCAGAGTTGATCATCAAGCTGCTTGAAGTGAGCGACGACATCGGGTACATGCGCTACGAAGTCAACAACATCCGCAAGCGGCTCGACGAACTTAACGAGCGAGCCAAGAATCAGCAGCGCTAGGGTGCAATTGGCAGTCGCGTGTTCAAATCGTAAATGTGTCCGCTTGTGAGGACGTGCAGACGCACGCTGTGCAGCGCAATCACACTGTAGCCTTTCACGGCGTGCGCATCTGTGTAGCTGAGCGCGCCGCCATCTACAATCGTCACGCTGCCGCTGCCAACTACCTCTGCCTTGCCGTCAGCCGTGATGAGCAGCGCTGTGTCTTCATCAATGCCAACGCCGATCAACTGCGGACTGAGCGCAACGGCTGTAAGCAGACGCCCGATTCGGTCACGCTGACGGAAGTGTTGGTCAATGATCAGCGGCGCACACAGTCCTAGACCAGCTGTCAGTTGAACCATGCGCTGTTGTGGCGTGCTGCCGCTCTTGCCGAAGGCGATCATGTGCTGGCTGAGCGCTGAGGCGCCTGCGCTCGTGCCAGCAACCGTCATGCCTGCGGCATGGCGCTCACGCAGCGCAGCGTGCAAGCGCGTGCCGCCGATCAAGCCAACTAGTTTGAGCTGGTCGCCGCCTGTGAAGAAAATGCCTGTTGCAGCGCGCAGCTGTGCAAGGGCTGACTCAGAGTCTGCGTCGTAACGCGATGCAATGGGAATAACGCTTACTTGCGCCGCGCCAAGTGTGCTGAAAACGTCTACGTAGCGCTTGCCGCTCTCCTCAGGCACGGCTGAGGCGGCTGCAATCACGGCAATGCGCGCCTCAGTACCGCCGCACAGCGCCACAAACCGACTCAAAACAACCCGCTTTGCCGTCTTATCTTCCGCGCCGCCAATCGGCAGCAACACGCCGTGTGTCATGCTCTCTATTCTGGTTGAATTGCGTAAACGCGCCAATCCTTGTGGACATAGATTGGTTGACGATCTGCAAATTGCGTCGGCAAACTTTCACTCGGCGCTAGGACAATGTAGCCATTCGACTGCGGCGCGCTCGGCAAGCCGCCTGTGATCACCTTGACGCCTTCTGCGTGGTAGAACAGCAAATGATCACTTGTCCAGACCTGCGCGCCTGCAGGCAAGGTCTTCAAAAATTGTGCTACATCGTAGCGCGCGCCAAAAACGACGCGCCAACGCGACTCGGCGCTTGCGAACGGCAACCGCAACAGCTCAGCCTTGTAGTCTATAGCTGTGTAGAGCGCGAAAAAGCCGCTCAGCAAGGCAACGTACATCAGCATAGTGCGATGTAATTGCGGCAAGCGTCTGAGGAGCGGCACAAGGCAGACTCGCAGCGTCTCAGCCGCCATGACAGCGACAAGTGCGCTCAGCGCGAGCAGAAAGCGATCATCATAGCTGAAAAATAGCCACCACACGCCGAAAAATGGCAGGTAAAATGCTGTGAGCAATACAGACAGTGCGTGTTGCCGCACTATGGCGCGCGCCGCTGTGAACCACACGCCGAGTGTCAGCGCGTAGCCGACGAACAGGTAGCCTGTTTCACTAGCATACGGAAACAAAGTGCTCAGCGTGCGCTGTGCCAGCCACGTCCAGCCAGTCGGCGGCACGAGCGCGCCAGTCAGCACAAGATTACGGATGTACCACACGCCACAGATCGCCAAAAATCCGATGCTCACTAACACAGCGCCGCGCAGCTCACGGCGCAAAGTTTGCCGTTCCACGAGCAGACGGTAGGCGAACCACGCGCCAAAAGCGCCGACGATCAGCAAGCCACTGTTTTTCATCCATGCCGCCAAGCCTGCCATGATGCCTGCCAGAAGCGCGTCCTGCCAAGTGCCGCGTCGCGCCCAGCGCGCTGCAAAAACTGCGCTCATACCGTAGAAAAAGCCGCATGGCAAGTCCGTGTAACCTGCTGACGCCCAGTCCGTAAAAAGCGGCGCAAGCGCTAGAAGCAGCGCTGCGCTCAGACCAATTGGCGCGTTGAACAGCTCACGTCCCAGTGCGTACGCTGCACCAAGTACGCCGACGCTGAACAGCGCGCCTAGAAATGCCGCCAAGCTGTCATCAAAAGTGCCTGAGAGCTGGTGCGCAAAAGCGTAGAGCATCGGCATGAACATTGGATAGGCTTCGTAGAGCGACTGAGCGCCTAGCAGTGGCAAAGCGCCTGACATGGCAACTTGCTTGCCAAAGCGCGCATAGATCGCAATCGCGTCGTCACGGTTATAGAACCAGTACGCTGCGTTGAACAGGCACAGCGCTGCTGTCAAAATGAGCAAGGCAACCACAGCGCGCTGTGCAGGCAGACGGTATGACGCTTTGTAGTGCTCAGGCGCGCTGCGGACGCGCTGCGCATACAGCCAACCGAGCGCGCCGCACAATAGACAGGCGCTGAGCGTGACTTGTGGCGTGATCGGCATGCCAAGCAGACCTTGCCATAGCATACTCAACGAAATTGCGCCGCCGCCTAAGCCGAGCGCCGTCAGCGTTACAAGCAAGAGGTCGCTGTGAACAAGTGCGCGCGCCCAGAACCATTGGCTGCCCAAACCGACAAGCGCCAACAGCCATGCCAACATCACAAGTGTTGCCTTACGATCTGCACCAGCTCGCGCGCGCGTTGACGGAACGTATGCTCTGCCAACAGGCGTTGACGCGCTGCTGCGCCAATGGCTTGCCGCGCAGCGTCGTTCGCCAAGAGCCAACGGTAGCGCTCAATGGCTTCCTCAGCGCTTTGCACCACGATGATCTCGCGCTCTGGCTCAAACCACGTCTCAACGCCTAGATAAGGATTCGCTACGATGCAGGCGCCTAAACTAGCGAGTTCAAATGGACGCGAGCTGGATGAGGCAAAGACTGAAGCATGTGCTTTGCGCGTGATGCATAGGTTGATCTTGGCGCGGCAAGCGTATTCGCGCAACTTGCTAAACGAGAGATACGGCAACATCTGCGCGCGTCCCAAACTGCCTAGGCCGCGACCGCGCACAGCAAAGCGTGCCTCTGGCATAGCGCGACTAGCTGTTGTCAACATGCTGTCAATCCACTCTTCGCGGTACTCGCGTGTGTGACCGTAAAAGAAGACGTCAATATCTTTCGGCACGTCCACTGGACTAAAAACGTCGGGATCGGCGCCATAGTACAGCACATGGACTTGCCGCGCGCCAAGGTCGCGCAGCAGCTGTGCGCCGCCGTAACTATTTGAGATGAACGCAGTGTATTCGCGCACGTCGGCGCCGTAGTACATCTTGAAGCCACTGGCAAAGCCTGCGAATTGCGGCAAGCTGGCAGGCACATCGCCGTCGTAGTACAGCACAGGCTTGCCGAATTTAGTCTGAATGTGCGCCGCTAAGCCGACAATGTGATTGAGCGGAATGGTCAGGAAAATAACAGCGTCAACATCAGGATGTGCCTTGAGAGTGCGATCCATGAAGGCGCGCCAACGCGGCATGATGATGCGCTGCGCTAACTCGCGCTGCAGACGTTCAGCGCGCGTCTCGCCACTGCGCGGAGTCTCAACAGGCTTTTCTCTACCAAGGCTGCGCCTGAGCAGCTCACGAACGGCTTTGAAAGCATCGCCTTGCGCACGCACAGGATTAGGCAAGGCGCGCCACCACAACGTCTCAATAGACGGACCTTGATAGGTTGTGGCAAGGACATCTACGCCGATTTCGTAGAGTCCTTTGAGCAGTTGCCACCAAGCAGGCGTGGCGCTGAACGGCTGGCGTAGATCAAGCGATGAAGCGACGATGAGCAGTTTCATGGATGACTTGGGTCGTCTTTCGTGACTAGCGTATTCGAAAGGAAGTCGTGCTGCGCCTCGCGGCGCTTGATCCATATGTAGAGCGTTAGGCAGACCATGCCGACAGCAAACAAGATCGAAGGCATCGCTGCGTACCAGTAGAGCAAACCTGCCACGCCAAAGCCTGCTGAGAGCAACAAGTACAGCCACAGCACATGCAGCGGCTTATCGCCCAGCTTGAGCAAGCGTTGGTACAAGTGTGAGCGATTGGCGCGTGGCTCTACTTTGCCTGCTAGTAAGTAGCGCACAAGGGTCAGAGCAGCGTCAAAGGTGAAGAGCGACATGATCAGAATGCCGCTGATGAACAGGCGCGGCGACTCACCTTGACCAATGCACATCAGCGGCAGAGCAGCCAGACTAAAGCCGAGGAAGCTACCGCCTGTCTCGCCTAGAAAGATGCTTCTTGGCGGCAAGTTGTAAACAGTGAAGCCAAGCGCACTTCCGCCAATCAGCGCTGCTAGGAAAGTGACTAGCGGCGCACCACACAGCCAGCCGATGAATGCCCAGAGACTTGCCGCTAGGACAGCTTGTCCGCTTGCCAAGCCATTGATGCCGTCCATGTAACAGTAGACATTGGTCAAGCCGACAAGCCACAGCGTCGCTATTGCGTAGCCCAGCCAGAGTGGCAGTTCAAGGTCGAGCACAGGCAGTGCAAGGCGAGTCAATGGCACAGCTGGCACAAAAGTAAACGCAGCCACGGCTTGCACTAACAGGCGCACAAGGCGTGGCAACGTCCTTAGGTCTTCATAAAAGCCAATGGACGCCATCAGCGTCGCAGCGAGCGAGAATCGCGTCACTAGGCTTGGATCGGCGCTCATGCTCAAGCCGAACGGCATGAAGAGCACCAGCACAACTATTAAAATAGTAAGACCGCCGCCGTTAGGCGCGCTATGAAACGCTCCACTGCGCAGTGGACTATGTTGGGCGGCGTATTGGCGCGTCGAGCGCACGCCTAGGCTTGCTATGAGCGCCGCTAGGCTGCTCACTGCCAAAATCATTATCGGACTATCCACAGTCTGCGTCTCCACTCACCGTTCGCTAGGTCTCAATCCTAGCAGAACTGGGCTGACACGCAACTTCGGCTCATCTAGAACAGTGTGAGCTGCTCAGGCGGCTCTGCAGACGCGCTGGCGGCTGTCGTGCTACTTTGTCTGCTTGCCCATTGTGCCACTAGCTGCGGAATCTTACGGAAATCTGCTTCCATTTGTGGCTTGAGCGTCTCCATGTTGCGCAACACAGCTGCAGGATGATAGAGCGGCAAGTAGGCACGTCCGTTTTCCCACTTTTCGCGCCCGTGAATCTGCGTGATTTTGGCATTTGGGAAGAACAAGCCCATGCTGAAACGTCCAAGCGTCACAATGACCTTCGGCGCGATCAGCTCAATTTGACGGTAGAGGTAGGCTTGTGTGCAAATCGTGATTTCATCAGGCAACGGATCGCGGTTTTCAGGCGGACGGCACTTGACTACATTGGTGATGAACACTTGTGAGCGCCTCATGCCGATCATGCTCAGCAATTCGTCCAGCAGCTTGCCTGATTGCCCGACGAATGGCAACCCTTGCCGATCTTCGTTGAAGCCCGGTCCTTCGCCAATGAACATGACTTCCGCTGTGTAGCTGCCTGCGCCTGGCACAGCGTTAGTGCGCCCAGCGGCGTGCAACGGACACCTAGTGCAGGCGCGGACTTCAGCGGCAATTCCCTCAAGCGCAGCGCGTCGCTGCTCAACTGTTAACGTCTCAGTCATCTAGACAGTCTCTCCTCAAATCATTTTAGGTAATCGGCTCACAGCCGCTCGGTCGTCCAAGTGAGAGTAGATCAGTGAAAGCGACGCGCGCCTGCAAGGCACGCCAACGTGCGGCAAAGCGCTCAGCGTAGGCGGCGTCAAGCGGCGTCAAATGCATCAGATAGGCGTCCTCGTTGTTATCGCGGTAGTAACCTTTGCGCACGCTCACAATCTGAAACTCGTATTTGCGATAGAGATTAATGGCAGGCACATTGCTCACGCGCACCTCTAGGACGCTGTAGGTTGCGCCCAGATGCATACTGCGCAGCACCATGCCTGCCAGCAGCACCTCGCCCAGACCTCGACCGCGCCAATCAGGATGTGTAGCAATTGTGCTGATGTGTGCCTCGCCATCAATCAGCCACATGCCGCTGTAACCAACAACGAGCGGCGTCTCGCTATTTTGCTCCAGCACAATCATGTGAGCGCTTCGATTGTCATTAATCTCAAAGATGTAAGAATTCATTGACCAAGGCGTCTGGAAGGCGAGACGGTCAATCACCATGACGTGCGGAACGTCTTGCAAGCGCATGTAGCGTAGCGTAAACATTGTCTGGTCACCTTATGGATGTGGCACGCCTGGCTGATGCAAATAAAACGGCACAGCGCGCAACGGATCGCCTTGATCGCCGCTCCGAAAGCGCGCCCAAGCCAACTCGGCTAGGAAAGCAGCACGCCGCAACGCCCAAGCAGGTGTAGCGAGTTCTAAGCGACGGTTATGCATTGCATTCAGCACATGAACAGCTGCACGGACAGCATCGTCAGCCTCGCCGACCACACGAGTCGGCACTTGTGGTGCGCTGAACATGGTCAACAGTGCCTCAGGCGTCTCAATGCGCGTCTCGCTGACCGCTTGCCACCCTTGTTCAGCTGACCAACGATACGCCGCGCCGCACAGTCTGCCACGCCCTGCCTGTGCGAAGGCAATTAGGCTCTCTGTGAGTGGCGGCTGCGCTGCTGCTGCAATGTCCAATGTTGGAACTGCAACAAGTGGCAGTCTCAGCGCGAGGGCAAGGCTCTGTGCCACACTGAAACCGACGCGTAGACCGTTGAACGATCCCGGACCTTGCGCCACGGCTAGATGAGTCAGGTCGCGTGGCATTAGACCAACTTGACGTAAAGCGGCTTGGATAGCTGGCACGAGCTCAACTGTATGGTGACTCTCGGTCTGCCAAGTGTGTTCGACGTATACTCCTGTGCCGTCATGCAAGGCAAGGCTGAGCATGCGCGTGGCAGTGTCCAGAGCGAGCAACATGGCACTTGCCTATACGATCAGCATCGCGTCGCCTAAGCTGTAAAAACGATACTGTTCTTGAATCGCCACTTGATAAGCGCGCAAGATCAGCTCGCGCTCGGCGAAGGCGCTGACCAGCATCAGCAGTGATGACTTAGGCAAGTGAAAATTTGTGATCATAGCGTCCACAGCGCGGAACTTGAAGCCGGGCATAATAAATAACTCTGTCTGAGCGCTGAAAGCACTTAACGGTCGCCATGCGCATTGCTCTGCATCCTCATAGCCTGCTTGAGTCAGACGCTCAGGCGTCACACCGAGCGCGTAGAGCGCTGCTGTCTCTAATGTGCGGACTGTTGTAGTGCCGACTGCGAAAATACGTCCGCCGCGCAACTTGACCTCGTTCAACTGCCTAGCCGCCTCAGGCGATAGCTCAGCATATTCGGCATGCAAGCGCCGCGTTGCGATCTGATCTTCGCGCAACGGCAAAAATGTGCCAAGTCCAACATGCAGCGTACAGTAGACCAGTGCTACGCCCATTTCGCGGATGCGCAGGAGCAGCTCTGGTGTGAAATGCAGACCTGCAGTTGGCGCAGCTGCTGAGCCCTCTACGCGACTGTAGACCGTCTGGTAGCGCTCAGGATCGCTGAGCTTTTGATGAATGTACGGCGGCAGCGGCAACTCGCCAATCTGCTGTAAGTGCGGCTCAACAGGCGCGCTAAATCGAATGACGCGTTGCGCACCTTCGCGCACTTCACATACCTCTGCCTCTAGGTCAGGCGCGCCTTCTACGCGCAGGCGTGTGCCAACAGTCAGGCGTTTGCCGCCTAACAGCGCTAACCACTGCTCATCTGTCAACTTTTGCGCTAGAAGAATCTCAACAGCGCCGCCACTCCGCACCTTGCGCGCCCGCAACCGTGCCGGGATGACGCGCGTCTGGTTAAGGACGAGTGCATCATTTGACGTTAGATAGTCGGGCAGGTCACGAAAGATACGATGCTCAAGTGCGCCGCTCTGACGATGTACCACAAGCAGGCGCGCTGAGTCACGCGGCTCTACTGCTGTTTGGGCAATGCGCTCAGGCGGCAGAGCATAGTCAAAATCTTCGGGACGGCAAGGCAATGCGCTCATGTCTGAATAAACTGTGCAGCGTTCAGCACGAAAAGTGTGGCAGCATGATGGTCGCCTTTGCTGTACGGTGCACACGCCTCACGAATCACGGCAATGACGTTCTGCACTTGCTCTTCATCCACGCCTATGACGAGCGTCGTGTTGCCGCGCCGCAAGAAGCCGCCGACACTGGCAATCTGTGTGACTGAGAACTGCCTTTCTACCAGCGCCCGCGAAACAGGTTCTACTGCGTCTGCCATGATGATAGCGAAAATGAGCTTTTTCATGATTGTTATGCTAGATTTGTTCGAAATGCTCAACGTCCAAGACAAAGATCGTAGCGCCGCCAACTTCGACCTCTACGTAATTGTAGAGCGTCATGCCATTAGGTGTGGTGCCGGTTGCCATTGGCATATAGCGCATACGGCGTTGGCTAGAAGCCGTCAGCAGTTCGATCACTGGCTCGACCAATCTATCGTCCACGCCGACTAAGAGCGTCGTGTTGCCTTGCCGTAAAAAGCCGCCTGTTGAGCCGACTTGCGTCACACGATAGCCTTTTTCGGTCAGTTTACTCACCACGTAATCTGAGTCCTGATCTTGTACCGTCGCCACAATAAGTTTCATACGGGCAAAACTTCTCCGTATCGGCACATATGCCGAACATGGTAGCAAGTATAACATGGCTTGCGTGAACTACGGGTTAGGCGTCGGCGTCTCGCTGATAGACGGCGCAGGCGGTGAGTCGCGGGAAATATTCGGCACTTGGATTGCTACGCGATAGGCGAGGTTATTTTCGATCCACTGCATTCGTCCTAGCGTTTGCCGTTCATAGCTCCATAACTGCGCAAGCGCCACGCCGCTGATCCAGCGCGCCTCGCCACTGGCAGCTACTTCGGCAAGGCGGAATGGCGCGGTCAGAGGCCAGCCAACTTCAGGCAGGGCAGGATTACGCTCCTCTTGGTAGACCGTGATCCAAGCGCCTGTTGGCACAAAGAGCGCACGTTGCGGATTGATCGTTCGGCAGCGCTCTAAGACGGCGAGATAGGCATTATTCGCCCAGCCTCGGTAGCTGCGAATGGTGCGCAAGCCGCGCGAGACGTTCAGCGTCAGGCTCTCTTGCGCGGCATTTTCGCTCGGCGGGAACTCTTGCGCAGCGAGATCAGGCAGATCGTAGAAATTCAGGTCGCGGATGATGTACTCAAGGAAGCTGCGCATGGTCACTTCGTCAAGGTAGGTCTCAGAGACTTCCTCGCCGGCTGGCGGCACAGCGCTCACCCAGACCAAGCGTCCATCGCCGTAAAGCGTGCATGCAGGCAAGCGATTTAGGCGCTCGCGCGGCGACTCGTTGAGGATAATCCGATCAAGGCGCATAACAATCGTGTTTGGATTGCGATCCCAGCCAATGACCTCGCCTTGGGGCTGTGAAGGAGACGTTTGCTCGGCAGCAGGTGCATTCCCGCAAGCTGCCAGCAGTAGCACAGTGCATATCAAGGCAAGTTTTCGCCACATGCGCTCCAACCCTTTGTTCAAGCCTGTCCGCGCCTGATTATACCCTGAGACTCGGAGCAAGGCTCAGCGCAAACTAGCCACACCTGAGGCTATAGTGTGACGGTCAGCTCGCCTGCGCACGAAGACTTAACTAGCTGTTGCGCGGACGTTTGCGCGCTGAGAAAGGCAGAATAATGCCGCTTTGGCGCTCAGCAGGCTTAGCATCAGAGTCGGAAGAGGTAGTCTTGCCGTCTGCGCTGTCATCTTCCTGCATGGCAAGGTCGCCTAGCACGTCAATCGCCATGTTACGCAACGTGGTTAAGCGGTCTAGCGTTGCGCTGCGACCACGCATGCTTAGCTCGTTCATCAGGGCAGTCATCACGTCCAGCAACTCGCGTCCGAACTCAGCCGCACGCGCCACAAGCAGCTCGCGCGCGCGTTCAGCCGTTGGCTGTTGCAGAAGCTCGTTGATGAACCGAACAGCAGGCGGCGCATTCTCTTGCAGGATCGCCGTAATGCGATCCATCACCTCGCGCAAGCGCGCCGCGACCATCGGCTTGCCCGTCTGTTCAGCATTTTGGATATTAGCGGTCAGCACAGAGAGGAAGGTGTCGTCAATCAGATCAAGCCGTGAGCGAATTGCCGCGTCAAGGTCTTGGCTGTTGGCGATAGCTTGCAACGTTTGAGCCGCCTGCTGCACCATTGCCTGCGATTGCTGATCAATGGCTTGTGTGAGCGTGAGCAGATGATCGCGCAGAAACGCCAGCGAGGCGCGCTCAGATGGCTCAGCTGCTTCGATGCGTTCTGTCAACAGCTGGAAGAAAGCGTAGTCCAAAGCTGGACGCGCCAAGCTAACCAAGACCTCAAGTTTCTCAGCGGCGTCTTCCTGCGCGTAGCTGATTGCTAAGTCCAGCAGCCTCTCGCGGCTGATCTGAGCGCCGATTGCGTTCAGATCGCTCGCCACAGCTTGGATCAGCGCCTCTTGTTCAGAAGCCGCGCTGATCAAGCGCTGACCTGTGCTGGAGAGACTGAGCAACTGGTCGCGCAGTGTGAGCATCGCCTGTGCGACGTCGCGCCGACCGTTATGCAGAGCAGCCTCAGCTGAAGCCGTAAGCATGGTAAAGAACTCTTCATCTAGCTCAGCATCGTGCTGCTGTGCCAGAGCCTGCCACTGTTCAGGGTCAGTTCGGAAAAACTGTTCAGCAAGACGTAGCTTGTTGCGGCGCGACTCAAGCATCTCCTTTGTGATGCCGTCAGCCTCAAGGACTGCCTCAATCATGCCCTGCAAAGTGAGTGTTGAGCGCGGCATTAGCAGATAGCCTTTGCGCTGCTCTTGCGGCAAGCTGTTGACGACAGCTTGTGTCAGTGAGCCGATCACGCGCTCTTGCTCAGCAGCAGGTAAGCCGAGCTCCGCTGGTATGTTGACCAGCAGCAGTTCCTTGCGCGCGTCATGATATAGGATTGGTGTGGCTAAGCGGAACTCAAAACCGCAATACGGACAGCGCACAGTGTTGATCAGTCCGCTCAAGAAACGCGCTTTGGCGTTTGGATCGCGTCCGCCGTCAACGATCTGCTCGATCTGAGCCACGAACGGCTGACGGCAGCTTGGGCAGGCAATCTGCCGCGTTATCGGTTGAAACATTCATCAGACTCCTTGTAGAAAATACGTGCCGATCCTCTGGAACTAGGCAAGCGGACGCGGTAGCCAAACGTGAAAGGTTGAGCCTTTATGCAGCGTGCTTTCTACGCTGATCCTGCCGCCGTGTGCCTTGACGAAAGCGTTCGCTAGATACAGCCCTAAGCCTGCGCCTTGTGTGCGACGGCTGAGTGCATTATCTACGCGATAGAAACGCTCAAAGATGTGTGGCAAGTCTTCAGGCGGAATGCCAACGCCCTGATCGCTCACACTGATGGTGACACCTTGCTCGTCAAAACTGCCCGTCACGCGAATTTCGCCGCCATCGGGCGAGTATTTGATAGCGTTGCTCAACAGATTGTCAAAAACCTGGCGCAAGCGCATTTCGTCGCCGCGAATAGTAGGCAAATCAGGCGGCAACTCGACAATCAGCCGATGCTTGTCGCTCTGCGTCTGGAAACGCTCGACTGCGCGCGAGACCAACTCGACTAGGTCTACTTCGCTGACTTGTGTCAGGCGCATGCCTTCCGCCTGTAACTTTGAGGCGGCTAGTAAGTTATCAATCAGAGCCGCCAAACGATCAGCCTCGTCTTCAATTACGGCGAGCGCGCGTTGCACGGTCGCCTCATCCCAGTGAGCATCCTCGCGGCGCAATGTGCTGGCATAGCCCTTGATCAGCGCTACAGGCGTCTTCAATTCATGCGAGACGGCTGAGATGAAAGCAGACTTTGCCTCTTGCGCGCGCCGAAAGTGCGTGATGTCGCGCACGTTGGCGATAATGTTCTGCAACCTGCCATCATCGTCAAAAAGCGCTGTATAAGTGATGCCAAGGCTGATCCGCGAGCCGTCGCGCCGTCGCAGATCGCCTTCCACATACCGTGTGTCTGGCTCATCCTCATCCGCTTGAGGGCGTTGCGCCCAGCCGCTTGCTAGCGCCGCGCCCAACGGCTGACCGTGCTCCACGCGCTCCCAGAAGAAGATGCTATCGTGCAGTTGACCGAGCGCCTCGGCTTGGCGCCAGCCTGTGATGCGCTCTAGCGCTTTATTGAAGCCGATGATCCGTTGTGATGCATCCATGATCAGCACGCCGTCGGCGCTGTGCTCGAGGATCGCGCTCAAGCGTTGCTGCTCAGCGCTCAGGCGCTCATACAGCTGTGCATTGTGAACGGCAATTGCAGCCTGATCGGCAAAACTCTGCAGGATGCTCTGGTCATTAGCGCTGTATTCGCCGACATAGCTGCGGAAGACGAAGACCACGCCGAGAATCTGCCCGCCCATGACCATTGGCAATGTGATGGCTTGCCGCAAGCGCATGTCCAGTGCACGCGCCACAAGGCGCATTTTCAGGTCTAGCTGGCTATACTGGATGTCGCCATTTTCTATCAGGATGCTCTCCAGCAGCGGCTTAAAGACGTGCAGTTTCTCTGGCGGCACGCCGACGCTTGCGCGTGCGCGGAAGCGATCATCTGGCTCGCGCAATGCGATGAGTCCGACTTCGCCGCCTAGCATGGCAAGCGACGCACCCAGAATCAAGCGCAGCACCTCACTCACGTCTAGGCGTGAGGTAAGCGCACGGGCGATTTCGAGCAAGTAGTCGCGTTGGCGGACGCGATAGTCGGTTAGCATCAACATGTTTTCTATTTTACCAAATGATTTTGATGTGTGCCGCATTTTGTCTTCTCAGCAATTGCCAGGTGAACAGACGTAGCAAGATTCTTGCACGCTGATAAGGTCAAACACAGTAAGCAGCTTGACACAGCACCTCATGCGCGCATGTACTCAAAAACCCTTAACACGCTCAAGATGTCCCAAAGCTCTGTTCTGCAGTGGTATACTCCAGTTGTGAAGCGCGCGCAGGCGCCTTCCCCAGCTATTTTTAGATGAGGAGTGTTCTTGTATGGCACACGTTCTTCTTCTAGCACATCCTGATGAACGATATGCTGATGCTTTCCTCCGAACGCTGAAACAGTATGTGCCCAGTCATACCTTCACGCTCAGCGCTGCGCAGCTCGTTCCACTCGGCGGCTCAGTGCGCAAAAGTCTGCAAAGCGCTTTTGAGCGCATTGATCTCGTTCTCATTTTGTTCAGCGCCAAAGCATGGGACGAAAATTGGCTTGAGCATCCAAGCGAGCCTGATCGCATTGCCCTGACGCTTGCCTTCGCACAAGGCAAGCCTGTGCAGCCCATCTTATTCCCAGATGGACATCTGCCTGATGAAGCTGAGTTACCTGATGAGCTGAAAGAGCTGCTTGATCGCCGTCCGTTTCGCCTGACCACCAAAGAGCGCTTTTTGGAGCTTGTTCAGGCGCTGCGCGCCACAAATGATGGCAATACAACGGCACCTCAGCCTGTTCAATCGGTCGCGGCGCCAGCAGAAGCACCAAGCACGCCAGAGCCTGCTCAAGATAACATTCGCCAATTTCTGACTAAGGCGGGCATCACTATTCGCAGCCTCAGTGAGCCTCAAGAGCATGATGAGACGCTCGACCGCCTTGCACAGCTGATGGGCTTGCGCTATCCGAACATTAGGCTCGTCTACCAGAACATCAAGCGCAGCCTGAACAATGGCGATACATTCGTCGTCAATCTCTCTGGCTATGGCGACCGCTGTGTCGCCGATAGCACGCAACTCTGCACTGAGCTGCACAGGCTTGCTTTTCTGGAACACTACGAATACCGCAAAGCGCCGCACTACAGGATAACAGCGCGTCCAAGTCGCAATCCTATCGCTTACAACTTTTTCACAGGCGGCTGGCTTGAGCGTTTCACGCGCGCTCATCTCAGCAAAATGTTGGTTGCCTCAAATGTGCCATTCAACATAGCGTACAATATCCAAGTCGTCCTACCTGAGGAGCGCAACTTCGAATTTGACATCCTGCTGAGCATTGGCACAAGCGGACGCATTTTATGGTTTGAGACAAAAACCTCAGACTATCAAGATCGAATTCACAAATACTCAGTCCTAGCGCGCATCATGGGTTTGCCGCCACAGCAGGTCTACCTTGTCCTACTTGAAACGCCTGAACAGACTTGTGAGGCGCTGCGGCGCATGCACAAGATGAACGTCTTGAACCTTGATGGACTGCAAACGCTGACTGTGCCGCAGCTGATGGGCAGCTAAGCAAACCCTTTCGGCTACCAGACGCCTGCAAAGCGCTTTTGCAGGCGTTTTTGTTGTGCATTGGCATACAGAGCTTTTCTGCGCCATAATCGCTCTCTGAGGCAAGTGCTATGTCCGTTGCACACACTGAGACTGAAGTCAAGCTCTGGGCGCCTGATCTGTCCGTGATCGCAGACCGCCTGACTGCGCTCGGCGCTGCTCTAGCACAGCCACGCACAGCTGAGCGCAACTTACGCTATGACCGTCTCGACGGCAGCCTGAGCGCACGCGGCGAAGTGCTGCGCTTGCGCCAAGACTCACAAGTCCGCTTGACCTACAAAGCACCGCACAGCGCTGCATACACGCGCGCTGAACTGGAGATCGTGGTCAGCGACTTTGAGACGACGGATCGGCTGTTGCAAGCACTTGGCTTCCAGGTCGTGTGGCGCTATGAGAAATTTCGCACGACTTATCAGCTCGGAAACTGTGAAGTCGTGCTGGATGAGCTGCCTTTCGGCAACTTTGTTGAGGTAGAAGGCGACTCGTTGGCAGAGATCGAGGCGATCATCGCTCAACTGGGCATAGCGGAGTCGCCGCGCTTCGCCAAGAGCTACAGTGAGCTGTTTGAGAGACTGCGCGAGCGCTTGAGTTTGCCGTTCCGCGACCTGACCTTCGAAAATTTTCGCGCTGTTGCACATGCCGAAATAAAAGACGCGCTGTTAAGAGAAGCAGAGTGACTTATGGTCGAAAAAGAGCAACTGAGCATCGAAGAAGCGCTCCAGCGCTGGGAACAGACGACGTTAGCCAGTGTGCTGCGCAAGTCGCCTGAGCGCGCTGAGAAATTTGAGACCTCCTCAGGTATCCCAATTCAGCGTCTGTACGTCCCAAAGCACGCTGATGCACATTACTTGGAGCGCGTCGGCTTTCCGGGCGAGTATCCGTTCACGCGCGGCATCCAGCCGACCATGTATCGCGGCAGGCTGTGGACAATGCGCCAGTATGCCGGCTACGCCACAGCCGAAGAGTCCAACGCGCGCTACCGCTTTTTGCTCTCGCAAGGGCAGATGGGACTTTCAGTCGCCTTCGACTTGCCGACTCAGATCGGCTACGACGCCGACGATCCAATGGCGCTCGGCGAAGTCGGCAAGGTCGGCGTGAGCATCTGCAGCATCCATGACATGGCGCGCTTGTTTGACGGCATTCCGCTCGATCAGGTCAGCACCAGCATGACCATTAACGCGCCAGCTGCAATCCTGCTCGCGCTTTACATCGCTGTTGCCAAACGGCAAGGCGTGCCGATGCACAAGCTGCGCGGCACTGTCCAGAATGACATTTTGAAGGAGTACATTGCGCGCGGCACGTATATCTATCCGCCTGCGGCAAGTATGCGCTTGATCACGGACATCTTCCGCTTCTGCCGCGACCACGTGCCACATTGGAACACGATCAGCATCAGCGGCTACCACATCCGTGAGGCAGGCAGCACAGCAGTGCAGGAAGTCGCTTTCACGTTGGCGAACGGCATTGAATACGTGCAAGCTGCTATAAACGCAGGCTTGTCAGTAGACGAGTTCGCGCCGCAAATATCGTTCTTTTTCAACGCGCACAACCAATTCTTCGAAGAAATCGCCAAGTTCCGCGCGGCGCGCCGCCTTTGGGCAGAGATCATGCGCGACCGTTTCGGCGCGCGCGATCCAAAGTCGTGGCAGCTGCGCTTCCACACGCAAACTGGTGGCAGCACGCTGACCGCTCAGCAGCCGATGAACAACATTGTGCGCGTGACTGTGCAGGCGCTCGCCGCTGTGCTTGGCGGCACACAGAGTCTGCACACTAACAGCATGGATGAAGCGCTCGCCTTGCCGACTGAACAAGCCGTGCAAGTGGCGCTGCGCACTCAGCAAATTTTGGCGTATGAGAGCGGCGTCGCCGACACAGTCGATCCAATGGCAGGCAGCTATTACGTAGAAACGCTGACCGATGAAATCGAGGCGCGTGCACGGCGCTATATCGAGCAAATTGACGCGCTAGGCGGCGCTTTGGCAGCCATTGAGCGCGGCTACATTCAAAAAGAGATTCAAGACGCAGCATACGCTTATCAGCAAGCGGTCGAGCGCGGCGAGCAGATCATCGTCGGCGTCAACAAGTTCACCGTAGCTGAGGAAGCGCCTATCGAGACCTTGCACGTCTCCGAGGCAATTGCGCAGGCACAGCGCGCGCGTCTTGCCGAGCTGCGCGCACGGCGCGATTCGGCGCGCGTGAGCGAGATTTTGGCGCAAATCGAAGCAGCGGCGCGCGGCAACGATCCGCTCATGCCGCTCTTCATCGAGGCAGTTGAGCGCGAGGCGACGCTTGGCGAAATCTGTAATGTGCTGCGCGGCGTCTTCGGCGAATATCGCCCTAGCGTCTCAATTTGAGCTGAAAAAATCGTAGGCGGAATTTTTCCGCCTACGTTTGCGCTCACGCCTCAGCGTCCTTCTTAGTCGGCAACGGCATGGTCGCGCCTTCCTGCTTCTTAAACACCAGACCTGTGCCTTCGGCGTTCACGTCCACTAGGACAATGTCGCCGCGTGCGAAGGCGCCTTTCAGCACCTGCACTGAGAGCGGGCTCTCAATGTGCCGCTGAATGGCGCGCCGCAGTGGACGCGCGCCGAACTGTGGATCGTAACCTTGCCGCGCTAACCACGCCCGCGCCGCAGGCGTCAGCTCGACAATCAAGCCCTGCTCGCCCATGCGCTCTGCCACTTGGCGCATTTGTAGGTCAACAATGCGCTCAACCTGCTCAAGCGTCAACGGACTGAAGATGATCACCTCGTCAATCCGATTGAGGAACTCCGGACGGAAATTCTCGCGCAACGCGCGCTCAATTTTCTTGTGATCGGCGACCACTTCAGGATCGCTGCCCGTCACAAAGCCGAGCGCGCCGCCTTTGCGTGCGTACTCCGTGCCGAGATTGCTGGTCATGATGATGACCGCGTTGCGGAAGTCCACAGTGCGCCCTTGCCCATCGGTCAGGCGACCGTCGTCAAGAATTTGCAGCAGAGCATTCCAGACGTTCGGATGCGCTTTCTCAATCTCGTCAAACAGGACGACGCAGTACGGACGCCGACGGACTGCTTCAGTCAGCTGACCGCCTTCCTCATAGCCGACGTAGCCTGGCGGCGCGCCAAACAGACGGCTGACCGTGTGCGCCTCGCGGTACTCGCTCATGTCCACGCGCACCAGTGCGTCCTCATCATCGAACAGGAACTCAGCAAGTGCCTTGGCAAGCTCGGTCTTGCCGACGCCTGAGGAGCCCAAGAAGATGAACGAGCCAATCGGACGCCGCGGGTCTTTCAGACCGCTGCGCGCGCGCCGAATCGCGTCGGCAACCGCAGCGACCGCTTCATCCTGCCCGATGATTCGCTCGTGCAGCGCTTCTTCCATGCGCAGCAGCTTTTCAGCCTCAGTCTCCAGCATTTGGCTGACAGGAATGCCTGTCCACTGTGCCACCACTGCGGCGATGTCGTTAGCATCTACCACGTCGTCAAGTGTATGCTCACGTTGCCATGCCTCAAGGTTGCGCTCATACTGTTGCTCAAGCTGAATGCGCTGCATCTTGTACTGCGCAGCGCGCTCGTAGTCACGCGCCAGACCAGCTGCCTCTTCCTCAGCAGCTAGCCGATCCAGCTCGTTTTTGAGCTGCTTCAGCTCTGGCGGCAAGCTGTAGAGCGCCACGCGCAGCTTAGCAGCCGCCTCATCCATCAGGTCAATTGCTTTGTCAGGCAGGCGGCGATCTGTCAAGTAGCGGTGGCTGAGCCGCGCTGCAGCGACAAGCGCCTCTTCAGTGAAATGCACCTTGTGGTGCGCCTCGTAGCGGTCGCGCAGCCCTTTGAGCATCTCGATGGTCTGCTCAACCGTCGGCTCATCCACAAAGACAGGCGCGAAGCGCCGATCTAGCGCTGAGTCCTTCTCAATGTATTGGCGGTACTCATCTAGCGTTGTTGCGCCGATGCAGTTCAGCTCGCCGCGCGCAAGAGCAGGCTTGAGCAAGTTCGCCGCGTCAATTGCGCCTTGCGCCGCACCCGCGCCGACCACTGTGTGCAGCTCGTCAATGAACAGGATGATCTCGCCTTCGCTGCGCTGAATTTCCTCAATGGCTGCTTTCAGACGCTCCTCAAACTCGCCGCGGAAGCGGCTGCCGGCGATCATTGCACCTAGGTCAAGGCTGACCACGCGCTTGTTGAGCAACAGCTCTGGCACGTCGTGATTGGCGATCTTCTGCGCCAAGCCTTCCACAATCGCTGTCTTACCGACGCCTGCCTCGCCAATCAGCACAGGATTGTTCTTTGTGCGGCGGCACAGAATCTGGATCACGCGCAGAATCTCATCATCGCGCCCGACTACAGGATCGAGCTTACCTTCCTGCGCCATGCGCGTCAGGTCGCGGCTGTAACGTTCAAGTGTGCGGTAGCGCGTCTCAGCCTGCGGATCGGTCACGCGCTGACCGCCGCGAAAATCCTTGATGATGTCCAAGACGCGCTCTTTGGTGATGCCTGCTTCCTTCAAAATGCGCGCTACAGCTGTGTTGCGCTCGGCAATAATGGCGAGGAAGATGTGCTCAGTGCTGATGTACTCATCGCGCAGCCGATTTGCCTCTTCCTGAGCAAGGTCAATGATGCGCTTGACGCGCGGCGTCATGAAAATTTGACCGGCGCCGCCGCCGTAAATCGAGACCTTCGGCGTGGAGCGCAGAATTTCGTCCAGTTTGTAGCGAATGGCTTCCTGATCGACGTTCATCTTCTCCAAAATCTGCGGGATGACGCCATCAGGCTGCTCTAGCAGTGCCAACAGCACATGCTCAGTATCCACTTGGTTATGCCCATAGCGCTGCAAAATTTCGTAAGCACGCGCAGCAGCATCTTGGGCGCGCTCCGTGAATCGGTCGAATCGCATCATGGCTTACCTACTCTTCATCGCTGTGAGAACTCGGCTTGGCATTGATTTTAAGTCAGTTTCGATGCTTGCCAAAGCCGTCAAGTGTCGTTGCTATCTGCTGAAAAGATAGCACAGAGTGTGTCAGAAAAGTGTAAAAAGCGGCTAAATGTTGCGTTAGCAGCGCTCTTCACCAAGATTCATATAGTTTTGAGAGATGTTAGCAGTGGGACTGCCTATAATATGCATATAGGACGAGTCAACTTGCCATGAGCGATCTGGGACGAACAGAGTACATCACTTTTGACCGCGCCGCTGACTTTTACGACGCTACGCGCGGCTTTCCTGAGGGACAGGAATCAATCATTGCCGATTTGTTTGCCCAAGCAGGCAACTTGCGCCACGGTAGCCGCGTGCTAGAGGTCGGCATTGGCACAGGGCGTATCGCGTTACCTTTGGCGCGTCATACAGGCAAGCTGTATGGCATAGACCTTTCGCGGGCAATGATGGAGCGGCTGCGCGCTAAGGCAGGCGCCGAGGCAATTCAGCTGAGCAAGGCAAACGCGCTGCGCTTGCCGTTTCGCCGTTCTGCCTTTGACGCTGTTGTGCTGGTGCATGTGCTGCACTTGATCGCCGACTGGCAAGGCGTCCTGCGCGAGATCGCCCGTGTTTTGAAGCCTGAAGGCGTCCTATTATGTGGCGACACGCATGGCAACACGCTACACAGTCCCGTCTTTGAGCCGATCTGGACAGCATGGCGCGCTGTTTTTCCCGAAGGCAAGGTTGAACGTATTGGCTTGGCGCAGCCAGTGGCTGAGGCATTGCCGCCACTCGGTTGGCAACCACTTGGCGAGCCGCGCCGCCACACCTACACGGTCATGCGCTCACCACAGAGCGTCTACCAAGCATTAGCTCAACGCCATTGGTCTAGCACGTGGCAATTGAGCGAGACCGAACTAGCACAAGGTTTAGCTGCTGTGCAAGCCGCTATTCAAGCAAATTATTCAGAGCCTGATCAATTGCTAAGTTTGCAGGTCAGCTTTGAGGTACAGGCGTTTCGTCCACCACAACATAACCTATAGTATAAGGTCTACAGAGCTATGGAATGGATACGTATTCACGACACATGGGTCGCTGATTATGAGAATTTGTCGTTCACTGTGCGTTGGTCGCGCGGCGCGTGGCATTGGCGCGCCGTCTACTGCGAAGGTTCAATTGAGACCGCGCAATTTGCAGGCGATAGTCGTCAAGAGCATCCGAACGGCTTCGTAGACGCGGAGAGCGCACGTCAAGCGGCTGAGCGCTGGCTGCAGCACTTGCTGCAAGACGCCTAGTGCATGGTGGCACTCGACCTATTCACTTTTGGCGAGTGTTTGCTGCGCCTGACTGCGCCTGAGACGCTGCGCCTTGAGCAAGCCACAACGCTAGACGTGCATGTGGCAGGTGCTGAGAGCAACCTTGCCATTGCTCTGGCACGGCTTGGCAAGCGTGTGGCATGGTTTTCACGCTTGCCGAGCGCGCCACACGGTCAGCTCGCTTTGAACTTCATCCGTCAGCACGGCGTGGACGTGAGCGACGTACAGCGCGTGTCTGATGGACGCATGGGATTGCTCTTCCTAGAGCGCGGCGTGCCGCCACGTCCAACGCGCGTCTGGTATGACCGTGCCGACTCAGCTGCTAGTAAGCTGCAGCCAAGTGACCTGCCCACAGCGCGTCTTGCAGAGTCGCGTTGGCTGCATCTAACAGGCATCACGCCTGCGCTGAGCAACTCATGTCTGGCGACTTGTCATGCCGCTCTGAGTTGCGCGCGCGAACATGGCACAAAAGTCTCTTTTGACGTGAACTACCGCAGCCTGCTCTGGTCGCCACAGCAGGCGCGGGAGACCTTGACGCCGTTTTGCCAAGCAGCAGACCTTGTTTTCATCGCAGCGCGCGACGCTGCCGTTGTTTTTGAGGTACATGGCGACGCCATTGTGCAAGCTGAGCGTCTGCAACAGCTCTGGTCAGGCACAGTGGTTGTAACCGATGGCGAGCGGGGCGCTGTAGGATGCAGTCCAAGTGAAACAGTGACGTGCGCCGCGTTCCCTGTCCAAATTGTGGAGCGCTTGGGCGCAGGCGACGCCTTTGCAGCGGGTGTTTTGTGCCGCTTGCTGGAAGAGTCGCCGCTGAGTGAGGCGCTGCGCTTTGGTGCAGCGACAGCAGCGCTCAAGTTGAGCATTCGCGGCGATGTAGCACTTGTGACGCGGGGCGAAGTAGAGGCGCTGCTGACAGGCGGTCATGCGGCGCTTCAGCGTTGATCAACTGCCTGCAAATAGTTGCGCGCTGCCCAGCCCGTTCGATTCGGCGCATTGACCTCGCGCACTTCCCACCATTCCAAGCCACTGGCATTCTGCGGACCGCTCATGATCATGAAGCGCGTTCGTTCGGGCGCTACGAAGAGCAGGGTGGCACTTGTGCCGGCGCCTGCTCGGATATTCAGTCCGTTCAAGCCGACGCCGACAACCTCAACAATGACGCCCGGTCGAAACTCGCCTGGCGGTAATGTCGGCGTTGGTACAACGGTCGGCAAAGGTGCAACGGTCGGCTGGACTTGCGGCAGAGGCGTGTAGGTTGGCGGCGGTCCGATAGTAAAAGTTGCCGTCACTACAATGACAATCGGTGTTTGTCCGCCGGGCGCCGCGTTGCCACCAACTGCATCCACAACTGCCCAAGCGCCGATTGCCGCTGCTGCGACAAAAGCGATCAGCACGAGGAGAGTCCACCACGGCAGGTACCAGCCGCTCTCACGTTTGCTCGGACGCTGCGGCACTGGGCGTCGGCGGGCAGGTGCTTGTGGCAGGCGTGGCTCAGCAGGCTCGTAGACAGGTGGTGGTGGCGGCATGTGGCGTAGCGGCTGCGCCTGACGCACTTGGCGTGGCTCAGCAGGCGGCTGCGTAGGACGCAACGGTCTTTTAGGCGGCGTAGACTTGATCGGCGTCGACTCTGATGGGTGCGTCAATTCAACAGACGAGTCGTCATACTCAGACGGGCTATACGGGTCTTCGTAGCGGCTCATGTGCGAATCCACTCCTCGAAGCGTTCACGCGACCACGTATTGATGATCTGCTCGGCGCTTGCCCAAGCGCGCCGCGCCGTACGCACGCCAAACGGCAAGACGGCAAAGTCAGCGGCTGAATGTGCGTCTGTGTTGATGGCGAGCTTGATGCCGAGTTTGAGCGCTTGATGTGCATGCGCGCTATCCAAATCGAGACGATGCGGATTAGCGTTAATTTCTAGCGCAGTGTCTGTGGCGAGCGCAGCGGCAAAAACAGCGTCCATATCCAGATCAGCAGGCTCACGGTCTGGAATCAGTTGTCCGCGTGGATGACCGATGATGTCTACATGCGGATTGTTAATGGCATTGAGCAGACGCGCTGTAATAGTAGCGCGATCTTGGCGCAACGCTGTGTGTAGCGAGGCAATCACGACATCGAGCGCGGCGAGCACATCATCGGGATAGTCAAGCGTGCCGTCGGCGCGAATTTCCAGCTCTACGCCGTGATAAATGCGCAACGAGTCGCCAAACTCTGCCTGAACGCGCTCAATTTCCTCGCGCTGCGCCCAGAGCCGCTCTACACTTAAGCCATTAGCAACGCCTAGGCTCTGCGAATGGTCAGTGATCACGATATATTGCAAGCCGCGCTCGCGCGCCTGCCACGCCATCTCACGGACGCTCAGCCGACCGTCGCTCCACGTCGTGTGCATGTGCAGGTCAGCGCGAATGTCGCCAATCTCGACCAGCTTTGGCAGAGCATTGGCGCGTGCCGCCTCGATTTCGCCGCGATCTTCGCGCAGCTCAGGCGGAATGTATGGCAAGTCCAGCTGTGCGTAGACCTCTTCTTCTGTCGCGCACAAAATCTCGCGTCCGCTGCCGTCAGTCGCTGTGAATGCCCACTCATTCAGGCTCAGTCCGCGCTCCAATGCCAGCTCGCGCAGACGGATGTTGTGCGCCTGACTGCCTGTGAAGTAGCTGAGCGCTGTGCCAAAGCGCTCAGGCGGCACAACGCGCAAGTCACATTGCAGACCGCTCACTAGCTCAACACTGCTTTTGGTCTCGCCTTGACTGAGGATGCGCGTGACATCGGGATGGTTAACGAAAGCGTCCATGATTGGCGCAGCGTCATAAGTGGCGACCAGCAAGTCAATGTCACCAATAGTGGAACGTCCGCGCCGCAGACTGCCTGCAATTTCAGCGCGCAAGACGCTCGGCAAGCTCTGCAATGTGCGCACGATGCGCTCAGCAGCGTGCAAGGCGACGTCGGCGCGTGCGCGCGTGTTGCGGCGCGCCAATGCCTCGATGCTCTCAAGGATTTTCTGCTCGCTTTTAACGCCCATTGTCGGCAAGTTGCGCAATTTGCCTGCTCGCGCTGCTGCTTCCAGCTCAGCGACCGATGTGATGCCGAGTTGTTGATAGAACAGCATCGCCTTCTTCGGTCCGACGCTGTTCACACGCAGTACGTCTACCAAGCCTTGCGGAATTTCTGCCTTTAGCTCTTCTAGCAGACGCAACGTGCCGCTCTGCAACAGTTCATTGATTTTGGCCGCAATCGCCTTGCCGACGCCGTCAATTTCCTGTAGGCGTCCTTCAGCAGCGATAGCCTGCAGGTCGCGCGGAAGCTCGCGGATCGCCTCTGCAGCGCGCTGATAAGCGATGATCTCAAAGCGGTAGGCAGTCGCATCTTTCAGGCGCAGCAGATCAGCCAACAAGTCAAAAGCATCGGCAATCTGTCGGTTTGAGAGCATCGCACAAGCACGTCTTTTTGCTCACTTGCAGTGAGTATAGCGCGCTTTATGACGCCTGTGTAGTCATTTCGTTGCACTGGAAGGCGACGCTTCAGATACGGTAGCGATGGGCAAGTAGACACGAAAAGTTGTGCCGACATCAGGTTGACTCTCAACCGTAATAGAGCCGCTGTGTGCCTCAACAATCTTTTTGGCGATAGCAAGCCCAAGTCCTGCGCCGCCTGTGTGCGTTGAGCGCGCCTTATCTGTGCGGTAGAAGCGCTCGAAGATACGCGGGAGCTCATCAGCGGCGATGCCGATGCCGCTATCGCTCACCTCGAAGACGGCTTTGTTATCCTGTGCGTAGGTGCTGACCGCGATCTTGCCGCCACGCGGCGTGTATTGCAGCGCATTTTCCATCAGATTTTGCAGCACGCGCCCGAACTCCACCTCGTTCAGAAAGACAGGCAAAGATTGTTCACATGGCACGAAAGTGAGCGTGCAGCCTGCCTGTACCGCATCGGCAAAGTAAGGCTCTAAAACGCGCTTGACGACCACATTCAGCTCAGTGCGGCTGAGTGTGAAAGTCGGCAAGCCATCTAGCCGTGCCATGTCGAACATGCCTTCCACAATGCGCGCTAGGCGCCGTGAAGTGACGTGCAGGCTCTGGGCGCGCTCGATCAGCTGCTGCAAGGCACGCTCAAGGCTTTCTTTGTCATTTTGCGCGACCAACTCGGCAATTTTTTGGCTCAATTTCTCGAAGACGTAGCTGTTTGTGCTCAGCGCAGCGATAGGCGTGCGCAAATCGTGCGAAGTGTCGCTGATGAACTGCTCCAGCAGCTTGATTTTCTCACGCTCAAGGGCAAGCTCCAACGCTTGCTGCTGCGCTTTTTGCCGCTCAGTGATATCGCGGATGACTGATTGACGCGCGCGTTTGCCGCCATATTCAATGGCAGAGCCAATCACCTCTACAGCGCGCGTTGTGCCATCTAGGCGCACAATACGCTGCTCGACTGGATGATCATCGCGCGGACGTAACAGGCTCTGAGAAACATCTTTCCGAAAAGCAGGATCAATGAACTCTATTGCACGGCGTCCAAGCAAGTCATCAGGACTCTGCGCGCCAAACAGGGTCACCGCAGCAGGATTGACGAAAATGAACTTGCCTTCTGAGACGACTACAATCGCATCAGGGCAGACTTCGACAAGGCTGCGATAGCGCGCCTCGCTCTCGCGTAGTTTTCGTTTCCGCTCGTTTTCGATAAGGTTGTGATGATAGGTCATTGTGAACGCTACCAAGCCTACGAGCATGACGAATAGGAAGATGTTGATCAGGAACGGACGCTCTTCAGAGCGCGCGAAGAATGGAATCGCAAAGCTCGCCACGATAAGACTGTAGATCAAGAAGGCATAGCGCAGGCGCATCAGCGCAATGCTGAACAAAATTGGCACGAGCAAGTAAATTAGGAAGAACAGCCTGCCATCATCGGTAGAGAGCAACACGGATAGCACTGTGCCGAACGTGAAAGTCACCAACGTTAGACTGACCGCAAGAGAATACTGTCCTCGCCGATTCAGCACGTAAGCAACTGTAAAAAGCAGGGCGTTCAAGAGGAGCAACAGTGTATGATAATCGCCGAATGGACGCGGCACTAGAGGTATGGGGAAGATGAGCGAAAGAGCTATTGTGAAGAGGATGAATGCCAGAGTGCCTGCTAAAAACTCGCCATTGCGCCTACTCTCTGCCTCTTCGTATGGCACATACAGCAACAGCACAAGCAACTTCAGCGCTGCGCTGCGCAGATTGTCAACCAGTTGACGCGCTATTTGATGGCATAACTTATTCATTCGGATGACTATGCGCCTTTGCTGAGTGTTGGAGCTACTGATGATGATAGTTTAGGCAATTCTAGGCAGTGCGCTAGTCTCAAAAGGATATGAATGCTGAAGCTGACAGAGCGCGCTATTATAAAGCGCCGTTTGAAATTTGCCTGTTGTGAGCAAGACCTATGAACTTTCGAGGCTGTCTCAGCTTTTTCGGACGCGCTGTGTTGCTAGTTGTGTTGCTAGTTGGCGTGATTGTGCTGGCAAATGCAGCGCTCGCTAACTTGCGCGAGCTAGGTGCGCGCCTTGAGCGCCGCGCGCTGATTGAACAGCACAGCACGATCTTCCCTGCCACAGCTACAGCGCTGCGCGAGAGCCGTCTGAGCGTCCCGACTCCGACGCCTGTGCCACAGAGCGCAGTGTTGCCTGCACGCTTTGCACTCGACCAAGCCGCACAAGGCGCTCTGCCTTTGCTCCTGCCCACGAACACGCGCCGTCCAACACGCACGCCTGACCCAAGTGCCTTCACACTGACTCCTGAGCCGTCGGCGACGCTTTTGCCTGCCACGAGCACGCTACCGCGCGTGCCTGTCCGCGAGACGTGCACTGAGAAGCCACAAGTGACCGCTGTGCCGCCGCGCGCGCCGCGCTTGCGCTCCAATGATGACATCCTGAACATCATCCTGCTCGGCACAGACGAAGACCTGCAGCCCAATGAGCCTTCTGTTCGCACGGATACCATGCTCATCGTCTCAATCAATCGCACAGCAGGCAGCGTGGCGATGCTCAGCTTGCCGCGCGACCTGTACGTCTGCATTCCGCAACTCGGCATGCAGCGCCTTAACGTCGCCTACGGCTGGGGCGAGTCGGTAGGCTGGTCGCCGAACGGCGGCTTTGGCTTGCTGCAGGAGACCATCCTCTATAACTTCGGCATACCGATCCATTTCTATGCCAAAGTCAGCTTCAACGGCTTCAAAGCGCTTGTTGACGCGCTTGGCGGCGTCAACGTCGCTGTAGATTGCCCAATGGTTGACCAGTGGCGTTTCACGGGTCAATATGACGCACAAGGCACGCCTGTCTATGCGCTCTACACGCTTGATGTCGGTTACTACCGCATGGACGGCTCGTTAGCGCTGTGGTATGCGCGCGTGCGTCAGCGCCTGAGCGACTTTGACCGCAATCGGCGTCAACAGCAGATTTTACGCGCCATTTGGCGTGAGGCGCGCGCGCAAGGCATTCTGCAAAAAGCGCCTGAGCTGTGGTCGCAGGCAAGCCAGTTCGTTAAGACCAACTTGCAGCTGACAGATATCCTCGGCTTGCTGCCGATTGCTCTGAACTTGACGCCTGAGAACATCCGCAGCTTCCAGCTGATCAAAGGGCGCGAGACTGAGGCTTGGCGCACGCCTTACGGCGAAGACGTGCAAATTCCGACTGAAGGCATGTTCGAGACGCTGCGCCAATTCTACACGCCGCCAACGCGCAACCGTCTGCTGCGTGAAGTCGGCAACATTGAGGTGATCAACAGCTCTGGCAAGCCGAACTACGACCTTGTGGCAGTTGACCTGCTCAGCTGGGAAGGTTTCCAAGCAATAGCGCGCGGTCAGGGCGAACCGACTGCGCAGACCGTCATCTATGACTACACTGGCAGTGCCTCGCCACAAGTGCTGCAAGAGCTGCGGCGGACGCTCAATATTCGCGCTGATCGGATCATCAGTCAGCCTGATCCAAACCGTACAGCTGATTTCCGCGTTGTGCTGGGCGCTGACTACGTCTCATGTAGCGCGCCCGGCTTTGGCACGCGCGTGAACTAGCGCGTCGGCATATCAGCCAGCTGGCGCGCATAGGCGTTGTGACGACGCAGGACATTGGGCAGATCAATTGTTGTGATCTGCCCTTCGCGCACTATCACGCGACCGTTGATCACGCTGTAAGCGACCGTTGGCGGCGCACAAAAGACGAGCGCTGCAGCAGGATCGCTCCATGCGCCTGCAAAGGCGACCTGATTCAGGTCTATGGCGATGAAATCAGCTGCCATGCCAACTGCTAACGCGCCAATGTCATCTCTGCCCAGAACAGCAGCGCCGCCGCGTGTGGCAAGCTCTAGCGCTTGACGCGCTGTCAGCGCCTTTGGATCGCCGCTGACGCGCTGCAGGAGCAGCGCCATGCGCGCCTCTGCCAGCATGTGTCCGCTGTCATTCGAAGCCGAGCCGTCTACGCCGAGTCCGACGCGCACACCTGCTTGCAACATCGCCCGAATTGGCGCAATGCCGCTCGCCAAGCGCATGTTAGAGCTAGGACAATGCGCCACGCCTGTGCTTGTCTGTGCAAACAGACCGATGCCGTGCGCGTCTAACTTGACGCAGTGCGCATGCCAGACATCAGTGCCGAGCCATGCGACCGACTCAGCGTATTGCGCAGGCGTCAAGTTGAATTGCTCAAGGCTGTAGGCGACGTCGTTGTCGTTTTCGGCAAGGTGTGTGTGCAGATGGACGCCATAAGCGCGCGCTAGACGCGCCGACTCGCGCATCAGGTCTTGTGAGACGCTGAAAGGTGAGCATGGTGCTACCACAATGCGCAGCATTGCGCCACGTCGCTTGTCATGATAGGTCTCGATCAGGCGCTGTGTGTCGCGCAGAATAGCGTCTTCATCCTCGACGAGTCGATCAGGCGGCAAGCCGCCTTTGCTCTCGCCAAGGCTCATGCTGCCGCGCGCCGCGTGAAAGCGCATCCCGATCTCGCTTGCCGCGCGGATCGAGTCGTCCAGACGGCAATCGTTCGGATACAGGTAGAGATGGTCGCTACTGGTTGTGCAGCCTGAGAGGATCAGCTCTGCCATTGCCGTTAGAGTCGAGACGTAGATCATCTCACTGCGCAAATTCGCCCACATGCCGTAATGCGCGCGCAGCCAGCCAAACAGCTCATGATCCTGTCCACTTGGCGTCACGCGCGTCAAGCTCTGGAACATGTGGTGGTGCGTGTTGACCAAGCCGGGCAACACGACGTGATCGCGCAAGCTGAGCGTCTCATCAGGTGTCTCGCGCAGCGCGGCGCGCACTTGCGCTGTTGTGCCAACTAGTTCAATGAAGCCGTCGCGGACGAACAGCGCGCCGTCAAGGATTTCGCGGCGCTGATCGTCAAAAGTGAGCAGTGTGTGGATGTTCTCAGCCAGCAGTGTCGGCAAGGTCGCGTCCTTTGTGGTAGATCAGACGTCCTTCAGCGAAAGTCATTTGAACATGCAAAGTCGAGTCGAGCAGGACGAGGTCTGCATCGTAGCCTGCGCGCAGTATGCCCTTGCGCTGTGCCAGACCGAGTTGGCGCGCTGCATTTGCGCTGAAAATCGGCGAGAGCGCGCCAACTGACAAGCCTGTGGCTGCTTGCAGGTTGCGCAGCGCAGCGTCCATTGTCAGGACGCTGCCTGCGAGTGTGCCGTCAGCCAATGTCGCCTTGCCGTTGCGCACGTAGACGGTCTGTCCGCCAAGCTCAGACTCGCCCTCGTGCATCCCTGTGGCACGAATAGCGTCCGTGATGGCGATCACGCCGCTTGTGCCTTTGGCACGCACCAAGAGCGCCATTGCCGCAGGATGCACGTGCAAATTATCAGCGATCAGCTCACAGGTCAGCAAGTCACAGGTCAGCGCAGCGCCGACGACGCCCGGCGCGCGATGATGCAAGCCTGTCATGGCGTTATAAGTGTGCGTGGCTTGCCGCGCGCCGATCTGGACAGCTTCTAACGCCTGCTCATAGGTCGCCTGTGTGTGACCGATGCTCACTACAATGCCGCGCTCAGCGCATGACCGCATGAACATGCGATTTTCAGCAAACTCAGGCGCAACGGTCACTTGGCGGATGACGTTCAGCGCTAACCAGTCCTCATACTCAGCAGGATCAGCAAGACGGACGTGATCGGCGAGCTGTGCGCCGCGCGCCTTCACATTGATGTACGGACCTTCTAAATGGACGCCGAGCAGTGTGGCGCCATCGAGCTGCGTGCCGAGACATTCAGCTGCGTTGCGCAGAGTGCGGCTGATTGCCTCACGACTGGCTGTCATGGTTGTGGCGAGGAAATATGCCACGCCATGCGCCGCAAAAAAGCGCGCCATGCGGCGCAACGCCTCAGGCGTCGCGTCCATTGTGTCGGCGCCGTCGCTGCCGTGCACGTGCATGTCTATGAAAGCAGGCAGCAGGTAGCCACTTGAGCCGTCAATGTGCTGTGCTTGCGGCACTTCAGGCGCATTGCCTAGACCAATCTGCGCGATACGCGCGCCGTCGGTCAGCAGCCAATCAGCGTCGCCTTCAGGCGTGACGACGCGCACATTTTCGAAGAGATATTGCATGGCTACTCATTCAGGCGCGGCAAACGCACATAGGCAAAGTGCAAGTGCTTGAGCTCTTCTGGTGGCGTTGGCATTGGCTTACGCCAATAGACAGGACGAATGAAACCGACGCCGTTGGTCTCGCGTCCGCGAGGCGTTTGCAGCGCATACCGCCATTCCTCGCGGCAAAACTCAGACTTCGCCGAATTCTCTGACCAGAAGAGCTGGAAGATCGTCGCGCGCTCAATCAGAC
>JANWYI010000001.1:140388-142001 GCA_025055255.1 Anaerolineae bacterium | reverse complement strand
TTCCTCGCGGCAAAACTCAGACTTCGCCGAATTCTCTGACCAGAAGAGCTGGAAGATCGTCGCGCGCTCAATCAGACGCTTCAGTCCTTCGTTCCACTGCTCGCCTGCGCGCAGCTTGTCCACGTCCATCAGCACCTCGTAACCAAGCGCGTGGTAGGCGTTACGGCACGCTTCCGCTACCTCTGAGTCGAGGTGGCTGTAGCTGACAAAAATCTCTTCGGCGCGGTATGGCGCGGTCGTGACTGGCTCATTCTCAAACGGACTGGGCGCATAAGCGCTCTCAGGCGACTCAAAGACGAGTCCGCCGCGCAGCTGCGCGATGATGAGCGGATCAGCGCTGACTGTAATCGTGATGTTCACTGCTTGATTGGCAAGCGCTGCTTCTGCTTTGAAGCGGAACTCAAGGCGATGCACATCTTCCCACCAAGCGATAGTGACTGAGATAGGATTGAAGATGACCTTCTCAGCCTGTGGCGTGAAGGTGAGCAACGTGCCGCGTTTCAGCGCTGCAGCATGCGAGTCGCGCACTTCGCGCGGCATGCCGCCTAGCTCTGCTGCAAAACGCTTAGCGTCGCTGCGAATCTGGTCGAGCATCTCAGGCGTGTGTGCGTAGACCAAGAGCGAGTGCCAGCGCTCAACAGCGGCTTGGCGCGGCAAGAAGGCTGTGAAGCGCGCCTGAGCAATGTCAGTCGTCTCGGCAGCAGGGCGCTGCGGCAACTCCTCAGCCGATCTAACTGGTTCAGGTGAAGGCGCAACTGGCGTCAGTTGCGGCGCTGTAGGCAATGGCTTTGGCGCTGGCTCACTCGGCTTGATGCCAAGAGTCGGTCCGCGCTCTGCTGCGCTTTCATCAGGCAGCTCTATCGCACGGCGGCGTCTGTCCATGCCTTGCTCAGCTGAGCTCTGTAGTCGGTCATACAGGTAGCCTACAAGACGCCTAATTACTGCTGAGTCATAGTCTTGAACACCAGGTAACAACTCTATCACGCGACTGGCATTAGGTAGACTGATAGAAGGAATGGCGATAATTGCGAGATAATCGTCGGGCAAAGCGCGATTCGGCGACCACAATTCAGCTTTGAAGCCACAACGCTCTAGCTTTCTAGCGAGGTCCTCAGCAGCTCCTCTGTGCTGTTCTAAGAAAAAGATGATGACAAGCAACGAGTCGCTCATTTCAGCACTCACTCAGGCTCTGAGGGCGGCGGGACAGGACGCGCAAATCGGCTGGTGCGATCCAACGGATTTTCAGGCGGCTGCTGGACGATCTCGCGCGGCACTTGGCTGGTGGAGTCAGCAGCGCTTGCATGTGCTGATCGCTCAGCAGCAGGTGTGTGCGCCACAGGTGATGTCGGACGGTCGAATTGGGCTGTAGGCGGCGCGTCTTGGCGCATGAGGCGTAGTTCAGCTGTCTTCGGCAGTTCGCGGCGCACGTCGCCCAGAAAATAGCGCGGAGGCCACAGCTCGCTCAAGTCTACGCTCTTGGGTTGCCGCTGCTGCAGCGCAATCACAACGGCGTAAAAGATCAAGGCAATTGAAATAGCGCTTGCCACTAGAAGAATGAGCGTTGATGTTCCCATAAACACTCTTCCCAGAAAGATAGACGCGGCTCGCTAGAA
>JANWYI010000001.1:130846-140288 GCA_025055255.1 Anaerolineae bacterium | reverse complement strand
GCGCTTGCCACTAGAAGAATGAGCGTTGATGTTCCCATAAACACTCTTCCCAGAAAGATAGACGCGGCTCGCTAGAAGCGTGCCGCTAACCAATACAATCCTTGCCGCACCTCTTGGTAAGGCGTCAAATCAGGCTCCAAAGCGCGCAACACTGACTCCTGAATCAAGAAGTTACCAGCTGCTAGAAAGTTGTGGCGCGCCTCTGGGTCGCTCCGTAATTCTGACGCCAACTGACAAGCGCGCTCATAGCCAAGCGCAGCAATCTGAAACTGAGCTACGCTGTAGACGCTCAGAGCAATATCGTAGAATACTGCGTCGAGTTCCTCTAGCTGCGGATGTCTGTAGCGCATGAGCGCGCCGCCTGTGATGCCTTTGAACATGCCAATCGGCACCAAAATCGAGACGCACTCGAAGATCGAGCGCGTGGCTTGCACATCACAGCCAACTGCGCGACCATTGACGGCAATTTGACCATGCTGCTTGATGACGGCTGTTGGCGGCGGCACTTGAATGGCTACTTTCTCCGCTATGGCGACATTCGGCGTGTAGCGCGCCGCCAGCGGTCCGTTCATTGAGGCGTGCCGCCAAATCGCCTCCAATACTTCCTGCCACTGCTTATCGCGCAGCGTCTCGAAGCTTAAGTTTAGCTCGTAGTGACCGCCTTCCCAGTATAAGGCAGGCTCTGTGTGGTGTGAAAATTCCAGCATACAGTCTTATTGCCCTGCAGCGCGCCCTTAAAAGTACCCTTGATTATAACGAATAATCCAAGACTTGAGGAACGCCAACTGCTGGGCAAGCGATGAAAATTTTGAGCCGATGCAGCTGCAATCTCTAGGACATCTCTCACATCTTGGTTTCAGCAGCTAGTGCGTGGTATGATAGCGGAGCGATGAACCTAGACAGGTACGCCTGATGACAAGAGAACGCCGCCTGCTCAGCCTTATCTTTGTCAACATAAGCGCCTTAGTGATATTGACGCTGCTCTCACAGGGCGTTGTGCCACAGGCGGCTGCACAAAGCAGCACGGCTACGCCTGTCCGTCAAGAGCAGGCAGGTCGAATTCGCTTCGGCGTGCCCGTAGAAGGCGTGATAGATAACACGCTGCCGCGTCAGGTCTGGCGCTTTGAGGCGAGCGGCGGCGCCGTGGTAGATATCCGCATGCAAGCGCTCAGCGGCAACCTCGATCCGTTCCTCGTCCTAATCTCGCCGCTCGGCGATGTACTGCGCACGAACGACTCGGCAAATGGCGGCTTAGATGCAGGCATTCTAGCCTACCAATTGCCTTTCAACGGCGAATACCAGATCGTGGCGCGGCGCACTGGTGAGAATGACGGCGGCGGCGGACGCACCAGTGGCACCTATCGGCTGACGCTCGATCTGCGCAGTCCAAACACAGCAGCACAGAACACGATCCTTTTCGTCGGACGCACTGTTGAAGGCAGGCTGACCGATGAGCAACCGCGCGCTGTTTACCGTCTGGAACTGGGCGGCGCCTTGGCGCTACGCCTTGACCTTGACGGCGCCAATCGCATAGCGTCTGTGCGCCTGTTCACAACCAGTGGCACGCTGCTCGGCGAATATCAAGGCTTGAGTCCGTTAGATGTGGCACTGAACCTGCCCACGGCTGGCACAGCACTTGTTGAGGTGAGCGCGCCGAGCTATGAAGAGCGCACAGCCGCTGATTTTGCGCTCTCGGTTTACCGCTTAGCAGCGCGCTCTGAGCCGCCTAAAGCGCTTCAATATAACAAGCTGCGCTACGCTGAGTCGCCTGTAACGTCCCAGTGGTTTTTCATTGGCACAGCAGGCGACGTCTTAGCGCTCAGTGTGCAAGCCGAGTCCTCGTTCGGCGCGCTTGACGTAGACGTAACCGTTGGCATTCCTAACGAATTGCCGCTCTTTCGCGGCGTGTTAGGCATTGGCTTCGAGCAAGTCTTTACCTTGCCGAGTACAGGCGCCTACAGCATAGAGCTGCGCACGCCTGCAGGTCAGCGCTTTCGCTATAGTGTGCTGCTCAGGCAGCTGGGCGCCAACAATCTGCCTTTTGAGCGTTTCACCACGCTGCGCGACCAAGGCGCCGTTGTCTTCAACACAGCGATTAACGATAACTTGCCGCGTGGCGAGGTGCAATCGCGTTGGCTGGACGTGACCGCTGATCAAGTGATCACAGTGCGCGCGGCGCCGCGCTCCAGCGCTGACACACTGGGCGTAGCAATTTTGCGCCCTGATGGGACAATCCTCGCGGCAAACGTCAGCCGTGCTGAGCGCGGCGCTGTGCTGCAAAACGTGCTGCTCGCGCCAACAGGGCGCTATCGCATCGCTGTCTTTGAGTTAGCACTTCAAACAGCTAGAGAGTCGCCTATCGCCTATACGTTGCGCGTTGAGGATACTGATGGCGGCACGCTGCGTCCTACTGTGCCTGTCAAAGGCGTTGCTACGCGCGCTAATGGCTTGTCAATCTGGGAAATCACGGCAACGGCTGATTCGCTCATCAGCGTGCGCCTAGAAAACCTGACGCCTGCAGCATGGCAACCTGAGCTATTCGTCTTGAGTCCGAATGGCGTGGTTATTGCAGCAGCGCGCGGCGAGACGCGCCGCAACAACGCACTGGCTGTTTTGGGCGCTCATGCTTCAGAAAGCGGCGTCTATCGCGTTGTGGTAGGCGGACGCGTTACGGGCAATTTTGCGACCTATCGGCTTGTGAGCGGCGTACAAGAGCCATTCGATCCGCCTGAGACGCGCCAAATCGCCATTGCGCCGCTGAGCGGCATTGGTGCGCCTGATCGCTACGCGCCAACGCCTACGCCGCCACCAATTCGGCTCTCGGTCGCAGAGCAGCTCAGTCCGTTGATCAGTCCTTCAGAAATCCCTGCTGATCAAATTGCGCCGCTGCCGTTCAACACCACAGTTCGCGGCGAAATCAGCAATGGCAGTTTGGTGCAGGCATGGCGTATCAACAGCGGCTCGAATGTGGTCATTCAGCTGCGCGCGACTGCCTTGGAAGGCAACTCAGCGCCGCGCTTGACGCTCTGGGATCGCAATGGACGCATTGTTGGCGAGCAGCTCAACGCGCAAGGCACAGTGACGTTCTTCACCTATCGCATTGTTCAAGGCGGCAACTACACTGTTGTGGTCAGCATGGGCTTGAATGGCGGACGCTATCTGCTCGCCCTTGATGCACAGCCACTAGCGGAAACGCTGCGTGTCTCTGACGGCGTGCCACTCACATACGGTCAGACAGTTGCTGCAGAATTGCAGAGCAGTCTAGAAACTGATACCTACTTTTTCCTTGGCACGCTTAACGATGTCATCAGCGTGCAGGTGATCCGCGCAACAGGCAGATTAGTGCCTGCGCTGAGTCTATTTGGACCGAGTGGACGTGAGCTTGCCGCTGACAGACCGACTGATGGACGTTACTACGCTGAGCTGAAGAATGTGCGCCTGCCTGAGAGCGGTTTATATCGTCTGAGCGTAAGCGATGTAAGTCGGGCTGAGCGCGTTGAAGGACGCTACCTGATCAGTCTTGGGCTGCTGAGCGCTACACGGCTGCAGAGCCGTGGCGGTGGCGCGATCCGCGAAGGCGAGGTGCGCTCAGGCTTCTTGCTGGCAGGCGACAATGAAGACACATGGCTGTTTCGCGCGCGGCGCGGTCAGCGCGTGAGCTTTGTCCTTTTCAGCGCGGAGCCGCCTGCGCCTGCGCCGCTCAGCTTACAGCTGCTCGACACCAGCGGACAGCTCTTCGCCGCACAGACGCGCACACTCCCTCAGGGCGTCGTCCGCCTTGAAGACGTTCTGCTGCCTGAGGACGGCGTCTACCGCGTGCGCGTGGTCGGCGGCGCGCAGCAACAAGGCGTTTATCGCCTACAGTGGCTGTCTGCCGACGAACGGTCAGGTGGCGTGATCAGCTATGGACAGACTGTCAGCGGCATTCTGACAGCGGCGCGCAACTTTGAGACGTGGGTCTTTAGTGGTAACGTCGGCGACGTCGTCTCAGTGGCGCTGCGCTACGTGCGCGGCACACCTTTCACAGCCAGCTTTCAGCTGCGCGCCGCAAATGGCGTGCCGTTGGCGACTGTTGCTGATTTGGAAGGCATCGGCGCGCGTGCCGATGTACTGTTGCCTTTTGACGGCAGCTACAGCATCGTGGTCGCTAATCCAATCCCTGAGTTTCAGGGCGCTAGTATCTACGCGCTCACCTTAGGCTTGACGGAGAGCCGCGCACGGGCAATCGGCGGCGTGCTGCGCTACGGCGATGAGGCAGTCAGCACGTTGTATGCCGATGATGGGATAGATACATGGGTCTTTGCGGCACAGGCAGGCGAGCGCGTGCGCGTCACTGTTCAAGCGACAGATCGCTTCCTCGCGCCGTACCTTGAGCTGCGCAGCGCTGCTGATGAAGTGTTAGCAGCTGCGTTACCAGAGCCGCTTCCACTAGCTATGGCGCGCCTTGGCGGCGATGGACAGAATGATTTTGTCATTCCTGCTGATGGCGCCTACGCGCTGATCGTGCGCGGTTTGCCCAGTGAAGACGGCGCACCTAGCACAGGCAGTTATCGGATTAGCCTCGACTTCACGCCACGTCCAGCTGCTGAGATTGAGCGTTTGGGCTATGGCAGTGCAGTCAACGGCGTTTTAGCCGATGACCGTCCGCAGGAAACTTATTTGTTCGAAGGCAGGCAAGGCGACGTCATCACGGCGCAGGCAGTGCGCGAGTCGGGCGCGAGTCTCTCGCTCAAGGTGCAGCTCCAAAGTGCTGACGGACAAATCCTAGCTGTAGCCGACTCTGATGACGGCGATAGCGCTGTACTGCGCGACTTTCGCTTACCTGAGACGGGCAAATATCGCTTAGCTGTGCTGCGTTTCGGCGAGAGAATTGGTCAAACAGCTGGACGCTACACAGTGCGTCTGGACGGCGTGCCTGAGACACGTGCAGTGCGCAGCCAAGTGCGCTACAACCAGCAAGTGCTTGGACGTCTGACTGATAGTGTGCCAATTGACCGACTTGCCTTTGAAGGCAGGCGCGGTGATGTTATTAGCGTTGTAACGCGCGCTACGAGCGGCGACCTAGATACTGTACTGCGCCTTGAGCGCGAAGATGGCAGCCTAGTTGCCATCAATGATGATGCTGATGGCATGAATGCAGCACTCAGCGGCGTCATCTTGCCTGAAGACGGACGCTACATCATAGCTGTGACGCGCGTCGGCACGCGCACAGCAGGCAGCGCAGGCAACTATGAGCTGTTTATTAACCTGCTTTATCAAAACAGCAACCTAAACGCTAATCTTCAGCCGATTGGCTATGGCACGCGCTTGGTTGGCACACTGGACGCACAGAGAGTTGAGTCGCGCTACGTCTTTCGCGGCACACAAGGTGACCAGATCGTTGTCCAACTGCTCCATCAAAATGATGACGCGCCGCCAATCCTTGAGCTACGCGATCCATCAGATAGACTGTTGGCGAGTGGCACGCTTGGCGTCGGGCGCACAACGTTGGAGCCGTTCAGCTTGCCTGCTGATGGTTCGTATCAGCTCATAGTGCGTCGTCCGTTGAACAGCCGTGCGCGCTTCAGTCCATTTGCACTCACACTTGACCTAACGTCAATCAGCACGCCGACTGCAAGAGGCTTGAACGGCGGCGTTCTGACCGTTGAAAGCAGTGTGATTGGCACGTTTGTGCCTGCTGAGACAGCGCATTACTGGCTGCTGAGTGGCAAAGCAGGGCAGACACTGTCTCTGAACTTGCTACGACTCTCAGGCGAAGGGTTGCCGACGTTGATCGTCATCTCGCCGAACGGTCAGCGCATCGGCGAGACGAGCACAACAGCGCGCACGATCAGCACCACGCTTGAGCGACTGCGCTTGCCACAAGACGGCGTCTACACGCTGTTAGTCTTGCCTGAGCGCGTCGGAGTGCCCAGCAGCTATCGCCTGACCGTGCAACGCGCGGCTGAAGATGAGGCAACACTGCCCAGCTTGACATCAGGTGTCGCTGCCAATGGCGTCTTGGATGCTGTGCGTACGCGCGACCTGTGGCAATTCGAAGCAGAGGCAGGTCAGACGCTCTCAGCGCGCCTGCTAGTGACAAATGGCAACTTGCAGCCACGCCTGCTCTTGCTCAGCATAAGCGGACAGGTCTTAGCGGAAGGCGCCTTGCTGCGGACAGCCGAAGGCGTCTCCAGCTTGATTGTCAGCTACCCAATTGCCGAGTCAGACAGGTACTTGCTGCAGACTGAGCGCGCCGACGTGACGACCAGTGGCAGCTACCGTCTCTTGCTGGAGCTAGGCAGTCCTGCCAAAGTGCCTTCTGAGCGCGCTGTAGCAGCTTCTCGCGTCGCTTACAATCAAGCTGTGCGCGGCGTGATCGCCAGCCAGCGCGAGACGCTCTGGGCGTTCATCGGCGCAGCTGGCGACGTAGTGAACATCAGCGTGGTCGCTAACACGCCAAGCGGCGGCGCGCCGATTCCTGCGCCATACCTAGAAATTCAGGACGTGAGCGGTCGCGCGCTCGCCTCAGCCGCGCCACAAGCGCTTGAAGCGAGTGAGTCAGCTGTGCAAGGGCTAATTTTGCCCGCTGATGGACGCTACATCTTGGTCATGCGCTCAGAGAAAACTGTGCCATATACATTGGTCATTCAAAGACGGCAAGATGCGTTGCCGAGCAACCTTGCAGCCGCTCCGACGCGCGCTCTGGTTGCGGGTCTGACGTTGCAAAACGGCATCACGCCAAATGACGGCGTAGACTACTGGACGTTCGCAGGCAAGGCAGGCGAGCCTGTGCAGATTGAGGCGTCACGGCTGAACGGCGACTTGAGGCTCGATTTAGCGCTCTATGCGCCTTCAGGCGTTTACTTAGCAGGCAACGCCGCTGCACCAACACTCAGCAGCGCTGCGCTGGCGCCGTTGCGCCTGCCTGAAGACGGCACTTACTTGCTTGTGGTCACGCGCTGGCTCGGCGCTGCTGGTCGAACGAACGGCGCCTACCGTGTGCGCTTGGTACGTCCGTCTGAGTCACAAATTCCAACAGAGAATGAGATCAGAGCGGATGATCGTCCTGTGAGCGGCTTTTTGAGCGCTGAGCGGACTGCAGAGACGTGGCTGTTCAGCGGCAACGCCGATGAGCGCTACGAATTGACCTTTGAGCGCGCTACAGACGCACTTACTGCGCAGCTGCAGCTCGTGAGTGCTGATGGACAGCTTGTGAGTGAATTTGCGCTGTATGAGTCACCATCGGCGCTGAGTAGACAGTTCACTCTGCCCAGAGACGGTCAGTATCGGCTTGTGACGCGCTTGGAAAGCGGCTCTGGGCTGTATCGCTTGCGTCTGAGACGTTTGCAGACGGCTGAGCAAGCCAGCATTGCCAACGCACAGGGCATTGCCTACAACCAAAGCGTCACAGGCACGCTCAGCGAGAGCAGCGCGCAGGCTTGGGTTTTTTATGGCAAAGCGGCTGATCGGATCGTGGCAGAGCTAGTGCCCGAAGGCGATACGCTCTCAGGCGTGACGTTCAGCCTGTTGCGACCTGACGGCAAGACGCTCGCTACAGCAGTGCGCTTTGCTGCGAGCAGCCGCCTTGCCGATATTGTCTTGCCTGGCGATGGTTTCTACGCGCTTGCCATTCGCACTGAGCGCCGCGCGCCGCTCAGCTATCGGCTGCGCCTCACGCGCCTGCAGCCAAACGCAAGCTATCAGGGCGTCCTAACGCTAGAAGGTCTTGCTGAGGGCACGCTGCGCCCTGAGCAGACGCTGCACGAATGGCTCTTGCGTCCAGAGACCGATGAACGCCTTGTTGTGCGCTTGAGCGTGGCGCGCGGCGTACAAGGTGTTCGCGCGCTGATCGTCACGGCGCAAGGCACGCTGATTGCTGAGGCAACACTGCAATCAGGCGAAATCGCCATAGACTTCCAGCCGAAGGCAGGCGAACAGTACGCTGTCCTAGTCCAGAACGTGAGCGGCGTGCAGGGACGCTATCAACTAAGCGTCCGTCCGAGCCAACCCATCACAAATTGATTGCTTGCCTACACTTTTGTCAGGCAAGCGGGTAGAATCGTGCGTTTATGGTGAGCGTAGCGTCTTTGACCATTCGCGCGCGCAACGCCCGATGATCTGTCCGCCTGCCATGCGCTTGACTTATCGTATGAGACAGACTATGTCTGGCAGATTGATGTGCGTGGTGATGAAAGCGGCGCTATTGCGATAAGTCTGCGCACAGCGCGCTTGCCGCGCTTGATGCGCGTTGCCTATCCGCGCATGGCAGGCTTGCTGAGCGCAGCTCTACAATGGGATCGCTCATTTGGCGCGTTCCTTGTGGCGGAAAAAGCAGGCGCTTTGCGCGGCTACTTGCTCCTGCGCTTTGAGCCCGAGCGCAGCGCGGCGTGGATTGCCGAGTTAGGCGTGGATGCTGCTTTCCGACGCCAGAAAATTGGCACGGCGCTGCTGAACGCGGCACGCGCGCAGGCGAAGATGCACGGCTTGCGCTATCTCTCAGTTGAGACACAGACTAAGAACTATCCTGCCATTTGCTTCTGCCAGAAAAATGGCTTGGTCTTTTGCGGCTATAACGATCTGTACTTTGCCAATGGTGACGTAGCGCTTTTTTTCGGGCAGACTGTGCGTCTGGGATGATTCGATGACGAATGAGTGGTTCATCTCAATTTCAAGGCAGATTAATGAGGTCTTAACAGCAGCGACTGTGATCGTTGCTGTATCAATGTTGCTTTACAATCTCTCACACGGTCCGCGCGACCGCGTGACGCGCGCGTCCAGTGCATTGCTCGGCTGTGTGAGCGTAATTTACATCGGTGACGTGCTCGTGGCGATCAGCCGCGCGCCACAGACCATCGAGACGTTGCTGCGCCTTGAATGGCTCGGCATTGCTTTTGCACCTGCGGCGCTTTTCCATCTCTCTGATGCGCTCCTTGCCACAACAGGCTTGCGCTCGCGCGGTCGGAGACGGCGCGTTGTGCGCTTGCTTTACGCCTTTGCCACGCTCTTTTTCGTCCTTGCCACCACAACGAACTTAATTGTGCGCGACCTCTTGTTGGTGCCGCTAGAGATCATGCAGCCCGGCGCGCTATTTCCGCTTTTCGTCGCCTACTTCGTCGTTGCCTCGCTCTTCGCCTTCAACAACGTGCTGCGCGCGCGGCGCCGTTGCCTGACTCGCGCTACTTATCGCCGCATGACATACCTGCTCTTCGCGCTCATCACGCCAATGGCAGGCGTCTTTCCATTCTCGCTGCTTTTCCCAAACGCAGCAGAGGCAGACGCAACGCTGATCTGGTTGCTCATCAACGTCGGCAACTTGGGCATTGTGCTGATGTTGGCGTTCATGGCGTATCCGCTCGCCTTCTTCGGTCCGAAGAAGCCTGATCGGATGATCAAGGCAGAGCTGCTCAGCTTTATGCTGCGTGGACCAATCACGGGCATCGCCGTGCTGATCGTCATCCTA
>JANWYI010000001.1:116914-130747 GCA_025055255.1 Anaerolineae bacterium | reverse complement strand
CGGATGATCAAGGCAGAGCTGCTCAGCTTTATGCTGCGTGGACCAATCACGGGCATCGCCGTGCTGATCGTCATCCTATATGTGCCGCGCCTTTCTGTTTTCGGCATTCCCAGCCAAGCATTGATGCCGTTTGTGGCAGTAGCAACGGTCATGGGCTTGCAATGGCTGTTCACGCTCGCCATTCCGATTCTTGAGCAAAAGCTGATCTACACAGAAGACCAAGAGCAGGCGCGGCAATTGCAGGCGCTCAGCCAACATCTGCTCACACGCGACGACGCCAGACAGTTACTGGAGGCAACGTTGGCTGCAATTTGCGACTACTTGCGCGTGCCAAGCGCTTTTGTTGTCTCGCTAAACGGCGAAAAAATTGCTTTTGAACAGCAGGTTGGTCCGCTGCAGCCGACGCTTGAGTCGCTTGAGGCGGCGCGCTTGGGCAATTTGTTTGCTAATAGTGTCAGCAATAGTGTCAACAACGGCGCACAGCTGGAGTCGTCGGCTGAGCTCATGCCGTGGCAATCGTTCTGGCTGATTCCGTTACGCAGCGCACGCGGCGGACGCCTGATCGGTGTGCTGGGCATTTGGGCGCGCAGCACAGCGCCGAACTTGCAGCCAGAGGAAGAGACAGTCTTCCGTGTGCTGTATCAGCGCGCGGCGCGCGTGCTGGACGACATGCGTCTACAAGCGGAGCTGTTCGCACGCCTTGAGGACATCATCGAGACCACTGCGGCTGTCAACTTGGAGGGCGAGAGCGTGCGCTATGGCAACGCCTCAGAGGCAGCGCGCCTGACTGAGCAAGCGCCTGCTGAGGCAGCGACTGAGTTCAGCGAAGTGATCTGGGGCGCTCTACGCGATTACTGGGGCGGCGCGCGTTTGACCGATAGCCGCTTGTTACGCCTGCAGCAAGTGCAAGCTAATCTGACTGAGCAAGGCGGCGACGCGGCTAAGGCTGTCCGTGCCATGCTGAGCAGCGCGATTGAGTCGCTCAAGCCGCAGAGCGCTTACAGTCTAACTGCTGCTGAGTGGACGCTCTATAACATCCTCGACCTGCGCTTCATCAAAGGGCAGAAAGTGCGCGACGTCGCGCGCAAGTTAGCGATGAGCGACGCTGACTTCTACCGCAAGCAGCGCATTGCCGTGGAGCGTCTGACACAGGTCATTTTAGGGCGCGAAAAGCAGCTGAACGCTGAGAAAGTCTCTTAGCGTTCGGCATTTCAAGCGCGGCTTGCGATAATTCGTGCAGGTCTTGATAGCTGGCACGGAGAATCTCGCCATGCTGATTGATTTCTCACCTGTCCGCGAGAGCGGCGTCAAGCTGCTGGACTTCGCGCAGCGCTTCACCTTCCATGAGCTGCGCCTTGCCGTCAATGCCTATGTCAACGCTACACTTGACTTGTTGGCAGACTGTGACGACGCCGTACTCACCTTTGAGCCGTACGATCCAGAGGCGAATGATCCATTTGCGCCTGAATCAGAGCGGCACATCGGCTGGAACCTAGCGCATCTTGTGCTGCATGTGACGGCAAGCCTTGAGGAAGGCGCGGCTTTTTGCTCAATTCTTGGGCGCGGCGTGCCAATTGGTGGCAGACTGCGCTACGAGCCTGATTGGCGGACGTTCACTACACGCGCGCAAGTCATCGGACGCTTGGAAGAAAGTCGGCGCATGTGCCTTGCATACCTAGACACTCTGCCTGATCCGCCTCATTTGGATGTCTTGCGCGACATGCCTGAGCAGTACATCACTTTCTTCGGTCAGCTGAACGCACCTGCTAACTTGCTGCTCGGCTTGATGCACTGGGACGAGCACCTAGCGCAAATGCGCAACACAAAGGCTCAAGCGCAAGCGGCGTTGAAAGCGTAGACAATGCGCGCTGTTCTGTACGACTCAGTTGGCAGTCCTGACGTGCTATATGTAGGCGACGTGCCTGCGCCACAGCCTGCTGATGATGAATTGCTGGTTCGTGTGCACGCCACAGCGCTCAACCGCGCTGACCTACTGCAGCGACGCGGCGCTTATCCACCGCCGCCAAATGCCTCGCCAATTTTAGGCTTAGAGGTCGCAGGTGAAGTTGTCCACGCGCCGAATGACGCGCCATTTGCGCGCGGCGAGCGCGTGATGGCAGTGGTCACAGGCGGCGGCTACGCTGAGTACGCATGCGTGCCAGTCGGCATGGCGATGCGCGTGCCAGAGTCTTTCACATGGGAACAGGCGGCAGCGATTCCAGAGGCGTTTTTGACTGCCTACCTGAATCTGTTTGTGCTAGGCGGCTTGCAAGCAGGCGAGCGCGTCCTGATCCATGCTGCTGCGAGCGGCGTCGGCACAGCGGCGATTCAATTGGCGCGCGAGGCAGGCGCACAGATTTTTGCCACAGCTGGCACGCCTGAAAAACTCGCCAAGTGCCGCGAGCTGGGCGCGACAATTGCCATAAACTATAAACAGGAAGACTTCGCTACAATCGTGCGTGGAGCTACAAATGGTCGCGGCGTTGACCTGATCTTGGACTTCGTCGGCGCGCCAAACTGGTCAGCGAACCTTGAGGCGTTGGCGGTCGGCGGACGGCTGATGCTAGTCGGCTTTTTAGGTGGCTCCAAGTCTCCAGTGCTCGATCTCGCGCCGATCTTGACCAAAAGTCTGCGTGTGACAGGCACAACGCTGCGCCGCATGCCCTTGCCACAAAAAATCGCCCTGACTCGCGCCTTTGCGTCATTCGCCATGTCACGTTTTCAGAGCGGCACGCTACAGCCGATCATTGACCGAGTCTTTCCGCTGGAGCAGGCGGCTGAGGCACACCGCTACATGGAGAGCAATCAGAACATCGGCAAAATTATCCTGAGAGTGGATTGAGGCACTATGAGAGAGAAAGTTGTGGTGATCGCAGGCGCTGGACGCGGAATCGGGCGCGCTCTGGCGCTAAAACTCGCTGCACAAGGCGCCAAGTTGGCGCTCAGCTCGCGCACTTATGTTGACCTAAACTCACTTGCTGAGGAAGTGAAGGCGCTTGGCGCGCAAGCGCTCGCTATCAGCGCTGACATGACCGTGCAGCGCGACGTGGCAAATCTGATCGCTGAGGCGCAGGCGACCTACGGACGCATTGACGCTGTGTATTACGGCGCAGGCGTCGGCGCGTTGAGCAGCGCACTAGAGCTGAAAGAGTCTGACTTGGATCGCATGTGGGAGACCAACTTCAAGGGACTGTTTTACATCACGCGAGCGGCTATCCCGCACATGCTGAACAACGGTGGCGGACACTTTGTAGTGCCAGTCGGCATTCTAGGTCGGCATGTTATGCGCAACTCAGGCGGCTACAGCGCCTCAAAGTTCGCTGTGGTCGGCTGGATCAAGGCGCTGGGCGAGGAATTCAACAAGCGCGGTATTCGCTTCACGCTGTTATACTTAGGCGGCGTCAACACGAGCTTTTGGGATACAATTGAGATGCGCGTGGATCGCAGCAAGATGCTAACTGCAGAAGCAGCCGCAGATGTGGCACTCTACGCGCTTAACGCGCCTAGCCCTGCTGTAATCAATGAAATTGTTATGCAGCCCGACTCTCATCAGTTCATCTAAGCGCCTGTGAGCGCTGCAAAGCTGCAGCGCTCGCAGAGACCTACCTCCTGCACACTATTGCTTTTTCCGCTATAATTCGATTTGGAAATCGTTACGAACGCATCGGTTGAACGTTCGTCATGACAAACTTCATTGACTCGCTCGGACTGATCCTCAGCAATGCCTACACGCTCTTCTGCCTGTTTCTGGGACTGTGGGCAGGCTCGAATGCGCTGCGCGGCGAAGGACTCAGCGGTAACTTTTGGGGCGCCATGTGGACTGCCACACTGCTCGGCATTGCAGGCTTGATCGTCTGGCTTTTGCGCACGCTCGCTAATGAGCCGCTGCGCTGGGTCTACTTCCTCTACTCGCTCTTCTTTGTCTTGGTCATGCCCGGCACTTTCTCGCTTTTGCGCGGACGTGATGATCGCACAGCGGCTGCGGTCTTCGCAGGCGTGGCGATCTTTGCAGCGCTTGCTTCGCTCTCAGCCGCCGATCCTTCGCGCGGTATCATCGTTTTACCAGTGTTGACGCCAACAGCTACACCTTGAGGCTGCCCATGAAACGCATCCTTGTCGTTGACGACGAAGTTGACACGCTTAACCTGCTCAAAATGATGTTGGAGCTGATCGGGTATACCGCTATCACCACGCCTGATCCTGAGTATGCGCTGACGTTAGCGGAAACTGAAAAGCCTGATTGCGTCCTGCTGGACATTATGATGCCTAGGCTTGATGGCTTCACGGTCTGCAAGATGTTGCGCCTGCATCCTGCCACACGCAACCTGCCGATTGTCTTTGTGAGCGCTTACCAAGCCAGCAACCTCGAAGCGCGGCGCATTGAAGCCGGCGCTGATCTGCTCGTGCCAAAGCCTGCCAGCATGGATGCACTGATCAGGACGATTGATCGCGCTATTGCTATACGCAAGCAGGCGCAAGCTGCTCAGAGCGGCTAGACCGCTCTTGACGGGCGTTGCACAGCTCGGCATGATTGTAGTAATCCCTAGCCTAGCCTTGAAAGTGTTTTTGTGATGTCCAAAAGAACAATCGTGGTGCTGCAGGGCGACCAAACAGGTCAGGAGCTGCTGGTCGAGGCATTGCGCGTGTTGCAGCCAAGCGTCATTCGCTGTGACCTTGATTTTGTGCCATTTGACCTGTCGTTAGAGAATCGGCGTGCTACGCGCAACGGCGTAGTTTATGAGGCTGCCGAGGCATTGAACCATTTTGGCTACGGCATTAAAGCAGCAACTATCACGCCTGAGCAGAAAGGCGACGTTGGCAGTCCGAATGCCTTGCTGCGCGAGGCGATCAAGGGCGAGGTGATCCTGCGCACAGGTCGCCGCATTCCATCAGTGCGTCCGTATGTCGGCGTCTACGCGCCGATCACAGTTGTCCGCATGGCAGTGGATGACGCTTACAACGCCAAAGAATGGCGCGAAGGCGAAGGCTTGGATGAGCGCGCCTACCGCACTGAGAAGCTCTCACGGCGCACTTGCCGCGTCGTGGCAGAGTACGCTTTCACTTACGCTGCTAAGACAGGCGCTAAAGTGTTTGGCGGACCGAAGTACACAGTCTCGCCAATCTACGAAGGCATGTTCAAGGAAGAGCTGGACGCTGCTGCAGCGCGTCATCCGCATGTGCGCTATGAGCCACAGCTGATTGACGCGACCTATGCGCTCCTGCTGGACACCAGCGGCGAGGCGCTTGTCATTCCGACGCTTAACCGTGACGGCGACCTGCTCTCTGACCTTGTGATCAAGATGTTCGGCTCGATTGCAGGCGCCGAGTCGCAGATTTTGAGCTTTGATGAGAACATGAATGTGCGCGTCGTAGTGACTGAAGCGCCGCACGGCACAGCACCTGCTTTGCAAGGTAAGAACGTGGCAAATCCAATGGCGATGATCCTTGCCGGCGCTGCGCTGCTCTCGCACATGCCTGAGGTGGCAGCGCAGCGCGCCAGTCGCGCCATCTACGAGGCTACTTTAGAGGCAGTCCATCAAGGCGTGCGCACGGCTGACCTCGGCGGACATGCCAGCACAACCGAATTCACAGATGAAGTCATCCGTCGCGTGAGCAGCAAGCTGGAAGTTTGGGAAGCGCTGCGCTAGCTACCACCTGAACTGTTTAAGGAGTCAACCTGTGCGCAAAGCACTCAGGCGCCTCGGCTGCGCTTTGCTACTTATCCCTTGGCTAGTGGTGATGTTCTCGCCGTGCTTTGTGATTGCGCTGATCTCACAGGGCGAGATCAGCATCACGTGGAGCGACGTGCCTGAGGACGCTTTCCGCATCTGGCTGCTGCGCGACGTGCCAATTGGCGGTGTTGGCATTGCCACGTCACAGCGGCGTACGCCTGCACAGCCTGCTGATGGACGGCAAGTGGTCTGCACGATCATAGACGTGCGTTTCGTGGTCTGGCAGGGCAACGCTGAACGCGCCGGCGCCTTGCCGAGCCGTCAATGTGCTTGTTACTACAAAGATCAGCTTGATCAAGCGTGGCGTACGCTCTCTGTTGGCGATGAGGCGTGCCGATTGGCAGGCGAGTGAGCAGGAAGTCATAAAACTTTTATGTGCAAAGACTCGGCATTGCTCTAAAATCACGAGTGAGCGCAGGACTGTGTAGGTAGAGCAAAAGCTGTGAGGCGCCGCGTCGTCCGCTACAATCCACAAAACGACTTTTACAGGCTGCTGGGCATACCGAGTGACGCTAGCACGGAACAAATCCAGCAAGCGTTTCGGCGTAAGGCGAAGGAAGTCCATCCGGATCGCAATCCTGAGCGCGTCGCTTGGGCGACCGAGCAATTTCGCCGTCTGAACGAGGCATACGAGGTTCTGAGCGATCCTGTGCAGCGCTACGAGTATGACCGACAGCGCCGTCAAGCTAACCCTGCAGTTTATGCTGCTGAAGCAACTTGGCGCGCGCGATCCTCTTCAACGTATAGCGGGACGGCGCGTCCGCCTGAGCCAAGTGACAGCGAGGCATTTTGGACTTGGTACCGCAACGTCAAGCCGCGCTACACGCGCTATAACGATCCGTATGCTGCTGCAGTGCGCAATCTCTTTTTCAGTCCCTATCGCTACGTCCTAGCTATTCTTGGCATTGTTTTTTTCGCTAATATTGTCTTCATCAGCCTTGCGCAGCACAACGGCTTGATGCAACGCGCACTCCAGCAAGAGCAGACAGCTGTGGCGCTTGCGCTTGTGCCTACGCAGACACATGCAGCAGCGATCAACGCGCGTTGCCCAGAGCCAAACGTCCGAATCGTCTTGCCGCGTCCTAACTCGCGCGTAAACGCTGCTGGATTCAGCATCTATGGCACGGCTGATCATCCTGACTTCGACTACTATGAGCTGTACGCCCTCGCGCGCAGCAACACAACGCAGCAACCTTCACTTTTGCTGGCAAGCGTGCGCCGACCTGTGCGTAACAGCGTGCTGGTGGAAATGGCGGACGTGAGTCGGCTAGGCGCAACGCATTATACGCTGCGCCTGACCGTTTTTTTGAAAAATGGTAGCGCCTTGCCGCCTTGCGAAGTGGACGTTCGCAGCTAGGCGCGCTGCTCAGCCTGTGATCGGCAAGCTGAACGGATTGCCCTGAATGATCCGCACGTACAAAGCGTAAATCCAGCCGCGTTGACCGCGATAGATGACCTCATACCACTGTCCGTCGCTGCTGCGCCCAACTAAGTCTACGATCTCGCCCCACTCAATGATGGTCAGTTGGCGGAAAGTGAAGCCCGGACCTTCGCGCAGGCGCAAGCCTGAGGTCAGTTGACCGCGCACGCCTGTTGGCTGTGGCGCGCTGCCAACTGTGCCATCTACAGGCAGGCTGCGGATGTCAGGTAAGTTGGTCTGGATAAAATTGGCGTTCACCCAGCCGATGACTCCGCTCGGCGTGCGGATGCGCAGCCACGTCGCCGCACTGTTGCGTGCCAGCACGGTCACTAGCGAGCCGCCACGAATTTGCTCAAGAATGGTCGCTGTTGGACTATCAGCTGCGCGCACGTTCAACAGGTTCGCGTTTACCACGATGCCAACTACATTTGCGCCGACCGTTCGTCCGCCGCTGCCTGGCACGACATTCGGAATTGGCAGAGCAGGATTCTGCGCATCAGGCGGATCCCAAGTCAGTACAATGAAGCTCTGCAAGGTCTGCTGTTGGTACTCAAGGCGCAGGTCATGACAGCCAGCAGTCAGGTCTACGAAGCGCTGATGAACTGTGTCGGGCTGACCGCTCCAAGCGTCAATGATCAGCGTGTTATCAATATAGAAGCGCACGCCGTCATCCATGTAAATGAAGAAGCGCGTCGGACGACCGGGTGTGCAGATGCGGCGCGTCCAGCGCACAGAGAAGTAGTCACGTGGGAAGCCCGGACGCGGCGAGCTCGCGTTCCAGTTGAAATTAATGCCGCTAAAGCCGTCATTACGTACAAAAGTAGGTGTGCCGCTCAAATTCGGATTGGCGAAGTATTCGCCGTACCAAAAATCGGATTGCGCGCCAAACGGCGAGCCAATTGCAGGATTGATGGTCAGACGCACAGCAGCTTGCTCAGTCTCTTCATAGTACTCCACGCGAATTGTGTGCAAGCCTGCGGCAAGTGCCACGTCTATGCTATAAGCTGTCAGACTTTGGCGCTTCCACTGGTCAATCACCAGAAGGTCATTAATGAAGAGCCGAATGCCGTCATCACCTGCTAAGACAAAGCGGTAGGTGCCTGCTTGGAAAGGCAGAGTGGCAGTGTAACGCGCGCTGAAGCGCTCGACTGGCACAACAAACGGATCAGGCGAACCGAGTCCCCAGAAGTGTTCAATGCGCGGCTCAAGGCGAGTCAACACAGGTGCGCCGCTTAGAAACGGATTGTTAAAGTACTGCGCTAGCCAAGCTGTGCTTTGCGTTGGAATGAACTGCCATGAAAATGAGATGCTGGCATCGCCAAGCGCTTGAAAATACTCGACACGGAAAGCGTGGACGCCTGCTGTGACCTGAATATCGCGCGTGAAAGTCGTCGGAGCTTGCTCACGCCATTCGTCAATTACAAGAATACCGTTGACGTACACACGCACACCGTCATCCGCGCGCACTGTCAGCCGATAGGTGCCGGCGTTCAAGAACTGTATGCCATCCCAGCGCGCTGACCAGTCCCGAACGCCGATGCTCGGACCGGGTGAATTTTGCCCCCAGTTGAAAACGATAGCAGGGTCAATGCGCACAAAAGCAGGCGTGCCTTGTAAGTTGCGATTTGGAAAGTAAGCGCCTGTCCAGTTTGAGCCTGTCTCAATAGATTGGACAGCAGGCAAGACTGGTTCAGGCTGCGCGGCACGGCTGATAGGTGCGCTAGGCAGTACAGCAGCGGTCAGTAATGCACACAGCAAGAGCGCCATCAGGCGAGTAAGGCGCAAAGCCATGAGTCTCTCCCTCAAAAGCCTAAAGGACGAATCTCTCTTGCTCTAACATTCTAACCCAAAGCAAAAGAGATGCAGCAGGATCAGCAGCAAGGCGTTTGACAAACGTCAGCTTTGGCAATGCCCTTGCTACGCGCGTCTTGACGCATTACCGCGAATCCACTACAATCTCAAGCCAAGTAGCCTCAGTGTGAATAGGCAGTGGCGTGTTTGAGAGCCTGACCAATAAGCTGCAAGAAATTTTTGATCGTCTGGGTCGGCGCGGCGTGCTGACTGAAGCCGATGTGGATGTCGCGCTCCGTGAAGTGCGTCTAGCGTTGCTAGAAGCTGACGTGGCACTGCCCGTTGCCAAAGATTTCATCAAGCGCGTGCGCGAGCGCGCTGTTGGCACGGAAGTGCTGAAAGCGCTCAAGCCGAGCCAGATGGTCGTCAAGATTGTCTTTGAGGAGCTGCAAGCCACGCTCGGCGAGCCCGGTCGGCTCAACCTGAGCGGCACGCCGCCTGCTGTGATCATGCTCGTCGGCTTACAAGGCTCAGGCAAGACGACCACAGCCGCTAAACTTGCGCTCAAGCTGCGCCGCGAAGGACGCCGTCCGTACCTTGTGGCAGCCGATACTTATCGCCCTGCCGCTGTTGACCAACTCAAAACGCTTGGCAAGCAGCTGGACGTGCCAGTCTACGATGAAGGCACGAGCGCGCCACCACCAGACATCGCTGAACGCGGTCTGCGCAAGGCGCGCGAGGTCGGCGCAGGCGTGCTGATTGTGGACACAGCTGGTCGTCTGCAGATTGATGAGCGTCTGATGACCGAGCTAGAGCAGATCAAGGCACGTATAAAGCCTGCTGAGATTCTGCTTGTGGCGGACGCCATGACCGGTCAGGAAGCGGTCAAGATCGCTGAAGGCTTCCATTCGCGGATTGGTCTGACAGGCTTGATCTTGACCAAGATGGACGGCGATGCGCGCGGCGGCGCTGCAATTTCAATGCGCGCCGTGACAGGCGTGCCAATCAAGTTCATTGGCGTCGGCGAGAAGCCCGATGCGCTCGACCTATTCTATCCTGATCGGCTTGCACAGCGCATTCTGGGCATGGGCGACGTGCTCTCGCTGATTGAGAAGGCACAAGAGGCGTTCGATCAGCGCGAGGCAGAGCGCTTGAGCAAAAAGCTGATGCGCGCTGAGTTCAACCTTGAAGATTTCTTGGCGCAAATGCAGCAAGTCAAGCGACTCGGTCCGATCAGCCAACTGCTCTCATTGATCCCAGGCATGAGTCGGCTGAAGGAACAAATTGATGAGGCTGAAGCGGATCGCAGCATGAAGAAAATTGAGGCGATCATCCGCTCAATGACGCCTGAAGAGCGCCGCGATCCAAGAATATTGAACGCCAGTCGCAAGCGGCGGATTGCGCGCGGCGCAGGCTATATCAACACAGAGAAGCATCCTGAGCGCGAGCTGGAAGGCATTCAAGAGATCAACGCGCTCTTGCGGCAGTTCCGCGAGATGCAAAAGATGATGAAGATGTTCAAAGGCGGCAAAGGCGATATCAGCCGCCTGCTCAAAGGGCAGTGAAGGTGCCCGCAAGCTGTTGCATCTGAGATTTCTGAGGAGCAGTCATTCACCAATGGTTCGCATTCGTTTACGCCGTGTCGGCTCGAAGAAACAGCCCAGCTACCGTATCGTCGTGGCACATAGCGAAGCGCCGCGCGATGGTCGCTACATTGAGATCATTGGATTCTACAATCCGCGCACTGAGCCAGAGACCATTGAGCTGGACGAAGGACGCGCGCTCTATTGGCTCAAAGTTGGCGCGCAGCCGAGTGAGCCTGTGGCGCGCATGTTGAAAAAACTCGGCACGCTAGACCGCCTAGCGCGCTTGCACAAAGGCGAGCCGCTTGAAAAACTGGTAGAAGAGGCAAACGCGGCGCGTGCTGCTATGCCCAAGCCGAGTCCGAAGACACGCCGTCCAGCGCCTGTTGTCAAGCCCACTGCGTTTGGTAGCTCTGCAGAGTAGCGCTCGGTTATGAAAGAGCTGGTTGAGTACGTCGCTAAGTCGCTTGTTGAAAATCCTTCAGCAGTGCGCGTGACCGAGCGTCTGCGGCGTGGCACGCTGGTCATTGAGCTGCACGTCGCGCCTTCAGACATGGGACGAGTCATCGGCAAGGAAGGGCGCATTGCCAATGCGCTGCGCGCCTTACTGCGCGTAGCGGCGGCGCGCAGCGGCAGGCGCGTTGTGCTAGATATCAGCTGAGCCATGTCCGATGACCTGACCTCTCGAATGCCTATCTTGCCTGCGCAGGGCTACTTGACCGTGGCGCGCGTGGCGCGTCCGCATGGCATACGCGGCGCATTGCGCGTGCAAGCGCTCACCAGCACGCCGCAGCGCATGGGCGACCTTGTGACGATCTATCTGTCATCCACGCCTGAGCGCGCTGAGACGCTGCGCGCCTACACTGTAGCGCGCTGTCAGCATGACAAAGGCGATCAGTGGCTGATGTTCCTCGAAGGCGTCGAGAGCCGCGAAGCAGCGGATCGGCTGCGCGGACAGTACATCCTCGTCACCTTACAGGACGCTGTGCCACTGGCTGAGGACGAAATCTACCTGTTTCAGGTGATCGGCTTAACCGTGGTCACAGCTGAAGGCACAGTGCTCGGTCGCGTTGTCAACATTATCGAGACAGGCGCGAACGATGTCTACGTTGTGCATGGCGAGCTGTACGGCGAGGTACTGATTCCCGCCATTGAGAGCGTGGTGCGCCGCATTGACGTAGAAAATGGCGTGATGCACGTCACGCCGTTGCCTGGCTTGTTACCTGACAGCTAGACAGCAAGGCTTGGCGCTTTCGAGAGCCACTCGGTTGCCTTCTCGTAGGCAAAAGCGGCGCACAGCAGACGCGCTTCCATTGCGTAAGGCGCCACCATCTGTAGACCAATCGGCAAGCCTCGTGCGCTGAAGCCGCATGGCACTGAGAGCGCAGGCACGCCTGCCATGTTGAAGTAGGCAGTGAAAGCTGAAAGACGCGCACGTGCCGCTGCTTTGGCTTGCTCGTCCTCAAGCGGCACGCCGATGATTGGTGTGCAAGGCGTGATCAGCAGGTCATATTCCTCAAATAGTCGCTCCATGTGCCACGTCGCTAGGACTTGCGCGCGGCGCGCTTTGGCATAGTCAGCGGCTGTAGCGCTGCCTTCGCTGCGCAGCCGCGCAAGAACATCCGCGCCGAATGAGTCGGGCTCGCGCTGCAGGCGTTCAGTATAAATCATGGCTGCTTCACTAGCAGTGATAGTGCGGCTGAGCTGCGTGGTCTCTTTCACGTTCAGACGTTTCTCAACGTTCAACGGCACGATGTGAGCGCCTAGCGACTCAAACACAGCGGCTGCTGCTTGCACAGCTTGCCGAATTTCAGGCTCGCAGTCGTTGAAATACTCGTCCTCAGCCAGCGCGACGTACCAATCTCTCACGCTTTGGTCAAGGTCGGAGAAAAAATCGCTCTCAGGCAATGCTACGGAGTATGGATCATCGGGATCGTACTCAGAGAGCCACGCTAGGAGCAGCGCTGCATCTTCCACAGTGCGCGTCATGAAACCTGCATGGTCAAGCGAGTAGCTGAGCGGCAACATGCCGCGTACGCTCAAGCGTCCGTAGCTCGGCTTCAAGCCGACAACGCCGCACAGCGCTGCAGGAATTCGCACAGAGCCGCGCGTATCGCTGCCTAGTGCAGTCATGCACAAACGCGCCGCGACCGCTGCCGCTGAGCCGCCGCTTGAGCCGCCTGTGGCGTAGGCGAGATTGTACGGGTTGCGGCAAGCGCCGTAATGCGGATTGTCATTTAGGACGCCTAGCGCGATTTCATGCATGTTTAGCTTGCCCAGTAGAATAGCGCCATACTGTTCCAAGAGTTCTACGAGGTAGGCGCTACGCCGTGGCACATTCTGTGACCAGAACTTTGTGCCGCCAGTTGTGCGAATGCCCTCGGTCTCGTAGAGGTCTTTCAGGGCGAAAGGAATGCCATGTAAAGCGCTACGCCGACCGCCTTTGTGCAAAGCCACCTCTGCAGCACGGGCGCGCTCTAGGGCATAGTCAGCTGTGACGGTCAGGAAAGCATTTAGGCGCGGATTAAGCGCCTGAATGCGCTGCAAATGTGCCTCAGTCAGCGCCACAGGCGAGAGTTCGCGCGCGCCAATGGCATGGACAGCTTGTGTCAAGGTGAGTCGTGTCAGCTCTGTAGAGTCAGTCATAGGAGGTGCCTTTTTGTGCGCACTGAGACCTGTGTATTTTATCAGAGTTCGCTGCAGGCGCGATTGTCACAGGATTGGTTGTGAGTGCGCAGCTGCTGGGCTATCTCAGGCTTGACGCGCCTTGCCCAGTGTGCTAAACTTCACGAAGTCAGCTCTCAGAGCGCCCCTATCGTCTAGCGGTCTAGGACGCGGCCCTTTCAAGGCTGAAACCGGGGTTCGAGTCCCCGTAGGGGCACTCAACGTGACTATCGAGCGCGACACAGCCGTTTACAGCTCGGCTATGCATGTTAGTTCCGTGCAATAGAGCATTCAGACGCCTTCTTACGGCGTAAAAAATCGACAAAATGCTCTAGAAAAGTGTCCATATCTGCATACGGCTGAAAATCTAAGATATCTCTTGTGTTGCAGTCTACACAGACCAGTGCTCCAGAATCTGAGCTGTAGTCAGAACGTCCAATTAGGTACACTTGTTTCTCTAAGCGGAGTGCAAGGTCAGCCTCGTAGTAGACTTCCTCTGTGCAACATTCGTAATCAACGGCGAACGCTATCACTGCCCACACCTCACGTATAGCTCTCTCAACGACGCTCTCTCGGCTGCCCTCATAACTCAGTTCATCGTACGTCCACACCTCAAAGCCGCTATTGCGCAAGTAACTGCGCA
>JANWYI010000001.1:105645-116597 GCA_025055255.1 Anaerolineae bacterium | reverse complement strand
ACCGCTGCGCCTCGGCGGTTGCTATTTTCTTGAGCGCTGTGGCACCTGCTTGAGCTGGAAAGGAACACAGACTGTGCCTGAATACATTCACGTCTCAGTGGCTTGGCCCTACGCTAATGGCGACCTGCACGTCGGACACATGGCAGGCGCCTACATCCCTGCCGATATCTTTGCGCGCTACCATCGGCTGAAAGGCAACCATGTGCTGATGGTCAGCGGCTCGGATTCGCACGGCACGCCGATCCTGATCGAGGCAGATAAGCGCGGCATGACGGCGCGTGCGCTTTTTGAACACTATCACATGCGCTTCTTGCACACACTCAAGGCATGTGGCATCAGCTACGACCTATTCACACATACTGATACTGAAAATCATCATCGCATTGCGCAGGATATCTTCCGTACATTGCATGAGCGCGGCTACCTCTACCGCCAGACGCAGCGCCAGCTTTACAGCGAGACTGAAAAGCGCTTCCTGCCTGATCGTTTCGTGGAAGGCACCTGTCCTAAATGCGGCTATCCGAATGCACGCGGCGACCAGTGCGATAGCTGCGGCAGCCTGCTGGACGCGCTAGAGCTGATCAATCCGCGCAGCAAGACCGACGGCAGCACGCCTGTGGTGCGCGAGACCGAGCATTTTTTCTTCAATCTTGCCGCTTTCATCCCGCAGCTCACAGCTTATCTCGCCGAAGGCAAGGAACATTGGCGTCCAAACGTGCTGACGCTTTCGCGCAACAAAGTCGCGGACTTAGTTGGGCGTCCGATCACGCGCGATATTGACTGGGGCATTCCTGTGCCAGTCGAGGGCTATGAGAGCAAGTGCATGTACGTCTGGTTTGAGGCGGTCATGGGCTACTTCACAGCCAGCATTGAGTGGGCACATAACACGAGTCAGCCAGAGGCGTGGCGCAAGTGGTGGTACAATCCAAGCGCCAAGAGCTTCTATTTCATGGGCAAGGATAACATCGAGTTTCATACCATCATCTGGCCGGCTGAGCTGCTCGGAATCAACGGACTCTACGCTGCAGAGGGCGACTCGACGCCGATCAACTTGCCCTACGACGTGCCTGCTAACGAGTTCATGAACATCGAAGGGCAAAAATTCAGCAAGAGCCGCAACTGGGCAGTCTGGATGCCTGACATCTTGACGCGCTACGATCCCGACGCAATTCGTTACGCCATTGCCGCTACCATGCCAGAGAGCAAAGATACCGATTGGAGCTGGGCAGATTTCGTGGCGCGCAACAACAACGAATTGGTGGCAGCGTGGGGCAATTTAGTCCATCGCATGCTGAGCTTCGCGCGCAAGCACTTCGAGAACGCCGTGCCGCAGCCGAGCGCCTTGACTGAGGACGATCAGGCGATCTTGGCGCTCTCAGAGTCGGCTTTTGAGCGCGTCGGCGAACTGATTGAGGCAGTCAAGCTGCGCGCCGCGCTCAGCGAGGCAATGGCGGTCGTGCGCGAGGCAAATGCTTACCTAGATCGGCGCGCGCCATGGAAGCAGGTCAAAGAAGACCGTCAAGACGCAGCAACAGCCGTCTACACAGTGTTGCGTGTGATTGACAACCTGAAAATCCTGCTGGCGCCGTTCCTGCCGTTCAGCGCGCAGCGCTTGCACGAATACTTAGGCTATGACGGGCAACTGTTCGGCACGTTGAGCATCCGTGAGTATGCTGAATCTGAGCGGATGCACGCCGCGCTAGTCTATGATAGCACACAGGCAATCGGTCGCTGGCAACCGAGCCAACTGCCAGCTGGTCAGCCGCTGCGCGAGCCTGCGCCGCTCTTCAGAAAACTCGGTGCAACGCCTGCTGAGGAGACGGCGATCATTGAGGCAGAGCGCGCGCGACTCGGTCAGCCGTATGAAGAGGTGCCAATCGAGTCTTTGTGAGGCGACATGTCGTTTTTCAATCAGTTCTCGTACATTGTAATGTCAGCCACAGTGCTGATCGTGGCAGGTGCTCTGCTCTGGAACGCGCGTAAGATACCTGCAGCGATGCGCATTGGTGGCTGGCTTGTCCTTCTGATCGCTCTGGGCGCTTTCTGGTTTGCAGCACGTCCAACTGACACGCCTGAAGTCAGGACGCTCTCAGATGTTGAGGCGCGCTTGGGCAGAGGTACACCTGTTGTGCTTGAGCTTTACTCAGAATACTGCTTGGGCTGCATGGCGCAGAGCAGCGCTGTTGAGGCGCTCCAGCAGGCGCTTGGTGAGCGCGCCGCTGTGCTGCGTCTGAGCATTCACACGGAAGTCGGCGCCGCGCTCTGGACGCGCTACAAAGGCGAGACCACACCAACTTTCATCATCTTTGACGGCGAAGGACGCGAGGCGCGCCGCACGAACGTAGTCCCTTCGGTAGCGCAGGTGCTTGGACAAACACCGTGACGCTACAAGGACTGTCGTCCTTGCAAGGCGCGCGTGAGTGTGGCGGCGTCGGCATATTCGAGGTCGGCGCCGCTAGGCAAGCCGCGCGCAAGGCGCGTCAAGCGCGGATGTAGACCAGCGGCGTCTAGTTCACTCTTGATGTACATCGCCGTTGCGTCGCCTTCTAAGCCGGGATTAGTGCCGAGAATCAGCTCTGTGACACTGCCTGCCTGCACGCGCTTGATCAGCTCACGAATTTTCAGTTGATCAGGTCCGATGCCATCGCGCGGCGAGATCACGCCGTGCAGCACGTGATAACGTCCGTTGTAACTGCCTGTGCGCTCAATTGCCAGCACGTCGAGCGGCTCTTCCACAACCATGATTTGACTGGCGTCGCGCTGTGGATCGGCGCAAATGGCGCACGGCTCTTCTTCTGTGATGTTGAAGCAAATTGAGCAAAGGCGCGTCTTGCTTTTCAGCTCAGCAATAGCTTGCGCCAGATTTTCTGAGAGCTGCGCAGGCGCACGCAACAAAAAGTAGGTCAGGCGTGAGGCAGTCTTATTGCCTACGCCCGGCAATTGCGCAAATGCCTCGATCAAGCGCGTGACAGAGGCAGGAATCGCCTTGCTCATGTGTGTGTAGCTCAGCCGCCTAACAAGCCGCTCAAACCGCTGCTCAACATGCCGCTCATGCCGCCACTGACTGCCTCCATGCGCTCGGCAGCACGTTGCTGACTCTGTTCAATTGCCTGGTTGACGGCAACCACTAGCAAGTCTTGCAGGTCGTTCAGCCACTCAGGATCGCTTGTGTCGAGCAGCTCAGGTTTAATAGTGATAGACTTGACGCGCTGATGTCCGCTGATGACGATTGTGATTGCGCCGCCAGCAGATTGTACTTCCAGCAGCTCTTCGGCGAGCGCCTCTTGCGCTTTGATCATGTCTTCCTGCATCTTCTGCAGCTGCTTCAGCATCGCATTCGGATTTGCGCCCATGCTCGGTCCGCCGAAGCCGCCACTGCCACGTCGCTTTGCCATGTTTCGTCAATCTCCTTCGGTCTCCTCAACAGCGATTGCGCCTGTCTTAATCTGGTCTTCCAGAATCGGGTCATCTAACATTATATCATGCTCAGTGCTGCTCGCGCCGTCCGAGACGATGACCTTGACGCTCACAGGCGTGCCGAGCGCATTACTGAGCGCTTTGGTCAATATTTGCTGTTTAGCAGGATCGCCGTCCATGTTCTTTTTCGCCCACGCCTCTTTCACAGCGATGGTCACCTGCCTCTCCTTGACGCGATACGGCTCAGCGCCTGCCTTTTCCAAGAGCGCACCTAGTGGCAACGACTCTTGACGGACGCGCGCCACAACGTTCTTCCACACAGCTAAGACCTTTGTCAAGGTAATAGCAGCCGACGGTTGCGGCGTTGCAACAGGCACAGCAGCTGGCTCTTCATCTTCAGAGTCAGGCGTGCTTGGTGGCTGTGGAATTGGCTTGGCAGGGCGCGGCACAGCAGCAGGTGCCGACGCTGCAGGTGCGCTCTCAGCAGGCAATGGACGCGTGCTCTCTATAAGTGCAAGCTCCAGAGGCAGCTGCGGTTGCCAGCCGCTGCGCACTTCGCTCAGCGCGTTGTTAAAGGCGCGGATGGCGCGCAGGAGCAACTCACGACTGGCTTTCGCAGCTTGCTGCTTCAGCACAGCGCGCCGCTCCTCGCTCGTCTCGACCAGGTGCGCGCCGCCGACGTGCGTGAGCAACAGTTGCCGCAAGTATTCCACGATTTGGCGTCCGAACTGCGACGGATCGGCGCCTTCGGCAATGGCAGTGGCAATCACGTCTAGACCATCAGTCGGATCACTGTCTAAGATCGCCTGTGCCAGTCTGCTGACCAAGCGGCTGTTCGCCGTGCCAAGCATTTGCTCTGCCATTTCTAGTGTGATGCGCTCACTTGGCGCTGCAATCAGCTGGTCGAGCAAGCTGATGCTATCGCGGACACTGCCTGTGCCTTGTTGCGCAACTAGCTCTAGCGCGGCACGATCAATCTGGACACCTTCGGCTGCAGCGATCTTGGCAAGACGTTCCACTACGTCGTTGAGCGAGACGCGCCGAAACTCAAAGGTGAGCGAGCGGCTGCGGATAGTCGGCGGCACTTTATCGAGCTCAGTGGTCGCCAAGACAAAGATGACATGCGGCGGCGGCTCTTCTAAAGTCTTGAGCAGCGCATCAAAAGCAGCGCCAGAAAAGCGATGGACTTCGTCCACAATGTAGACCTTGTAGCGTCCTTCGGCAGGCGCAAAGGCAACTTTCTCGCGCAGATCGCGCACGTCATCCACGCCGTTGTTGCTGGCGGCGTCAATTTCGATCAGATCGAGAAAACGCCCCTCGTTAATAGCTACGCAATTTCGGCATTCGTTGCAAGGACGCGCTTGACGGTCAGGATGTAGGCAGTTGACCGCTTTCGCCAAAATGCGCGCCATAGTCGTCTTGCCTGTGCCGCGTGGACCGTTGAACAAGTAGGCGTGCCGCAAGCGATCTTGCACAACGGCGTTGCGCAGCGTCCGCGTGATATGCGTTTGACCGATCACCTCGTCAAAGCCGCGCGGACGCCACTTCAGGTACAGCGCTTGGTCAGACACTCGCTGAGACTCCTCACGTGGCGCACTTTCGGGATACGCCAATTATAGCACAAGGCTCAGTCAGGACTGAGCGGCTTGGACTACAACGTCTAGCGGTTAAAAGTGACGGTCACGATCACTTCGCTATCCGTGATCTGCACGCTCTCGACGCGGTAGCTCCTGCGAATGCGGCTATCCAAATAGCGGCGGACAGCGTCTTCAATGGCGCGTCGGGCTGTGTTGTTCAAGGTAGCCAGTTGCTCAGCGCTCAACGGCACGCCATCTACCGTTGCGCTAACAGCGCGCCATGACAAGCGTCCATTGCTTATAACAGGTTGCCAAACCGAGGCTGTGTTCACGGTCAGGCGACCGTAGGTGATCCTAGCGGTCACTACAGCTTGATCAGGCTGCAGGTCAACACTGACATTGCTGACAAAGCGACGAATGGAAGACGGCAAGCGGTAAGCGTTGATGTCTTGTTCAGTGATGGTGTAGGTAGCGCTGCTCTGCGCATCAACTGGCACAGCGAAGGCAAGTAGCGCAGTCAGCAGGACGCAGGCGCTCAGCAAGCGCGGCAAACGGCTCATCTGGCAAACCTCCATAAATCAGGGAGCAGCTAACGGTCACGCACAATGGAAAGCGCCAAGTCGTTTTCAGTGAGGCGTACACGCTCAAGGCGATGCGCGCGATATTCAATCTTCACTTGCCTGTAGACGCAGTCAGCAATGATATCCTCAAGCAGACGTCGTACTATCAAATTGAGCGTGTCCAGACGCGATGAGTCAATCTGTAGCGTGTTTATCGCGCTGCTCTCAGCTGTCCAGCTAAGTTGCCCTTGAGCATCAATGCTGAGCGTCCAGATGCTCACTATAGAGAATTGGCGTCCACTGATGTTGAGAGTCGTCTCAGTAACGGCTTGATCGGCTTGCAAGTCCACAGCAAAGCTAGGAATTCGGCTACGAGCGCGCACAAGCAGCGGCGATGTATTGATCTCGGACTCAGTGACAATCGCAGTGAGACGTTCTTGTGCATGGAGCAGCTGAGGCGTAAACATTGCCAAAAGAATAGTCACAATAACGAACAGATACCGCATTTTGGTCACCTGTGGAGCTAGTGGGCAGGTGTGTTTGCACCTGCCCAGCGACGAACAGTCAGAGCTACTCGACCACGCTCAGGACAGCGCGAGTGACTTGGAAACCGTCTTTGATAGCTGTGCTTATCGAGCTGCTGCTGATCAACGACGCCAAGTCTGCCCAAGCGCGGCGCACGCGCTTAAAAGTCTCCTCTCTGCCGCCGAAACTGAAGGTTGAGCTCTCTTGGAGCGCGACTAACTCGCCTATCAAGTTGATAGCGTCGCTGCCCATGTACCAAATTTGAGCGCTCTCAGGCAACAGGTACTGTGCTGCCTCGCGGTAGCCTGCTGCTGCTGACAGACCTTCCTCGCCGCTCTCGATGTGCGCCGCTGCTGCGCCTGTGGCAATGTAGAAAACTGCGTCGTTAGCACTGATGACGATCTCGATAGGTGTAGTCAGGTCGCGCGGCTTCAGAGCAACAGTGACACGCCGCTCTTCTTGGGTCACGGTCACGTCTGGCTGGTTGCGCAACGCAGCTTTGAGCGCATTGCCCAGCTCTGCGACAAGGTTTGCGGCTTTGCTGGGATCGGTCGCCTCAACGATTAAGCCGAAATCCAAGCCGACAAACGCCACTTGATTTTCGAGATCGCGCAGTGCCTCTAACAGTGAAGGCTCTTGCGGCGTGTAAGCGATGAACAGCGCGACGTTGCCTGTCATCCAGCTCAGGATATCCTCGTTCAGGTCGAGCCTGAGCAATATGCGCAACGTACTCTCCAACTGCTCCAAGCCGCGCTCAAGGTCTCTGAGCGCAGTGCCACCTTGTGCTTCGAGGCTGGCGCGCAGCGCAGCCAAGATTGCTTCATAGAAGCTCTTCAGGTCGCGTATTTGAAATGAGAAAACAGTGTTAGCAGGCATGAAGCGCGCAAAAGCAGGATCAGTTGGCTTGTTCAGGTCAATCCCTAGCACGCTGCTAGAATCAGGCGCAACAAAGTCTAGCACTAACGAGCGTCCATCAAGAATAGTAGCGCCAATCGCAAAGCGCACAAATCCCTGTGCGATCAGGTTGCGCTGAGTAGGCGGCAATAGCTCAATAGCTGACTGTGTGAACACGCTGCTCAAATTGAAGTAAGCAAGGATGTTGTAACCATCAGCGGGCAGTGCACCAATTATCTTCTGGAACTCTGAGTTGGTGTTCAGCTTGGCAGCGCGATTTTGCACACTCTGTACACCTGCTCTTGTGCCGAGCAGCAGCAAATTCTTGGTCACGCGCAGCAGGAAGGCTGGCTGAACGACATCTGTGTAATCTGTGAAGTCAGGCGTGCTATTCTTGGCGTAGCCGCCTGGCAGGGCAAGGCGCTCAAAAAGCGCCTCGAATCTAGCGCGATCAGTGATCTGGACTGCAAATAGAACTTCGGTCTCAAGGTTATTACGCGGATTAGTGTCTAGTAGCTTGTCCAGTGAACCAAAGGCAAAAGCAGCGTTGTCGCCTAGCCATGAGCGGATAGTGGTCTGGAAATTGCCGCCAAGCGGCGCCACTATCCTGTCAAGGAGCTGTTTCAGGCTAAAACGCGGCGTCTGTGGCAGCCTATCCAGAGCCTTTTGCAGGATGCTGTCAAGCAGTTCGATGTAGCCGTCATCAGTGCGCAGCGCAAAGAAGACAGCTGAGTCCGCAGGCATTAGAGCAGCCAGACTCTCAATGTCGGCTTGAGCGAGGTGGGCTGTGTGAGCTGGTGTGCTGTGGGCAGAAAGTGCTACAGGCGCGGAGAAACTGGTGGCGAACAAGGCGATCAGCGTGATCGCGGACAAAAGTCTGGTCAGTCGGGACATCTGTACCTCGCTTCACTGAGAATATTTCCACAATACAGTGTACGAATAGACAGCTCAATTCGTTCCTGAACTTCTGGTGAGCGAGGTACACAGAGTGTTATGTACAGTCGCGTATGCGCTAAATGCACTAAAAGTATTCTAGGGCTTGACAGGCTCTTAAAAAAGCACTACCCTAAGCATAGTCGTTGACACTGAATCAGAATGCGCTGAGCCATAGTTTCCGCATAGGCAAGCGGCACAAAATCTCATGAGCAGTGTCTCACACACTCCGCTACTTGGATACCCATCAGTGAAACATGCGTGTAAATGCTTGTCGGTTTTGCTATCTATGGCGAGGCGAGGTGTCAGCACGCCTGAGTGTATGTGCTTGGGCAAAAGCATGATGCAAGTTTCTAAAGCGCTTTGGAGACGTACAGAGGAGGCAAACGCAAGGTGATACAAGAACTCTTGAACCGAGCCGATAGGCGTGGTTATGTGACCTTCGACGATGTTCTTGAGCTGTTAGAAGACGAAGGAGACGAAACACATACCTTAGAATCGGTCTTGGACGAGTTGGATGAGCTTGGTATCGAGCTGCGCCATGAAGACCTGCAGCGCGATGAGACGGATGAGCTAGATGATGAGTATGACGCCGAGAGCGAAGAGGTACAAGAAATCGGCGATATCAACGCCGTCTCCGCTGATGATCCTGTAGGTTTATACTTCCGCCAAATGGCGCAAGAGCCTCTCTTGACTGCCCAAGAAGAAGTTGAACTTGCTAAACGGATTGAGCGTGGCAAAGAAGCCGCTCAAAAGCTGGAAAATGCTACTTGTCTCAGCGCAGAGGAGCGTCTTCAGCTTGAGTTGCTCGTCCGCGACGGACAAGCTGCCCGTGAGCATCTTGGACGTGCTAACACGCGCCTCGTGGTCAGTATCGCCAAACGCTATATGGGACAAGGCTTGCCATTCCCTGATCTAATCCAAGAGGGCAACGTTGGGCTAATGCGCGCTGTAGATAAATATGACTATCAGCGCGGCAACCGCTTCAGCACCTATGCCACATGGTGGATCAGACAGGCGATCACGCGCGCTCTGGCGCAGAAAACGCGCACCATTCGCATTCCGTTGCACATGACCGAGCGCATTCGCCAGATGTATCGCACTGCGCAAGCCCTTGAACAGGCACTTGGCAGGCGACCGACGCCTGAGGAAATTGCCGCTGAGATGGACATCCCTGCTGAAAACGTGCGCGGCATGATGGATGCAAGCCAGCACGCTATCGCCCTAGAGCGTCCTGTTGGTGATGACGGCGATAGCGAGTTCGGCGACTTCATCGAGGATCAGGATACGCCTAGCCCGGTCGAGTCAGCCACGCAGCACTTGCTCCAAGAGACCATTGAGGAAGTGTTAAGTGAGCTGACACCACGCCAGAGCCATATCTTGCGCCTGCGCTTTGGCTTAGGCGGTGGCGATCCACATACTCTTGAAGAGATCGCCAACAAGTTCGGTTTGAGCCGTGAGCGCATCCGCCAACTAGAGAAAGAAGCTCTGCGTCGCTTGCGGCATCCGCGCTTGGCACACACACTCAGAGACTATCTTGCCTGAGAGCGCGAAGACGCAAAACAATAGAGCGGCACGTCCTTGCAGCGTGCCGCTCTATCATTTTCAGCCAAAAGTGTGCCTAAAAATCGCGCGGCGTCGGCTCGATCACATCTTCTTTGGTCGAAGGCAAAGTCGAGCTCTCGGAGTCACGCGGCTGAGACGCTTCCGCGCCGAGCTGTAGATTGGGGAAAGCATTTGGCGCAAAGCGCAGCAGACGCGCGCCGCTGACATCGCTCAAGAACAGCCGACCTTGTGCATCAAAAACGATACCGCCGAGCACGCCGAACTGATTCAGCTGCACATACGGCGCACTGCCTAGCCTGCCAAAAGCAAGCACAGGATTACCTTGCGTGTCATAAACTAAGACACGCCCGACATCAGGATCGGTCACGAACAAGTAGCGTCCTGAGGGATCGAGCGCTAAGTACGGACGGTTGCCGCTATCTTGGCTTGGCGACGTTCCATACCAGCCCGGCACGTCCCACGAGCGCAGATACTGCCCTTCCAATGTGAAGACATCTATACGCTTGTTCCATGTGCTGGCGATGAACAGCTCATTAGTGCGCTCATTGATTGCCAAGCCGACTGGTTCAAAGAGCGCGCCTGCCTCTGTGCCGCGCCGCCCGATGTCATAGCGCCAATTTCCTTCTCGGTCGTAGACGCGCACGCGCTTGTTGCCTGTATCCGCTACGAAGATACGCCCTGTCGAGTCCACTTTGATGTCGCGCGGTCCGTAAAAGCCCACAGGACTGCCTGCTATCTCTGGAAATGCCTGCTCAAAAAAGCCCCAAGCGCGCAACGGCGTGCCGTCATTAGCGAAGACCTGCACGCGATGATGCCATGTGTCTGCCACAAAAATCGTGCCGTCTCGATCAACAGCGATGCCCCATGGCTCGCGCAGCGTGCCCAGCTCGCCAATGACATTCGGATCATTGCTCGGATTAGGTGTCCCAAAAGTGCGCTGGAAGCGTCCCTCAGCGTCATAGACCATCACGCGCCCGTTGCGCGTATCCACAGCGTAGAGGTTGCCGTTTGAGTCTACAGCTAAGCCGCGCGCGCCGTTAAGCGCCGGCTCCGTTGGCAGGACCAGTTCAGCGGCACAGGTATCGCAGCGCAACTCAGCAAACGGATCAACAGGCAAGCCGCTCACAGACGCCGTGCCGACGCTGAAGTCCCAAATTTGTGCCGCCACGTCTTTGCGCACATAAAAGACCAAGCGATCCGAGACCGGCCAGCGGTCAACCGTAAACGATGTGCCTGTATTGCCTGTCATGCGTTGATAGGCGCGTGTGTATGTGGTGTAGTCGCGGTTCCACCAGATATCCCATAAAGCGCGAGTCATTTCAGGGTCGGAGAAAGCGTTATCTACGCGCTGCAAGTTCAGGTTGAAGTACTCCTGCATGGGCCACCACAGTCGAATCATCTCGAAGCGGTAGAATTTGTCGCCCACTTGCGCAGCAATTTTGTTGCTGTTGTTCAAGCCGACCATCAGCGCCACATATTG
>JANWYI010000001.1:101293-105546 GCA_025055255.1 Anaerolineae bacterium | reverse complement strand
CACGCGGATGCTCATGCCGTCTGTAATGCGGCGACTGATCTCCTCAAGATAGTTAATGACTATCTTGTTAGCAGGTGCCGCGTGCGCATAGACCATGAACTCAGTCGCTAGGTCGTAGTTGATGTAAGCAGCCATCCATGCATGGCGTGCGGTCAAGACGGCGAGCAGCGCAAAGAAGCTCAGCACGCCGACGCGCACAGCCTGTTGCACACCAACTGAGCGCAGCACGCGCCAAATCGCGTACAGCACAATGCCTGTGAAGATCAGGACGCCAAGCCAGTTGAACGTCTGTAGCTGTTGCTCACGAGTCAAGCCGCCTAAGCCGCGTTGTGCCACAATGATGATGTTAGCAGCGCCGAAGATCGCTAACGGCACAAGGAAGATCAGCGACCAACTGCGTCGCCAGAAAGCTCGCCAATCCACTTTCTCCAGCACAGTGCCAAGATACCAGCCGGCTGAGAGCGCAAACGGCAAGGCGATGTGTGTTGTCAACCATGGCATTTTCTCGCCTGCCAAGGTCAGCGCGTACAGGATCATCACGCCCCAAAAGCCGACAAAGACGTTGAAGAGCGGGCGCGTGAGTAGCTCTGGCTCTGGAATGGGATGCTTTGAGGGATATTTTGGCTTTTCATCGGCAACTTGATCTTCAGCAGGCAAGTTAGAGTTGTGAGTCTCTGTCTCGCTCAGCGCTTGCGTCGTCATTGCTTGGTCATGGTGCGTCTCGGCAAACTCTGACTGGACATACGCATCCAGGTCAACGCTCTCAGGCTTGCTCTGGTTTGCCTTGCTCGCCTCAACCGCAGCGTAGCGCTCAGCGCGGAACTTCCAGTACTGTGAAAGTCCCAACACGCCTGCGAACATTGTGCCAATGGTCACCAAGTACTCGTAGAGCGGCAACTGGATCAGCATGTAGTAATACTGCGGCTGACTGCCACGCCGAACGCCTTGCTGTGCCAGCCAGTAGCCTAACGAGCCGACAATGCCTGTCGCTACGCCCTGCGGATTGGTGAACATTGTAGTGAAGAAAAAGGCAAAGACGCCGTAGAACGCCGCTGTGCAGATCAGCCAGATGTTCGGTCGCCATGCTAGACCTGCCGCAACTGAGACCATGACGAACGGTATCACGCCTAAAATCATGGCGTTGATCTCGCGCGGCGCGTAGAAACTGCTGTCGAGCGGATAGCCGGCGAGGAAGATCGGCAAGGCAGCTGACCAAGGCAGCACTAAAGAGCCGAGCAGGATGATCAGGTCAAAGGCAGGATAGCGGCGCATTTCCTGCCAGAACGTCGTGCGCAGCCGTAGGAAAACAATGCCGAGCGTCGCCAAGACGCCGATCACCCACGAGCCGAAAATCCAGTAGTTGTTAAAGCTGGTCGGCGCTTTGCGCACCTCCGAGCTGACGTTTTCCACAAGGCGGCTGCGTTCTTCAAGGAAGATCAGCACAAAGAAGACAGCAGCGGCGATGATCGCTATTACTGCAATTTCCTGAATCGGCAGTCGCTGTTGAACGCCGTTGACAGAGGCGTTGAAATGCCTCGCTGCGGTCAACAACACACATAGCAGTAGAATTAGCACCAGTGTGCCGCTCCACAGGAACAAACGTCCGAGCAGGACATTCGGATCAGGCGAAAACGGCACAGCGCCGACGCGCCCTGCTTGCTCATAGGCTGACCATTCGGCTTGCGCCGTTCGAATTGACTCTGGCGGAATGATGCTGAGCACATTGGTCATGACCAGTGCAGCTACTGTGCCGATCAAAACGCCCGTCAAGACGAGCATGTAGAGCGAGCGTCCGCGCACGGCAAGGCTGTTCACGAGCGCCATAATGAGCGCGCCGAACAACTTGTAAGCTACAAAGCACACAAAAGCTGCGCCTAGCGCGATGATCAGCGCTAATGGCACGCCTAGCGCGACAATCACGAGCAACAAGCCAATGTCTTGCACGATACCACTGGCAAGCGCGCTCGACGCTGCTTCGGGCGTTTGGTCGCCGCCTAAGTTGAGTCGGCTGAGCAGAAGCGTCGCCGCAGCGCCTGCCAATGGCACAATCGCCACACCAAGCACTGTCCAGATGACTGCAGGCGAGTGATCGCCGCGCCGCCAACTCTGCAACAGCTGGATCAGCAGGAACAGCCCAAGAAATGCCGCGAAAATTAGGATGTACATGAAGGCAGTTTCTTTAGAGCCGAGATTGAGCAGTGTAGCGACCGCTAGTAGCACTAAAAACTTCGGCTGGCGCGGCTGGACGCCGTCAAGGTAGGCGAAAACAGCGTATGCCATCAGCATGGTGAAGAAAATCGCTGGCGTGTCCTCGCGGATGTAGCGATGATGGAAGAGCAGCATCGGGCTGATTAAAATCAGCACAGACGCCGCCATTGCGCCGAATTTGCCCAGCCAGCGCTCAAAGAGCAGCTTGGGCATCAGCACCATGATTACGCCGAGAATAGCAGGGTAGAGCCGTGCGCTGAAGTCGCTATCGCCGAACAGGAAGTAGGCAAGCGCTGTGGCGTGAAACAGCACAGGTCCGTGCATGAGCGGCGTGTGCTGAAAAATGCCCTGCTTGTACAGGTCGTGACTGTACTTGGTATGCAGGCTTTCATCATGGCTCATCACGCGGTCGCCAAGGTTTACGAAGCGCGTGAACACAGCGATGACAAAGACAGCGATGTAGAAAATTAGCTCCCAGTTGAGCGTGTAGACGCGCGCAAGGACGCTGTTGAGCAGCTCAGCAGCCGTGTAGTGTGTCTCAGCGCTTTTTTCAGGCTGCTTGTGAAGCGGCGCGTGGTCAAGTGTCGCCATAGGGTGTCCTCAAAACCAGTGTGCCTTAAGATCAGGGCTTGCGAGCGATAGGCGCAGGCGCTGCTGAAGGCGCTTGCGCCAACACAGCCGTGAAAGAGGCAGTTGGTTGAACTGCGGGATTGTTCATCAGATCAGGTGTCTCGGTAAAAAGCGGCGTGGCAGTAGCGCGCACCACAGCTGGCAAAGGCGGCAAAGGCGCTGCGACTACTGCTGAGCCGCGAAACAGGAAAGCTGCGCACACTAGCACCACTGTCAGCGTGAGCAGAGCGCCTGCAGGACGTGGATCAGTGTAGCGCGAAGGAGTTCGATGTGTTTGCGCTCTCACGCGGCGCCAAATGCATGTTAATTGCGCAGCACTCGGACGACCGAAAGCATGGAACTCGGCTTCTAACCGACGCACAGTTGCTAACTCAAGGTGAAAAGTAGCACGACAGGCTTCGCATTTCGCAAGGTGTCTGCTGACTTGCAAACGCTGAGCAGGCGATAGCTCGCCAGCAATGTAGGCATTCAAGCAATGGCGAACTGCGTTGCATCGCATACCCCTAGCGCCTACCTCTCAGAACGTCCTCTCCCTGAATACACTAGGTGCCGCTAAATTCCTCAAGCAAACCGAGCTCAATCTCGTTCAGCACGTTGCGCAGCGCCTCATGTGCCAAGCGGACGCGACTTTCCGCTGTCTTCTGGGGACAATCCAGCACTTCTGCCATCTCACGGTAAGTTAAGCCTTGTCCATAGCGCAATGCGATTGCCTCGCGCAGGCGCGGCGAGAGCTTGCTCAACGCGCGTTCCAGCGACTCACAGGCATTCCGCCATGCCGTTGCTACCTCAGGCGATTGACTCTCAGGCGCGCGCGGCTCATTTTTCATGCCCAGCAGGGCAGAGAGCGCCACTGTTGGCAACCATTTGCGGCGGCGCGCATTGCGGCAGCGGCTGACCGTGATCGTGTACAACCACGTACGAAAGCTGCCGCGTTCAGGATTGAAGTGGTGCAAGCTCCGAAAAACGTACACCATGACCTCTTGCACCACATCTTCACTATCTTGCCGATGCAGTAGAAGGCTGTAGGCAAGCCGATAGATATCGCTTGCGACAGCATTGTAGAGCGCCTCGTATGCTGCTTGGTCACCTTGCCGACAGCGCGCAATCAAATCCAGAAAGCGCGCTTCTTCGTTCGGATCGCGTGCAGACTGCGTCATTGCTTCCATCATCTTGTGCTGGACGTGAGTATTATACACACATACGGCGCATTTTTCTCAAAAGCGAGCGGCGTCCATATGCATAGGGACACTTCATTGTGCGTGCCTTGCCTTGACTTCCAGCCCAAAATCAGTGAAACTTAAAGAACACTTGTCTTAGCGAATGCGGCATGAGGTGAGCATGAGCGAGACCTTCGAAAATACGCTGTACTACGGCGACAACCTGCAAATTCTGCGCGAGTACATCCCTGATGAGAG
>JANWYI010000001.1:92457-101193 GCA_025055255.1 Anaerolineae bacterium | reverse complement strand
CTGCAAATTCTGCGCGAGTACATCCCTGATGAGAGCGTAGACCTGATCTACCTCGATCCGCCTTTCAACAGCAATCGTGACTACAACGTTCTGTTTCGTGAAGAGTCAGGCGCTGAGTCAGAAGCGCAAGTTGTAGCATTTAAAGATACATGGCACTGGGACACTTCAGCGAACGCTACCTACCGTGAGCTGGTGACCAGTCCACGCATTCCAGAGGCTGTCGGTCGTATGATTGGCGCGTTGCACGATTTAGTTGGGCGCAACCAGATGATGGCTTACCTTGTGATGATGGCAGTGCGCCTCGTCGAGTTGCATCGCGTGCTGAAGCCAACAGGAAGTCTGTATCTACACTGCGATCCAGTCGCTAGTCACTACCTGAAAGTCGTGCTAGATGCAGTTTTTGGCGCAGAGAATTTTGTAAATGAAATCATCTGGCAGCGCTCGCTACCGCATGGCAACATTTCAAGGAAGTATGGCGCCTCGCATGATGTCATTTTCTTCTACAGGAAAAGCGCCGCTGCTGTATGGCAAGGTGCATACACGCCCAATCGCCCTGAGTACATCCGAAAGTTCTACAAATACGTTGAACCTGACGGTAGGCTCTATCGCCTGATATCGTGCATCAATCCGAACCGCAATCGCCCAAACTTAACCTATGAATGGAATGGTGTGGTGCGCGTTTGGAAATTCACGCGCGAACGGATGCAAGCTATGCACGATGCAGGCTTGCTCGTCTACTCCAAAAACGGCATACCTTCCTACAAAGGCTACCTCGATCAGATGAAAGGCAAGCCGCTACAAGATGTCTGGACAGATATTCCACCTCTGATGGGATCAGCAGCTGAGCGATTGGGCTACCCAACTCAGAAGCCGACAAAACTTTTAGAGCGGATTATTCTTGCCAGCAGTCGAGTCGGAGATGTAGTACTTGATCCATTTTGTGGCTGTGGCACAGCCATTATTGCTGCACAGCAACTCGGCAGGCGGTGGATCGGCATAGATATCACACATCTTGCCATCGCTCTGAACAAATGGCGTCTTCGAGATCGCTTTGGCGATGACGTTCGCTACCGCATCATCGGTCAGCCCGTTGATCTCAGTTCGGCGAGACAGCTTGCTAGGGAAAATCGCTATCAGTTTCAATGGTGGGCACTCTCGCTCGTTGAGGCGCGACCTGCTGGTGGCGACTCAAGCGGCAAAGGCAAGAAAGGCGCGGATCGCGGCATAGACGGCGTAATTGCCTTCATTGACGACGAAACGGAAAAACCGAAGCGGGCAATCGTACAGGTGAAGAGTGGCGCGGTCAAGCCGAGCGATGTCCGCGATCTGAAAGGCGTGCTTGATCGTGAAAAAGCACAAATTGGCATTTTCATTACGCTAGAGCCACCAACAGCCGCTATGCGTCAAGAGGCGCTCGGCGCGGGTTACTATTTTTCAAGCGGCTGGCAGCGTGATTTTGCGCGCCTGCAGATTCTGACAATCGAAGAGCTGTTAAGCGGCAAAACGCCTGATTTGCCGCCTAGCAATATCACTTTCAAGCAGGATCAGCGCGCGCCGAATGGCGGCGATCAGAAGCCTCTGGTCTAGGTAGCGCGCTATAATCAGCATGTTGACTATTCCCTTTACAGTAGGACATCTTTCTATGCGCGATGCAACCATTCAGCGCGAAAAACTCGCCCAAGCCGTGCAGATTCTGCGCGAACAGGATGTAGACTGTTGGCTGACCTTCGTCCGTGAGACCGAGCACAACGCCGATCCTGCGCTGCGTCTGATCTCTGATAGCAACGTCACATGGCACACGGCGCTGATTGTGACGCAGAAAGGCGAGCGTGTCGTGATTGTCGGGCGCTATGAGGCAGAGAACTTCAAGCGCATGGGCTGCTGGGACGAGGTGATCAGCTACGATCAGAGCATTCAGCCGTCACTGGTCAGCGTGTTGGATCGCCTTGCGCCGCGTCAGATTGCCCTAAACTACTCTGAGAGCGACACAGCTGCTGATGGACTCTCGCACGGCATGTACCTGACCTTGCAACGCTACTTGCAAGGCAAGCCTTATGAGCTGATCTCAGCCGAGCGCGTCCTCAACGCGCTGCGCGGACGCAAGACGCCAACTGAGATTGCGCGCATTCGCGCCGCTGTGCGCCTGACTGAGCAAATCATTGACGCTGTGACCGCGACGCTCAAGGTCGGCATGACCGAGCGGCAAATTGCCGATTTCATTCACGCCGAAATGCGTCGGCACGGCGTTGCGCCGTCGTGGGATGCTGGACATTGCCCAACAGTCACCTGCGGCGCCGAGTCGCCTGTTGGTCACGTTGCGCCGTCTGACCAATACGCTGTCAAAGCAGGCGAGTTGGTGCGCATTGATCTGGGCATCGTTTTGGATGAGTACATCTCAGACATTCAGCGCGTATGGTACATCCAGCCGCAAGGCGAGAGCGAGATTCCTGCACCTGTGCGCCACGCCTTTGACTCAGTGCGCGCTGCTATTGAGGCGGCTGCAGCGACGCTAAAGGTCGGCGTGGAAGGCTGGCGTGTTGATGAGGCAGCGCGTCGTACCATCCTAGAGCGCGGCTATCCTGAGTACCAGCACGCCGTTGGACACGGCATTGGGCGCACTGTCCATGACGGCGCAACGCTGCTCGGTCCGCGCTGGGAGCGCTACGGCAACACGCCTTACGGCGTCGTCGAGGCAGGCAACTGCTTCACTCTGGAGCTAGGCGTTCACGTGCCGAACTACGGCTTGGTCAGCCTTGAGGAAGACGTGCTGGTGACTGAAAGCGGCGTAGAGTGGCTCAGCACGCCGCAAACTGACTTGATCGTGGTCAAAGCCTGAAGCTAGGGAAAAGTCCGCTCAACAATTTGACCGCGCGCGCCGAGAATGCCCAAATCTACGCCGTTCAGCACCACGCGCACGCCAATTGCATTGCCTGCGCGCACTCCGAAGCGTCTACCGCGATACTGTAAGACGGTCTGTGGCGCAGGCATGCCTTCGTAGACCACAGCGTCGTCCACTGTGACACGCAGCCACGTGCGCGCTGTGACAGTGATCTGGATCATGCTCTCGCTGTTAGCAGCGGCATTTGGAGCAGGTAAAGGCGTCGGACTGGGTAAGACGAAAGGCGTGGGCGTCAATGTTGGCTCAGGCGGCAAATCAGTCAGCGCAGGGCTTAGAATAGCGCCGGGTGATACGTTGCTTTGTTCCGCTGAGCTGATCAAGCCTGCGCTGATGATCGCCGCTGAGCTAACGGCGCCTAGGATGAGCAAGATGATCAGCGTGCCCAAAATCGAGCGGCGTCGTATCGTCGGCTCAGGTGTCGGTCTGTAAGCAGGCACAATTTGAGAGGTGCGGCGCGGATCGCTGACGGTCTGCGGCGCGCGGCGCACGCGCCGTCGTTTTCCGCCGCTGAGCGCGTCTTCCCAGCGCGCTACATATTCGTCGCCGTCGAGCTGCAAAAAACGCGCGTAGCTGCGCAAAAATCCGCGTGCTTGCACAGGCGAAGGCAAGGCGTCTGCATTGCCCTGCTCCAGCGCCTCAAGGAACTTCACGCGGATTTTGATGGCACGCTCAACCTCAGGCAGACTCAGGTCGCGCTGCTCGCGCGCGGCGCGCAGCTCATCACCTAGTGTCTGCAGCTCAGAGGCTTTGGGCAAGGCAAGTTACTGCTCGACTTCTTGAACAGTTTGCGCACTTTGAGCGGCGCGCTCTGCCTCACGCGCAGCAAGGAATGCCTGCAGCTCTTCTTCGCGCACTACGATTACTTTCACTACAGGCGAAATCTCACCCATGCGAATCGGTACTTCGTAGCGCCCTAGCTCGCGGATTGGACGCTCACTGATGCGCCGACGGTTGATGTCAATGCCTGTCTGCTTCAGGATCGCGTCCTTGATCATCTGGCTCGTGATCGAGCCGTAGAGCTTGTTGTTGCTGCCTGCCTTCATGCCAAAGACCAGCTCAATGCCGTCAATCTTGGCGGCTGCCTCACGAATCCGCTCGTTAATCTGGCTTCGGTTAGCCTCTGCCTGCTTGCGCAGCGACTCTAGCTTGGCTAAGTTCTCCTTTGTGGCAGGCACTGCCAGCTTGCGCGGAATCAGCCAGTTGCGCGCGAAGCCATCTGCCACTTCCACCACATCGCCTGCTACGCCATGCTTGTAGATGTATTCGGTTAGGATGACCTTCATAAAACGCCTTCCAAGCGCATGCACGCCTCACAAGTGGCGCACGGAAGCGCTGTATTTGACAAACAAGACCTGCATTTTACAATAATACAGAAAGTTGACCATGTCTTCAAGGCTTGACCCACCACTTGTTCAGCCTGAACGGTCAAAGTTCCATCTGTTTGTTATGGTATTTGTGAAGCGCTGCACCAGAACGCTCACGAACAGGCGCTGATTTATCCCGACGACGGGCGCTTCAACGAGGCAAGCAGCCGTTTCTCAGCATAGGCGGCAGCAGTCTTCCTCAGAGAGGATAACTCAGTGCCAGCTGGAGATTGAGTTGGGAAAAAGTCAATCGGGACAGGTGCGCAAGATTGCCCTGCGCTTAATGATCGCAGTTTGCAGTTTTCTCACAACGATTCTTGCGCTTGAGGTAGCGTTGCGCCTTTTCTTCCCTTACCTACCTGTGGATATCGCCTATGCTATTCGACATGTGCGTGTGACGCCTTTCAGCAAAATGCGCCTGACCGACTATGTCAATGCGCCTGTTGCACCACTGGACGGTATGTGGGCGCGCTGGCTCGTCGGTGAAGATGAAGACTACGATTTGTATCCAAAAGCAGATATACGTAATCTCGTCTTCGAGCTGACGCCTAACGTGCGCTTCACCATCAATACTTATCGTTGGACGGAGGCCGACCCGCGCATCGGTTTTCGCACGCCGCCACCTGAAAACGGTCAGCTCGATATTGTGGCGCTAGGCGACTCTATGACCTTTTGCTACACGGACATCGAGGCGTGCTGGACAACGCTGCTAGAGGAACAGCTTGGGCATTCAGTGGCAAATCTGGGCATTATCGGCACAGGTGCTATCAGCCACGCAAACATCTACACAAATCTTGTCAGACCGTATTATAAGCCAAAGATCGTCTTGTGGCAGTTCCTGTTCAATGATCCAGTAGAGGATGTTCGGCATCGCAGCCGACTAGACTTTGTGCCATCTCGCCCGATCACACCTTGGCTGCACGATCATTCAGTCACCTACTCGCTCCTCAAGCACTTCATACAGACTTTTGGCAAGACGCCTATTAGCCAGCAGATGCCTGCCTCAGACCTAGACGCGCTCGTGCTAATCAGTGATGGTAAAGTGACCATTGGCGTCAATCCTGAGTGGGCAAGCAGTTGGGATGACGAACGGCTTGCCAAAGGAATGGCACTTGGCAAGCAAGCGATCCTTGAGACGCGCGCTGCTGTTGAGCGCGAAGGCGGCGTGTTTGTCTTGCTACTGTTCCCTGACATGGTCGAGCTGTACTATCACATTTTCAGACAGGCAGCCGTGAGCGACCCTGATGCTGCACTCGCGCTGCGTGCTGCTGTTCGCCAAGAGATGCGCGCCTTTTGCGCTCAGGAAGGTCTGCTGTGCCTCGATTTGCACGAGGCACTGGCAAAGCATGTGGACGAGCAGCTGATTTTTGTAGATGACTACCACTTCAATGCACGAGGCAATCAGCTAGTTGCAGCTATCATTGCCGATTTTCTACGTCAAAGCGGACTCGTGCAGGTGAGGCAAGAGTGAAGCTGCTCAGCCGTCTGGCAGTAGTCAGCATTAGCATAATTTTTGCCCTGCTCTTGCTGGAAATCGGCGTTCGCCTACTCTACAGCAACCTACCTAGCAGCCTGCAGATTGCGCTGCGTTTCGTCCACCAGACGCCGTTCACAGAGGCACGCTTAGCGCCGTTGCCGCTCTGGCGCGAGGACAGCACTTTTCAAACAGTTGTGGCGCCTGAGGTGCGCGATGTTGAGCAGATTGGCAGTTTGAGCGTGCGCTTTCGCGTCAGCACATATGCTTGGTGGAATGGTCACGTTGGGTTTCGCACGCCGCCGCCTGAAGATGGGCATGTGAAGGCTGTGGCGCTAGGTGACTCGCACACTTTTTGCTTCACGAACGATCAGGACTGCTGGGTGAACCTGCTCTCTGCGCGCATAGGCGTGCCAATTGCCAACTTAGGTCAGCCTGTCACAGGCTCAGAGAGCCACGCGCGGCGTTACTACAGCTTTGTGGCAAATCCGATGCTCGGCTTGCGGCAGCCGCGCTTGGTCTTGTGGCAATTCTTCGGCAATGACTATAACGACGACTATGGCTTAGCCGTCCTAAATGGCACAGCGCAGACGCCACCTATCCTGACATCGCCTGCAGCGCCTGAGTCGCCGCTAGTGACGTGGCTGCGCCAATACTCAGCCGTCTTTGCGCTGCTCGACGCGCTCAGGCGCACCGACGATCCACAGATGACGCTGTTTGTTGATCCATACCGTGCTAGCCACGGACAAATAGACATCACTTTTGGTCGCCGCTACCTTGCTGAGGCATTCGACATGCGCCAAGCGCGCAACCGCGAAGGCGAACAGCTCTCACAAGCGGCTATCCTGCGCACGCGCAGCCTTGTCGAGGCAAATGGCGGCAAATTTGTCGTCATTCTCATGCCGACAAAAGAGGAAGTCTACCGTCATCTGACCGAGCCATACCTCGGCGCCGCTTATCTAGACCAATTGGCAGAGCCGCGCCTGCGTCTGTTGGCGTTTTGTGCCGCTCAACAGCTGACTTGCCTTGATTTGACGTCTGCGCTAACTAAGCGCGCCTTGCAAGGTCAGCAGCTTTTTTTCCGCGATGACATCCATCTCAATGCGCTCGGCAATCAGGCTGTGGCAGAGATCATCGCTGACTTTTTAGCACAGCACGGCGACTAAGTCTCACTTTCAGCAGCAGGCAAGAAAATGATGAAACTGGTTCGGCTGGGCTGACTTTCTACTTGAATTTGTCCGCCATGTGCCGTGATGATGCTGTGGCTAATTGCCAAGCCAAGACCAGTGCCATTAGGCTTAGTGCTGAAGAAAGGATTGAAGATTTGATCAAGGCGCTCAGGCGGAATGCCGACACCAGTGTCAGAAATGGTCAGCTTAATGTGCGGCTGTCCGCCATGAAGCACGTCAGCTGTAGCGACGCTCAGCTCACCGCCGTTCGGCATAGCTTCCATTGCGTTGATGACCAGGTTGAGCAAGACTTGCTTGAGTTGATCGGCGTTCCCTTTGCACTGTTGGCGCGCTCGAAGGCTCAGTTCAACCTGAATGTGAGCTTGCTCCAGTTGCTTACGCGCCAAAGTTAGCACTTCCTGAGCAATGTCATTGATCTGAAGCAAGGCAAGGGCAGAGCGCGCAGGACGCGCAAAGTCCAGCAGGTTGCTGACAATGCGTCTAATGCGCTGAACGTCGCGTATGGCGAACTCGATCATTTCGCGGTCAGCGGAACGTCCCTGATCAACATCCTCAAGCATCAGCTCAAGATTAGTAAGCAGCGGCTGCAACGGATTGTTGATCTCGTGAGCAATCCCTGCCGCCAAAGTGCCAAGCGCTGCTAGTCTATCAGCGCGCATGAGTTGCTGTTCGGCTTTCTTGAGCGCCTCTGTGCGCGCCTGAACTGTTGCTTCAAGGTTATGTGCATACTCTTGTAGCGCACAATAGAGCTGTGCGTTGTGAATAGCCAGCGCCGCCTGCGAGGCAACTGTCTCCAACAGGCGCAGATCGTCCCCTGAAAATTGACGGACATTGCAGCTGGCAAGCGCCAACACGCCGATGAAACGCTCTTGGTACATTAGCGGCACAGCAACACCTGAGCGAATGCCATCGGCTTCGAGAAGCGCGCTCAGCTCTGGCATGAGCTGGCGCGTATCATCAACTAGAGCAGCTCTGCCGCTCTCAGACAGGTAAATAGGTATCCACGTCTGTACAAGAGTTGCAGTGTGCTGCGGCGTTTTACCGCACACGCGCCAAAAATCAGGCTTACCTTCGGCGTTCAGCAGCATCAGGATAGCTGAATCTGCCTTCAAATGGCTGCACAGCGCATTCAGCAAGTAATCGGAAAGCTCAGGCAGAGCGAGCGCGCGCACTAGCTGTGAGCCAATGCGCGTGAGAATTTCTAGCTGTGCATTGCGGCGGTGTAGGGTATCTTCCAGTTGGCGCGCCTTGATTTTGCTACGCGCGCGAGCAATTAGTTCGCTTGAGTTGAACGGCTTGACAATGTAGTCATCAGCACCTAAGCCAAAGCCACGAGTCACATCCACTGTATCGCGCGCGGCTGCTGTTACGACGATGATTGGAATGCGCGCAGTGCGCGGCTCCTCGCGCAGCGCACGGAGCGCCTCGAAGCCGTTCATCACAGGCATTTGGATGTCCATCAACACGAGATCAGGCAAGAGGTCACAGGCTTTGTGCAGTGCCTCGCTGCCGTTCGCAGCCTCTGCAACTCGAAAACCTTCGCGTTCCAGCAGACGGCAGAGCAAAGCGCGCGCTTGCGCGTTATCATCGGTAACTAGAACAAGCGGTTGCTCATCGCTGTGCATAGTCATCTTAGGTACCCGCAGACTCATCGAGGATTGGCAAGCCGACGTTGAACAGCTCAGCCAGTGGCAAGCGGAAGTTCGGCAAGAGCGCGCTCTCCAGCGCGTCGCTCGGCTCTAGCTGTTTGACGCGCATATTGCTCTCGCCACTCGGATCAGAGCGGCAAATATCGGCGCGGCGCTCACT
>JANWYI010000001.1:62220-92358 GCA_025055255.1 Anaerolineae bacterium | reverse complement strand
CTGCCGCAAGCCTTTCAGTCTGCCTGCAGCGATGAAGGCTGCATCAGGCGCTAAAACATCCGTTGGCGAAAGCTGGAAGCCGCCATCAGGTCCTGTCACAATGCCCAAGCTGTGCTGGCGGGCAAAAGCGCGCAGATAGGCGACAATCTCAGCTGCAATCACAGTCGGCAGCTCACTCGCAGGCGACATCTCAATAATTTCTCCGTCAAGCAGCTCAAGGCGCTTCTCTGCGTTCTCTGGCAAGGCGAGCAGCGCCTCGAAGTCAGCAGCGGTCGCTTTTGCACGAACGGTCATCGGCTATTCCTTCATCTCAACCTCAGGCGCGAGCTGTAGACGTGCATAAATTTGGTCGGCGAGCGTTTTGAAGTCGCGGTAGGCACTTTGAACGGCGTGCATGTGCGAGCCAAGTGCGCCATCAGCAGGTTTCAGCTTGAACATTGGTTTGCGCGCCTCTTGCGCCATCGGCACAAGGCTCTGATAATGCTTGATAATGGCGAGGCGATTTGGATCATCTTGGAGCGAGTCAGGCGGCTGCGCTTGATCCAGCACGTACTTGGCATAATCCTTCGGAATGCGCTCGATCCAATACTGGTAGGCACGAATCGGGCGATCTAGGCGCATGATCGGCTGCATCACCACGTAGCCAATCGGCTCGATGCTGCCGCTAGGCAAGGGCAGAGCAGGCTCAGGGTTACGCAGCAGACGCTCGCGCCATTCGGAGCGCCACGTCCGCAAGCGCGGACCAAGGTTGCGCAAGCCTTGCAGTGAGAACAGATCGGGCGCCAGTGGCACAACGACGTAGTCAGCGGCGATCAGCGCAGCGCGATTGATCGAGCCGAGATTCGGACCTAAGTCCACAAGCACGAAAGCAGCTTCAAACTCAGCGGCGCCTCTCTGCATCACGCGCCAAAATGCCGATTGCACACGAAAGGCGCGCTCATCACGGTCAAGACATTTCGCCCAATCGGTCGCTAGATTATCTTCAAAGATTGAGAGCTGCAGGTCGCCTGCTAACAGCCCGATTTTTTCGTCGACTTCCTCAACGTGTGGCGCTGCAACGTCACCAATGCCGCGCCGCAGCGGATTTATCGCGCCATAAATTGTTTTCGGGTCTTCGGTCTCTACCTCGCGCCAGAGCAGCTCAGAGAGACGCTCCTCGTCTAGGAAAACGGCGGTCAAGTTGGCTTGCGGATCGAGATCGGCTGCCAGCACGCGCTTACCCTGATCGGCGTACATCCATGCCAGATGGTAGACAAGTGATGTCTTGCCGACACCGCCTTTGTTGTTGAAAAAGGCAATCACTGGCACAGTCATGGGCGCCTCCTAACTGTCACCAAGACAGAGACAGGACTCACAGTAAACTGAGGCGGCGGATTGCCATTTTCAGCCAGCGCTCGCTTGGCAAGCTGAATACCGACGCCAAAGCGCTGCACTAGCCCCAGATGCTTCATCGCACTGGCTAAGGTTGGGTTGCGGTAATCCGTCATGCCACTTTCGATACCTGCATTGGCGACAATGCCGTACAAGCCGCCCGGACTCAGTATTTCGACCCTGTCCTCGAACCAGTAAAGCCGTATAGGCGTGTTCGTGCCTTCGTAAGTGCGATGCATGAGTGCGTTGAGCATCAATTGCCTGAGCGCCTCTATGGGATAGTCAGGCGAGCGTCGTTCATATAGCTGTGACTTAATATCTGATGCAACGTGGATGTTAGCAAGTAGGATTTCATCAAGCCGACGGGCTATCTCGCTAATTTTACCGCTTATCTCACGGCTCGCCTGAATAGGTGCTGTGAGCTGGTCGCCTGCGTAGCGCACAAATTGGACGTAAGCACCTGGTATGAACTCGCGCTGATGTTCGCCGCATATCAGTAAACCTGCGACTGTTGGCAGCCCGTCGGCGCTCAACAAGCCAAGTGCGGCAAGTTGCTGGTGCAGACTGCGCTGATTGTGCCTGATGACATCCGCTGCTACCGCAGCAGGTAAAAACTCGTGCCTGAAAAAGTCTAGGTCAAGATCGTCAAGCGTAGCGCTATACACAGGCGATAAATCGAAGGGACGACTAGCGATATGCCGCCGTTTTTCTACAAGGCGCTGCTCATCCTCAGGATTAGCCTGCACAGTGCGCGTGCCAATCCGTACGAAAACGCGCCCGTCAAAGCGCACAGGCGGCGCTGAGGAAGGCTGCACTATCACAACTAGCACCTCACAGCCGTTCAACACGCGCTTCTGTACATCTAGCGATGGTGGCGGCAAAATCTTGCCGTCATCGTGCATATGGCTCAATTTTTGCTGAATTTCATCAGTGACCTGTATATTGGCGCAGCTGCCGTCGTCATCAACGCCAATGAAAATGACACCAACTTGCCGACTGTCAGACAAATCGTTCGCAAACGCACAGATGTTCTTTCGGATTGTGTCAGCATCGCCTGCATTGCGCTTAAATTCGACGCGATCTGACTCACCGCCGCGCCAAAGTGCCAACAGTTCCTCATCGCTGAGCATGAGCCACCTGCTCCTGTGCTATGTACCCCGCAAGGTCGCGCAAGGCGCGTTCGCCGTAGGCAACAGCGCGCTCACGCTTGCCGCGCGGCGGATTGTCTAATGGCGGCAAGATGCCGTAGTTCGCCTTCATCGGCTCAAAATTGCCCGACTCGGCATGTGTGACATACCAACACAGCGCGCCGAGCATGGTCGTTCTCGGCAGAACTAACAGCGGCTCGCCTTTGAGCAGGCGCGCTGCGTTGACGCCTGCTAACCAGCCCGTACCGATATTGCCGACATAGCCTTCCACGCCTGTGATCTGCCCTGCGAAGAATAAGTCGGCACGTTGACGGAATTGCAGCGTCGGCTGCAGCAGACGCGGCGCGTTAATGTATGTGTTGCGATGCATCTGACCGTGCCGCAGGAACTCCGCGTTGCCCAAGCCCGGTATCATGCGGAAGACGCGCTCCTGTTCTCCCCACTTCAGGTTCGTCTGAAAGCCGACGATGTTATAGAGCGTGCCCGCAATGTTATCTTGGCGCAGCTGCACCACAGCGTATGGACGTTTGCCTGTGCGCGGATCGCGCAAGCCAACTGGACGCAACGGACCGAAAGCGAGCGCGTCGCGTCCACGCTTGGCGAGCTGCTCAATAGGCAGGCACATCTCAAAGAAACGCGGGTCTTCGCGCTCAAAATCGTGCAGCGGATAGGTCTCAGCGCTCAGCAGGGCGTCCACAAACGCCTCGTATTCTTCACGAGTCATTGGACAGTTAATGTAATCGCCCGCCTCATCCTCGCCGCGTCCGTAGCGGCTAGCGCGGAAAGCGACGCTCATGTCAATCGTGCTTGCATCCACAATCGGCGAAATTGCATCGTAGAAGTAGAGCGAGTCGCCGCCGATCAAGCGCGCAATATCAGCGGAAAGCGCCTCTGAAGTGAGCGGACCAGAGGCAATCACACATGGACGCTCAGGCACGTGCGTCACTTCCTCGCGGATCAGGCGAATGCGCGGATGTCCTTCAATCGCTGCGCTAACTGCCTCTGCGAAGACCTGACGATCCACAGCTAAGGCGCTGCCGGCTGGCACAGCTGCCTGATCGGCGCAGCGCAGCAAGAGCGAGCCGAGCATCCGCAACTCGTTCTTGAGCAGACCTTGCGCCCGATCAGGCAGATTTGAGCCAAGTGAGTTGCTGCAGACTAGCTCTGCCAACTGATCCGTGCGATGAGCAGGCGTGGTGCGCTGCGGACGCATCTCATACAGCGCCACGCGCAAGCCGCGCTCTGCTGCTTGGAAAGCTGCCTCGCAGCCTGCCAAGCCGCCGCCGATCACGATCAAGTCAGGTGTCCAAGTCGTCATCTGCTTTGCTTCACTTCACTCCATCTCACAATCTTCATTTTAGCGGCAACGCACCTGAAAAGGTATGCCCAAAGTTGCCGCAAGCGCTATAATGTTCGCTTACGCTGTGTCTGAAAGGATGATTCTGCTGTGCGCATTCTTGAGCATCGCCGTCACAGCATCCGCACCAAGCCTTCGCCGCATTTGAACCAAGACGGCGTCAGCCTTGCACGGCGCGTCGGCGAGACTATGGGCAACTTTGCGCTTGTAGTGACCAGCACCTTGCCGCGCGCTTATGAGACCGCTATCGCTATGGGCTACGCCGTGCATGAGCAGCGCGAGGAGTTAGCGCACATGCCAGAGGCAGTTGACCGCGAGCTGAAGCATCCCATGATGTTTGCCGACTACATGGCAGTCGTTCGGCGCCGCGGCGCGGCAGCGCGCTACGCCGCTGAGCAGGCGGCACTGCTGCGCGAATTGGTTGAGCGCGTCCGCGAGGATGAAGCTGTGCTGGTCATTTCGCACGGCGCAATTGTCGAGCTGAGCGCGGTCGGCGCCTTGCCAGAGGCTGATCTGAGCGATTGGAACGGCGAAGTTGGGCACTGCGAAGGTGTGCGCTTGTATTACGAGCAGGGCAAGTTCGTGCGCGGCGAGATTTTGCGCGTCCGTTAGCCAAGCGCCACGACAAAAGCAATCGCGTGCGTCTCAGTGTGGCTCAGGCTGACTTCCCAAGTGGTGAGGCACAGCTGCTGAGCTAGTTCAGCGGCTGCGCCATGCAACCTCAGGATTGGTCTGCCGCGCTCATCACAGTCAATCTCTAGGTCTACCCAGCGCACAGTGCCAATGCCTGTGCCGAGCGCTTTGGCGGCTGCTTCCTTAGCGGCAAAGCGCGCCGCAAGGCGCAGCGGCTGCTCGGCACAGATTTGGCGCTCACGCGGAGTGAAAAAACGCGCGTAAAAACGCTCGCCGTGCCGCGCTACAGCACGGCGCACGCGCTCAACCTCGATTATGTCCACGCCAACGCGCAGTGCAGGCACGGCTCAGGTGAGCAGGAATTCTTCCTCGCGCGGCTTGGGCTGCAGATGCTCTGGAATTGGCTCAACGCGTGCCTCAACGTAGCGAAAGCGCGTCTTGATGCCGCGCTTGTCGTTGCCAACTGCCTCGCGCTTTTCCACGAGCGTGATGCGCAGGTTGAGCGTCGGCAAGGTGTAGCGTGTGTGCCATTCGTTGCCGACGAAGACGCGGAAAATATCCAAGCGGCACTTTGGATCAAGGTTGCGAATGTACCATTTAGCACGATTGAAGCGCATCTTAGCCAGTCGCCTCGCCAAGTCTTCAATCTCGTGCTGACCCATGATCACAGGCATACTTCGGCGCTCCGTGTGTGAAGTGCAGTTTACGTCTCAGTTCTGGCGGCAATTGTAGCACGCTTTGCACTACGTCGCGCACTTCAGCGCGTCTGAGTGACCTTGCTCAAGCCGCGTGGCGCGTCTAGCGCGTTGCCTTTAACCGCTGCGACGTACATCGCTAAAAATTGCCCTGCCACAACTGAGACAATTGGCGAGAGCCACTCTGGCACGCCTTGTGGCATCGGCAAGGGCAGGTGCGCAAGCGCGAGCGCCTCAGGGTTAGCGCTGATGACGGTTAGGTCAGCACTGCGCGCGCGCATATCCTGTGCCAGTGCCAACATGTCAAGGAACGTAGCTCCATCAGGCATGATGGCAATGATTGGAAAGTCTTCCTCAACCATTGCCTTTGGTCCGTGCCTGAAGTCGGCGCTGCTGTACGGCTCGGCAATCACGTAAGTCAGTTCTTTGATCTTGAGTGCGATCTCAAAGGCAGTGGCGTAGTTATAGCCGCGTCCAAGCACTACGCAGCGCGTCATGAAGCGGAAGCGCTCGGCGCGCTCAGCGATCACAGACGCAATGTCCAGAGCGCGCGCTAAAAGTTCAGGCAGTTGGTGCAAGTCAGCGAACAGTGCGCCGTCTTCAGCTAGGTGTGCTGCGAGCAGCGCAAAAGCGGTCAATTGCGCTGTATAAGTCTTGGTCGCGGCGATGCTGCGCTCAGGCTCAGCACACAAGTCGAGGTGATAGTCAGCCTGCTGCGCCATTGGTGAATCAGGCGCGTTGGTGATGGCGACTGTTGGGACGCCTTGTGCAGCAGCGTCTTTTAAAACTTGCAGGACATCAGCTGCTTGTCCTGACTGCGAAATGCCGATGACCACTGCATCGCGGTAGCGCGGCGGACTTTGGTAGAGCGTGCTGATTGAAGGCGCTGCTAGAGCTACCGGTATGCCCAAGTGAATGCCAAACAGGTACTGAGCATAGCGCGCAGCATTGTCAGAGGAGCCACGCGCGGCAAGCACAATGTAGCTTGGCTTGGCGGCGCGCAGCGCAGCGGCAACTTGAGCGAATTGCGATTGACTGAGCAACCGCGCGATCACCTCTGGCTGTTGACGAATCTCATGCGCCAAGATGGAATCAGCAGGCGAGATGTCGGTCACTCAAGCGATCCTTGTGTTGGGAAGGCGTCTAGCCGAGTGCGGGAGACGGGAGTCGAACCCGTATGAGTTGCCTCCTCAGTTTTTAAGACTGATGCGTATACCATTCCGCCACTCCCGCGCCGAGCCTAGTATAGCATAAAGGCAGCTGACAATCTAGGGCGTCCAGTCGGCGAAAGCGTCAATGACAGGCTTGATGTCGTCCATCATTGGATACAGAATCGGGCAAGTGACGCCTGCCTCGATATATTCCTTCACCTTGGCACGGCATTCTTCACTGGTGCCAACTGCCATCAGATTGCGCACTACTGAGTCTGGGATGATCTCAGCGGCGCGCGCATAGTCAGCTTCGGTCGCCGGCCAGCCAACGATTTGCTGCACGCGCCGAATCAATTCGTCGTCCACCTTGCTCGCCTTCATGATATGTGGCTCAGTGCCGAGATAGTAGGCGACCAGTTTCTTGCCTTCGCGCATGGCAGCCTCTGGATCGTCATCAGAGAGGCAACACACAATCAGCTCTGGACGATCAATGTCGTCTAGCGTCCGTCCGACGCGCCGCGCGCCCTGTTCCACGTGCGCAATTGCCTCACGGATGTACTCAACTGAGACAACGTAGTTCAGTATTACGCCGTCACAGATTTCGCCTGCCAGCTCTAACATGCGCGGTCCGGTTGCGCCGATGTAAATCGGAATGTCGCGCGGCGAGGTGTCGCCGAAGGCGATGTCCAGCTTTACACGGTCGAGCTGGACAAACTCGCCTTGATAGGTGACTTCCTGCATGGTGAACAAGCTGCGAATTGCCTCAACGTACTCGCGCATTGCCTCTAGGGGTCGCTCGCGGCGCACACCGACGCGGCTAGCAATCGGTTCCCACCATGCGCCCAGACCAAGCATGATGCGTCCACGTCCATCAGGACATCTGCCTGCTAGTTCCCACAGCGTGCTGAACGTCGCAGCGATCACAGCAGGATTGCGCGTCCAGATCGGCAACACGCCAGAACCAATGCGTATGCGGCGGGTCTGTGCAGCGAAGGCGCTCATCAGCACGATACAATCGCGGGCAAGGCGCGTATCCGCCTGCCAAACCTCAGAGAAACCTCGCTCTTCGGCGTAGCGCACCATATCAAGCTCATACTGGATGCTGTGCTTATCCTGCATATAGAGCGCCATGCGTTGAGGCATCGTTGAAAAATCCTTTCATGTCGTTCTTGAAAGATAAGTATAGCTTACAAATTGGATCAATGTAATACAGCAACTGCCACGCTCAGACCGCAAATCTCAGCCGCGCCTGCGCTGCACAGCGCCTCAGCACAGGCGCGCATTGTCGCGCCTGTCGTCACGACATCATCTACCAAGACCAAACGTAAGCCGCGCACCTGTTCAGGATCAGCACGGAAAGCGTCAGCAACGTTTGCTGCGCGCTCTTGACGGTTCAAACCGACTTGCGGCGCTGTGTTCCGAATGCGCTGCGCTGCCTCAGGCAAGTACGGCAACCTGAGACGCGCCGCGAGCTGCTCTGCCAGCAATGCCGACTGATTGTAGCCGCGCTGCGCTAAACGCTCGGCATGAAGCGGCAACGCGACAATAGCCTGTGCCTGAAAGTCACTCTGCTTAAAGGCTTGGGCAAGGCGCTCAGCCAAAATAGGCGCAAGTTGGCGCACGCCTTTGTACTTCAGCGCATGAATTGCCTCGCGCAGGGCGCCTTCAAAAGGCGCAGCGGCAATGTATAGGCGTAGGGCGTCTTCAGATGAGTAGCTGATCGGCGGAAAGGGCAGTTCGGCAAGGCAGTGCGGGCAGTAACGACTGCCAATGCGTCCACAAGCAAGGCAGTGTGGCGGAAAGAAGAAGTCAAGGGCGCTCTGCCAAAGCGCGTCCAACAAAATGCCCGCCTTGCTGGCGGGCAATCGCGCTAGGCGCGGCATAGACTTAGCTCAGTGACCGCCTTGCAGGATGATGATGAGTGATGGTCCGAGCAGGACGAGCCAGATGGACGGGAAGATCAGGAAGACCATTGGGATCATCATCTTGACAGGCGCCTGATGTGCTTTTTCTTGAGCGCGCTGACGCCGCTTGACGCGCATTTGGTCTGACTGAATGCGCAGAATCTTGCCGATGCTCACGCCAAGCTGATCTGCCTGAATGATAGCCGCTGTGAAGCTCGTCACATCTGGCACGTCCATGCTGGCAGCCATGTCGCGCAATGCCTCGCGGCGCAGCTTGCCGTAGGCGATCTCTTGAATGACGCGCCCGAAGGCTAGAGCCAGCTCGTTATCCCATTTGTCGTAGACCTTGCCCATTGCCTGATCGAAGCCCAAGCCTGCTTCAACGCAGATGGTCAGCAGGTCAAGCGCGTCTGGCAAAGCCTTGACGATGTTCTCTTGGCGCTTTTTGATCTTGCTCTTGAGCTGTGACTCTGGCAGGTAATAGCCTAGAAACGCCAGCAGCGCCGTTAAACCGAGCGCAGTTAGCGTGTCCAGTCGGAGCGAGACGAACGAGACGAAAGCACCGCCGATGCCCAGCAAGATCATCAGCATGATGCGCGTACCGAAGAAAGTACGCGGATCCATTTTATGCGTCTGACCTGCTAGCTCGATCTTGCGGCGCACTGCCTCGATCTGGCTCTCAGGCGTCAAGCGACTCAAGCGCTCAGCTATGCCCTTGAAGAGCGGCAACAGGACGCGATCCTTGAAGCCAATGGACATCTCGATTTCTTCTAGCGACTTGGGCATTTCGCGCTCAGCGAACTGCGCAAGGCGCTCTTGCAGCGGATCGCCTGTGTTGCCGCGCAGCCCTGCCCAGATCAAGCCGATGAGCAAGCCCACGCCACCTACACCAACCACAATCAGTGCAATCGTTTGAGTCGTTTCCGGCGTCATCTCGGAGTACTCCGCTAGATATCAATCGAAACGATACGTTGGATAGCCGCCATGCCGGCGATGATCATGAAAGCGCCAACGGCTAACATGGGCCAGCCGCAGCCCGGATTGTTGAACAAGTTGCCCATGTAGCGCGGATTAATGATGAACAGCACAATGCCGAGAAAGATCGGCAAGCCGCTGATCAGCCAGCCTGTGATGCGTCCCTGTGCGGTCAACACGCGGATTTCGCCGAAGAGCTTAATGCGCTCGCGGATGGTGTGACCGATCACCTCAAGAATTTCGGCGAGGTTACCGCCGACTTCACGCTGGATGTTGACAGCAGTGAAGCACAGGTCTAGTTCGGCGCTCGGCACGCGCTCCAGCATGTGGTCAAGTGCCTGCTCCAGCGGAATACCAAGCTGCACCTCGCGCACAACACGCTGAATTTCAGTGCTAGTCGGCTCAGGCATTTCGCGTGCAATAGCTTCCAGCGACTGCAGCACACTGTAGCCTGCACGCAGTGAGTTCACCCACATGCCAAGCATATCGGGCATCTGCATCTCAAACTTTTTGAGACGCTGCGTCTGCTTGATGCCCACATACAAGCGCGGCAAGAAGAAGCCTGCTGCTGCTGCAATGATAGCAGGCACAGGCTGCATCGGGAACACGATGAATAGCGATAGAAAGCCCATGCCGATCACTGACAAAATGTGCAGTCCGAAGTACTCGCCAACGGTCAGCTTGAGATCAGCACGTGCCAACTGCGCGCGTGCGCCTTGTCCCCACTTGGTGTCGCCAACAGCCCTGTCAGCAGCTTTGACAAGGATGTTCTTCTCTTTTTCTTTCTCTTTCTTCTGCCGCTCGCGCTCTTCGCGCTCGAATTCCTCTGAGAACTTGATGATCGAGCTTGACGACTCAGCGTAAACGCCTAGGCGCTCCTCAATATCCTCAGACTGCCTGGAGCGCATGCTCAGCGCCACGATGATCAGCACTACCGCAAGTAGCGTTACTACAATAACGACTATAACAGCTGGATTCATCCTACGTTCTCCGCACACTCTCCCACTGCCAATTGTAGCTTATTCCAAGCTACAACTGGCAACTTCGAACAGTAAGAAAACTCTGGCGTGTCTGCAGAGCTGTTAGTAGCGCAATCCGCTGCCAATGCCGAAGACCGATGGCGGCAAGTGAATGCCTGCTGCCTCAATCTTGTCAATGAACTTCGGACGCAAGCCTGTTGGACGAATACGCCCGATGACCTGTCCGCCTTCGACGCCTGTTTGCTCAAATTCGAAGATATCGGACATAGTGATGACTTCGCCTTCCATGCCTTGCACTTCAGTGATCTTGACAATCTTGCGTTTGCCGTCGCGCAGGCGCTCTTGCTGGCAGATTACATCCACTGCAGAGGCAATTTGCTCACGGATAGCGCGCACAGGCAACTCCATGCCTGCCATCAAGCACATCGTCTCCAGACGCGCGATGCAGTCACGTGGCGAGTTGGCGTGCGCCGTTGTCATTGAGCCGTCATGACCTGTGTTCATCGCCTGCAGCATGTCAAGCGCCTCGCCGCCACGGCACTCGCCGATTACGATACGGTCAGGGCGCATACGTAGCGAGTTGATGACCAAGTCGCGGATAGTAACCTCGCCTTTGCCTTCAATGTTCGGCGGACGTGACTCCAAACGCACGACATGCTCTTGCTGCAGCTGCAGCTCAGCTGCGTTTTCAATGGTCACAATGCGTTCATCGCCCGGAATGAAGTTCGAGAGGACGTTGAGCAAGGTCGTCTTGCCTGAGCCTGTGCCGCCGCTCACGATCATGTTCAGGCGCGCCTGCACGCACGCCGCCAAGAACTCAGCAATTTCTTTGGTCAGCGAGCCAAAGCGAATCAGGTCTTCAATGGTCAGCGGCTTTTTGGAGAACTTACGAATGGTGATCGTCGGTCCGTCAATTGCCAGTGGACGAATAACCGCATTCACGCGCGAGCCATCAGGCAAGCGCGCGTCTACCATTGGCGAGCTTTCGTCAATGCGGCGACCGAGCGGCGAGACAATGCGATCCAGCACGCGCAAGACGTGCTCATCGTTCTCAAAGACAACTGAGGCGCGCTCTAGGCGTCCGCGCCGCTCAATGTAGACATTCTTCGGTCCATTGACCATGATCTCAGTGACTGTCTCATCTGCCAGCAGCGGCTCCAGCGGACCAAAGCCGAGAATTTCTGAGACCACTTGTTTGTAAAGTTGCTCTTTTTCGGTCTTGGAGAGCGTGATTGCCTCGTCCTGCAGAATCGTGTTGAAGACCTCTAAAATGCGCTGTTGTGTCTCAGGCGCACGCGGATCATCGCGCGGATCAAGCTCAGAGAGCAACATTTGCTGCACGCGGCTGCGCAGGTCTGCATAAGAGCTGCCGCTGCCCATGCTTGGTGCGCGGCGCGTGCGCAAACTATCTAGGCGTGATGGTTCCTCACTAGTTGGACGCGCTGCAGGCGCTGTTGGACTACTGACAGGTCGTGATGGGCTACTAGCGCCACTTTGTGGCTGCTGATCCTTGTTAATACGCTTCAAAATTCCCACGGTAACGACTCCTTATCCTACGACTTCGACCGAACTGCGGATCAGCCGCCGCCGAATAAGCGCCCAAGGCGCGAGGCAGGCGGTTTTGTTGGCGTCTGGAGCTGCTGGCTGCTTGGCGGCGTCTCTTGCTTTGGCGCGAGACTCTCAATCAGTTTGTCTGCCATGGCAATCAGCTCACGAGCAGGCGACTGGGTTTTATCTTTCGCCACCACTGAGATACCGCGATTGACAGCGTACAGTACCTTCTTTTCATCCATCGGAATGATAGCGAAGGCTTTACGCCGCAACTTTTGCTCCAGCGCAGCGACCTCGATTGCTACTTTAGAGCGCTCTAGCTCAGGCGTGACTCGATTAAGCACCAGCTGCGTCTTTTCTTCGGGATACTCAAGGCTATCCAAGAGCGCCATGGTTGCCAAGCCATTTTTCAAGGCAGGCAAGGTCGGATTCAACACCAACAAAATGCGCGACGCCATGTCAAAGAGCGCTAATGCCATTTCGTCAATGCGCGAGTTCATGTCTAACACGATGTAGTCAAACATGCCGCGCAGTTTCTCGATCAGCAAAGGCACTTTGGCTGTTGGCACATAGTCGGCGTCTTCTGGGCGCAGCGGCGCCGCCAAAACGCGCAAGCCGCTATCGTGCGTCACAAGCACACCGTTGACGAGGTCCATATCGAGGTCGTCAACGCTCCTGATCAAGTCAACAATGGTGGCTTGCGGTCTTAAGTTCAGAAATATGCACACATCGCCAAATTGCAGATCACAATCTACTAACAAGACGCGCACGCCTTCGCGCATTAGCGCTGCAGCCACATTCGTGGCAATAGTTGTCTTGCCTGCGCCGCCTTGTGGACTGTATACAGCAATGACGTGCGTAGTGCGATCTTCCTGAACCTCCAGTTTTTTCTTTTCTTTCTTGTCTCCGCTGCTGACCAGAACAGGTCTTGAGCGCACGTCTTCTGCTACGCGCCGCACAGTGGCATACAGCTCTTCAGTAGGCGGCGGCTTGGTCAGGAAGTCGCTGGCGCCAGCCTGCATGGCGCGGCGGACATATTCTGCCTCGCCCTGTACGCTCATCATGATCACGCCGACATTTGGCACGCTGCGGCGCAACTCGCTCGCAGCTGTAATGCCGTCCATGTCGGGCATGTTAATGTCCATCAGGACGATATCTGGTTGCTGCTCGATGGCAAGCCGAATACCCTCACGTCCGCCGCTTGCCATGCCGACGACTTCAAAGTCAGGCTCAAATGCCAACAGCTTCTGCAGACGCTCACGCGCCTCTGGGATGTCATCAACAATCAGGATTTTTATCTTTCGATCAGCCATAGATTTCTCGCTCCTATATCTAGCGCTCTAGTGTGCCGAGAGCGAGTTCATCAGCTAAGATGAGACGCCGAATTGAGCGAATGGCAGGTTCTAGAGCATAGGGCAAACTGGCAGGCTGCGGCACGCGATATTCCGAGATCATGTATTCGAGCGAGACGGCATTGGTGGAAGTTGGCGGCGCATTACGGTCGCGGGCAGAGCGCAGCGCGAGCGTGATTGGCAGGCGCGACTCAATTGCCCAGACCAGTGCAACGGCTTCCTGTGGCTCAACAGCCAGTGTGATAATGTCCTTAGGCGGCAAGGGCGTGAAGGTTGGCGTTGGCAGTGGCGTCGGACCGCCGCGCGCAGGGTCGTAGGTTGGCGGCGGCAGCGGCGTCGGGCGACGGTTCAGGAAGTCGCCATCAGGCGGGAAAGTGCCAACATGGATCACAAGCGCGTTCTGAACTGTGCGCTGCGTCACAAGGCGCGGACGCTGCACTTCGTCAGGGCTGACGATAATTGGGAAGGGGAAGTCGCCGCTTGGCTCGATACGTCCGCCTTCAACGCGCTGGAACTCAAGAGAGCCATCTTGGCGCAGCACAGTCAACGTAATTCGATTGGGCAGGCGCGTCTGGAACTCATCGTCCACGTCCACAAAGAGGAACGAGATGATCACGTCTACCGTATCGCCGCTCATTGGCGCGTGTGCCACATTGGTCAGGCGGTCAATTGGCATGGCAATGGCGACCAAGCCGTTAGGCAACACGGCTGCTGCATCTGAGCCAGCTGAGGCGATCTGCGAGATGTTGTCTACAATCTGTGTAGAAAGCACTGGTGCCTCGCGGGCGATGTCCGTGCGCGCGATGCGTCCGATGACGTCGCGCGTGTCGGTGATGCTGTTAGCAGGCACAAACTCTTTAGGCCAAGGACGCAATCCGACGCCATCTTCAGGGATGACAATGCCGCGTGGTAGCTCTTGGAGTGCAATGACGATCTCAGCAAATTCAACAGGCGGAATTGGCGTAAATTGCGGCTCTTGGATAACAATCGGATTCTCAGATGGTGATGGTGTTGCGCCTTGGTCTTGCAATAGAAGTAGCACAGCGGCGCCGCCGCCTAGCACTATAACCAGCAGCAATAGGATGAGAACTCTTGAGTTCATGGTTTTCTCCCAAATCGAACGTACTGCGCCCTCAGCTTTTGCGCTATTTCGGATGAGTCAAGTGTATTCGCTGTGCGCAAATCTGCAAGCCCGACACTTGTCCTACGGCTGTGCTGCGCGCAACTAGCCGCTCACAGTTGGCAGGGCAATTTCAACGCGATTCGGCTCGCCTTCAATGCTGTGGAACTCTATCTGACCGCCTACTAACTCGATACGCTCTGTTAATCCTGCCAAGCCAAACATTTTGTGCTTGTTCTGCTCTACCTCTTCCTCAATTTCAGTGATCGTGCGTCCGTTGAAGGTTACAGAGGCTTTGGCAGGATTGCTAGTGATATCTAGGATGATGTCAATTTTAGTGGCGCGCGCGTTGTCGCGGGCGTAGCCAAGCAGCTCTTGCAGACTGCGGAAGAACATCACCTCAGTGTGCGGCTCTAGGCGGCGGCGCTCTTCACCAACGACGTTGATGCGCGTCTCGATGCCGCTTTTGTCAGTGAAAACGTCCACATAGCGGCGCATGGTCGGCACCAAGCCGAGATCGTCGAGCATCATTGGGCGTAGCTCAAAGATGAAGTCACGCACGCGCTGAAAAGTGGTGCTGGCAGCCGTTTTCAGGTTCTCTAGCTCCTCAACAGCGCGCTGCGGATCGCGGTCAAACAAGCGGCGGCAGATTTCAGCTTGCAGAATGAAGTTCGTGAGCGACTGAGCAGGTCCGTCATGCATTTGGCGGGCAAGACGCTGGCGCTCACTTTCCTGAGACTGCACTAGGCGGATGATCGTCTCGTTAGAGAGCTGAGTCTCGCCACCTGTGCTTTGCTGGACGTTGCTGCTGGGCAAGTTGGGCAATGAAACGCCTTCGAGCGAGTTCAACAGATCGTTAAGCAGCCTGCCGAAGTGTTCCAATTGAGTGCGGTCTTGTTGCAACTTTTCCAGCTGTGCTTGCGAGGTGAGTAGACGCGTGCGCGTATCAAGTGCTGAGGTGTAGACGACTTTGATGTCGTTACGCGGCACAGTGTCAAAATTTTCCTCAATGCGCCGCAATTGTGTAGTTACTTCCACGCTGCGCTGTTGCAAACGGCGAAACTCAGCTTGAGATTGATCAATCATGGACTGAATCTCACGCAGGCGTTTAGCAATCTGCTCATGCTCTGCGCGCAACTGGCTGATTAAAGTTTCCTTAGTGCCTACGGTCATAGCGAACACTCCCAGAAGCTGTCTCTCGAAGCCTATTCATTTTCCAATGGCGGATTGAACTCCTCGGCACGTACCCAGCCGCGCCTTATTGCGTAGACAGCAGCTTGAGTGCGTCCACGCACGTTGAGCTTCGTCAAGATCGAGGTGATATGATTGCGCACGGTTTGATGGCTGATGCCCAGTTCTTGGGCAATTGCCTTATTGTGCAAGCCGCGAGTAACACAGCGCAGGATTTCCATTTCGCGTGGGCTGAGCAGCACGTGGGTTTCGCCTTCCTCGCCGAGCATGTTGGCACGCTGCGCCTCTAACCAAGCCTGCAAAGCCTGTGGAGTGTACACATGCCCGTCAACAACGTAGTTACCGCGCGCCACCTCACGAATGACCTTGAAAAGATGATCTGCTTCTACGCTTTTGGTACAGTAAGCAGAGGCGCCTGCTTGCATAGCGTAGAATACCTGCTCAGCTTGGTCGTGCGCTGTGAGCAGCACAACAGCGATATGCCGATGAATTGCCTTCAAGCGCCTAGTCACTTCCAAGCCGTTCAGCATTGGCAGATTGATATCCAGCAGTACAACGTCAGGTTGCAGGCGCTGAGCAAGGTGCAGCGCTTCTTCGCCATTGCCTGCCTCTGCCACCACTTGCATATCAGGCTCTAGCTCAATCAGCTTGCGCAAGCCGCCACGCATCAGCGGATGATCATCTACGATCAGTAAAGCAATCGAGCGGCTCGCAGCTCCTGTGAGTGTATCTTCACAGCTCATGGGCGCTACTTTCACACTGTGTGCTGTCTGGTATAAGTATATCTCGATTCACCTCAGAGCGAGTCTGCAGCCTGTCACAAATTTGGACAACTGCTCGCCAGACTCAACCTTGACGGACGCGCCTCTCTCAGCTACAATGTCCACATAGTCTATGACATACATAAGCTAAGAGGAGTCTACGCACGTGGCGGAAACCTACACACTTGAAGCGGAGCCGCGCACGATTATCGGCAAGCAAGTGAAGCAATTGCGCCGTGCAGGGCGTATACCAGCAGTGATTTATGGCTTAGGTGAGGTCATCCCGATCACTTGCTCACAGCGCGCTCTTGAAACTGTGCTTCAGAAAGCAGGCGGCACACACCTTGTCCGCGTCGCTGTCAATGGAAAGACCTACGACACATTAGTCCGCGAAGTGCAGCGCGACGTGATCCGCCGCGACATCTTGCACGTCGACTTTCTGAGAGTGGACTTGGCTAGAAAGCTGCGCACGCAGGTTTCAATTTTGCTGACTAATGTGCCGAAATTGGCTGCTGATCTGATGCTAACGCATCCGATTGTCTCAGTTGAAATTGAGTGCCTGCCAACTAACATCCCTGACCACATCGAAGTAGATGCCTCACGGCTGCAGACGCTCGGTGCTAAGTTGACAGTTGCCGATTTGCCTGTGCTGGAAGGCGTGGAGTATCTTGCCGATCCGCATGAGGTCATCGCGCGCGTTGAGCTGCTGACAGGGACTACAGTGGAAGAGACAGCAGAAGAGAGCACAACAATGGCTGAGCCTGAGGTCATTGAGCGCGGCAAGAAGCAAGAGGAAGAATTCTAGCGTCACAGAAGCAGGGCAGATTGTCTCTGCCTTGCACTCAAAGCGCGAAAGTTCCGCAAAAAGCGACTTCAGGAGCAAGCAGTGGGCTGCAAGCACTTGTGAGCGCACAGTCTACATGCTGAACAACGAGTAGGCGCAAGCTCACGCTCAAGTCGGTCTTTACAAGTGCAGCTGAGCGTGCTATACTTTAAGGCGATGATGACGCGGGGTAGAGCAGTGGCAGCTCGTCGGGCTCATAACCCGGAGGTCGCAGGTTCGAATCCTGCCCCCGCTATTTGAGCGAAGCGCTGATAGGTAAATGCAGCGCTTCTTTTGATTCTTACGCTCGCCCGAACTCTTTTGCCAGCTGTGCTGCGCTGATATGAATGAGCGTCGGTCGCCCGTGCGGACAGCTCAGAGGATGCTCACAGCGCTCTAACTGGCGCAATAACTCGTTCATCTCAGTGTAACTGAGGACTTGTCCTGCTTTTACAGCAGCCGCTTTGCAAATGCGCAGAATCAGCTGTGCCTCAAAGGCTGACTCGCCTGCTGTCTTGCCTTGCTCAAGGTCTGCCAGCACCTCAGCAACTGCCTCAGCAGGATTATGGTTGCTCAATGCAGTCGGCACAGCATGAACGCGCACCATGTTAATTCCGAATGGCTCAAGCTCAAAGCCGAGCGCGCGCATAGACTCAAGGTTTTCTTCAATCAGGCGTAGCGTAGCAGGTGGGACGCTCAATGTGAACGGCTGTAAGGTGCGCTGCGCGTATGGCTTGCGCTGCGCTTGAGCGCGCATGTACTGCTCGTAGAGAATGCGTTCGTGTGCAGCGTGCTGATCAATCAAGTACATGCCTGCTGGCGCCTCAGCAATGATGTAGGTTGCCGCTAGTTGACCGACAATCCGCATTGGCGGTAAGCTGCGCGGGCGTTTTGTCAAGTCCTCTTCAGCGCTAAGCTCTGAGCTTGGCTCAGACGGCACTTGCTGCGTGTGCCGACCTACGTCCTGTGTGTCGAGCTGCATAGCACGTTGAGCTTTTGGTGTGGCGCTTGAGGCGTGCTGTACGCGCTCGGACTCAGCGCGTGACAGTGTGAAAATTGGAGAACTGCTGCTTGCACCAAGCACAGCACGTCGCACAGCGCGTTGTACAGCGCTAAAAACCGCCTCAGGTGAACGGAAGCGCACTTCCGCCTTTGTGGGATGCACGTTCACGTCCACTTCGGAAGGTGGCAAGACGATCATCAGCACAGCGATTGGATAGCGATCCTCTGGCATCAGCGTGTGGTACGCCTGTGCAACAGCGTAGCTCAAACTAGCATCTTGAACATGGCGTCCATTGACAAATAGCGTGATGTAGGCGCGCGTCGTGCGATGGAGCGTTGGCGCGCTTGTGTAACCGTAGACAGCAATCGGCGGACGCTCGCCTTCAGGCGGCTGAACAGGCAAAAGTTGACGTACAATCTCCAAGCCAAGTGTCTCGACCAGCACTTCAGCAAGACTTCCATTGCCGTTCGTGGCAAAACTCAGGCGTCCATCTTGGCTCAAACTGAACCGTACATCAGGATACGCCATGGCATAGCGCATTAACACGCTCTCAATTTGGCGGCGCTCGGTTGTCTCTGACTTCAAAAATTTCAGGCGCGCAGGCGTGTTAAAGAACAGGTCTTCGACGGTCACAACAGTGCCGTGAGGCGCGCCTTCTGCGCGCTGCTCCAGCAACCGACCACCTTCCAAGCGCAAGAACGTGCCGACTTTTGCCTCGATATGGCGCGTTAACATGGTCACGCGCGCTACACTGGCAATGCTCGCAAGCGCCTCGCCGCGAAAGCCTAGCGTCTGTAGGCGATCAAGATCGTCAAGGCTCTGCAATTTGCTCGTGGCGTAGCGCGCAAAGGCGAGCGGCGCTTCCTCAGCAGGAATGCCGCAGCCATCATCGCTCACACGGATCAGCTTGCGTCCGCCGCCCTGCACGTCAACGCGAATGGCTCGCGCTTGAGCGTCTAGAGCATTCTCAATCAGCTCTTTAACAACTGAGGCAGGGCGCTCAACAACTTCACCTGCAGCGATTTGTGCTGCCACATGCTCAGGCAAGATACGAATTGGCATGACGTACTCTCCACACTGCTTATTTTAGCGCAGCGCTCGCTAAAAGGCGTGGGCTACAGACGAGCGCGTCGCTTGCATCAGCCACAATTCGCGCGCCTTGACATTCACTCATGCCGCTGTTATTATGTCTAAGCTATAGTCTAGAACGGCTCTTATCCAGAGCGGCAGAGGGAACAGCCCGATGAAGCCGCAGCAACCTCCGAGACATCGGAACGGTGCTAATGCTGGCAGCACGTTAGGCTGAACGATGAGAGCAGAGTTTGTCCCACGCACTGACCGCCGCCTGTCTACCTCTTGCCGCCTTTGGATGCGTGCCGCCATCTGCAGACGCACTCACAACAAGGAGTAAAGGTTCGTGTCCAACAATCTAACATTCATGCGTTCGCCGCAGTTTTTCTATACGTCTGAGTCGGTCACTGAAGGTCATCCCGACAAAATGTGTGACCAAATCTCAGACGCTATTCTAGATGCTTTGCTGGAGAAAGACCCAATGGCGCGCGTCGCCTGCGAAACGGCGACAACTACAGGCTTGGTGGTAGTCATCGGCGAGATTACTACTGAGGCATATGTAGATATCCCAGACAATTGTACGCGACGTAGTGCGCAACATTGGCTACACGCGCGGGAAATTCGGCTTCGACGCCGATACCTGCGGCGTGATTGTCTCCATTAAGGAGCAGTCCAGCGACATTGCTCAGGGCGTCAATCAAGCGCTGGAGAGCCGTATGCTCTCGGATGACGAAATAGATCGGATTGGCGCAGGCGATCAAGGCATGATGATCGGCTTTGCCTGTAACGAGACACCTGAGTTGATGCCACTTTCGATCTCGCTCGCCCACAAACTAGCACGCAAGCTGGCAGAGACGCGCAAGACGGGCGTTTTGCCATGGTTACGTCCTGATGGCAAAAGCCAAGTGACCGTTGAGTACGCTTACGGCAAACCCAAGCGCGTAGACACTGTGCTGATCTCGACTCAGCACGCGCCAGAGGTGACCCAAGAGCAAATTCGTGAGGCAGTCATTGAGTGCGTTATCAAGCCGACCATTCCTGAAGGCTTGCTAGACGCCAAGACCAAAATTTTCATCAATCCGACGGGACGTTTCGTGGTCGGCGGTCCGCTCGGCGACGCAGGCTTGACAGGGCGCAAAATCATCGTGGATACCTATGGCGGCGTGGCACGGCATGGTGGCGGCGCTTTCAGCGGCAAAGATGCTACTAAAGTGGATCGCTCTGCAGCATACATGGCACGCTATGTGGCAAAAAATGTCGTAGCAGCAGGCTTAGCAGACCGTTTTGAGCTACAAGTCTCCTACGCCATTGGCATGGCGCGTCCGCTTTCACTTGCTGTGGAGACATACGGCACAGGCAAAGTGCCTGATGAGGTGATTGAGCAGCTGATCCGCAAGCACTTCGATTTGCGTCCAGCAGCCATTATCCGCGATCTTGAGCTGCGCAAGCCCGGCTTTCAGCGCGTGGCGGCTTACGGGCACTTCGGACGCGATGACTTAGGCGTAACGTGGGAACGCACGGATAAAGCGGCTTTGCTGCGCGCTGAGGCAGGTCTGTAGGCGGAATAAAAGCGAGCGGCTTGGGCAGAAACCTCAAGCCGCTCGCGCATAATTCTGCCAATAAGCAGACTCTTGACAGACGTGCCAAGTGTGCTAGAATGCAAGCATACTGAAACGTGCCTGTAGCTCAGTGGATAGAGCGCTTGCCTACGGAGCAAGATGTCGGGGGTTCGAATCCCTCCAGGCACGCTAGTCCTTGATACAGTTCCTGCATTTTCGGTCAGTCTAAAACAACCTTCCAACCTGTCCTTCATTCAAAAGACAAGTCAAAGGTCGCTGAAGTCCACTCAGAACGCGCGGACAGCGTGGCGCACTTGCTGAGTCGCAATACGCTCCATCATCTCTCTAGACAGCTGCTGCAGAGTATGCAGGATTGCCTTGCATCAAGTGTCGTCAGACGTTTGTGTCGCCTTGAATTCGCCACGCTGTCGAATGCGTTGCCTCGCGCATGGTGTTATAATGCGAAGACATTCCGAGAGTTCAGGTGCGCAGCGACTTCATGGGATAACAACGCATGGTACTCAAAAGCCCAGAAATTGAAGGGCATATTTTACTGGTAGTCGATCAGAAGCCTCATCGTTCAGCAACTACTGTGCTAGTTGGACAAGCAGCTTATCGTATTCAGCACGCACGAGCTGACAACCCCACAGTGTTGCGGCAAATTCTTGAACTTCACAAGCCCGACGTGCTGATCCTCGAACTACCGCTTGCCAAAATGCTAGGCATCGAAGGCTGCGCACAGCTGAAAAACGGCGCTAATCCGCCGCTTCTGGTAATCGCCCTAGCGCCGCCACGCACAATCAGCGCTGAGCAAACTGCCCTATCGCTCGGCGCCGACGACACACTCAACTTGCCATGGCGTCCGACTGAGAGTCTGCCGCGACTGCGTAGTTTGCTGCGTCTGCACCGCCAAGCTGCGCGCTTGCACGAAGAAAATCAACAGCTGCGCCAAGCGCTTCAAGAGCGCGACTTGCGCTTGAAGGTAGCTCTGACGACTTCACAAGAGTATAGCCTGCTGCGCGATAGCATTGTTAATACAGCCGTGCATGAGATGAGCACGCCGCTCCTGCAGGTCAAAAGCTCAATCTCTATGCTAGATAGTGCTGTGCGCGCTGCCTCAGAAGATAGCAACCTGATCACAATGCTCGATTTCGCTAAACAGGCGCTGACACGCTTGGAAAATGTACTGGACAACTTTCGCTACCTAGCGCGCTCGCTCAACTTGACAGCTGAGCCGATGCACATAGAAGACTCGCTCAACCTCGCCTTGCGCGCTTTGAGCCGACGTTGGTCTTCTGCTAACAAAGTCCATCGCGTTAGGATCTCACATGGCAAACTACCGCTTGTGCTAGGCGATAAGCAAGCCATTGCTCAGGTCTTACAGCAGTTGATTGACAACGCTCTGAAGTTCAGCGCTGAGACGCAACCTGTTGAGGTCACTGCTCAGCAGATTGGCGAAGGTGTGCGTGTCAGCGTGCGCGATCACGGCATTGGTATGGAAGCTGACCAGATTGAGCGCATTTTCAGAGAGTTCTACCAAGCCGAGTCAGGCTCGCGGCGGCGCTTTGACGGAGTTGGCATTGGACTATCCATTGTCAAGCTAATCTTGGATCGGCTCGGCGTGCCGATTCAAGTGGAAAGCCAAGTTGGAGTCGGCAGCACGTTCAGCTTCACGCTTAGAGTGGCAACACTGCGCTAGAGGCGCACCACGCGCCCAGCAGCTGCACGCAACAGTCTATCGTGAATAGCCGCGCCGATGCCTACTTCGGGAAAGCTGCGTGCCAGAATGTGAGCTACCTTTCGCGCGTCAAGGTTGCGCAGTGCCGCAAACAGGTTATGCGCTACGCCGACTAAATCGTGTAAGCTGCCGACTACTTCTACACAGGTATTTGGCAGGTTGTCTAGGAAAGGTGCGTCCTCAGCGGCGATCAGCAAGCCGACGCGTTTCGTCACAGCCAGACGACGTGCCTCAGCGTGTAGAGCAGCGCGCAACAGCGTGTCGTCATCGCTCTCATAGAGCGTGAGCGTTGCGCGCGGCGCATAGTGCTTAAGCAACATGCCTGGTGCAGGTAGCGCCTCTGCTTGTGTTGCGTAGCGTTTCACTACCTCGATGGTGTCGGGCAAGCCTGCTGCAGCAAGGCAAGCACGCAGCGCCTCAAGCGGTACGCCACCATGCCGTAACAGACGCGGCGGCGTGCTGCATAGGTCTAAGATACTTGACTCAACGCCAATATCTGTCTCACCACTGTCTAGGATTAAAGCGATCTGTTCAGCAAGGTCAGCATGGACATGCTCAGCTGTAGTTGGACTGGTGTGTGAGAAACGATTGGCGCTTGGCGCGGCGATTGGTACGCCTGCTGCTGTAATCAGCGCTTGTGCTACGGGATGAGCAGGCACTCTTACGCCGACGCTAGGCAAGCCTGCGGTCACAATTGGCGGAATGCGCTTGCCGCGCGGCAAAACTAGTGTGAGCGCACCTGGCATGTGGGCGCTCATCAGCGCCTGAGCGCTGCGGCGCGCTGTTTCGCTCAGCTCCGACCAATCCACCACGCCTTCGGGCAGCGGCGTAACGCAGTGGACGATAACTGGGTCTGTGCTCGGGCGCCCTTTGGCTGTGAAAATGCGCGCTACTGCTGTTTCATCAAAGGCATTAGCGCCCAGTCCATAGACAGTTTCCGTTGGAAAGGCGACAAGTTGCCCTGATCGAATCAGCTCAGCAGCATACGCAATTAGAGCAGGCTCAGGGCGCTCAGGCGAGACCTTCAAAACTTGCGCGGGCATCAGTCGCTGGGTGTGTCGAGATCAGGCGCAATCACGGCAAGAGCAGCGCGTGCAGCGCGACGCTGAACTTCTGCCCAGCCGTCTTCAGTCGCCATTTTGCGCAAATGATTGCGCACAGCTTGCTGTTCCTCGGCTTCTTGCAGCAATGACCATGCTGCCGCGACGCGAAGCGGCTCTTCACTGAGCAAGTCGCTCCAGAACGTCTCTAACCAGTCGGACTCAGGCTGATCAACCATACAGACGTCCTTCTTACAAGCTACTGGCTTCGCTGCCGTTCACGCTCGGCTCAGAGAGGCGGTAGCCGACGCCACGCACGTTGACAATAAGGTCAGGCGTTTGTCCACAGTTCTCTAGCTTGCGGCGCAAGTTACTAACGTGCGGGCGGATAACCTCGCGCGCTTCAGCTTCCTCAACAGTGTAGCCGCGTACCTCGCGTACGAGCTCACTGCACGACACAACGCGCCCACGATGCGCTGCCAAGTAGAGCAGCAAATCAAACTCAGTCGGCGTCAGATTCAATGAGTGCTCACCGATTTGAATCTGATAGCGTCCAGGAAAGATTGTCAACGGACCAATGGTCATCGCAGCAGCCGGCGCCTGAACTGGTTGAGAAGGCGGTGGCGTTTGGCGCCGCTCACGAAGCCCGACCTCCTCAGTCAGCTCGCGGACGCTGTTGCGGATAGACTCAATCAGCACGCGTCGGCGCTGCAACTCGTAAGCGCGCTCCAGACCGCGTGCTACGCTCTGGCGGATATCCTGATTGGTGACAGGCTTGACCAGATAGTCGTGCGCGCCTAGCCGCAATGCTTCAACAGCAGTGCCAAGGCTTGCGAAGGCAGTCATCAGGATGACAACAGTGTCGGGCGCGCGTTCTTTAATCTTGGCGAGCAGCTCAACGCCACTCAAGCCGGGCATCCGAATATCTGTCAGCACAACATCAAAAGGTGTCTGCTCTAACATCAACAAGGCTTCTTCGCCGCTGGCGGCTGAGCTAACCTGATAGCCAACGCGCTGAAGAGTCTTGCTAATTGAGTAGCGGATAGCACCTTCATCATCTACCACAAGGATATGCGCTGTTTTCGGATCAGGGCTCTCATGCGTGTTCACAGATACCATCCCGTGTCTTCACTACGTACGATCTTAGGAGCGGCAACGCCTGATAGCGCGACCATTGTCTTTTAATTTGAGACTAAGGTGACCTCAATTATATGAGCCTGTCAAAAATCGCGCAAACGGCTATTGACAAAAGATCACATGGCTTGAAACCGAAGTATCATAACTTGTAGCGATTACTCAAGCAGTTGAACTGTGGACGCTCTGAGCACACGGCACTTATGTATACATCATTGACCAAGACACTTACTCTGCGCAGCGCGCTCTGGTTGTACTTAGTTGCGCTGATCGGCACAGCGCTGATCGTCATTGGGCTGCAGAGCGCAATTCGCAGTCTCTCGCTTTTGCGCTTGAGCGCAGCGTTTTTAGCAGTCGGCTTGCCGCTCTTCATCGCTGCTTTTCTCCTACAATTGCCAATTGGACGTAGCTTTGGACGTTCGCCGCGCTTGCCACACCTTCTGGCAGGTCTTTTGATTGGCGTTGCAGCGTGGCTACCTGCCAGCTGGCTGATTTTCGTCGCCAACTACGTCTTGGACGCAACTATAGGCATTTTGCCGCCGCCGCCTGCTGTCACAGAGGGAATTTTACCATTAGCAGCCGTTGTTCAGCTCGGCATTGTAGTGCCGACTTTGCACGGCATACTTTTCTGGGCATATTTGCAGCGTTGTGCAGCAGGACTCGGCGCGAACGGTGCAGTGCTGCTGAGCGCGACGCTGTATGGCTTGTTTGCGCTTGCCAGCACTGAGTTCGGCTATGCAGGCATTCCAGGCGCGCTGATGATCGGTCTGCTCGCTGCTTTCACGACGCGCTACACAGAGTCAGCGTGGTGCGGCATTGCCGTCAGCTGTGGCTACAGCCTCATGCGTCCGCTACTGGAGAATACAGCGCTAGAGGCTGAGCTGTTCACAGCGCTCGGCACAGAGCTATTCGGCAGCGCTTGGTTACTGGCTGCAGGTAGTGGCACATTTGTAGCCCTTTTTATTTTGCAAACAGTGCGCGCTTTCCGCGCAGCGCCGTCTGAAACGCCGCTGACAGTCCGCATGGGCAAGGCATGGCAGGTGCCACTGATCATCGCCCTTGCTTTATGTCTGCTGATTGGCTACGGCGAATTCGGCTTGCGTGCTCGGAATGCGCTACGCAGCGCGCCACCATCAGATGACGGCTCTACTATTGTGCCGATCCGTCCCTCGCCAACGCCAAGCCGCTAACTGGCATGGCAGGCGAATTTCCGACTAAAATTGTCTTGCACGGCGAAGCTGAGCAGGACTCTCACAGTGGACAGGCAGCGTGAGCAAGCATTGATCAAAGCGGCACAGCGCGGCGACCAAAACGCCTTCGCAACGCTTTATCGTGCTTATGTGGACAAGATTTACCGCTACATCCTGTTCCGTGTCGAATCAGCTCAGACTGCTGAAGACCTCACTGCTGAAGTCTTCTTGCGCATGGTCGAGAGCCTGCCCAGCTATGAAGACCGTAGCACGCCGCTCTTAGTCTGGCTGTACCGAGTTGCTCATGCGCGCGTTGTAGACCACTATCGGCGCTACAAGCGCACAGCTGAGCAAACGCCGTTAGACTCAGTTGAGATCAGGGCTGACCCTGAGCTTGATAGCGCCCTGCTGACCGAATATCGCACAGATCAGCTGCGCGCAGCGCTCAACCGACTGACCGATGCACAGCGCCAAGTTATCACTCTGCGCTTCATTGAAGGCTACAACTTAGAGACAACCGCTCAGCTCATGGAAAAGACCGTTGATGCTGTTAAAGCGCTGCAATATCGCGCGCTGCAGGCACTCGCAGCCGCTCTGCGCGCACAGGGCTATCAGGAATGACTATTTCTAGCGCTGCTGCAGCTGAACGAGACTTAGTCCCAAGCTACCATCATTCAGCACCTCAGCGACGTAGAGCGTCCTGCCGTCAGGCTGTGCTGCAAGTGCAGAGCGCCGCGCGAGCTCAGCTCTCGGATAACCTGCACGCGCTGCATCGCTGAACAGCGCTGCGCGCAACTGCTTCTCTGCGCTCCACCAGTGAATGTAGTTTGTGCTGTGTGCGACCATCTCGCCGTTCGGCAAGCTCAACGGCACGGTTGGCGCCTGCAGGCGATCCAGAGAAGGCAGAGGTGCGCGTCTGAGCAGCAAGTCGCCTTCAGCGCTCAGCGTCACATACGCAGCATGAGCGCTGTCGCTGAAATCGTAGCCCGTCAAGAAAACGCCGAGCTGGTTATCTGCTGTGACAATGATGCCATGCACAGCGTCTGTGGAACGGCGCGGTCTGCCAAATTCGCGGGTGAAAATCAGTTGACCTTCAGCGCTCAAGCGCGTTAGATATGTGACAATCGGCGGATTAACGCGCGTCCAGAGGATGTAAAAATCGCCGCTGGGCGCAATTGTGAAAGCATCCAACAGCGCCTCAGGCTGTTCCCAGAGCCGACCGAGAAACTCGCCTTGTGTTGTGTAGCGCCTGAGCGTCGCCTGCACGCGCTGACCGATGATCAGCTCGCCGCGCTGATTGAAAGCAAGTGCAAACGGCTGCAGCGCGCGCAAACGACGCACCTCACTCAGGTCAGGCGCAAGGACGAGCACAGTCTGTAGTCCGTCGCCAAGATACAAGTTGCCTTCACTGTCCGTAGCAATGCTACCGATGCCCAGTGCGCCGAAGTTGAGCGTCGCTAAGCGCGCGACGCGCTGCACGCGGATGACGAACGGCGCAGGTGGTGGCGTCCAATAGGTAGCGCGCGGATCAGGCGTGCGCGTCGGCTTATCAGACGTCTGAGCAAATGCGGCGCTGCTGAGCATCACAATCAGGCTGCTCAGCAACGCGAAACTCAAGCTGGCTGCACACAGCAGCGTTCGCAGCGACCTAAAGTTGCACAAAGTACGAGTCACACGCCATGTCAATCAGGTCAGGCTGGAGCAGCGGTGGACGGTTCAGGTAGCGCGCAATGTCAATCAGCTGGTCGAGGATGTCGCGCGGATGGACTGACCTGAAAGGACGCTCTTTTTTCAGGTACCATTCTTGAATCAGGTAGCGCAGACCGTTTTCATCGTATGGCACGCGCTTTGCTTGGCAGGCGCGCTTGAAAATCTCGACGAATTCCTGTGGCGTCGGATCGCCGACCTCAATCTTGTGGCGAATACGGCGCAGGAATGCTTCGTCCACTAGGTCAGCAGGATCAATGTTCGTGCTGAAGACGATCAGCACGTTGAACGGTATCTCGATTTTACGTCCAGTGGCGAGCGTCAAATAGTCAATCCCTTTTTCCAGAGGCACGATCCAGCGATTGAGCAGGTCGCGCGGACGCACCTGTTGGCGACCGAAGTCGTCAATCAGGAACATGCCGCCGTTGCACTTCATCTGGTAAGGCGCCTCATAGAATTTGTTGATCGGATCGTAGATCAGGTCGAGTCCTGCCAGAGTCAACTCGCCGCCGACAATGATCACAGGACGGCGGATGCGAATCCAGCGCTGATCGCGCTTGACGCCGACGCGCGACGGCACATCTGCCTCTTGGGAATCTACAACTTCATGGTTGACGTTGTCGAAGACGCGAATGATCTGCCCGTCTACGTCAACCGCATATGGAATCCATATGTCGCTGCCCAGCACTACGCGCCCAACTGCCTCGGAAATGGTCGTCTTACCGTTGCCTGGCGCGCCGTACAGGAACATAGACTTGCCGCTGTTGACCGCTGCGCCGATCTTGCTGTACATCTTCTCGGAGATGACCAAGTGTGAGAGCGCGCGCTTCATGACCTCAGGCGTGGCAGTGATCCGCCCGCGGTTTTGCGCTTTCATAGCGCTGATGTACTGCTCAAGCGTGACCGGCGCCGCGCCTGCGTATTGGCTGCGCTCCAACAGCTCCTTGACCTTCACCAAGCCTGCGCCTGTGATCTGAAATTGCGTGCCTGCCTCGCCGACGCCACCTGCCATGCCCTTAACTTCCACCAAGCGCTCGCGCTTGAGGAATTCCATCACGCCATCTAGCACGCCTACCCATGGCAGCTTGGTGATCTCTGAAATGCGCGTGCCAGTCAGCACGCCGCCAAAATAGATTACTTTCAAGGCGAGGTCAGAGATGACAATCTGATTCAAGCCCGTATCTTCGATGTTACGGATTGGCGGCGGCGCCCAAGGCGCTTGCTGTTGCACAGTGCCTGAACTCGGCTGTGGCACATGCCCCATCATAGCTGTATCTCCTCTAAAGCAGCCAGAAGACGCTCTGACTCTTCCCAGATATTGTAGCAATGGAAAGAGGCGCGCACATAGGGCACGTCGTGCGCGTCCCAGTGCTTGACCACGACGATGTTGCGCTCGGCTAACGCCTTGACAAGTCTATCAGTGCTTGCATCGTCAGGCGCCGCTCGGAAGGTCAAAATGCCTGCATGTGCTGATGGAGTCAGCACCGCATAGCCGCGCTCAAGCAACTGTTGGCGCGTTCGGCGCACCAGCTCAGTGACGTAGCTATCAATGTTGGCTAGACCAAGCTCCAGCAAAAGCGAGAGGCTCTCATTCAAGCCGACAATGCCGCTCACATTTGACGTCCCCATCGTGAAGCGTGCTGCGCCTTTCAGCGGCGTCAAGTCGTACTTGAGCCAATGAATCCAGTCTTCTGTGGCATTTGGTCCGACAAGAGTCGGGCGCATTTGCTCGGCTAGGTCAGAGCGAACATACAGAAAGCCTTGTCCGGGCGGCGCCATGAGCGACTTTTGTCCGCCTGCTGCCAAAATGCCGATGTGCATGGCTTGCACGTCAATTGGGATGTGTCCTGCTGCTTGAATGGCGTCTACTGCGAAGATCAAGCCGTGCGCATGACAAAAATCGCCGATTGCTTGCAGGTCGCTGCGATGACCGCTCAGAAATTGCACGGCGCTGACAGCGACGAGTCGCGTGCGGCTATCAGCGGCTTGTGCTAACGCCTCGACCGTCAAGCCGCCATCACGGGCAGGAATCAGGCGCACTTCGACGCCGTGCTGTTCAACCAAGCGCATCCACGGATAGACGTTGCTGGGAAACTCAACATCGCAGAGCAGGATGTTCTCGCCGCTGTGCCACGGCAACGCTTGTGCCACCAGATTCAAGCCGAGTGAGGTGCTCTGCACGCCGACAATCTCATCAGGACTAGCTGCGTTGATCAAGCGCGCGGCATTAGCGCGCATTGCCTGCTCGCGCTCTAAGAACCAGCCATAAGCAGCTGACGGATTGTACATCAGGCGCTCATTTGCCTCTTGCATGGCGAGTACGGCACGGCGCGGCAAGGGCGAAATGCCTGCATGGTTCAGGTAGACCGTCTGGTGCGAGACAGGGAACTCTTCAGCGCGCAACGCCCAGATATCGTAATTCACTTGGATAGAAGGATAGACAGCCATATTCAGTCGAACCTGTTTTAGTGCTAGACGCCTATACATCTAGCTGACTATTTTGCCCAATCAGCCGCGCATTTGACAGAGACGTGCATCATCGCTCATGAGAGCTTGCTTAGCGCGCTCTCAGGCTAATTCAGAGACGCTAAGCTATCTCAGGCAGCGTCCGCTTTTCTAGACAAGGAAAGTCTGCGCGCCATGCAGACCTATCCCACTGGAGGTTGCCTTTGAAGAAGACTTTC
>JANWYI010000001.1:60673-62092 GCA_025055255.1 Anaerolineae bacterium | reverse complement strand
GATGTTGAAACTCAGCGGCTCAATGCTCATCCAGCGAACAAGGACGCGCAGCTGAGCCAACACTTCTAATTGTCGCCCTACCATTCTCTCTTGCTGTGCGCGGCTCAGACGCTTACCGAACATCTCGCTTGGCGGCGCGCTCACGCCTACCCAGACATTTGGTGGAAAATCGAAATTCAGCAAGCGCGGCGCGTTCTTTGTGAGCAATTGAAAAGTGTGCCAATGCGCTCTCTGGCAAACGTCCAACACTTGCCGCACCTGTTCATCCTTTACCCAGTAGCCCATCAGGTCTGACATTGAGTCGAGGAAGATTTTGGCAGGCTTTTTCAGCTTAAGTGGCTCGGCAAGCCTATTTGGATGCCAGTAATGGTGCGCAAAGCCGTGTGGATAAGCGCTCGTGAAGCGCTCTGCAATGGTCTCAGCGTAGCATTTCGCCCAAGAGCCGTCGGGCATCTGCCAGCGGCAGGCGTGTTTGCAGCCGCCAACAGGATTCCATGTGTAGTCTGTCCATTCGATGCCGCTTGCGCGCTGCTTATTCATCGCCACCTTGTCCCAAGGATTCCCAAGCCTCACAGCAAATCGGCGCGAAGGGCTTGACAAAACTCTGGTACATTGCTGTTGCGTACGCGCGTATCTCATACTGCGCGTCCTCAGCCATGCGCAGCCGCAGGAAGTGGAATGCGTTGCGCAGGTTTTGCGTAATGTAGCCGATGTAGTAGACTGAAAAACCCGACAAAAACAGGCGCGCTTGCTCACGCGCGACGCCTAGAGCAAGCGCCTGCTTGTAAAGCGCATGTCCGCGCGCAATGTGCGCAGACAATTCAGCCGTCAACCTTTCAGCTGCATCGCTTGGCAGTTCGCCTGCGCTCGCCTGTCTGTTATGCAGAGCCTGTAGCCGCCATGTCTCTGGTATGTAGTATTCGTCCTCAGGCAACTCGACATAGCGCCCGCTCATCAGGTTATAGGACGCGGTTCTGTGCCTAACCCATTGCCACCACACGACCAAAGGCGCTTTGAGCCTGAAAGTGAAGACGACGTGCTCAAACGGGCTGAGATGCTTGTGCCTCATCAAATAGTGTATGAGCTTGCGGTCAGCCTCAGCGCCTTTGCTCTCGCCAAGCCGACTGACCCGCGCCGATGACACTACCACGTTATCAGCTGAAACGCCGCTTGACGGATGCGGCATGGCGTCAATCAGCTCTATCCAGCCTCTGTCAAGCACTGGGACAGGCGAATTCAGCAGGGCAAGCAAATCAACCATAGTTACGTCCTATCAGGCGAATGGCGACAATCCTTATCGGATTGCCATCAGGCGACAAGATGCACTGCTCAGCAGCGCGCTTGAAAGCATCAAAAGGCGGCTCGTCTAAGTTTACATCTTTTCTGCCTCGTGGCGGTTGCAAACTGCTCTTCCGACAC
>JANWYI010000001.1:55142-60461 GCA_025055255.1 Anaerolineae bacterium | reverse complement strand
ATCGCTGAGGAAATCAGGCGCAGGTCTGAACTCGATATGACAAGGCTTCCCCGCTCGGTCTACCATGCTGATAGTGAACAATTCATCAGGGTTGCGACTCATCCTATCTCTCCCTCATGCACTGCGTGCGCTCATCGTAGTCGTAAGCTGTGCCTCATCAAATAGTGTGTGAGCTTGCGGTCAGCCTCAGCGCCTTTGCTCTCGCCAAGCCGACTGACCCGTGCTGATGACACTACCACGTTATCGGCTGAAACGCTGCTTGACGGATGCGGCATAACGTCAAGCAGTTCTGTCAAGCACTGAGACCTGTCGTCCGATCAGCTCTTGCGTACAGCACTTACTGCCTTTGCTTTGTAAACCACTGAGATTTTAGCGCCATTGGCGGCGCTCTTGAGACGCCTTGCGATTTTCTCAGGTGCAGCGCATTTCAATGCCGTGCTACCCTGCAGACCTGCTATGCGCCTTGCCTCTTCTCTCTGAGTATAGCGAACAATGGTTCTAGGCCGCAATGTTCGCCTTGATTGAGCGACACTTGCTATTGTAACGAATGATAATTTTCACGTTCTATATGCACTAACAGGCTATCAGCGCGCTATGAAACATGGTAAACTTAGTGAGGATTATTCCTGCGCAGCGCGAGGAGATCGCACGTGGCAAAAAAGAGGAGACTGAATCCATTAGGTTGCCTGTTGGCGCCGTTCAGCTGGCTGTGGCGGCAATTTCGCCTTGTGCTGATCCTGCTCGTGCTGACCTTCGGCTTGTGCGGCGCAACAGCGCTTTTTGCGCCTGCCTTTTTTGAGCAGCTGATCAAGAGCGCACAGAGCGCAGGCTTGAGCGTCTACACCTTTGTTTTCAGCGTCACAGGTAATCCTGCGCTCAAGTTGATCGTCTATGAATCAGTGGTCAGTGCAACTGTGCGCGTGGAGCGCGACATGGGCATTTTGAGTCTGCTCTACGGCGAGAGCGCCACAGCTAGTGGCGATGTGCGCGTCTCGCTTGGCGCTGACCTGCAGACGAATCGCGTCGGCGTGCTGAGCTGTGAGATCAACACAGAGACTCTGCGCACAGCAACAGGCAGAGCGCTCTTCGCAGGCGCTGCTTTTGACTCTGAGCAGATCAAGCAAGCTGCGCTGCGCTTTTTCAAAGAAGAAGCAGCCAAGCAGGCACTAGAGCGCTATTGGTCTGAGGTGCGTGAGCGCCTTAGAGCGCAGTTCATCAGCCAATTTCTCGGCTTTGAAGTGCCTGATCAGCCGACTCTGACGCGCTGCCCAGCTGATTTCGGACTCAGTCCAACGCCAACGGCACGTCCGTAGGCTAATATGCAATGGATAAGCTACCTGTTGAGTATCGCTGGGCGCTGAACGCTGAGGATCGTCCTGTGCCGATCACACTGGCACAGCGCGGCGAACGCTACACTTGTCCGCTGTGCCGCAACGCTATGGTTGCACGGCTTGGCGCGCAGCTGCAGCATCACTTCGGTCACTTGACAACCAATCGGTGCAACTCTGAGGCTGTTAGCATTGCAGCGCTGCGGCGCTGGCTCGCTATGCACCTTGACCAAGCGCTCAACGAGCGACGCGCTATGCCGTTCACATGGCAATGCGCGCTATGTAACCAAACGCACTCGCAAAACTTGCTGGAGAATGTCTCGCACGTTTTGGAGGAATTGCTGAATGCGCCTGAAAGTCCTGACGTGCGCCTGACCGACGCGCAAGGCACGCAGCGCGCCGCTTTTTACATTCTTGGTGAAGGCATGCCGTTGCCGCAGAGCTTACAGCAGTCAGTTGGGCAGGGCAGTTTCGCCTTCGCGCTCTCAGCGGCACTTCTGCCAGAGTCAGATGATCTGGTAGCATTCCTAGCGACGCTCAAGCCATCTGCCGCGCCGTGTCCACTTTGGGATGATCCCGCTGTGGTGCGCCAACCAGAGCGCTTGCGCCGTCTGTTGATCAACCTTGCTAACCGTCCGCCATACTACTTCTTTGGTGCAGTTGAGACCATTGATGGCTTAGTAGATGTTGTACGAGTTGGGCGTTACAGAGTCTGGGCAGCTTTCCCGTTCTGGCAGCGTGTAGTTGGCGGCACACTTAACCGTCTTTCACCAGACGTTGAAATTTTCATACAAAACTGGGATCAGCCTGATGGTGGGACAATTTACCTGTATTATGTTAGAATTAGAGAGACGCGAGCCATTGCGCTGCGGCGCTATCCGCTGCACAGCGCGCCGAGCCTTCGAGTAGATGATCGGTATCGTTTGCTGCGTTTCACTGCCCTAGATATGGCGCGCGAACTCGTTTCGAAATAACAGTTGTATCGTTCCCCTGTGAGTTGCTATGCCTAAATCGTCGCCTAGTGTGCGCGTCATGAGCGCGCGCGCGCTGATTGCGCTGATTGAAACTACGCCCGAAGGTTTTTTCCACGTTAGGCTCTTAAACGATGACCGTCTCGGCATCGGCGACCGTGCCGCTGCTATTGAAGGCGCTCTGCACGAAGGCGCTATCGCGCGCGAAGGCGATTATTTGTACGATCCTGAGCGGCTGAGCGCTGAGCAGGTGCGCTACTTCGCTCAGTTCTACGATGGCGCCTTACCGACGCTCAAACCTGACGGCACACCTGCTGTCCGTCCTGTGCGCGAGCGCCTTGCACAGCGCGAGTCGCGTCTGGACGCGCTAGGGATGCCTGAGTGCCGTCAACTGCTGGAGCGCTTTCAAAGTACATTAGGCTACTTGCCGCTCGGCGAGCTGAGCCGCACGCCGAGCGAGGAAGTGGCGCTGAGCCTGCTGCTCTCTGCTAATTTGCTCAAGCAGATGGACGAATACGTCTTCGATCCGCTGCGCATCACGCGACCAAGCCTGCAGGCTATCTTCGAGCGTCATTTTTGGCAGGTGACTCGCCAAGAACTCTTAGCGCTGGTCGCCACACAAGATGGACAGACCATTTTGCGTCCTGACTTGGTCGAGCGCTACGGCATGAAAACCGTGCAGCGCGCTGTAGAGAGCGGCGATCTCGTGCCGTTCACGGTCAAGGCGCCGCTTGGCGAGACGGTCTGGTTGCGCCTTGCCAATGCCGATCCGCAGGCAGCTCTAGCTGCAGCGCAAGCGGCTGTCCTGCCTAAAGATGAGGACTGGCAGGCGGCGCTCGACTTGTGCGGCGACGTCTTGCGTCAGCCGAACCACGATGGTACAACGCGCCGTGAGAAAGTCCTAGCGCGCTCATACTCGCTCTCAGCTGCCTCGAAGAAACTCGGCATTCGCGCTGATACGCTGCAAAATGCCATCGGCGCGCGTCTGATCACAGCTTTCATTGATCCTGAAGGGCAAACTCGGCTGAGCGCAGCTCAGGTGAACGCCATTCGCAATAATCCTGAGCTGTTTCAGGCGATTGAGGATCAGGAAATCGTCACTGTGCGCGACTTATTGCTCTTGGTTGACGGTCAGGGCGAGCAAGAGCGCCTGCTGCGCGACGCGCTGCGCAAATGGCGCAAGGATTCTGCTGGTCGCGTCCGCTGGGGACAGGCGCGCGAGCTGCTCTGGGACGAGCCGATCAGCTTGCAGACCTTTCGTGAGCAGTTGCGCGCTGCGCGCAGCGCATGGCTGCTTAAACAGGCAGAGAAAAGTCGGCTTGAGGAAGCAAGACGCGCTGAAGAGCTGCGCTTGTTGCGCCAACGCCAAGAGGAAGAGCGACGCCAACAGGAAGAGTTGCGCGCACGCCTGTTAGCGGCTTTTCCGACGTGGCAACATGCAGGACGCGCTGACCAGTTAGTCCTGTTGCACGTCGGTCCGACTAACAGCGGCAAGACTTATCAGGCGCTGCAAGCGCTGAGCGCAGCTGGCACTGGCTGGTACTTAGCGCCGTTGCGCTTGCTCGCCTTTGAGGTCTTTGATCGGCTGAATCGTGACGGCGTGCGCTGCAACTTGCTCACAGGTGAGGAACACATTGAGGTAGAAGGCGCGACCGTCACAGCAGCTACCATTGAAATGTTCAATCCGCAGCGCAGCGGCGCCTGTGTCGTTATTGACGAGGCGCACATGCTGGCTGATCCTGACCGCGGCTGGGCATGGACGCGCGCTCTGATGGAGTGCCGCGCGCCTGAGATTCGCGTGATTGCGCCGCCATTTGCACAGACTCTCATCGAGCGCCTGACCGCAGCCGCGCTGATCCCAACGCAGATCATACGCCATGAGCGTCTCGCGCCGCTACAGGTGGCAACTCAGCCTTGGTCACTGGAAGACTTGCCGCCGCGCACTATTCTGGTGGCGTTTTCACGACGCATGGTGCTGCGCCTGAAAACCGAGCTGGAGCGCCATCATCGGCGCGTTTCGGTCATTTACGGCAACTTGCCACCAGAAGTACGCCGCAAGCAGGCGGATCGCTTTGCTGACGGCGTGACCGAGATTTGTATCGCCACAGATGCAGTTGGCATGGGCTTAAATCTGCCCGCTGACTACGTCTGTTTCTTTGAGTTGGAAAAGTTTGACGGCAACGCTGTGCGTCCGCTCAGCGCGCAGGAAGTCCATCAGATTGCTGGACGCGCAGGTCGCTACGGACTCTCGCAGGCAGGCGTTGTCGGCGCGACCACGCGCCTGAACTTGAAGGCACTGCAGCGCCTCATGGCGACAATGCCGCCAGAGCTGAAGCGCGCGCGCGTCTCGCCTGCCCTTGAAGACCTTGAGCTGATTCCCGGCAGTTTGGCGCGCCGTCTAGCGCGTTGGCGCGAGCTGCAATCTATCCCTGACTCGTTACGTGACGTGATTGAGCCTGCTGACATTGATGAGCGCATTGCTCTGGCTGCTATGCTTAGCGACCGCGAAGTGGAGCAGCTCGGCTTGGCAGCAGCTGTGCAACTGATCAACGCGCCGACTCGTGAAGGCAGCCGCGCCTACTGGTATGCCTGCGCGCGCGCCATTCTCGACAATCAGCCAATGCCCTTGCCGCTTGAGCCGCCGCCGACTATAGAAGACGATCACGATCTGGAAGCTACTGAGCAGGCGATCAGCTGCGCAGACATTTACCTGTGGCTGGCTTGTCGTCCAGAGTTTGCCCAGTTTGCGCCTGATGAGCCTTGGCTGCGCGCTTTGCGCGCTGAATGGTCTGTGAATATTGACGCAGCGCTCTTGCGGCGCATAGATACTGGCAGCCGCTGCGCCAATTGCCGCTGTCGTTTGCCGTTGAACCATCGCTATGCGCTGTGCAACGCTTGTTACGCGAATGACCGCACTCAATGGCGCTCTGAAAGGACTTTCCGATGAAATTCGCAACCGTTCTGCTGATCTTTGCTATCTTGCTCAGCGCGTGCGACCTTTTTGCCACGCCTGAGCCGAC
>JANWYI010000001.1:53680-55043 GCA_025055255.1 Anaerolineae bacterium | reverse complement strand
CGCGCTATGAGATCGTCAAGCCTGAAGGCACGCAGGCAGACTACCTGATCAATCACACTGCCTCGTCATTCTTGGTCAATCCAAACGGCGAGCTAGTGCGCATCTACAGCTATGGCACTGCGCCTGAGGTGATCGCCGCTGATCTCAAGACGCTGATTGCGAACTAGGCAACCTGAGCAACAGTTTGAGCGGCATCAGACGGAAGTAGCGCCGAAAGGCTTCCATCTCTTCGTAAGCTGCTTGCAGCCGCGCCAAGTGAGCGCTCGACTCGGCGCGGCTGACTGAAGCATGTCTCTGCGGCAAGGTCAAGTGAATGATCTGTGCATCGTCTTCGCTGTAGCTGATCTGTCCCTCAGCAGCGAGGAAGGCGAGTGCTTTGCGCACAAAGTCAGAACTGGCTGCTGTGGCGCCGCAGAGCGCCTCAAGACTGACTGTGCCGTTCAAGTGTGTCAGCGCATTTTTCAAGGCAATGGTCAATTGGCGCAGCAGGTCTTCAAAGCGCGTCACAGGCGGCAGCGCGCCGATGACGTGAACAGTTTGCGGCGCAACCGCGCCCAGCGCCTTGCGCAGCGTCTCAAGGTCAGGCGGCGCGCTCAAAATGACCAAAGTGTGGCAGGCGCTCAGCTCAGCGCGGCGGCGGAAGTGCGGAAAGTCGCGCCGACTGTACGCCTCTGCCCAAACCTGCGCCTCTGGTGACTCGGCTAAGATGGACTCAAGGCGCCTCATTGGCTCTGGATCGCGCCGCCAATCGTGTATGACGAGCGCGCTCTCGCTCTCCACTGCAATTGGTGCGTGCAGCCGCAAGCCAATCAGCACTGCCTCTAGATTGCCGCGCAGGTCAGTGCCGAGCGTGTATGCAGCATCAAACTGACCTTCTGGCACAGGCAGGTCGGCGCCACGCCAGACGACCATTGGCAAAGCAACGCCGTTTTCGTCCTCAACGACTATGCGCAAGTGATCGTTGTCGCGTCCGAATGTAGCGGCATGGCTGACGTGCAAATTCAGCGTCGCCAGCACAACAGGCGGATTGCCTTCGCCGAAAGGCGCTAACCGATTCAGACGCGCCACCAAGTCTGGGTCAAGCTCAACGAGGCTGCACAGCGCGTCAACAGCGAGCGGTAACGGCTCAGTTGCCTCTGGACGTTGCTTGAGCAAAGCAGCGGTCAGACGTTTGCGCAGCGCAGGGACGTTTTGGGCGCTCAGCGAAAGTCCTGCCGCGCGTTGATGTCCGCCGAAGCTACGCAGCAGGTCACTTGCCTGAGAGAGCGCTGCGTAGATATCTAGTCCGCCAAAGCTGCGCGCAGAGCCGCTGACAATCTCGCCTGTGCCGCCTAGCAGCACAACTGGACGCGCGTAGCGCTCA
>JANWYI010000001.1:50915-53581 GCA_025055255.1 Anaerolineae bacterium | reverse complement strand
GCAAGGCTGTTGGCAACCGCACCTAGCACGCCGATGTGCCACTCAGGCTGATGTAGGACAATTGCAGCCTCGCCCAGCAAGCTGCGATCCGACTCTAGCATGGCGTGCGCTGCCTCTTCAATTTGGCGCGTGAGCAGACGGCGCTCAGCGTTCAGACGCTCAAGCTCTTGGGCAATCTGTGCAGCACGCGGACGCTCGCGCGTCGTGAGCAGCTCAACGGCCAACATAGCGTCGCCCATGCGCCCAACTGCATTCAGGCGCGGACCGAGCGTGAAGCCGACGCGCTCAGCCGTGAGCAGCTCAGGCGGCAACTGAGCCACTTGCAAAAGCGCCTCAATGCCGACTCGCTCAGCCAAGCGCAGCCGAGCTATGCCTAGTTGCAACAGGTAGCGCGTGTCACCGACTTGTTCTGCCACATCGCAGATGATGCCGAGCGCCACAAGGTCGAGCAGGCTGCTCAAGTGCCGCGTCTGTTCAAAGGTAGCGAACAGGTGCTGCATCAGTTTGAAGGCGACGCCGACGCCCGGCAACGTCCGCAGCGGATGACCGTGTGGCAGACGCTTTGGATTGACAATCGCTTGCGCTTGCGGCAAGCGCTCTGGCAACTCGTGATGGTCAGTGATGATGACAGGCAGACTGAGCCGCTGTGCGATCTGAATGGCGCGATGTTCACTGACGCCCGTGTCGCAAGTGAGCAGCAAATCAGGCTGATGGTGTGCGATCAGCGCCTGTAGTCGCTCCACTCTGATTCCGTGCGACTCAGCTGCGCGCTGTGGCACATAGTAGGCGACCTGTGCGCCGAGTCGCTCTAGAGCGTCCACCAGAAGCGCTGTAGCTGTCTGACCGTCTACGTCAAAGTCGCCCCAGATCAGAATCTTGCCTTTGCGCCGCACTACTTGCGCTAGGAGCTCAGAGGCAATAGCTAGATCGGGCAGGCTTTCAGGCAAGGCAGGCATGTAGTGATCAGGGTTGAGGAAAGCGCGGATAGCGTTTGGCGTGTGCAGACCGCGCCTGTGCAGAATTGCCGCGATTAAGGTGTCTGAGTCACAGGCTTCTAAGACCTCAGGTGCGATGTACGGCTCAGACTCAGGCAGTTGCCACGCGCGCACTGCCAGTGGATGCGTCATTCAGCAGGACTCACTTCCACTTGCAAATTGTTCTCGCGCAGTGCCTTGATCAATGCCTCGCGCTGATCGGCGCGCACTGCAACAGCCTGTGCGCCGAGCCGCGCGCCAAAGTAACGGCGTACCTTAGGCAGTTCGAAGAGCTTGTCCAGCAACGCCTCGCTAGGCAGACGCAACACCCAGAGCTGCTCCAAAGTGGCAGTTTGCGCTTGCGCTGTTGCCCATGTCTGCAGCTGCTGAATGACGTTCGTCGGCACTTTGTCGCCTGTGACGCGCCGCAGGAACGTGATGATTTGCTCCACGCGCACGCCCTGCTTCTGAGCACGCGCCACGCTCTCAGCCGTGATCAAATACTGGTAGCCTTCCGTTGACGAGACGCCGCCAATCCAATTGGTGAAGCGCGCAAGCTGGAAGCGCTCGTAGCGATTGGTGGCGCGCACAGCGCGGCACGTTCCATCAGCGTCTACCGTGATCGGCTTGCCTTCATTCGGCGCGTTAGGCGGCGGATTCGGCGGCCACTCACTGATGCTGACCAGTGCGCGTCCGTACGGCGTCAGACGACAAACTTTGCCGCCTTCGGCAACGTCCACTAAGCCGAGCAAGTGCATCGGGACGGTCAAAATGAAGCGCAGGACAGCGCCATCTACAGCGTGCCAGTGCTCAAAGCCGCGCAGATATCTGTTGGTCTTAGCGTCGCGGATGTACCAGCTTTCATAGTTGCCGTCTGGACGCATGAAGTCAGGCTCTTCTTCATGGATCGTCTCAATCAGCTCATCTACAGACCACCAGCCGTTTGGCGGCACCATCTCAAGGTAACTGCAGACGGCTTGGCGAGCCAAGAGCGGATCGTTCTGCCATGTGCCAGTCCACTCAACTTTTAACGTCGGCACGTGGAGCAGTTCATTGAAACGGCGACTGCCTTGCCAGCCTTCGGCGAGCGCGCGCACTTGTGCAGGACGCGGCGCGTCGAGCCATACACGCGCTTTGGCGGGCACAGGCTTGATTTTACCGTTTTCCAATGCTGCTAAGCCGATATCTAGCGCAAGGCTGACGATCAGCGCCATGCGCGATGCCTCTACCTTGCCGATGAAATACGGCTCCAGCGCCATGCGCTGCTCATCCGAGAGCGAATCATTAACCAGTGGGAAATCCTCGACGTAGCAAGCGACAAGGAAAGTTGTCAGGTCGTCTACGAGCGATGTGTCAGCTGGACGAATGCCCTGCGGCTCTGGCAGGCTAGGTAGCGGCTCGCTGCGCTGCTGTTGCGCGCTCAGGTCGTAACCTGTTTTCTCAGTCGGCAAGAGCGGCGCAAGGTCGCTCGGCACGTATACGAAGGCTTGTCCGCCGCCGTAAGCAATCAGACCGAGATAGTAGAGCGCCTCAGCGTGACTGGCAGGCGCTAGATACGGCTTCTCGCGCACGAGGCGATCAGTGCCCATTTGGCGTATTTCGCCGGCTATGCGCTTGAACATCGCTGCAGGCAACTTGTGGTCAGGCGCAGCAAGCAGCGCTTGTAAGACGCCGCGCTGCTCATCACTCAGA
>JANWYI010000001.1:37194-50779 GCA_025055255.1 Anaerolineae bacterium | reverse complement strand
CGAGTGTCTGTGCCAAAGTTTGCATAGCACAAGTGTACCACAAGATGTGTGCTCAGAGCAAGCGAGGCTCTCAGTTTGTTGCAGCACCTTGACCGAAAGCACAGCTATGCACATACTTATGAGTAGGATCAAACAGCGCTGATAGGATGCGCCATGACTTTTGGACAGATTTTTGCGCGTCTGGACGCCGAAGGGCAGAAAATTCTGCAAGCGCTCGCCGTTTTTGGTCGCCCTGTGACGGCGCGCGCTATCAGCCACGTCTTACGTCCGTTTTTGCCAAATTTGGACTCAATTCGCGCTGAAGGACGCCTTGAGCAGCTCATGAGCGATTATCCCAACTTGGTGCAGCGCGAACATGGACAGTACTTTCTGAGCGATGCAGACCGTCTCGCTGCGCTTGCCACGCTCGAAGTTGGTGAGCCTTCGGATCGCTACGAGCGCGGCGAGCCGCTCTACACGCGCTACACGCTGCTAGATCGCGCCGCTGACTACTTCAAGACGCGCCGCAAGCCGCGCATGGCATGGCACAGCCTTGAAGACCTCGCGCCACAGCTCGCTGAGTTTGACCTGCGCGTGCAAGGTGAAGATTATGAGACAGCGGCGACACTGCTGAACGAGATTTCGTTCAACTATTTGCTGCGCTGGGGACACCACCGCCTAGTTGTGGAGCTGCGCGAGCGCCTCGTGGATAAGCTGGACGATCCAAAGTTGGCACAGAGCAATTTAGGCGAACTTGGCAGTGCCTACGCTTACTTAGGCGAGATGGAAAAAGCGATTGACTGTCAAGAGCGCGCCCTGCTCATCGCGCGGCGCACGCGCGACCGCGTCAATGAAGGCGTCTGGCTGACCAACTTAGGCAACCGCTACGTCAACCTTGGTCAGACACAGCGCGCCGTGCCATACTATGAGCAGGCGCTAGTCATTGCGCGCGATCAGCGCGATAGGCGCGCTGAGGCGCTCAACATCGCCTCGCTCGGCACGTGCTACGCCTATCTCGGTCAGATGGACAAGGCGCTTGAGTGCTACGATCAGGGACGCAACATCGCGCGCGAGCTCAATGACCTGAGCATGGAAGGTTTCTGCTTGAGCAACTTGGGCAACGTCTATGCCTCACTAGGGCAAGCAACGCGCGCCATTGCGGCGCACGACCAAGCCATTGAAATTGCACGGCAAATGGGCAGCCGCGTTGAAGAGGCGCGCCGACTGGGCAGCCTTGCCGACGCGCTGATCATCGGCGAGCTCTACGCTGAAGCAATTGAGAACTTGAAACTCGGCTTGCGGCTAGATGAGGAGACTGGCTCAGCGCGCGGCAAGAATTATAAAGGCGTCTCTCTAGCGCGCGCCTACTTGTTCATAGGCGACTTAGAGCAGGCGCGCGCTGCTGTCGAGACAGCACGGCTCTACGACACGCCGCAGAACAATCACAATGCATTAGCAGTTCTGGGCGTGATTGCAACGCGGCAAGGTGACTACGCCGCGGCACAAGAGGCGTTCACAGAGGCAATTGCACAGGCGCGGCAAGCACTAGAACACAATCCGCGCAATCAAGACGCACTTGCTGCGCAAGGTCTAGCATTTAGCGGTTTGGCGTTGCTCGGCGTTGGTCCGCGCGCGACGAATGTTGAGGCTGCTATAACTGCTTACCGCCTCGCCTATCAAGCCAACAGGAGCGCAGGTCTGGTGGCACTGGCATTACGGCTGTTTGATGCACTGGCTGCAGCCGACTCTGAAGACCAGCTGCGCGCGATTCGTCCTGCCATCACAGGCGGCTAGGCGGACGGCAAACGTCGTCACACACAGCGCGACCGAACAAGCGATTGATCGCATAGCGTCGGCGCGCAATCCATGCGTAAATACGCCTGCCGAGCCATGCAATTGGCGGAAAACTGAGCAATGGCACGCTCCATGCCAGAAGTGGAACTTGACGTGCCATGTGCAGTACGCCGTCATAACCTGTGTAGAGCGCACCATCAGGCGTGACCACGTGAATGGCGCCAAGCGCTGCACTGCGCTCGACCTGTGGAAAGCGCTGTTGCACGTAGCTCCAATCTTGCACGTCAATGAACTCAAGGCGCTTGTGCCAGTCCAAGCGTCGCCACAGCCGCACTGAGTTTACACAGATGACGCACATGCCGTCATACAGCACTGCTGTCCGTGAAGCAATCTGCTTGATCATTCCACAATCACTGCTGTGCCACTGGCACTGACCATCAGCATACTGCCATTTGAGCCAACTGTCTCGAAGTCTAGACTGACTCCAATGACAGCATTGGCGCCCATTCCTTTTGCCTGCTCAATCATCTGATTGATAGCGGACTGTTTTGCTTCAATCAGTGAGCGCTCGTAGCTTCTAGCGCGTCCGCCGAAAATGTCGCGGAGACCTGCACCAATATCTCGAAAAATGTTTGCGCCGAGTATAGTTTCGCCACTGACCAATCCCAAATACTTGCGAACGGTTTTGCCTTCCAGAGTTGGCGTTGTCGTTACGAGCATGATTGCTCTCCTCCTTTTTTTCAGAGAATATCAGAAAGTGTGCAGGTTAGCTAGCCGTGTGAGCGCGCTGAGTTTCTTGAGGTGGGTAGACAACCTAGCTTGCCTATCGCCAAGTGGAGTGCGCACGCTGCGCTGCGCTATAATCAAGGTTATGTGAAAACGTCTGTGAAGAGTTAAGGATACTGCTCGTGACAGCACCGATTGTCTTGATCGCTGATTTGCATCGCTACGAAGGTCAAACCGTGACCGTGCGTGGCTGGCTCTATGACCGCACGGACAAAGGCAAGCTGCAATTCTTAAAAGTGCGCGATGGCTCCGGTATCGCGCAAGCCGTCGCCTTTCAAAAAGAGCTGCCAGAGCAGCTTTTTAGCACGCTGCGGAGCTTGCCGCAAGAGTCGTCGCTCATTGTGACAGGCGTTGTGCGCGCCGACAGCCGCGCACCAGGCTTTCCAGGCGGATATGAGATCGGTATTACGGACGCGCAGATCATCCAGGTCGCCGATAAGTACCCGATCACGCCGAAGGAACACGGCACTGAATTTTTGATGGATCATCGCCATTTGTGGATACGTTCCTCGCGCCAATGGGCAATTTTGCGCATTCGCGCCACAGTCATCAAGGCAATCCGCGATTGGCTTGACGACCACGGCTACTTGTTGGTAGACACGCCAATCCTCACGCCAACTGCAGGCGAATCCACAACTGAGCTGTTCGAAGTCAAGTACTTTGACGACGTCGCTTACCTTGCACAGACAGGTCAGCTGTATAACGAAGCCAACATGATGAGCTTCGGCAAGGTCTACTGCTTTGGACCGACTTTCCGCTCAGAAAAGTCCAAGACACGCCGTCACTTGACCGAATTCTGGATGGTCGAGCCTGAGATGGCGTTCTTCTCGCTCGAAGACCTGATGGACATGGAAGAGCAGTTTGTCAGCGCCATTGTGCAGCGCGTGCTGGAGAGGCATCGCATGGAGCTGGACATCTTAGAGCGCGACACGGCGCCGCTAGAGCGCGTGGTTGCGCCTTTTCCGCGCATCAGCTATGATGAAGCTGTGGAGCGCTTGAATAAGCTGGCTGCTGAGGCGACCGATCCTGAGCACCAAGTGGCGTTACGCATTGAATGGGGCAACGATTTCGGCTCGCCGCATGAGACAGCACTAGCCCAGCAATTTGACCGACCTGTTTTTGTCTATCACTATCCTACAGCGGTCAAAGCGTTCTACATGCAGCCTGTGGCAGGTCGCCCTGAGGTGTGCCGCAGCGTAGACTTGCTGGCACCTGAAGGCTACGGCGAGATCACAGGCGGCAGCGAGCGTATCTACGACCGAGCGCTGCTGGAAGAGCGCATTGCGCAGATCGGCATTTCACGCGAGCACTACGAATGGTATCTCGATCTGCGGCGCTTTGGCAGTGTGCCACACGCAGGCTTTGGCTTGGGCGTAGAGCGCACTGTGGCGTGGATTTGCGGCTTGTCGCACATCCGCGAGGCAATTCCGTATCCGCGTATGCTCAAGCGCATGCATCCGTAACCTGAAAGGATAAAAGTTTAATGGGCGGGCAAGTGACCGTTCCAGCATTCACCATAGACGTGATGGCACTGATCACGTGGCTGATCGTCGGTTTGATCGCAGGCGCATTAGCGAGCCTGATCACGCGCGGCAGGCTCTATGGCTTGATTCCGAGCCTGATCATCGGCTTGCTGGGTGCCTTCGTCGGCGGCTTTCTCTTCGGCTTGCTTAACATCCAAGTGCCGCAAGATTTACAAGGCGGCATCACAATTCGCTGGATTGACATCATCGTGGCATTCGTTGGCTCAGCTATCGTCTTGTTCATCTACGGCTTCTTCTATCGGCGGCGATAGGCAAACGATATGGCGGCACTCTCTCTGCGCGAGCAACGGTCGCGGCTGAGCGCATTGCTAGACGTGACCAGTCCAGTGGACGCGCCAACAGCTTACTACGCACTTGACCACGATCCCAAGCGCTCGACGCTCGCCTTGCGGACTGACGCCAATGGCGCGCCGCTTGGTTTTGTCGGGCGCTTTCAGACAGGCATTGATCTCTTCCGTCCGCTCGTCGTGATGCAGTGTCGCCATGCCGAGCTTGCCGCTGACCTCATGGCAGAGGTGCTGACAGTCGGTCGGCATTACCTGTTCTTCAGCAACCTGAATCAGTTGCCGTTAGTTGGTGGCAGTCTGCAGCTGAGCAACGAACGCATTCTCTCGATCTATGTGTTAGACCTGGCGCGCTTCAAACCTGAGATCAACGTCCTAGTGCGCCTGAAGACGGCGTCGAATGGGACGCCTATGGCAGAGATCAGCAACAGCGGCTATCGAGCAGTGGCAGGCGTGAATTGGCAGTCCTCAGGCTTTGCCGAGATTTACGTCCACGTTGATCCTGAGGTACGCGGACGTGGCTGGGGACGGAGCGTGGTCATGGCATGCACCGAGCGCGTACGCGCTAGCGGGCGCGTGCCAATCTACTTAGTTGAGCCGAGCAACGTCGAGTCAGTCAAGCTGGCAGAGAGCATCGGCTACCGCGACACAGGCGCGCGCCAAATCTTCGCCGAGGCGCTCTATCTGGGACATCCCGCACGAAAGGCGGCACAGCCATGAGCGTCAAAGCTACCATGTTGATGACCGACGGCTTTCTCTGGGGCTGCGCAACAGCGGCGCATCAAGTGGAAGGCGATTCGGTGGACGACTGGTCGCAGTGGGAAGAAGGCGTCGGCAGAATTTACCAGAATCAGCGCAGCGGCGCCGCCTGTGAATGGTGGCGCGGTCGCTTCCTTGAAGATTTTGACCGTGCTGCGACCATGCGCAACAATGCGCAGCGCATTTCGATTGCTTGGAGTCGGATTGAGCCAAAAGAAGGTCAGTTCGATGAGGCGGCTATCGGACGCTACCGCGAAATGCTGGTGGCGTTGCATGATCGCGGCATGAAGCCGATGGTCACACTGCATCACTTCACCAATCCGATCTGGTTCGCTGAGCGCGGCGGTTGGCTGAATGATGAGTCGCCTGCCGTGTTTGTGCGCTTTGTGCGGCGCGCCGTTGAGAGCCTGAGCGACCTGTGCCAGCTGTGGTGCACTATCAATGAACCAATGGTGCTTGCGGTACAGGGCTACTTGTTCGGCTACTGGACGCCGGGCATGAAAAGCATGAAGGCAATGGCACAAGTTGCGGCAAATTTGCTGCGCGCGCACGCCGCAGCCTATCACGCGATCAAGTCTATACAGCCGAACAGCCAAGTTGGCTACGCGCACCATCACATGGGCATACAGCCAAAGGCGCCTGCTTTCTGGAATCGCGCGGCTGCGCAGGCGGCTGATCGGCTGATGAACGTCGCCTTTAACGACGCGCTGCTCACAGGTGTCTTCAAACTGCCCTTCACACGACCAGTGACGGTTGCCAGCGCCAAAGGCGCGCTTGACTGGCTCGGCGTGCAGTACTATCAAGAGCGCTTGGTGACCTTTAATCCTCTCAAGCTGGGCAACTCTATTATCACGGAAAAGCCCAAAGGCGTGCCTGTTGGACCGAAAGACTGGGGCGGAATCGTGCCGCAGAACTTGTTCAACGTCATTGAGCGGCTCTACAAGCGCTACGGCAAGCCAATTTACGTCACTGAGAGCGGCGTGCCTGATCCTGAAGACACTTTGCGCCGTCAATGGATCGTCGAGAGCGTGCGCGCCATCTGGAAAGCGCTCGGCTTCAACTACCCTGTGCGCGGCTACTTTTTCTGGTCACTGTTGGACAATTTTGAATGGGCAGAAGGCTACGATCCGCGCTACAGCTTTGGTTTGTATCAGACCAACTTTGAGACTCAGCAGCGCACGCAGCGTTTGAGCGCTGTGTTGTACCGCGAAATCTGTGCCCAGAACGGACTAAGCTCTGAGATCGTCGCTCAGTACGTCCCAGAGCTATTGCCGAAGTTATTCCCTGCCTCTGAAGGTGCGCCGAATGTGCGCCTGAAGGCGCGCTAGAGCAACTTGCTCAGGTTATCCATGAGCAGCACAGCTGCCAAACCGATCACGAACACTGCGAAGGCTTGCCGCAGTTGCTCAGGCTTCAGCCAACGCGTCAGCCGCGCGCCGATGAACGTGCCAAGCAGACCTGCGCCGACAAACACGGCGATCATGCCGAAGTCGAGCGGCGTTTCGCCCAAGTGACCGAGCAAGCCTGCTGCGCTGTTCATAGCGATGACTACGAGCGACGTGCCAACAGCTTGTTTCATTGGCAAGCCGACTAACATGACCAGCGCTGGCACGATCAGGAAGCCGCCGCCGACGCCTAGAAAGCCTGTCAACGCGCCGACCCCTGCGCCGCCGATCAGCACCTTGCGCCAAGATAGCTCAACCTGATCTGCCTTTGGCTCGCTTTTCTTGCGTAACATCAGCGCGCCGACAACCAGCATCAGCAAGGCAAAGGCGATCATCAGCGCCTCTGCTGGGAAGAACTTGGAGAAATTAGCGGCGAGGTAGGCAAACGCCATGCCGACACTGCCAAACAGCAAGGCAGTGCGCCAACTGACCGCGCCATTCGCCCGATGGAACAGCACGCCTAGCGCGCTATTCGCGCCGACGATCATCAGTGAAGCAGTCACTGCTGCTTGCGGCGTCTGCCCGACAAGGTAGACGAGCATCGGCACGGTCAGGATTGAGCCGCCACCGCCCAGCAAGCCGAGCGTTAGCCCGATCACTAAGCCTAGTACACCATCAAGTAAGATGGTCTCTAAGCTCACAGCGCTTTCTCCATCTGTGCAGCGCCGCGCTCAGTCGGCAAGCGCACTGACCACAGCGCCTTGCTCTCAGCCAGATTCAGCACTTGCGTGTAGCCTTGAGCGCGCAGCCAGCTCCCAGCAACCTGTGAACGATAGCCACTAGCGCAGTAGACCACAATCGGCTTGTCGTGTGGCAGCTCAGCCAGACGGCGCGGCAAGTGACCAACAGGGATGTTCCGCGCGCCTACAATGTGCGACTCTGCATACTCAGTTGCGCCGCGCACGTCCAGCAGGAAGACCTGTGATAGGCGTTCTGCCAAGCTACTTGTGTCAATCAGCGGCAAGCTCTCGGTCTGCCCTTGCAAAGCGTCGGCTGTGAGGTAGCCGCGCACGTCATCCACGCCGATAGCGCGCAAGGCGTTCAGCAGCTCTGGCACGTCCGAGTCACGCTCAGTTACAAAGTAAAACGGTTTGTTGTAGTCTACAAACCAGCCAACGTATGTGCTGAAGGACGCGCTTGTGGCAGGAATGCTGACCGTTTTGGGCAAGTGTGCCTTGCGGAATGCCTGCTCAGAGCGGAAATCGGCTACGAAGGCGCCATCAGCGAGCAGCGCTTCTAACTCGGCACGGCTCAAGCGCTGTGGAACAGGCAACTCGCTGCGCAAGGCTGCGCCGTGCTTGTTGACGTATTTCATCTGCGCGAAGTAGCGCGGCGCCTCAGGTTGACCTTCCAGCAGCCATGCTACAAATGCTGCTTCGTCTTCAAACTGGAAGGCAGGATTGAACAGTTTTTCGTAGCCGAGCGTGGTTGTCGGCACAGCGCCGAGCGCCTTGCCGCACGCGCTGCCTGCGCCATGTCCTGGGAAAATCTGCAAGTAGTCAGGCAGCTGCTTGAAGCGTTGAACTGTGGCGAACTGCTGCCGCGCGCCGATTTCCTTCGTGCCGATCATACCAGCAGCTTCTTCCAGCAAGTCTGGGCGACCGACATCACCTACGAACAGAAAGTCACCTGTGAAGACGCCGAACGGCTTATCAGCAACAGCTGTGTCAGTAATCATGAAGCTGATATGCTCAGGCGTGTGACCGGGCGTGTGCAGCACCTCAACCTTGACGTTACCGACCATCCACCAGTCACCGTCGCGCACGAGGACAGCGCCGACTGAGTCTGCGTAGGTGTATTTCCACTCAGGCGTTCCCATATCGCTCAGGTAGAGCGTGGCGCCTGTGAGCGCAGCAAGCTCACGCGCGCCGCTGACAAAGTCAGCATGAATGTGCGTCTCGGTGACGTGCGTGATGCGCAGTCCGTGCGCTGCTGCCGTTGTGATGTACTTTTCCACGTCGCGCTCTGGATCGATCACGAGCGCCTCACCAGTTGCCGCGCAACCGACTAGATATGAGGCTTGCGCCAAACGTTCATCGTAGAAGTACTTGATAAGCATAGTCATTCCACCTTTCCGCCGCTCATCATCCAAGCGAGTGTGCCACCTCTGAGGTTGTAGACCTCAGTGTAGCCGCCGCGCACAAGGATATCCGCGCCTGCCCTGCTGCGGTTGCCACTAGCGCACACCACAACTACAGGCTTACCTTGCGGAATCTCGTTCAGGCGACGTGAGAGCTGATCGAGCGGGATGTTCAGCGCGTTCGGGATGTGACCGCTGAAAAACTCGCCCGTTGTGCGCACATCCACCAAGACGTGATCCGCCTCAGGCTCATAGAAGCGCTGACGATACTCTTGTACGCTCAAATTACCGTATGCCTCTTGTTGCTTGCGACCGAACAGAAAGCTCATGATTCAACCGTTCCTTTCCTCTGCTTAGCGTTGAATTGGATAGCCCTGCGCTTGCCACTTGATGAGTCCACCCAGATCGTATACCATCTCGTAGCCTGCGCTGCGCAGGATGCGCGCTGCATAAGCGCTGCGATTGCCACTACGGCAATACAGCACAACAGGAATGTCCTTCGGCACTTCAGCGAGGCGCTGCGAAAGCTCGTCAACGGGGATATTTGCTGCGCCTGGAATATGACCGCTCTGAAACTCGCCGACTGTGCGCACGTCCAATAGCAAGTGCTTGACAGCGCTGAACTGTGCCATGTACTCCGCCGGACTGATCAAGCCGCTGCGCAGCGTTGCCGAGCTGACCTTCTGTGTTCCATTGCTGCTCGCTATGGCACCTACGATAATTGCCGCCACGATCACTATGACACCGATACCAAGCACGGTCAGCAGACTGCTCTTCGATTGTGGCTGTGCCTTGCTCGAACGGCGCTTTTTGCTGCTCATCAATGACTCCTGATACATTTGTGTGTACTGCATTGCCGTTTTCAAGCAAGACTATAGTCGAAATTAAGCGCTTCTGGCAGTTCCAAAGGCTTATTCTTTACATAAGCTGCGGCTTATTAATTAAACACGATGCCCTACGATCCGTTCCTCTACCGCTCACCAGAAGGCTACGCTGTGTTGGCAAAGTGGTACGATGAAGCCTTGAGAACCTTCCGCGTGCCGATCACGACGCGCTACGTGCCGACTCGCCTCGGTCAGACGCATGTCATCTGCGCAGGCGCTGAGTCAGGACTACCTCTCGTCCTGATTCATGGCTATGGCGCAGGCTCGCCGCTGTGGCGTCAACAGATTGAAGGGCTGGCTGACCGCTACCGTCTTTACGCGCCTGATTGCGTCGGTCAGCCGGGCAGGAGCGCCACAACGCCGCCAAGTCTGCTGGATGACGGCTGGTCAGAGTGGCTGTTGGACGTGCTGAATGGACTGGAATTGCCACGTGCAGCCATAGCAGGTGTTTGCCTTGGCGGCTGGATAGTCATGCGCTTTGCCGCTTTTGCGCCTGAGCGCGTCAGCCATGCGATTTTGCTCAGTCCTGTTGGCATTGCGCCGTTCCGCATCTATTGGCGCAGCGGCATACCGCTCGTGTTGAATCTGCATAACGATCCGACTTATTTCGGTCAGCGCCTGATGCGCATGGTCTTTGTGCCGCCACGCAGCAATTTGAAGTTCAACCGCGAGGTCTTCCACGCGCTCAGCTTAGTCGTCAAGCACTACAATGCAGGCGCTCTAGCAGGCATGAGCGCCAAGCCGACGTTGCGCGAGATTTGGCGCGGCGCGCGTGCGCTGATCAAGTTCGTGCGCGGCGAGCCGAAGCGCGTGCTGCGCAACGTGCGCGTGCCGACCTTGCTCTTAGTCGGTCAGCATGAGGGCATTTTTGATTCGCGCAAAGCTGTGCGACGTGCGCTGCGGCATATACCAAACGTGCGTGCCGAAATTTTGCCAAACGTCGGTCATGCAGCCATCTATGACGCTGCTGAGCAGGTTAACGCTCGCATTCGTCAGTTTTTAGATGATGACTTTATAAGACGTTAACAATACCTCTGTTGACAGACTCAGCCACTTGCTCTACCATTGTGGAAGAATAAATACTCAGAGAGTTGCCTGACCAAATTTTGTGAGAAGATCGTTATGAGGCAGCCTGCTTGTGCGTGTCGCTTTGTGCGTATAATGCGCTTTGAGATCGCTGTACGTCCGACGTGACCGTAGCAACAGCGCCACGAGTTGAGATGAGAGGAAGTGATTCGAGAATGGTCACGCTGCTTTTGATTGAGGACGATCACAACACTGCGCGCATGGTCGCCAAAGTGCTGAGTCCACACGGCTTTGAGGTCCATCACGCGCCAAATGGTCTGACAGGCTTGCGCCTTGCCCGTGAAATCAATCCTGAAATTATTCTCGTAGATATGGATTTGCCCGATCTGGAAGGCAAGGTTGTGGTCTCACGCCTGCGCGGCGCGCCCGACTCAGCCCGTCTGCCAATTGTCGCCTTCACGGCAGAATGCAGCGCACGTGCAAAACGCCTCGCGCTTGCCTTCGGTTGCGATGCTTTCATCAGCAAGCCAATTGACACCCGCACCTTTCCAGAGCAACTTCGTGAGGTCATGGCAAAGCACAGAGAGGGAAACACGCATGTCGGCAAAGCGAATCCTCTACATTGAAGATAACTTCCAGAATCGTCGCCTAGTCCGCAAGATTTTGACGGCAGCGGGTTATGAAGTCATTGAGGCAGAAGATGGCGTGACGGGCATTGCTGTCGCTAAGCGTGAGATGCCTGACCTGATCCTGATGGACATTAACATGGCAGGCATGGACGGCATGGAAGCTACAGCAATTCTGAAAAGCTCTGACCTCAAGCACATTCCGATCATTGCGCTGACAGCAGCGGCTATGAAAGGCGACCGCGAGCGCATTTTAGCCTCTGGCTGCGATGAATACATGCACAAACCGATCAACCGCATTGAATTGCTGCAGACTGTTGCGCGCTTCATCGGTTAAGGCGCGCTCTTGAATTGTCTGAAGCGTTATTCAGGCTCACGTACACACACGTGAGCCTTTTTGATTCAGGCACAGTGAGAACTGTAGACGGCGTGCGCTAAAGTACGCTTAACCTTTCACAGCGCCAGCAGTCGTGCCACTGGCAATTTGGTCTTGCAGCAGCAAGTACACGATCAGCGTCGGCAACATGCCGATCACAGCGCCTGCGGCGAACAGTCCCCACTGATTGGCAAAGTTGCTGCTCACAAAGTTGACGTACAAGCCGACCATCAGCGTCCACGTCTCTTTGTCACGCAGCAGCACACGCGCCAACACAAACTCGTTGAAAATGCCCACAAAGGCTAGGACGCCGATCACGATCAAGATTGGACGCGCAGTCGGCAAGATAATTCGGAAGTACGTCTGAAGCAGCGTAGCGCCGTCTACAAGCGCAGCCTCGTCCAGCTCGCGCGGAATTGAGTCGAAAAAGCCTTTCATCAGCCAGATGTTGGTGCCCATAGCGCCGCCGATGTAGACCAAGATCAAGCCGCCTGGCGTATTGAAGCCGATGAACGGCAAATAGACGCCGAGTTGCTGCAGCATCAGAAAAATCGAGACCATTGCCAGCAAGTTCGGGAACACTTGCACCAAGAGCATGAACAGCAGCAAGTTGCGGCGTCCCTTGAAATTGAAGCGCGAGAAAGCGTACGCTGCTGGTGCCGTAATCGCAACAATGCCGAACGCCGTCACAGAGGCGACCAGAGTTGAGTTCAGCAGCCAGCGGAAAAACGGATAGCGATCAGGATTACCTAGCAGATCGCGGTAGTTCTTGAGCAGCAGTGACGGATCAGAGACATTCGGAATCAGGCTCTGGCTCGCCATGCTCTGCAGCGGGTTGAGTGAGGCGCTGATGATCCACAGCACGGGGAAGAGCGCGAAAACAATTAAGACGGTCAGAATAGCGTAGCGCACTAGGTTTTGCAGCTGGCGGCGCTGCTTGAGGGTTAAGCCGCTATAAGGCGCAACCTGTGAAATGCTAGACATTTCGAGAGACCTCCTCCCAACGCCGTGTCAAGCCCATTTGCATGACAGTGACCGTGCCGACAATGATGAAGATAATGATCGAAATGGCAGAGGCAAAGCCAAAATCAGCACCGCCTTGCCCAGAGAACGCAATGCGATAGGTATAGCTGATCAAAATGTCTGTCTGACCAGCTGGAATTGGCGAATCAGGGATGATCGGATTGCCGTCGTTGAAAGCAGCGATCAGCGTGTAGTTGTTAAAGTTAAACGTGAACGAGCTGATCAGCAGCGGACCGACCGAGACGAGCAAGAGCGGCATCGTGATGAAGCGGAACGCCTGAAAGCGACTAGCGCCGTCCACTTGAGCTGCTTCATAAAGATCAGAAGGGATGGCTGCTAGTGCGCCGCTGCAGACCAACATGAAATATGGATAGCCGAGCCACAAGTTCACAATTAAGATGGCGATGCGCGTCAACGTGCCGTCGGCAAAGACGTTCGGCAAGCCCGGAAAAATCTGGCTGAAAATGCCGAACTGCGGCTGAAACATGCCGCGCCATGTCACCACAGAGATAAGCGCTGGGATAGCGTACGGCACGATCAGCAAGGTACGGAAGAGACGTCGTCCGAAAAATTTGCCCTGCATCAGCAGCGCCACGAGCAAGCCGAGCGCAAATGTGCTCGCCACTGAAGAGAGCGCAAAGACGACCGTCCATATGAAAATGCTCAGCAGCGGTCCGCGCAGAGCAGGACTGTTGAAGAAACGGTCAAAATTAGCGAAGCCAATGACTGTCCGATAGCCGACGCCAGCTGGAAAGCCTTCGATCTTCATTACAAAATCGCTAGAGCGTGCCTCAGGATTTTGGGCGCGCGCCGCTTCGAACGCAGCACGGTCAATAAAGAAGCCAATTTCATCGTCCGCTGTGAAAACCTTGCCCGTCTGCCTATCTGTCACGCTATCTGTAGCACGGTCGTAGCGAAAGCGCTGCTCTAGGACTGCTGCAAAATCGCGTGTGACGCTCAGACGGTAATTCTCAGGACC
>JANWYI010000001.1:36144-37143 GCA_025055255.1 Anaerolineae bacterium | reverse complement strand
GGCGCGCCGAAAACCTTGGTAGGTCTCTGGAACTTCGCCGCTGACAGGTTGCAGTTCGCCCTGTCCGACTACAAAAAACGCTTTGCCGTCGGGCGCCGTCAGCCAGAGCGCGTATTCGCCTGCTTCATTGATGAAAGCCTCCCAGCGGTAGCGCGTGCCTGTCTCTGGCACAAAGCGAATGCTCTCCAAGCGCTGTATCACTTGCGTTTTGGTCAGCAAGTGACCGTCGCCGTAGTTTGTGAAGGCGACGTAGACAGTGTAAACGATTGGATAGATCACGCCGAGCGCCAAGAGCGCAAAAGCAGGCGACATCCAACGCAACGGCTTCAGCTCTGGGCGCAAGTTGATAACGTTCACAAGGAGCGTGATCAAGCCAATGGCAATGGCAAGTTCCCAAACGCCGTCGTTAACCAACGAGAAAATTAGCCAGAGCGCAAAGGCATCCACAACCATCAAGCCGATGTAGCGGATGACCAGCATCACGACGTTAGGAATGGCGGGTTGGGCAGATGAACGCCGTATCAATGCACCTATAGCCATAAAGCAAGTTGCGGCAAAAAGCCGCTCTCCTTTCAATCAATAAATGTTAAGTTAATCTAGAGCTACATAAAAGGCGGGATAAGGTCATCCCGCCTTTATCTGTCATACTGCGAAGCGTGTAGCGCTTACTTACTCAGCAAGTTGCGAATCTGCTCAGCCGCTGTCTTGAAGGCTTCCTCAGCGCTGACCTGCTGGTTCGCCACTGCCTCGATAGCGTTGCCCCACGCTTGCCAGACCGACGCCATCTCTGGAATCGCAGGCATTGCCAAGCCGTTCACGCCCGCTTGACCGAAAGCGATCAGGTCTGGGTCTTCCAGTTTCTCTAGAGCGGGCAGGAAAGCAGACGGACGATCAAAGCCGAACAGCACCATTGGAATGCCCTTGCGCTCCACGCCATCCTTGCCGACCGCCGTCACCTCGATCTCCTCAGAGGCAATGAAGTCGAACAGGAAGGTCTTA
>JANWYI010000001.1:30480-36074 GCA_025055255.1 Anaerolineae bacterium | reverse complement strand
CTGGAATAGGCGCGATAGCATACGGCACGCCGCTTGGACGCAGACGGTCGCCCAGCGCCCACGGACCTGTGATGATCATCGCTGCTTCCTTATTGGTGAAGAGCGTGTGCATCACGTCATAGTCCACACCAGCGGGCTGCAAGCCGTCTTTGACCATGCCTTCGAACCATTTGAGCGCAGCGATGCTGCCTTCGCTGTCAATGCCCAAATCCTTCGGATCGTAACCGACGCCTTCCTTAAAGCCGAAGACATAGCCGCCGAAAGCCGTCTGGATCGGGAAGAAGTGATACGGATCGCCGCTCTGGCGGACGAAACCATACTTCACCTTGCCCGCTTTGATCAGCTCTTCGGAGAGCTTACGGACTTCGGCAAAGTCCTTCGGCACTTCCTTCACAATTTCTGGATTGTAGACAAAGGCGACATTCTCAACGGCATATGGCATACCGTACAGCACACCTTCGTAAGTGAAGCCGTCAAGAGACGCCTGAGTGAACTTCTTAGCCAGCTCGCCAAGGTCTATTGGCTCAAGCAGACCGTCTTTAGAGAGCTCGCCGATCCAGTCATGCGCGCCCACGAAAATGTCCGGACCTTCGCCAGCAGGCGAGGCAGTCTTGACCTGTGAGCGGATATCGCCAAAGCCGAGCTGCTGCACCTTCACCTCTACGCCGAACTCTTCCTTGAACTTGGCGGCAAGCGCCTCAAGGATCGGAGCGCGCGTGTCGTCTGCCCAGATCAGCAGCGTGGCATTCTGCGCGCGGACGTTGAGCATGCCGAGCGCGCCGAATACAACGGCAGCGATCAGAAGAAAGGCAATGAACTTGTTACGCATAAGCTGCTTCCTTTTGTGCGGATACTGTAGGTTGTGCGTTTGTTAACTGACTTTTGCGCTCTGAACGCGCGGTTAAAAATATAGCGCGCCCTGCAAAACTTGCAATAGATCGCTAAAACTCGGACAAACGTCTCACTTTTGCACGTCTGTGAAATTCCTAACGTACGTCAAGTTGCTTCTTTGGGCGCGATGACCGTTGCCTCGCCTTCCAACACGACCGTGCCTTCTTGATTGGTACAAATTGTGCGCAAGGTTGCGATGCGCTTGTCCTCGCGGAAGGCAGTCACCTCAACTGTGGCAGTGATTGTGTCATCAAGGTAGACAGGCGCCTTGAAGCTGAGCGTTTGGCTCAAGTAGATGGTGCCAGTGCCGGGCAGATCGTTGCCCAACACAGCGCTGATCAAACTAGCAGTCAACATGCCGTGCGCAATGCGCCTACCAAAACGAGTCGTCTTGGCAAACTCTTCATCCAAGTGGAGCGGATTCATGTCGCCACTGGCGGCGGCAAAGGCGCGGATATCAGCATCCGTAATTGTTTTAGTGCGGCTGGCGCGCGCACCAACCTCAACCTTAGGCATATCTGCTCTCTCAGTGACTTTCAGTCTTTTGCACAAACATGGCGCGTAGCTCACGCTTGAGAATCTTGCCTGCAGCTGAAATAGGCAGAGAGTCCATGATCTCGACACTCTTCGGCACCTTGTAGCGCGCCAGGTGCTCGCTCATGAACGCGATCAGCTCTTCAGGTGTGGCAGTCATGTTCGGCTTCAGCACCACGCACGCCTTGCCGACTTCGCCCCACTTGGCGTCTGGCACGCCGATCACAGCGCACTGATGCACGGCGGGATGTTTGTACAGCACCTGCTCAATTTCAACAGGATAGACGTTCTCGCCGCCGCTGATGAACATATCTTTCTTGCGGTCTACGATGTAGAAGTACCACTCATCATCGCAGCGCGCGAGGTCGCCTGTGTGGAACCAGCCCTGCTCGTCAAAAGCCGCGGCGCTTGCCTCAGGATTGTTAAAGTAGCCCGAAAGCGCCGACGGACCTTTCAACACCAGCTCGCCAACTGCGCCGACAGGCACAGGCTGATTGTTGTCGTCCACAATGCGCGCGTCTACGAAGAAGTTTGGTCTGCCGATGCTGCCTGCCTTGCGAATGGCGTCCTCAGGCGCTAGAGCAAAGATGCCTGGTCCGAATTCTGTCATGCCGAAGCCTTGCTTAAAGCGCACACCTTTCTCGCGCTGAAACTGCTCCACGAGCGTCACAGGCAACGGCGCGCCGCCACTGGTGCAGAAGCGCAGCTTGCTCAGATCGGCACTTGCCCAGTTCGGCGCCTGTGTGAGCATCTGATACATTGTCGGCACGCCTGCAAAGACCGTTGCGCCATATTGCTGGATTAAGTCCAGCACTTGCGCCGCGTCAAATTGGCGCGTCAGGACGACTGTGCCGCCGAGAATCAGCAGCGGCGTTGTGTAGACCAACAGACCGCCTGTGTGGAACATCGGAAAGACGTTCACAGTAATGTCGCCGTGCCTTAGGTCGTGGATGATCGTGTTGAGCGTGTTCCACGCGATCATGCGATGGCTGATCTGGGCTGCTTTTGGCAGACCAGTTGTGCCGCCTGTGAAGATCAGGCAGGCGATATCTTCTGCTTCAACTGTGTCATTGTAGACAGGCGTCTCAGGCGCGTTATTGAGCAATTCTGTATAGTCATAGCTACCTTGCACGCCACTGCCTTCGTAGTGAACCATGCCTTGCAGACTGCCACAGGCTTGCTTGAGGAAGTTCGCTGACTCGCCAAATTCGCCGCTGAAGAAGAGCAGCTTCGGCTGTGTCGTCATCAGGACGCCTAAAAGCTCGCGCGGATGTGAGCGCCAATTGTAGAGCGCTAAGATCGCGCCTAGTTTGCCGCAGGCAAAGAACAAGTCGAGGTACTCGACGCCGTCGCGCGCCAAAATACCGACGACGTCGCTTTTGCCGATGCCCTGCGCGCGCAGCCAGTTCGCTAGGCGGTTAGCGCGATTGTTCAGCTGACGGTAAGTCAGCCTCAGATGCGGCGACTTGCCGCTATCCACTACGGCTAACGCTTCTGGACTGTATATGGCACGTCTGCCTGCAATATCGCCAACATACATTTTGCAAATCCTATCTGTAGTAAATGTCATTTGGCAGACGATTGTAGCGCGCGCTGTGCTAGAAATCACCAATTAGTTCAACTTCCAGCTCCAGCTGGACGCCAAACAGCTCAGCGACGCGCTCCTGTGCCAGACGAATGAGTGCCAGATAGTCAGCTGCTGTGCCGTTGCCTGTGTTGATGAACCAGTTAGCGTGCTGCGGCGAGATAACTACGCCGCCAATTTGCGTGCCTTTCAGACCTGCTGCCTCGATCAGCCTGCCAGCGTAGTCATTCGGCGGATTCTTGAACATACTGCCCAGACTAGCGCCGTTCGGCTGTGTGCGCCGCCGATGTGCGCTGTACTGCTCTGCCTCAGCGCGCAATGCAGCAGGATCGGCATTTGGTTGTAACTGTAGCGCCGCGCGTAGGACTGCAAAAGGCGCGCTGCGCCGCTTCAGCACTGACTCGCGGTAAGCATAAGCAAGTTCAGCGTTCTCCCAGCGTCGCGTCGGCTGATCAGGCTCGGCAATCTCTGCCCAGAGCAGACAATCGGCGATTGCGCCGCTGTAAGCGCCTGCATTATTCACCACAGCGCCGCCAAGCGTTCCCGGTATGCCAATCGCCCACGTCAAACCTGCCCAGCGGCGCTCAAGGCAGGCGCGCGCTAAGCTGATCAGCGCAGCGCCGCTCTCAGCGACTAGCACACCTGACTCTTCAAAGGTCACCTTGTCAGCGCGGTTGATGATGACCACGCCGCGCACGCCGCGATCAGCCACCAGTACATTTGCGCCGTCGCCGATGATCCGCACTTGCCAGCCATGTGACCAAGCTGTGCGCGCCGTCTGCTCCAGCAGCGCGACCGAATCAGCGATCACGAGCGCGTCCGCAGCGCCGCCTAGACGTGCCACAGTGTAGCGCGCCATTGGTGCGTCCAAATGCAGCGCATCGCCCACAATCGGACGCAGCACTGCCTCATACTCATTCATTTGGATATTTCAGTCCCCACTGTGCGCGAATTGCGTCCATTGTCTGCATGATTTGTAGCGTCTCATCAAGCGGCATGGTAGGACTCTCCAGCAAGCCTGTCTGCAGGCAACGCACGACTTCCATTGCTTGAAATTGATAGCCGTTGCCTTCGTAAGGCACAGTGTAGGTCTGTGGCTCACCTTCCACAGGCGTGATAGTGAAGCGATTGGTCTTGTAGAACGGCTCGTGGAGTGTCAAGTAGCCTTCTGTGCCTGCCAGAAGTACCTCAATGGGCATTCTCACACTGATTGCGGAAGCTAGTGCTGCTAACTCGCCGCCTTGATAGACCAATTGCATCACGGCGTGTTCGTCAACGCCTGTGCTGCACAAGCGCGCCGCGCTGCGAATGCTCCTCGGCACGCCGAACAGCCATGAGGCAAATGACAAGACGTACACGCCCACGTCCAAGAGCGAGCCGCCGCCTAACTCAGGTGCGAAAAGCCGTCCTTTCGGATTGAAGGGCGCACGAAAGCCAAAAGTGCCGCTCATCATCCACACTTTGCCGATGACGCCTTGATCGATCAGCCGCTTGGCATGTGCTACAGCAGGAATGAAGCGAGTCCACATAGCTTCCATCAAGAATAGGCGCTTTTCGCGCGCCAGATCAATCATCGCCTTTGCCTGCGCAGCGTTCATGGCGAACGGCTTCTCACACAGCACGTGCTTGCCTGCGCGCAAGCACATCAGCGTGTTTTCAGCGTGCATCGGATGCGGCGTGCCGATGTAAATTACGTCTATGTCAGGATCAGCAGCCAGTGCTTCATAGCTGCTGTAAGCGCGCGGCACATCATAGTTGATGGCGAACTCGTCTGCTGTGACGCGATGGCGCGAGCCGACTGCTAGCAGCTTAGCGTCGGGCACCATTTTCAAGGCAGCAGCAAAGGCACGCGCAACTCTGCCCGTGCTCAGAATTCCCCAGCGAATCATGTAACGTCTCCAAGAGCAGCTAGGGCGCTCGCCACAGTCGTCCAATGGCGATCTCGCCGAGTGGCACAGGATGACTGGCGCCGGTCAGCTCAGGCAGAATGCCGCTGCGTCCGTGCCACGTCTCATAGGCGAGCAGGGCGAACAGCATTGCCTCTTTCGCCAGACTCGGCACGCCGAGTGCCTCATGTGGCTGCACACGGACGTGCATGAAGCTCGCCTGTAGCATGGCGAGCAAGGTCGGATTCTTAGCGCCGCCGCCTGCCACATAAATTTCTTGCGGCGCGCATGGCAACCAGTCGCGGTACGCTTGCGCAATGGACTGCGCTGTGAAGGCGGTTGCCGTTGCCACGATATCCTCAGGTGGCAAGCCAAGCATCTGCGCGCGTTCCCAGAGTTGTGCGCCGAACTGAACGCCGAAGACTTCGCGTCCAGTGGCTTTTGGCGGCGGCTGATGCAAATATGGATGTGCCAGCAAGCTGAAGAGCAATTCGCTGTGTACCTTGCCACGCGCAGCAATTTGTCCGTCAAGATCGTAGCGCAGCGCACCGTTGGTCGCGCGCTCAGTGCAGTAATCAATGATCATGTTGCCCGGACCTGTGTCGAAGGTCAGCGGCGCGCTGTATGGATCGTTCAGCGGCGGTAGCGCCGTGACGTTGCCAATGCCGCCAATATTTTGAATGGCGCGCCAATGCGTC
>JANWYI010000001.1:2847-30226 GCA_025055255.1 Anaerolineae bacterium | reverse complement strand
AGCTGCAGCGTACGCCTCGCCGAGGGCAACGTTCAAACGACACAGTCGGTCTACGCTACTCGTCTCTGGACGAAAGCAGGCAAAGATTTCAGCGCGCAACTCAGGCGCGTAGGGCAAAGTTTGGTGTCTGATTAGCTCAATGGAGAGCGCAGGCGGCGCGCCGCTAATGCGCGTGAGTGCCACGTCAATGCCGTCAGCCGAGGTGCCAGAGATCAGCCCAATAACGGTCAAAGGACGCATAAGAACTGTCAACGCAGTGTCAACGTGCTGCGTCAACTTTGACTCACTTTGGGCAGTGCGTCAAGGCGTAAGAGCAGCGATGATATGGCTAAAACCGCTCAAATCTCGTCCAGCAGGCGCCTGCCGAGCTGCATCATGCGATTGTAGGCGAGGTCGCGCAGAGCAGCCAACTCGCGGTAGTGCACGTACGCCTCGTCAGAGAGGTCTTCCGTGCGCCCGCCTACTGATTGCAGCAGTTGATCGATCTGCTCATCGAGCGCCTCGTAATGCAGCACAGACTCTTGATAGGCGCGCACTTGCGCCAACTCATCAGCAGCTTGCTGGCTCTCTGACTGGCTATTTGGCGTCACGGCTACGATCTCCTTCGCGCTAGGCGGCAAATGTGCTATCGCATACAACACAGATGCTGCTCGAACGTTGCCGATTGCATCAGCAGAAAATGCTCTATGAGCATTGTATAGCTCAATTCAAGCGCGCGTCAAGCAGGGCGACGCACAGAGACTGTCTGAGACTTGTTGAAATACAGTAAAAATGAAGCCATTCATGAATACAGCGTAGTCTCAGGCAGCCTTGCTACGCCCACTTTGCGCGCCCACTTGGCATACTTGCTGTAAGCGTGTACCCAAAACGCGCTTGAACGTGCAATCGGCTTAGATTCGGCTATAGCGCGCTTGAAACTGTTGGCATCGTCAAAAGGCGGCATTTCTAGCACGGCGTGACCCAGCTCATAGGGCATGTGCGCGTCTGAGCCGACGGTATACAGCTTTTGGTGTGCATGAGCAAAGGCGAGCGCCTTGTCGTTATCGGCTGAGAACAGGCAACGCGCGTTGAAGCCTTCAATTGCATCTACGAGCGGCAAAATGCGGCGCAGGTTTAGCTCTTGCCAAGCGCCCTTGCGCAGCCGATCAAATGGGTGCGAGACACTGATGAAGGCGCCCTGTTGGCGCAAGCGCTCAATGGTCACCTCAGGCGAGAGGAAAGGCGGCACAGTCTCTTGGACAAAATAAGCCAGCAGCTCGCCTTCCGTTGTCATGATCTCTTCGCCGATGATAATGCGCTCAGGCGCCATGCGCGCCAATCGCAGCGCACCTTCAATGGTGTTGTGGTCAGTAACAGCCACTTTATCCAGCTTGCGTGCCTCACAAGCGCGCAGAAACGCTTCTAGGCTGGTGAGACTGTCCAGCGAGTAGAGTGTGTGGCTATGCAGCTCAACGCGCCAAGTTTTCATGACAATGCCTTCGAATCAGTCCTGACTATGCCACGATTATGCCGTACGCGGCACGTACTTGGCAAAAGCACGCGCCTACGGCAATAATCATCATGTGTGGGCTTTCCCAAACAGGAGAATAACAAATGAGCGATATTGAACGTAGCGCTACTGCCTCTTGGAGCGGCACACTCCGCGAAGGCACAGGGCATATCAGCACACAGAGCGGCGTCCTGAACAACACGCCTTACACCTTCGTCACGCGCTTTGAGCAAGCGCCCGGCACCAATCCTGAGGAACTGATTGCCGCTGCTGAAGCTGCTTGCTTCACTATGAACATCGCCGCTGTGCTTGGTCGCCGCGAGTATCGAAATGTACAAGTGGACACTACTGCCACCTGCGTGCTGAGCCAAGTGGAAGGCGGACGTAAAATCACTAAGATCAAGCTGGTCACGCGCGGCAAGGCAGACGGACTCGACCTTGCCACTTTCACTGAAATCGCTGAAGATGCTAAGAAAAACTGCATCATCTCGCGCGCACTGGCAGGCGTGGACGAATTTGAGCTAGACGCGGCGCTCGCTGAATAAACTCACGGCAACTGCCTGCCACGCACTAGATTCATAGCACGCACCGCCGCTGAAAAGTTCGGATTGAACCGTACGGCGGCGGAAATATCCGCGTAGCCATCATCCCAAAAACCGAGCGCCGCCTTAGCAAGACCGCGGTAGTAAAATGCCTCTTCCACGTACCCTTTGGCGCTCTCAATGACCGACTCGGCGAGCGCGATCACTTGTTGATAATTCCCGCTGCGGTAGTACGCCTCGAATGGCGCGAACTGATACCATACGATACGGAAAGGGATCGGCTCTGGCAGACTGAAGGCGCGATCAAAGGCGAGCGCTGCTTCGAGGTAACGTCCTAGCGCTGTGAAGCTGCTGCCCAGATTGAACCATGCAAATGGACTATTCGGCTGCGCTGCAGCTGCCTCGCGCGCGCGATCAAGCGTGTAGCGCCGATTGTAGTCCTCATCCCAGTGCTCGCCCAGTATCGCCATGAGCTCGCGCTCGCGCGCCGTCTTGTAGACCACGAGGTAGACGCGATTGAAGTGACTCCACAGCTCATCTACTGCCTCATAGCGCAAACTGGTCTCATTCTTGTAGGTGTCCATGTTGTAGAGCTTGCCGATGTTGTCATCGTAGCCGATGATGGTCAAATAGTGACCGATCCAGCCCTGTTGCGGCGTGTCAGGATCATAGAAGCCTGTTTCTAGCAAGACAATGAAGTTGTTAGCCACTAGCCGACGCACAAGCGTCAAGTTGCCGCTAGTGCGCACAATCGCGCGTAGATAGCCATTGGTGCGGCTGTTGACGTAGTCTGCCATCTCTTGCGGACTGACGTTTTTGTCCTGCTGGTGCGGCTTCAGCGCGCCTGCGACCATGTCCTGAGAGTCATTCCAGCCATAGAAGCGCAGCGCCTGCACAAGGTTAGCAGGTCCGCAGTTGTTGAACTTCTGTGGCTCCCACTGGACGCCTTGCAAGCGATAGCGGACGGGAATCGGCGTCCAAGTCGGTGCAGACGTCGGCGTGGCTTGAAGAGCGACGCGCACGATAGCGCTGAGCGGCGTCGGCGTGGCAGTTGGCGTAGCGAGCAGCGCGTCGGGCGTCAACAGGATCGAGAAGTCGAGCGAAGCGGTTGCAAGCGGCGTCGGAATGCGGAAAGGAACTTCAGTGGCGCGCAGTGGCGCGAGGAACGGCAAGCGACGGATGATGCGATCTTGCTCGCTCACCTCTAGCCGCTGAAAGATGAAAATGCCTATCGCGCTCGCTAACAGCGCAAATCCGATGATCAACAGCGCCAAGCGCACCAGCCAACGTCTTTTCAAGGCTACGATCCTCTACTGGGTAGCGTACATTTGTGCGCCTAGTATAGCGCAAACTGTGGCTCAGCGAGCGTCGCTCGCTGAGCGCTTTGGCTACGCTCAAGCGCTTGGTAGAGTGTTCAAGCGATTCTCCCAGCGTGGACGTTGCGTGTTATCCACGATTAGAATGCGCGGATTAGCGCGCAGCGCTGCACGATCCAGCATTTTGACCGTGTTCAAGAGCGCATCCAGTTGGAAGGGCTTGACGAAAAACAAGTCACAGTCTACAGCAATCGCTTCAGAGAGCGTGAGCGGATCGTCGTTAGCGCTGCACATGATCAGGGCGATGCCTTGGTCTTGTGCGCGGATACGACGTGCCACTTCAATGCCGCTGATGTCAGGCAGGTCAATGTCTAGAAAAGCGAAGGCGAAGGCGTTTGTCTGGAACAGCTCAAGCGCTTCCTCGCCGTTGCGCGCCTCAACGAAAGGCAACTGTGCCATATCTAGCGCAATGCTGAGCAACATGCGATTTGCGTCGTCATCATCCAGCAGCAAGGCACGACGTTCATAAGTGCGTGATCCAATCGGCAAGTCAGTCATAAGTGGCGCTCTCTGCTGCAAATGCTTTACGATCAGGTCATTCATCGGCTTTAGGTCTCCTTGCATAGCACACCACTAGGCGTCCCAGACGCGCTCGCCTGCTAGCAGACGATGAATGCTGCTGGGAAAGCGATCAAAGTTGAGCGGCTTCGCCAAGAAGCCATTGAAGCCTGCTTGTTCAGCGCGTCGTACATCATCGGGCATGACTTGAGCGGTCATAGCCACGATAGGTGTCTCGGCAAAGCGCGGATCAGCGCGCAGCCGCTCAAGGATGTAGTAACCGTCATAATTGCCGGGCAGCCGCAAGTCCAGCAGCACTAAGTGAATTGGTGGCAGGGTAGCCAAGCAGCCTTCCAGTTGCCGCCATGAGGCAAAAGCGTGAACACGCTGGATGCCGATCAGGTTGAGCATTGCTATGGTCAGCGTCGTGTTCAACGGCTCATCTTCTATCAGCAAAACATTTACATCGGCGTTGGCGTCGGTCATGTTGTGGTGCGCCTCCGCGCTGATTGATGTCAGGTGATGGGTAGACTGAAGGACACAGTTGTGCCAACGCCAAGCTGACTCTCAATCCACATATCGCCGCCGTGCAACTGTACAAAGCGACGGCTGATCGGCATTCCCAGACCAGTGCCACTGGCTGTCTCTTGCAGGACGTTATCAATCTGCTTAAATTCTTCGAAGACTTTGGGCAAGTCCTCAGGCTTGATGCCGACGCCGGTATCGCGCACTGAGAAAATGACCTGATTGCCTTGTTGTACAGCGCGCAACGTGATGCTACCTTGCACAGTGAACTTGGCAGCGTTGCTGATCAAGTTCAACAAAACTTGGCGAATGCGCCGTCCGTCAATGTTGAGGACAGGTAAGCTCTCATCAAACTCACGATGCAGCGCAATGTTCTTATCTTTGGTCAAGCCGACGAGAGTAGACATTACACCTTTGAGCAGCGGCTCAAGCGGCGTCGGCTCGCGGCGCAGCTCCATCTTGCCTGCCTCAATCTTGGCAAGGTCGAGGATGTCGTTGATCAAGCCGAGCAGATGCTGACCGCCTTCGTGGACAAAACCGAGATAGTTGCGCTGCTGGTCAGTGACTGGACCGGCATGACCGTCCATCACGAGGCGCGTGAAGTTAATGACGGCGTTGAGCGGCGTGCGCAGCTCATGGCTCATGTTGTTGATGAACTCAGTTTTCAAGCGATTAGCTTGCACGGCAGCAGCGCGCGCATTTTCAGCCTGCTGGCGCGAGATTTCCAGCGCTGCGTTCGTCTTCTGCAGCTCATCGTTACGCTGCCGCAGCTCCTCAAACAGATGCGCGTTACGCAGAGCAATGCCTGCGTGTGCTGCGAGTGATTGAAGCAGGTTGACTTCTTCATCAGTGAAGTTACGATACGTATTGGTCTCAACGGCTAGAATGCCGTAAAGCTCGTCATAGTAGAGGACTGGCACTGCCAGCTCGGAGACCATGCCGGCGACAATGGCTTGCGTGGCAAGCGAGGTGCGCTGATCCGTGCGCATGTCAGGCGTGCGTGCCGGCAAGCGCGCCCAAGCCACCAAGCCTTTCAGGTCTTCCTTCAGACGCGAGCGGATCAGCTGTGCCGTTTCGCTGCTTATGCCTGACCAAGCAATTGGGCGCAGTTCGCCGCTCTCAAAGTTCACATCCAATAGGATGCTCATCTGCGCGTCAAGAATTTCGCGCGCTGCCTCAACAATCCTTTGGAGCAGCTCTTGACTTGAGAGCCGTGCAGTCAAGTCCTGGGCAAGGCGCTGAAAGAGGTCAAAGCGTGCGATTGCCTGTTGGCTTTCGCTTAGACGGTAGGCTGTAGAAAGCGTAGCGCCGATTAACGTCACGACGCGGTCAATGGCGACGCGCGCTGGCTCGGAGAGCGCTGCAGGACGTGCTGCATACAGTCCGAGCACACCGAGCAGCTGATTGTCGTGCAGCAGCGGCACGATGTAGGCGCTCTTTGTCTCAGGCGGCACAGGCGTCAAGCGTCTCTCGCGCTCGACTTGCTCAATGTAGTAGGCGCGCCGTCCCATTGCCACTTCGCCGTAGATTGAGTAGCCCAGCTTGATTGCCTCAGGCAGGTCAGAGAGCTGTGTCCCGAAGCACATTGGCTTGGCAATCCGATTGGCGGCTGGCTCATGCAAGTAGATGACTACACATTCAACGCCTGCCCGCTCGATCAACCACTCGCCCGCCTGTTTCAAGAGCACTTTCGCATCGGCTTGCCCTGCTAAGCGTAGCGCTAAGTCTGTGACTGAGATCGGCAAATCGCTGACAGGCGATTGGTACTGCCCTGTCAGACGTGCCAAATCCGCTGCTGAAGGTCTGCGTTTGCCCAACAGCGTCTCTAGAAGTCCTAAAAAGCCTGTGCGTGTTCCCACATGCCCTGCTTTCTACGCATCAAGCGTGGCAGTTTCCGCCCACGTGCAAAGTATGGCAGGCTCTAGCGCAAATTTCCGTTAACAGATATTTAAGCGTCGTTTAACGTTATGCGAGAATGCCTTTTCTGTGACATCAGGTTATAGTTATGCCTTGACCAAGTGATCTAGAGCGAGTGTGCTTAAGATGAAACGTCCTAGACTGGCTGAGCACATTACTTTCTTATATGTGCCGCAGCTAGAGCCAGTAGTGCGCTTCTACGGCGAGCTGTTTGGTCTGCCGCTTGCCCTTGATCAGGGCACTTGCCGCATCTATCGCATAGCCGCTCAGAGCTACTTGGGCGTCTGTCAGCGGCATGGTGTGGACACCTCGCCTAAACACGGCGTGATTGTCACTTTCGTCAGCCCTGAGGTGGACGAATGGTATGCGTATCTGAGCGCGCAAGGCGTCCACTTTGAGCAGCCGCCACGGCTCAACACAGCCTACGGCATTTATCACTGCTTCTTGCGCGATCCTGCAGGCTACTTGGTTGAGATTCAGCGCTTCCTTGCCTCAGACTGGGACCAATCGGCACGCTTGCCACAAGTGGACGCTCACTGAACCTAGACTGTCCTTCAGTTGCCTGCTTTGCTGAGCAGTGATAGACTTAGGGCGGCTGTGATGCTCGGCACATTTTCTGACCGAGCCCATGTGGCGCACGCGCACAGGAGGCATTTTCATGCGGCACTCTGTCTTGCGAACTGTAGCCCTTGCCGCCTTGTTGGTTAGCTTGGCACTCACGCTCAGCGGCTGTTTCCAGCCAATTGGCTCTACCTTGCGACCAACTGAGGTCAGCAACATCATCAATCCGATGTTCGTCCCAACTGAGGTAACCGCTGTGGCGCTTGAGCCGACGCCAACTATCGAGCTGCCCGCTACCTCAGAGTTATTCCCGCCAACGGCGACGTTGCCACGTCAACCGACCTTCACTTTCACGCCAAGCCTCACGCCAACGCCGACTGAGGTCTTTCTCCTAGCCACTTTCACGCCTTCGCCAACTGAGACGCCAACGGCAACGGCAACCTTCACTAACACGCCAACAGCAACGGCAACCTTCACTGAGACGCCGTCTGCCACACCAACGGCAACATTGACTGAGACGCCGTTGCCGACGCTCTTCATCCCAACGCTGCCGCCGCCGACGCCAACTGAGACGCCTCTCGTCTTGCCTCTGGTGCTGACCAGCACACCTACTCAGACGTCTACGGCGACCGCCACGACAACGCCACTGCCCACCTTGACGCCTGTACCGCTCGTGCCTTCGCCGACGCTCTTCATCCCGACATTGCCGCCGCCTACTGAAGTGGCGCAAGTTTTCCCAACACCTGATACACAAGCGACGCTTGACGCACAGGCGACTCAGATCATTGCTATTGTCACGGCAACTGCTGCTGCAAACGCCACAGCGACCGCTGCTGCGCTCGGCACAGGCATTGCGCCGCCGCCAGTTGTGGTCACGCCAATTCCTGTGACGCCTATTCCGCCGCTTGGCACAGCTGTAGGCGGTCCCGGCGATGGTGCAAACGGCGTGTTGGATGACCGATGCTTCTACACAGTTGTGCCAAACGACCGCCTGATTCGTATTGCGCTGCGCTTCGGCACGACCGTGCGCGCCATTGCACGCGCTAACGGCATCGTGAATGTGGACTTGATCCGAGTCGGTCAGCGCTTGCTCATCCCGAATTGCGCCATTCAGTTCGCGCCGCCGCCGCCTGCCGTTCCACCGACCGAAATGCCTATCGTTGGCGGCTTGCGCGAGTACGTCGTGCAGCGCGGCGATAACCTCTTCCGTCTCTCGCTGCGCTTCGGCACAACGGTCAATCGTCTCGCCGAGATCAACCGTATTCGTAACGTGAACTTGATCTTTGTCGGTCAGCGCCTATATATTCCGTGAGCGCCCTGCGTCGGTGCGCCACGCCACAGCATGTGCATAGAGCAGCCAGAGCGCTGCTCTATGCCAATTCTTACAACAGAGGAGCCTTCAGCCAATGAGCCATCTTGACGATCCGAACGCACACCTGAGCGAAGAGCGCCTTCACAGCCAGCTCATTTACGACGGCAAAGTTGTCCATTTGTACATTGACACGGTCAAACTACCTGATGGCAGCACCACGCGCCGTGAAATTGTGCGGCACAGCGGCGCCGTTGCTATTGTGCCAGTTGACTCAGACGGACGCATTGTGCTGGTGCGCCAATATCGCTACGCTGCTGGACGCACCTTGCTGGAAATCCCTGCTGGCACACTTGAGATCGGCGAGTCGCCTGATGTTTGTGCTGTGCGCGAGCTGCAGGAAGAGACAGGCTACCGTCCGAACAAGCTACAGAAGATTGGCGGCGTTTTTGTGGCGCCTGGTTACACCACTGAATACATCCATTTGTACCTTGCCAGTGAACTCGTGCCTTCGCGCCTCGACGCTGATGACGATGAATTCCTTGAGGTGCTTCACTTGCCCTTGAGCGAAGTACTTGCTCGTATCAGGCGCGGCGAAATTGCTGATGCCAAAACGATTAGCGCTATTTTGCTGGCACAGGAGTATTTGAAGTGACTATCCGTTCGCTCATCGCGCTGAGTTTCGCCTTGCTGTTAGTGAGTTGCCAATCGCCTGCCCAAGCACCTGCTACGAATACGCCCAGTGTGCCAACAGTAACTCAAGACTCGCCTGCTGAAGCGGACGCAATTTTTACGCTTGTGCCGCAGAGCGCGAGCGATTTCCTAGCGCGCGGCATGGCGCACAGCGCACGCGGCAGGCGCGAGGAAGCGCTCGCCGACTTCACAGCAGCTATTGAGCGCGATCCGAAACTGGCTGAGGCGTATTTTCAGCGCGGCGTCCTGAACTTTGGTCAGAACACAGCATCAGCTCTGGCTGATTTCAACGCTGCTGTCTCGCTGGCGCCTGGAAATGCCGAATATATTCATTGGCGCGGACGCGCTCACTCATGGACGGACAATCATGAGGCTGCCTTGGCAGATTACACGCGCGCCATTGAGCTGGCGCCTGAGGTGGCTGATTACTACTTTTGGCGCGGCGCCGCTTATGCCTTTAAGCAAGACCAAGCGTCTGCAATTGCTGACTACAATCAGGCTATCCGTCTCAATCCGAACATCGGCGACTACTATCATTGGCGCGGCAAGGCGTACACAGCTAGCGGCGATTTCGACCGTGCCATTGCTGATCAGACGCGCGCCATTGAGCTGGCAGGCAGCGTAGCCGAGTACCACTTTGAACGCGCGCGCGCCTATCACAGCAAAGGTCTGCTTGACGTGGCGCTGACCGACTATACGCGCGCCATTGAGCTAGACAATGCGCGCGCCGAGTACTACTTTTGGCGCGGCATCTTGTTCCGCGACGGCGGCAATCCTGCTGCAGCGCGCGAGGATTTGCAGCGCGCCGCCGATCTAGGTAGTCAAGCAGCCCGCGAAGAATTGACGCGCCTGCCCTAAGCCTACAGACCTGCAAAAAGATCATCTTCAGGCGCGTCTTGCGGCAGCGGCACACCCGCAGCGAGCGCATAACGCTCCACGCTGCGGAAAGCACGCCACATCTCAGCAGGTAGCGCGCTCAATGCCGTATTCGGAAACATCTGTGTGCGATGTTCTTCAAGTGAGCGCCGCTTCAGGTCAACATATTCTGCCACGTAGACCGTGTTTGTGATGCGCTCGTCAGCCAAGCCCATCTGCTCTGGATTGACATCAGGGAAAGGCGACGGAATGCCATTCTGTGCTAGAAAAGCGGCAAATTGCTTGATAATGCTGCGGCTGAATGACGAGTAATACAGCCGCGCAGGCGCAAATGCCTCGCCTGCCTCAGGATAGCGGCTCGGATCGCCTGCTGCGTAGAATGCCTCAGTTGTCCAACGGCAAATGGCAAGATGATCAGGATGTCCGTAGCCGCCGCTCTCATCAAAAGTGATGACCAAAGTCGGCTTGAAGGCGCGGATGACCTTCACAATGCGTCCAACAGCTTCCTCAGGATCAGCGTTGATGAAGGCGCGCGGATCGGCATTCTCAGGACTGCCTGCCATGCCTGAGTCGCGGTAGTCGAGGAAAAAAACGTCGTGGACGCCGATCACAGCTGCTGCGCGGCGCAGTTCCTGCTCGCGGACTATGCCAAGAGTCTCTGGTGTGGCAAGCGCAGGATCGGCAATCTGCCCAACTTCGCCGCGCGTCGCGCATAGAATGCCGACGCGCACGCCTTGCAGCACACAGCGATGCAAGAAGCCTGTCACGCCTTGCTCGTCGTCAGGATGTGCGTAACAGGCTAGGACAGCTCGGTCAGAGCGCTCAGGCATGTTTATTATCGTTGCTCAGGAAGACGGGCAAGTGTCCAAGCGCGATGATATCTGCCCATTTAGCGCGGTCGCCCTCTGTGAAGATTGCAGCTTGTGCCACTACCTGACCGCCTGCCTTTTCTACGATCAGGCGGATGCCCTGCAGCGTGCTACCTGTGCTGATCACGTCGTCCACAATGGCGACGCGCCGTCCTTTGAGTAGGCGCAGGTCTTTTTCATCCAAGTAGAGCTTCTGTGGCGCGCCTGTGGTGATCGAGAGCGTCTCAGCCTCTAGCGCATTGCCCATGTACGGCTTGTACGCTTTGCGCAGCACAACGTACGGCAAGTCCATTAGGGCAGATAGCTCGTAGATGAGCGGAATGCTCTTGGTCTCAGCCGTCACCAAGACCTCAGGGTTGCGCTCAGCCATTTTGAGCGCGAGTTCACGAGCGGCATTCTTAACAAGCTCAACGTCGCCCAAGATATTGACAATAGCAATGCGCACACCTTGTGCAACTTCAAACAGCGGTAAATCGCGGGCGACGCCTGCCACTTCCACATGATATGTCTCACGCGGCTCAGTCATAGTTTATCTGCTCTGTGTGTCCAAGATAAAGCGCAAACATGGCTCACAGTATAGCCTAAGCCCGTGCTCATGCCAATGCTCTCAAGCAGACCGTTGCTGCCAACGGTTAATCTGCTCTATGGCGCTCACAGTGTAGACGATGCTCGGCTCACTGCCCCAGCGCTCAGCGATTTGAACAGGCAGATTGACGCCGTTGAGCGTTCGATAGCCGCCTTCTGGACGCAGCATGTAAGGCAAGTGACGTTCATCACTGGCACGATAGCGCTCAACTTCCACAGCAGCAAGCGTGAAGTCAGGATTTAGATATAGCGTGGCAATATCCTCAGGCTGCGAGTCGTGAACAGCTTGGAAAGCGCGCTCAGCCACAGCTTTGAGCGTGACGCCCTCGCGCGTCAGCGGCGTGAGCAAGAAAGCGCGAAATGCCCACTGTTGACGGCGCAAGCTCTCGCGCAGCAACGGATCAGCTTGTCCATCAAGGCTATAGCTGCGTTTGCTGAGCGGAATGCCGAAAAATGTGCGCCTTTCCTGCCACGACCAGCGATCAGGCTCAGCGTAAGCGGCTTCAACTGTCAAACTGAGCGGCAAGCCCAAAAAAGCGCGCTCATGTCGCCGCAAGGTCAGGACAACGGCTTCAAGCGGCAATGGACGCGTGGCGTAGCGAGCGATCACAGCTTCTTTCAACAGATTGCGCGCCTCAAAGTCACCTCTAGCAAGTGACAAGAAAAATGACATAGAGATTTGCTCCGACAATGATTAGAATGATGCCGATTGCGCCTATTGTACACAGACTCCACGTGCTGTGAGCAACCTAGAGACGAGCTGAGCTCTCTTGGCGTTTGTTCGAATGCAGCCTTGCACAGCGTGCTAATTGGTGCTACATTTCAGCGCGCTGATGATGCACTCCAGATGGCAGAACAACCATGAAAATCACCTTTCACGGCGCAGCACGCGGCGTCACAGGTTCTCAGCACCTGATCGAGGTAAACGAGCGGCACATCTTGCTGGACTGCGGCTTGTTTCAGGGCAAGCGCAGCGAGGCATATGACCGCAATCGCAAGCTGCCCTACGACGCCTCGCGCATTGATGTGGTTGTTCTATCGCACGCACATATTGACCATAGCGGCAACTTGCCAACTCTCGTCAAAGCAGGCTTTCGCGGCGACATCTACGCGACCTTCGCCACACAAGACCTGTGCGGCGCTATGCTGTTGGATAGCGCCCACATTCAAGAGCGCGACGTGCAGTATGTGAACAAAAAACGCGCCCGCAAAGGTGAGCCGCCATTCAAGCCGCTCTACACACAGGCAGATGCTGTTGAGTCGCTGCGCTATTTTCACGCCATTGCCTACGAGCGCACGGTCAACATTTTGCCCGATGTCACGCTCACCTTCTACGATGCTGGACACATGCTTGGCAGCGCTATCGTTGTGCTGAACATCACAGAGCGCGAGCGCGGACGTGACGTGCGTTTGGTCTTCAGCGGCGACCTCGGTCAGCCCGGCTTGCCAATCTTGCGCGATCCGACCTTGATTGATGAAGCAGACGTGCTGATCATGGAGAGCACCTATGGCGACCGTCTGCATGAGCCGTTTGAGGATAGTGTCCGACGCCTTGAGCAGATTGTAGCACAGACCTACAAACGTGGCGGAAAAGTGATCGTCCCGTCGTTTGCTGTTGGACGCACTCAGGAGCTCGTCTACGCCTTGCATCAGCTGCAGCGCAAAGGCGATCTGCCGCCGCTCAAGATTTTTGTGGATAGTCCATTGGCAGTCAATGTGACGGCGATCTTCGCTAATCATCCTGAGGCGTACGATGAAGAGACGCGCGCCTTCATCAGCGGCGACAAGGCGCATCTCGATCCTTTTGGCTTTCAAGGGCTGATTTACACGCGCTCAGTCGAGGAGAGCAAAGCGCTCAACTTCCTGAACGAGCCTGCGATCATCATCAGCGCCAGCGGCATGGCAGAGTCAGGGCGAATCTTGCATCATCTTGCTAACAACGTCGAAGACCCACGCAATACTATCTTGATTGTCGGCTTTCAGGCAGAGCATACGCTTGGACGCCGCATCGAAGAGCGACAGCCCAAAATTCGCATTTTTGGCGACGAATATCAGCTGCGCGCGCAGGTTGAGCGCCTGACAGGCTTCTCAGCGCACGCTGATCGCAACGCATTGTTGGCATGGGCAGGCGCCTTCAAGAAAAAGCCGCTGCGCACCTTCCTTGTGCATGGCGAGGAGCCTGCTCTGAGCAGCCTTGCTGAGGCGCTCAAGACCGAAGTTGGCTTTGAGCGCGTAGACATTCCTGAGCTGCATCAAGTTTTCAGTGTGTAGTTGACCATGAGTGGTACGCTTCAAAATCCATTCCTAGAAGATTGGCGCGAGTGCCTGTTGGCACACTATCGTCGGCTTGTTGAGCGGCAAGAGCATAAGGTTGAGGTGACCATGCGTCAATTGCTGCTGAACGTTGGCGTGCCTGAGGCGCGCTTTGCCGACATACGTCCAGCCTTGCCTGAGACGCCGCCTGAACCTGAGCTGCATCCTGCTGAGACCGCAGCAGCACCTGAGTCCGAGCTGCGCTCTACTGAGCCTGAGCCTACACCACAGTCTGCTCAGCCTGAGCCAGTTGATGACGTGCCGCCGCCTGCGGCGCCTAAAAAGCAACAGCCCAAACAGCTGGCTTTTTTCTGATCGTGTTGTTCCATAGAGACTGTCTATGAACACACCTTTGATTGAGTGTGTGCCGAACTTCAGCGACGGTCGTCGTCCGCACGTGCTGGAAGCGATTGTGAGCGCCATTCAGCGCGCGGCGCCTGTCAGCGTGCTGGATTACAGCAGCGACCATGACCACAACCGCAGCGTCGTGACCTTTGTCGGCGCGCCTGAGGACGTGCTGGAAGCCGCATTCGCTGCGATCAAGACAGCGGCACAGCTGATTGACATGGAAGTTCATCGCGGTCAGCATCCGCGCATTGGCGCGACTGACGTTGTACCGTTTGTGCCGTTGCGCGGCGCGACGCTTGAACAGTGCGCTGAGCTGGCGCGACGACTCGGCGAGCGCGTCGGCACAGAGCTTGGTATCCCTGTCTACCTTTACGAGGCGGCGGCGACTCGTCCTGATCGGCAGAACTTGGAAGATGTGCGGCGTGGCGAGTATGAAGGTTTGAAGGTCGCCATTCAAAATGACCCTGACCGCGCGCCTGACTTCGGACCAGCACAGCTCGGCAAGGCAGGTGCAGTGGCGATTGGCGCGCGTCCGCCATTGATCGCCTTTAACGTCTACTTGAATACGTCCGAAGTCGAGATCGCCAAGCAGATCGCCAAGGCAGTCCGCCATTCGAGCGGCGGCTTGCGCTATGTGAAAGCGCTCGGCTTGTTGGTAGACGGCAAAGCGCAGGTCAGCCTGAACTTGACCGACTACAAGCGCACGCCAATTCAGCGCGCTCTTGAATTGATTCGGCGCGAGGCAGATCGTTACGGCGTGCGTCCAATTCGCACAGAGCTGATCGGCTTAATTCCTGAGGACGCGCTGACCGAAGCGGCGATTTGGTACTTGCAGTTGAGCGACTTCGATCCAAATCAGCGCGTCCTAGAGCGCCGTCTGCAGAATTTGCCGCCACACCTCGCACCGAGCGAGCCAGCTGAGCGCGCTGTTGCGCCTGAGCCTGCTGTGCCAAAAGATGCTACCTTGCACGCCGCTGCGCCGCTTGATCTCGCCGCTTTTGTGGAGTCGGTAGCGCAGGCGACGCCGACGCCGGGCAGCGGCGCTGTGGCGGCATTGGTCGGTGCACTGGCAGCCGCGCTTGGTGAAATGGTGGCGCGCTTGACGCTCGCCAGCAGCCGTGAGCGCTACGCAGCTACCAAAGCTGAGATGGGCACTTTGGCGAATCGTGCTGCTGCATTGCGCCGCGCCTTGCTGGAGGCGGTCAACCGCGATAACCGTGCCTTTAACGCTGTTGTCAGCGCTTACCAAATTCCGCCGACTCAGCCTAATCGTGAGCAGGTCATCCAAGCGGCATTGCGCGACGCAGCGCAAGTGCCGTTAGACGTGATCACACATTGCTTGGAGGTCATCAAATTAGCGCGCACAGTTGCTGATCGCGGCGTGGATCGCGCAGCGGCTGAAGCGGCTACAGCGGCTTACATGGCGCAAGCGGCTGTAGAGAGCTCGGCGCTGAACGCACGAATCAACGCCGCGCTGCTCAGCGATAGCGTCTTGGCGCACGCTTTGGCGCAGCAGGCGCTCTCTGCAGTTGGCGAGGCGCGTGCGCTGTGCGCTGACGTGATCGTGATCGCTGAGACGCGCGCCAAACTTCGTTAAGTTGAACAGGATTTCACAGTAGCCAATGAGAACACTCACGCTTTTTCTGATCGCTTGCCTGATCCTCGCCATTTTGCCAACTTTCGCGCTCGAAGCAGCGCGCCAAACCTCAATGCTCTCAGCGTCTGCGCAACGCTCTGATGGACAGACGCCGACTCTCGCGCCGACTCTGGTCGCTACACCAGTGCCAAACTTCATCACGGCTGAGTCAGCGCTCTGGACGCCGCCCGCGCCTGTCAATCGCACTGAGGGAAACTTTCTCTTTGAGCGCCCTTTCAGCTACCGTCACAACACCTACTGGTCGCGTGAGTACAGCTATGGCTCGACCAGACGCGGTCAGCTGCAAATTCATCACGGTCTGGATTTCGGCAATCCGAGCGGCACTGCTATCCTTGCGGTCGCTGACGGTGTCGTCTACTATGCTGGTCCTGACGATGCGCGCATTTTCGGTCCGCGCCCAGACTTCTATGGCATTCTGGTCGTGATCGAACATCCGTATATGTACAGCACGGGCGAGAAAATCTACACGCTCTATGGTCACATGCGCCAAGAGGCAGTCTCTACAGGACAGCAGGTCAAAGCCGGACAAGTAATCGGCTACGTCGGCGCAACAGGCGTAGCGCTCGGTCCGCACTTGCATTTTGAGGTGCGCGTCGGCAATCCTGAGAGCTACGACGCTACGCGCAATCCCGCTCTGTGGCTTAAACCATACGAAGGCTCAGGCGTCGTGGCAGGCGTCTTGCGCGACATCCACGGCAACAAGTTGGAAGGCGTCCAGCTGGAGCTACAGGCGCCGGGCAACAATCACTATACATTCAGCTACAGCGGCACACGCGTCAACGGCGATAACCGTCTGGGCGAGAATTTTGTCTTCGCCGATGTCAATGCAGGTTACTACTATTTGATCGTCAAAAACACAAACGGAGGTTTATTGCATCGCCAACTGATTTACGTCTGGGCAGGGCAAGTGACCTTTGTGGAAGTCTTCATCATGCCATAGGAGCGGTCAGGCGTGAAAATTACAGGCATTGAGCTATTCAAAGTGCCGCCACGTTGGCTGTTCCTGAAAATCTCAACGGATGAAGGCGTGGCAGGCTGGGGTGAGCCAATTGTCGAAGGTCACGCTGACACAGTTGAAGCAGCCGTGCGCGAGGCAGCTGAGTACCTGATCGGGCGCGATCCTGATCAGATCGAGGACATCTGGCAGACGCTTTACCGCGCGCGCTTCTATCGTGGCGGCGCAATTCTGCTCAGCGCTATGGCAGGCATTGACCAAGCGCTTTGGGATATCAAAGGCAAGCGCTACGGCGTGCCAATCTATCAGTTGCTCGGCGGCGCTGTGCGCGACCACGTGCGCGTCTATACGTGGATCGGCGGCGACCGTCCATCGGACGTGGTCGCGGCGGCGCAAGAAAAAGTGGCGCAAGGCTTCACAGCCATAAAGATGAATGCATCAGAGGAGATGCACTTCGTCGAGTCTTACGCGGCAATTGAGGCGTGCGTGGCGCGCGTCGCAGCGCTGCGCGAGGCACTTGGGAGCGACTTCGGCATCGCTGTGGACTTTCACGGCAGGCTGCACAAGCCCATGGCGAAGGTCTTAGCAAAGGCGCTAGAGCCGTATCATCCGCTCTTCATCGAGGAGCCAGTCCTGCCAGAGCATAACGAGGCACTGCCTGAGATTGCAGCACATGCTGCTGTGCCAATTGCCACAGGCGAGCGCATGTACTCGCGCTGGGAATTCAAGACGCTCTTGGCGCGCGGCGGCGTAGACATCATTCAGCCTGACCTTTCACATGCTGGCGGCATTAGCGAAGTATACAAAATCGCGGCAATGGCGGAGGCGTACGACGTGGCGCTTGCTCCGCACTGTCCGCTTGGTCCAATTGCGCTCGCTGCGTGCCTGCAAATAGACGCTGTCTGCCCTAACGCCTTTATCCAAGAGCAGAGTTTAGGCATTCACTACAATCAGGGCAACGATCTGCTCGACTATCTAGCTGATCCTTCGGTCTTTCAGTACGCCAATGGCACAGTCAAGATTCCAAGCGGACATGGTCTGGGCATTCAAATTAATGAAGAGGCTGTGCGCGAGGCAGCGCGACGCGGTCATAATTGGCGCAATCCTGTGTGGCGGCGCGCCGATGGCAGCATTGCTGAATGGTAACCACAGCGCACTTGCGCGCTCTGATAAATCGTGTATCGTTATCGGCGCGTAGAGCTAAGCAAGGAAAGAAGCTGTGTCGTTGCCAGCCATTCTCCAGGCATTGGAAGTGCGCCGCCGCGCCGTCCATGAGCCATACTTTGTACCGAGTCTGTGGGCAAATAGCGGCACACAGCCCGACCATACTGCTGCCATACAAGTCAATCCGTACGACTTTTACTACCAGATTTTGGCGAAGATCGCCATTCGCGCGGCACAGCCGCTTGTGCAAGGCGTCGGCGGCGAGTGGTCGCGCCATGCAGTAGTATACAGCCTATTCCCGCGCTTGACCACAGCTTTCGACCACAACGGAGATGGCACCATCAGCATTGAGCCGAACGGCGACGGCTGGCGCGAGACAGGGACGCTCCTTAAAAGTATGGCGCTCTTGCCGTACATCCGCGAGATGGGCTTCAACACAGTCCACCTTCTACCTGTAACAGCAATCGGACGCGATGGACGCAAAGGCACGCTTGGCTCGCCGTATGCCGTTCGCAATCCATATGTGCTAGACGAGAACTTGGCTGAGCCAGCGCTCGGCTTGACAGCTGAGCAGCTGTTCAAAGGTTTTGTTGAGGCGGCACATCGGCTAGGCATCCGCGTGGTAGTCGAGTTTGTGCTGCGCACAGCCGCCAAAGACTCTGACTGGATTCCTGAGCATCCTGAATGGTTTTATTGGATTCGCGCCGATGTACCAGACCGCACGGCAAACATCGGGCGGACAGGCGCGCTGAACAGTTACGGTCAGCCAATTTTCTCGCCTGACACGCTCAATCTGATCTTTGCCAAGGTCAATGCCGGCGATTTCCACGATTTGCCGCCGCCGCCTCACCAGTATCGCGCCATGTTCACGCCGCCGCCGCGCCCAGACCAAGTCCGCTTTGAAGGTGGACGTTATATTGGCACTCTGAGCGATGGCACGCGCGTGCGCATTCCCGGCGCTTTCACAGACTGGCCTCCCAATGACGTGCAGCCGCCATGGTCAGACGTGACCTACTTGCGCCTGTACGATCATCCCAATTTCAACTACATGGCGTACAACACGCTGCGCATGTACGACTCGTTCCTCGCGCAGCCTGAACATCGCAACGCGCCGCTCTGGGAACGGCTAATCGGCGTGATTCCGCACTACCAAGAGCATTTTGGCATTGACGGCGTCCTGATTGACATGGGACACGCTCTGCCGATGCCGCTCAAGCAGCGCATCATTGCCACAGCGCGCGCCATTGACCCTGACTTCGCTTTCTGGGATGAAAATTTCTCAGTAGATTGGGGAGCGCGCGAGCAAGGTTACAACGCTGTGGTCGGCTATTGGCTGCTCAGCGTCCATGAGCCGCACAGCGTGCGCAACATGATCAATCACATGGCGCACCAAGCCTTCCCAATCGCCTTTTTCGGCGCAATGGAGAATCACAACACGCCGCGCGCGTTCGCGCGCTATGGCGGCGTTGCTTATGCGCACTACGCCTTGGCGCTCTCGATAGGCATTCCTGCTATTCCATTCATTCAGAGCGGCTTCGAGCTAGGCGAGACTCAACCGCTGAACACAGGACTCGGCTTCAGCGGCGAAGAAATACGGCGCTACACAGCTGACGATCTGCCACTGTTCAGCGTCAGCGCGTATGACTGGTGCCGCGCCGAAAATTGGATACGCTCAGTGCGCCACGCGCTGAGCATCCGCCGCAAGTTTGAGAGCTTGCTCAGCGATCCATCGCCGAATACATTCTTGATCGGCGGCTCAGATAATCCACATATCTTGGTCTTCTCACGGCGGCGCGACGATCAGTGGCTGTGCTTCATCGCCAACACGGACATGACACGCGAGCAGCACGGACGCGCTGTCATCCGCTCAAAACAGGTGCGCGTGGCAGGCTACTGGGGAACGTATCCTGAAGGCATAGATGTGCAGCAAGAGATCGCTGTCAACGTCTCACTCTCGCCGGGCTACGTCTTGATCATTGACGTAGCCAATCTACGACACGGCGAGATGTAAAGCATGGTCAGGTCAGCGGCGAATCAGTGAGCGGATAAATCTGGAGCAGCCAGCACGTTGTGCCGTCATCTGCCCATTCAATCTGCCAGTCGCGCCCGCTGCGCTTGTGACTAAAGATTCGACGTACACGGCGTAGCAGGACTTGCAGCCGCTGCGTCCAGTCAGGCAAACTAGGCGACGGTTTCCTGAAGGCGCGCAGCTTTGGCAAGCTGAGCGACTCACCTGCAGTATTGCCGCTCATTTTATCAGGCGAACCTGTCACAAATGTGACCTGATCGTTAGCCACCTCGTGGCGCGTAGATGCAATGCCGCTGTGCTTGGCGTCCACCATGCGCATGATCAGCACGTCGCGGCGCAACTCACCAAGCTGCGGCACGCGCCGTTCCGCTGATTCCCAGACCACGCGCAGCGCCTCTGCCAGCTGAGCAGGATCGCGTCCATCTATGTTCAAGCACGATGCAAAGCAGCCTGCCAAGCTCTGCGTGACGCCGCTCTCAGCCGAAAAAGCCGAGCGCACAGCAAAAGGACCGGGCAATTCCCACTCAAAATCTGGGAAGCCAATGGCGAAGACAAGTTGTGAGCCATCTGGCACGCTCAATGAGCCATTATCGTGGCGGCGCACCAAACCTGCGCCGAGCGCACGTCGCCATGCCTCGTGCACCAAGATGATTCCTGTTGGCACAGGCAAACCGTAGCGCTGCGCCACGTCTAGCAGCGCAGCTTTAGCGCTGACGCCGTATTTGGCTGCACTTCCATAGCCAAGCGGCAACCACAAGCGTTCTTTCTTGTCTGTCAGTCTGCCGTAGTAGCTCATTGCTGAACTATCTCTGGGAAATTAACTATCAACTGTCACAAAGCGGGCTCGTTCAGCTCATACGATAGCGCACAGCGCGCGCCTCAATCGCCGCGACAGGATCGAGGTGCTTGGGAAAGTAAGGCGCGCCGAGATGAACACTGCCTCCAGAGTCGCGGCGATGAAAGTCAGAGCCGCCTGTGATCAGCAGACCATGGTAGATAGCGAAAGCGCGCAGCTCGCGGATCAGGCGCTGTGAATGGTCAGGATAATAGACCTCTACGCCATCTAAGCCGAGCGGCAACAGACGCTGCAGCAACGTGCGGTAGTCAGGTTGCCTGCCTGGGTGCGCTAAGACGGCTACGCCGCCTGCTTGATGAATGACCTGAATAGCCTCTTCAAGGCTCAGACGTGCATTTGGCACAAAAGCAGCTGCGCCGTTAGCGAGGTAGCGCTGAAATGCCTCACTGACCGTGCTGACCACACCTTGTGCCACGAGCGCGCGCGCTACATGCGGTCTGCCGACTGAGTCACCTTGCGCCAGCGCGAACACACGCTCAGGCTCCAGCGAAATACCTAGACGCGCTAAGCGCTCCAGAATGGCGTGAATGCGCGCTATGCGCCCTGCCTTCAGCCGACACAGCAACGTCTTGAGCGCCTCATGAGTCGGATCAAAAGCGTAACCGAGGACATGGCGCTCCATGCCGTCTTCTTCAGCACTCAGCTCGATACCTGAGATCACGCGCAAAGGCGTACCTTGCGCTGCCGCCTGAGCAGGCAAAACGCCTTCTGCTGTGTCGTGATCTGTTAGCGCAATCGCCTGCAAGCGATGCTTAAGCGCTGCCTGCACTACCTCAGTCGGTGTGAGCGCACCATCTGAGGCAGTGCTGTGCAAGTGTAGGTCAATGCGCATTTATGAGTTCGCAATGATGCGCGGCTCAACGATCAGCCGCAGCGCCGTGCGCTCCTGATTCTCAATTGTCACTTCGGTGAAGTATGGAATGCAGATCACGTCAATGCCATCATCAGCGAGATAGCCACGCGCAATGGCAGCCGCTTTGATAGCCTGATTGACTGCACCAGCGCCAATTGCCTGAATCTCGGCGCGTTTGTGTTCGCGCACAACGCCGGCAATCGCGCCTGCTACAGCGGTTGACCGTGAACGAGCCGAAACTTTGATTATGTCTACCATGGTCTCGCAATTCCTCAGTGTGATGCGCTGCTAGATACCTGCGAACTGCGCAGTGGCTGTGAAGGCTCACGCAACAGTGATACGCTATCGCAAGGTGTGCTTAACTTTGATTGTAACGGCAAATTGGTTTGAATCCAAGCACCAATTTTACTTTTTTCATTGAGTTTGCTCATAGCTATGACCGCTGATCAATCACGGTACACAGCGCACGCGCGCCACTTGCAGGTTGATAAGCTCAGCCGCATTGATGTCTACGCTCAAGAACAGGCGCAGCTCGCCTTCGGCTGTGTTGGCAGGCAGGAGCATGGCATGATAGGTGCTGAAAGCGCCTGTCTGCCATACTTCAGGCGCTAAGCGCTCAATGATGCCTGCCACAGGAATGCCGTTGGCGCCAAGCAAATTCAGCCTGATCTCAACGGTCTGGCGCGGCACAAACTGCAGCTGCCAGTCAAGACGCACGCGCACTAAATCGCCGCGGCGCAGTGTGCGACCAATTCCGACATTAACTAAGCGCATGTCTTGACGTGACAAGCGGGCGCTCAAGTTCACGTCCACACCGTGGTCGTCCAGTGCTGACCAGTTCACAACGCGCTGATAGACGCTCAGATTGCCAACTTGGTAGACCTGTGCATAGGTCGTGGCAAAATTATCCCAGCCAACGGACTCACCTGCGCGGAGCACAACGACGTCAGGCGCGTAGCGAATCATCAGAAAGCGATTGCGCTCTACAGGCATTAGATAGCTGTCAAGGTCAAGGATAGGGCGCGGCAGAGCGTGGTAGCCAATCAAGACAGCGTCATTTGCGGCGATCAGCGCATCAGGCGTTGTCTGTTCAGCCAGCCACATGCCGATCTGTGCCGCTGCTGGCGGCTCATCTAACTCAGCGTTATAAGCTATGCGCGATAGGTCAGGTAGAGGCAGTGCAATGTGTACCGGTGCGTAAGTGAGTTGTATCACTAGACCTACGCTGATCGGCAAAGCAGCTGCGGGCAACGCGAAACGTCGCCATGCTGACCAGCTCTGCGCAGCTGCAGCAAAAGCGAGCATCAGCGCGATGATAACAGCATACGGCGCGCTCAGCGTTGCCAAGCCCAAACTGAGACCTGCCAAGAGTGGCTTGTCGCGCCATAACATGAGCGCTCCGAACAAAGCTAAGGCGAGCATGACGGTCAGCATCGGCGAAGGCTGAATCAGCATCAGCAGCGCATAGAGTGCGCCGAAAAGCGGCTTGTTCAGCCACAACGCAAGGCAGAGCGCGCCGAGCGCTGTGGCTACACTGTTCAGCGTGAAACTGCCCAGTGAAGGCTCTACGCCAAGCTGAAACAGCGCAGCGAGCAGCGTCGGCGCGAGCGGAAAAGTTGTCACATTGCCTATCGGCGTGCCGTAGAGCAGACCGCGTCCTTCGGCAAAGTTCACTGCAAAGCGATAGAGCGCATAATTCGCTTCTGGCTCGTAGAGATTGCTAAGCAAAAGCGCGCCGAGCGCGCTGATCAGCCAGTAAACTGAGAAATAGACTAGAGAGCGCATTTGTTATCTGTTTAGCACGCTGCGTGCACGTCAATCTTTTACAATTAGACAGTGTGAGTCGCTAATCAAGCGTCGTCCAAGACCGTGAATTGCCTCACAGCAGCCTACATCTGGCAGGCGTCATTCGGAGCAATCATCTCATGAAATGCTGTTTTCGTCTAATCGTGTTCGCCGTTGCTGCGCTGTGCGTGGTGTTACCTACCCTTGTGCGCGCCCAGCCCTTGGCACAGCTGATCATTACACCGCAGAATGCAGCTCAGTTGAAGCCGTTATTGGTCATCACTGTGCAAAGTGGCGCGCGCGGCGTTGCAGGCATTGCGCTCAGCCCTGATAGTCGCTTGTTAGCGCTCGCTATGCGCGATGGCACTGTACGGCTCTGGCAAATCCAGCCGCCACAGGAGCTTTACGTCATGCGAGCGCACAAAAGCGCCGTAAATGCCGTTGCTTTTAGCCCTGATGGTCGCCTTGTGATCTCTGCCAGTGATGACCGCACTATTCGCTTCTGGCGCGTTGCGAATGGCACAGAGGAGAGGCAACTCGGTCCGGCACGTGCGCCCGTAGTGAGCCTCGCTGTCAGTCCGAATGGACGCTGGCTAGTCAGTGGCGCTGCTGATGAGCTGGTGACGTTGTGGTCACTGCCATATGGCGACCGTGAGAAAGTTTTCAAAGGGCACAGAGGCGCTGTGGTGAGCGTCGCCTTTAGCCCTGATAGCCGCACATTTGCCTCAACAGGTGCAGATAGAACAGTCTACTTATGGGACGTTGAGAGGCGCACACAGACTGGCACATTGCGCGGCGCCGCCAATCAGCTCCTAGCACTTGCCTACAGCCCTGATCGGCTGACGCTTGCTGCGGTTGAGCGCGTCGGGACGCGCGGCGTCGTCCATTTGTGGAACGTGCGCACAGGCGAGCAGATTGCGACGCTCAAAAGCGCTCAGGGACAGCCCGCAAGCCTCGCTTTCAGCGCTGATGGTGGCATCCTAGCGGTCGGTGTTGGTAACGGCACCACTGAACTCTGGGACGTTGCCACGCAGAGTCTGATCGTATCACTCACTCAGCCGAGCAAACTTGCCAAGCAGTCGGTCAGCAGCTTGACCTTTAGCGTAGATGGTACACTTTTAGCAACCGCTGATGGTCTTGAGCGCGTGACGCTCTGGGGCATTCCGTAAAGCCGTTCCAGCAGGCAAGTACAGACTGACCAGCAGTCGGATCGCTCACTAGGCGTTCCTAAGGCGGATGTTTGCCTAGTCGCCGTACTTTGCTTGACACAATTGTCAAATCAAGGTTAGAATGCCCTTGAGACAGCGTGTGCTGAGCGCACTGCGCTCATAGCCTTGCTCACTGTCAGGTAGTCTGAGAGTTTAGGTGTTGCGATGTCTGACCTGAGGGAAAGTCCGCCTGAGCGTTGGAGCGGCGTCGGTTGGTCTCAGCCTGAAGATATCTCACTTGGCAAGGAAGCAGAGCGCCGCCAAGCTGAGCGCGCTGCTGTGCCGCCTGTTTTGCCGCCAATGGACGCTGAGCCTGAGCGACGCGGCGGCTGGTTTGTGCCGCGCGAGGCATTAGAACGTGCCTCTGCCATCATTGCGCAAGCGAAATCAACCGAGATCGCCCAAGCCACAGTCAAACAACCAGAGGAAGAACCGAAGAGCGCGCCGCAAACAGCGATTTCTCAACCTTTGCCGCCAAATGCCGCGCGCGCTGACGAGGCAGATTACTCGCGCTACATTCCAGGACGTGGCTTTGTGCCAGCAACAGAAGGTGCAACTGAGCCAGCTCCTGCAGAGAGCAGCGCTTCTGTTGTTGCGCAGACCACAGAGATGCCTGTGGCACAGACAACCGACCTTGCAGAGACGCAAACCGTTCCCGTTGCAGAGACGCAAACCGTTCCCGAAAGCTCTCAAGCTGACTCGCCGACTGCTGAGATGGCGCCTATTACAGCAGAGCCTGCTCTAGTCGAGCCTGCTCCACCAAGCAATCAGACCGACATTGTGCAGCGCTTCCGCGACGTTGAGCGTGAAGTTGCCATTTTGCGCCGCAAGTACAAGAGCAACATGATCAGCAAGGCAGAGGCACAGGAAGCGTTGCGCCGCCTGATGATCGAGTTGAACGGCGTGTGGTGGATGGTCGGCTTTGAGACAGACGCCTGGTTCAAGTATGACGGCAAGAGCTGGGTGATGGCGACGCCGCCCGGCTTGCCGCCGCGCTCAGGCAACATCTTAGTGCCTGATGCGCCTGACCAACTCCGCGCGCCCAAGGTTGCTACCAGTGAGCAGAAAGCTGTAGTTATGCCAGAACAACCAAAGCAGACGCCGTCTGAGTCAGCCGCAGGCGCTCAACCGACGGCGAGTCCATCACAGAAACCTGCCTCGCCTTTGCCCAAGCAACCATCGCTCGTAGACGAACAAGGCACTGTTGTTGGCAAGTGGGCGTCACGTCTTGCCGCTGAGTCGCGCAGCACCAATCCTACTGTGCCAAATCGTTTGCTTGATGTAACGCAGCCGCACGTCAGCAGTGGCGCTACCGTTCCCAATCCTGTTCTTTCTGGGCAGACCGTTCCTGCAGGCTCGCCTGCATCGTTACAACAGCGCGCAGCTGTCATCCAAGCGCCTGTTCCAAAGGGCAGCGTGCAGCCTGACTACGGCATTCAACCTAGATTGCAAGATAGCCCAGAGCGAATCGGCGGCTTGATCATTCGCATGGCGCTCGTAGCACTCTTCGCCGTGCTGACAGGCTTGCTCTTGGTCACCATTGGCACAATCATCTTCTATCTGAACATCATCGGGCGCTATGAGGCGCGCATCGCTGCGCTTGGGCGAGTGATTGACGCTGAGTCACAGTCTGTCCAGATTTTTGACGCCTCTGGGCGACTGATCCATCAGATGAACGATCCAAACTTAGGCGCACGCCGCTATGCAGCGCTCAGCGAAATTTCGCCCTACATGATCCATGCAACGGTCGCCACTGAGGATAAGCGCTTCTATGAAAATCCTGGCTTTGACCTGATCGCCATGTTCCGCGCCATTTTGCAGAACTTTGCTAGTGGCGAGACGATCAGCGGCGCCAGCTCGATCACGCAGCAACTCGTGCGTGCTAAAGTGCTGGATGCCAGTGCCGCGCTAGATCGCTCCGTGGGACGCAAAATTGACGAGGTGATCGTCGCCTCTGAAGTCCATCGCCGCTACAGCAAGAGCCAAATCCTTGAGTTCTACCTGAACACGGTTTATTACGGCAACCTTGCCTACGGCGTGGAAGCTGCCGCTCAAACCTACTTCAAGAAGTCTGCCAAAGACCTAAACCTTGCTGAGGCGTCCTTTCTTGCAGGCTTGGTGCAAGCGCCTGCAACCTATGATCCTGCTATTCGTCCGCCACAAGGTCAGGACCCAGCATGGCTGATCCGAATGCGCGAAGTGCAGCGCCTAATGGCAGAGGCAGGCTGCATCCGCATGGAACACGCGCCGTACAATGGTGCGCCGTTTTGTGTGACACAAAATCCGAGCGATCCAAGTCCGAACGCGATTGCCTCTTCAATCGCAGGCAATGTGGCTCAGACAGCGCGTATCATTGCCGACATGGTTAACTTCCGTCCGACTTACGGCGAGATGATCTATCCACATTTTGTGGTCTATGTGCGCCAATTGCTGGAAGCACAGTTCGGGCAGGAAGCGCTCTACACTTCAGGCTTCAGCGTCTATACGACCATTGATCCGCGCATTCAAGATGCGGCACAAGCTGCTCTTAGCCGTCAAATTGCTGCGCTGGCTCGCCAAAATGTGCGCAATGGCGCGCTGCTGGCTGTGCGCCCAAGCGACGGCGCTATCTTGGCAATGGTCGGCAGCGTTGACTTCAATAACGCTGAGATTGACGGTCAGGTCAACGTGACGTTAGCGCCGCGTCAGCCCGGCTCAGCGCTCAAGCCGTTCGTCTACTTGACAGCAATGGAGCGCGATGCCCAAAATCGCTACTGGACGCCTGCCACGGTCGTTTGGGACGTGCAGACCTGCTTCGGCACGCCGACACAGCCTTACTGTCCGCGCAACTACGACAACACTTTTCACGGTCCGCAGTCCGTGCGCTCAGCTTTGGCAAATTCGTACAACGTGCCTGCAGTCAAAGCGCTCGCATACACGGGCATTGAGCGCTTCAAGGCGTTAGCAGGGCGCGTCGGCATTAACTTTCCGC
>JANWYI010000001.1:0-2337 GCA_025055255.1 Anaerolineae bacterium | reverse complement strand
GCCGCCGAACGTCGGTCAGGCAGTGATTTGCGCTGATTTTGGCACGCAGGACTTCGAAGGTTGCGTTACGCGCCGTCCGGAGCTGGTCTTTGCGCCGAATCCGCCACCACCACCTGACTCAATCTTCCGCCGCCTGCGCGTGGATACCTTCTCAAACTTGCTCGCCAACGAGTTCTGCCCAGAGTACATCGAAGAGAAGGTCTTCCTAAACATTGACGATCCGAGCGCTTTTGCATGGCTGAACAATACACCTCAAGGTCAAGCATGGGCACGGCAGCGCAACTTAGAGCTCCCTCTAGCGCCGCCACCGACCGAAGCGTGCCGTCCGGGCATGGAGCGTCCAAACGTCAGCCTTGCCAGTCCATTGCCGCAAAGTGTGGTCAACGGCGTGGTGCAGATCGTCGGCACGATCAGCATGCCGAACTTTGCGCGTTACGAGATCGAGCTAGGCGTTGGACATTCGCCGATTGGCTTCACACGAATTGACGGTCCATACACACAACAGCCGACCATGCCAAACACAGTTCTTGGCGGCTGGGACTCGCGCACACGCCCTGATGGTCCTTACACGCTGCGGCTAGTCGTGTTTGACCAGCAAGGGCGCCGCCTTGAGACGAGCGTGCCGATCTTCGTACAAAACACGGCTGTGCAGCCGACTGCGCCGCTGCCGTTCTTTGTGACGGAAACACCTAGCTTCTTCCCGACTAGCACGCCAGAGTTTATCTTCCCAACTGCGCCGCCTTTCTTCCCGCCGACAGCAACACCAATTCCAATTGATAATGTGCCGCCGTTCTTCACACCCGGTGCACCACCTACGGCGACGCCACCTATCTCAATCTTCCCGCCGACCCAAGCGCCGTAAAGCTGAGAGCGCCTGCGCTGAGACTCAGCGCAGGCGCTTTTTATGCAACTTCATGCAGTTGCCCAAAGCCTTTTGCGCGTCAATCCAAACTTTGCTAAACTTTGGCATTGGCTTTCAAAGCATCCTTTAACTTTACAAGGAGCGATGCAAGATGAATTTTCGTGGCACAAAGTTCATTCTGACAGTTCTAGCGGTTTTTCTTGCTGCAGCGATTGCATTGCCTAATGTGGCTGATGCACAGCAGAGCTTTCTGCAGCGCGTGCGCGAGCGTGGCACGTTGGTCTGCGGCGTGAATGGCGGCTTGGCAGGCTTCGGCTTGGTCGCGCCCGACGGCACGGTCACAGGCTTTGACGCAGACTTCTGCCGTGCGATGTCAGCCGCTATCTTCGGCGATCCGACCAAGGTCGAGTTTAAGCCGATCAGCGCTGCTGACCGCTTCCCTGCCATTCAAGCTGAGCAGATTGACGTGCTGATCCGCAACACGACCATCACCTTTGAGCGCGACACGCGCCAAGGTGCTGACTTCGGTCCGGTTATCTTCTACGACGGTCAGACTTTCCTCGTGCGCCGCGCTGACAACCTGAAGACGGTCAAAGACCTTGACGGCGCGACCATCTGCGTCATCAAAGGCACGACCACTGAGGCGAATCTCTCAGACATCATCGCAGTGAACGGTATTAACGCCACTGTGACGCCTTATGACAACATTGACCAGGTTTTCGAGGCGTTCATCGCAGGCAGCTGCCAAGCTGTGACCTCAGACCGTTCGCAGCTATCATCGCGCAAGGCTACTGCAGCGCAAGGCGGTGAGTGGGAATTGTTTGAGGAGAATTTCTCCAGAGAGCCACTGGCGCCGGTCTACAAGGCAGGCGATGCACAGTGGGGCGATGTTGTGCGCTGGGTAACTTTCGCCACGATCATTGCCGAAGAGTACGGCATCACGAGTGAGAACGTCGAGATGATGGCAGCTGACCCGAAGCTGGCGCCTGAGGCGAAGCGCTTGCTAGGCGTGGAAGGCGAGCTGCACACCTTCTTGGGCTTGGACAAGAGCTGGGCGATCAACGTGATCAAGTCTGTGGGCAACTACGGCGAAATCTATGAGCGCAACTTGGGCAAGCTCGGCGTGGCGCGCGGTCCAAACAAGCTCTGGACGCAAGGCGGCTTGCTCTACGCACCACCTTACCGCTGATATCTAGCAAGGCGGAGCGCATGCTCCGCCTTTTTGTTTTCTCTCACAAAAGCAGGCTAGTTCTTGCCCTGAACATTGTAGAAACATCTCTGAAAGGCTATGCTTTAGGCAAGTACAAAGGAGACGGCTTGATGGTTGCGGAACTGGCAGAGGTTGTGTGGGAAAGTGAACGCAAGCACTTGCGTATCGGCTGGTATGATCCCGAACAGACCATTCTCGTCTTACAAGTGCTAGATCGCTGGACGTGGGAAGATGCTGTCTATAGCATTGTGCGTGTCTTAAATCC
>JANWYI010000019.1:53037-58707 GCA_025055255.1 Anaerolineae bacterium | reverse complement strand
TCATTGGCTCGGTTAGGCTGTAGGCGCCAATCTTAGCGCCACTAGCGACGTCGCGCAGGTACTTTTGCTTCTGCGCCTCAGTGCCAAACTTCAGGAGACCATGACAGACGAGGCTGTTGTTCACGCTCAGAATGGTGCTGGTCGCTGCGTCCGCTTTGGCGATTTCTTCCATTGTTAGAACATAAGCAATGGTGTCTAAGCCAGCGCCGCCGTATTCTTCAGGCACTTCAATGCCCATCAAGCCCATCTCGCCCATTTTGCGTACAATTTCCATTGGGAACTCGCCCGTCTCGTCATAGTGCGCAGCAACAGGCAAAATTTCCCTGCGGGCAAATTCGCGCACGGCGCGGCGCAGCTCTTCATGCTCTGCTGAGAGTGTCAAATTAAGCGTGTTAGGTGTTGCTTGAACAGCCATTTGTGAATCCCTTAAGTGATCATGGACTTTGAGAGGAATTATAGCGCAAGGTGGGCGAGAGGCGCATAAACAGACTGCCAGCAGGACGAAGGGGGTGGTCGCCTGCTGGCAGCTCGGTCAGGCTTTCAGCCAATGCGGGGACGCGCATTTCCACACTGGCTATCGGGCGGCTTGAGCGTGCTTTCTACTTTATGCTCACGCCTGCACGTCAAGCTATCAAAAAGTATGTAGACTGCGGCTGAGGAAAGGCTTAAGCGCATATTAGAGTGACATGAGTTGTTACCTACGTCTGCGCCACGCTATCCAGCTGCAGGACAATCACGCTGATGTTGTCCTCGCCGCCGCGCTCATTCGCTAACTCAACCAGGTCGAGCGTTGCCTCAGTTGGATTGAGCGTGCGCAGTACAATCTCGGCAATCTCATGATCTTCGAGATGGCGCGTCAGACCATCTGAGCAAAGGACGAGTCGATCTCCGCTGCGCAATGCATGTTGATACAAGTCTATTTCCAAGTTAGCAGATTGCCCCAGAGCACGGTAAAGTACATGTCCCATTGGATGATAGCGAGCCTGCTCAGCCGTTAAGTGACCAGAGGCAACCAATGCCTGCACGAAGCTGTGATCAGTTGTGATCTGGCTAATCGTTCGGTCATGACCATCTACAAGGTAGAGACGACTATCGCCGACGTGCGCCACCAAGACACGATTGCTGTGCACAAGCGCAAGCGTCGCGGTTGTTCCCATGCCGCGTCGTGAGGCATCACGCCTTGCGCGCTCTGCAACTGTGCGATTCGCCAGCTCAATCGCGTCGCGCAGACGTTCACCCAACTCATCTTCGCTCAGAGCGATAAGCTGATCGCTACCACGTTCGCTACCCGTGAAGCAGGCTTGCACCACTTCTACTACTAGCCGACTTGCCTCTTCGCCGGCTGCAGCACCACCCATGCCATCTGCCACAAGCGCCAATGCCAGACCATCTAGTGACCATAGAGCAAGGCTATCTTCGTTGTTGCTGCGGATTCTGCCCACGCTAGTCCGTCCGCTTAGGCGTAGTTGCGTGCCAAAACTTTCATTAGGCACCAACAGAGGCGCGTTGCAGTGGACGCAGTGTGTGGCAGTTGGCAGATTATAAGTGCCGCAGCGCAAGCATGTGAGCGGTTCGCCGTTCAGATTCTCAGGTAGCACTTTTGATCTTGCCCTTCGCAGGCGCTCGATTCGTCCCGGCTCAAAGAGGCTGTGGTCGCGTTGTCGAATGAAGCGGAGCGCACCTTCGATCAGGCTGCCAGTGCCGTCCAAACCGTTAACAACAGGCGCCTCATCAAGGCGACGGTTACAGCGGAAACAGTACACTGCCTGAGGTACATTCTCATAGTTGCAGCGCGGGCACCTGCGCGTCGCTGCTTTCACACTGGCTCGTCTTTCACTTTGTTCCATAAGTTTAAGCGTTTCAAGGAAACTTGACAAGTTCTGGCGCTTATGATAGCTTTCTCGGCAACTTCAGCTGCTGCGCTGATTGAAGTGTACACCATCTGACGCCAATCTCTGAAGTGTATTCTAGCACTTGAAGCGATTTTAGCGCCTGCTTGATAGGACTTTGTAATGCTGCGCTTCCTGACTGCCGGCGAGTCACACGGACCAATCCTAACTGCCATTCTCGATGGAATGCCTGCCAACCTGCCGCTTACGGCTGAGTGGATCAACGCTGAGCTTGCGCGGCGGCAGCAAGGCTATGGGCGTGGCGGACGCATGGCGATTGAGCGCGACCAAGTGCATCTCGGCGGCGGCGTAGTGGCAGGCAAGACTACAGGCGCGCCGATTGCGCTTCTGGTCGAGAACCGCGACTACCGCAACTGGGCAGAAAAAGACATTCCGCCAATGACTGTGCCACGTCCAGGTCACGCCGACCTGACTGCATCGGTCAAATACGGCTACCGCGAGTTGCGTCTGAGCCTTGAGCGTGCCAGCGCACGTGAGACGACCATGCGCGTGGCGGTCGGCGCTGTGTGCAAGCGCTTACTGGCAGAGTTTGGTATACAAGTGCAAGGCTATGTGGTCAGCATTGGCGACGTGGAGGCTGACCTGCCTGATCTAGCTGACTCAGCAAGTTATCAGGCGCGCTTTGCCGCTGCTGAAGCTAGTGACGTACGCTGTCCTGATCCTGAGGCGGCTGAACGCATGCACGCCGCAATTCGTGCTACTATTCAGGCGAAAGATACGCTCGGCGGCGTGATTGAAGTGGTCGCGCTGGGCGTGCCGCCCGGACTCGGCTCGCACGTGCAGTGGGATCGCAAGCTAGACGGTCAATTGTTAGCTGCAGTAGGCAGTGTGCCTTCAGTCAAAGGCGCCGAGATCGGTCGTGCCTTCCAGCTCACTCGTTTGCGCGGTACAGCCGTACATGACGAGATTGAACGCGCTGAAGATGGCAGCCTGCGTCGGCGGACGAACCGCGCCGGCGGCTTGGAAGGCGGAATCACCACTGGTGAGCCGCTGATCGTGCGCGCAGCGCTCAAACCAATTGCCACTACGCTCACGCCGCTCAACTCGGTGGACCTAGCGAGTGGTGAGCCGCGTCAAATTGAGTATGAACGCAGCGACTTTTGTCAGGTGCCGCGCGGCGTGCCGATCATCGAGGCAATGGTCGCCTTCGTGCTGGCAAACGCTCTGCTGGAGAAGCTCGGCGGCGATTCAGTTGATGAAATGCGTCCGCGCTTTGCTGCGTTGCGCCGTAATCATCTCGCTGACTTGCCAATGGACAATCAGACGTGGCAGTTTGGTTACCAGTACAGCTTAAAGTGAGCTGAACAAGCTCTGATCGCCCAGAGCTGTGCCTTGTGCTATCATAGTTTGTGACGTCTTGTTCAGAGCTAATTGGCGAGGATCGGCATGACGATCAGAATTATCCCGCGCTACAAGCTGCTGCTGCGCTACAACATCAATCCTGAGACGCATGACGCCTATTATGAGTTCATCACGCAGGAATTTGTGCCGAGTATGCAGGCGCTAGGATTGTATATGTTCCGCGTCTACCACACTGCCTACGGTGAGTATCCGATGCGCCAACTCGAATTCCTTGCGGAAGACCTTGAGGCAGTGCGCCTCGCCCTGAAAAGCAGCACGTGGCAGCGTCTGGAGGAAAAACTGAAGAGCTTCGTCTCAGACTACAGCCGCAAGCTAGTCGCTTTCCGTGACGGTTTCCAGATATGAGCTTGCGGCGCTTGCGCGGCGCACTGCTGCAGCGTGGTCTGCGCTCCGTGCTGAGCCTGAGCGCTGAAGTAGCTGCCGCTGCCACTGCCAAGCAGTTTCGGCAACGCTTCAGTGTACAGCCGCCTCTGACTGTCTACGTGCGCGGCAGCTATGTCTCAGTCCGTGTCCAGCGCGGCGCACCACAGAGCGTCCTACTAGAAGCAGACCTACATGCCAGCTTTGGCTGGGAATTCATGGCTGATCAAGACGAGGCAGGCGTGTATATTATAGCGCGTCGCAAGCCGCTGATTGGTGCGCTCTCGTGGGCAACTTTTGACCTGACCATTCCTCCTTACGCTCATCTCGCCTTGCACCTGACGCCTGGCAGTCTGCATTTCTCACAATTCGAAGGCAAGCTGGTCGTGCCTGCTCAAACGTCATAGCGCACGAGACGCTCTAGCGTCAAACGAGCGTCGGTCGAGCGGTATTTGGGATAATGAGCAGGCAGGTACAATCGAGGGCGTCGCTTTTTTACGGAGTGGTTGTTATGACGAAATTGTTGCGCGTTGTTTTGCTGATCTTTATGCTAACCGTCAATTTCGCAACCATGCCGAGCGCTGTGCAGGCTGATAACAGCTGCGCGGGCATTGTGCGCTCGGAGAGCTGCAAGTACGGTTTGCCTGCTTGGGAATATGACGCGCTACTGCCACAGATTCTGGCACATTCGCCAAAGAGCTTGCCGCGCGTCGAAGTAGACAGCGCCGAGTTGCGTCGCTACAGCCTGTTTCAGTTGCCGCGCCGCGATGTCACGTTCTATGACGCGCCGAACGGCAATCCGATTGAGACGGTCAACCCAGGCTACGCCTTCACAGGCGTACATGAGCAGCGTGACGGCTGGGTGCGCGTGGAAGGCAACCGTTGGCTACCTGCTGACCAGTTGAGCGGCACGCGCGCTTCGAGTTTTAGCGGCGTATTGCTGAACGGCTATCCGCCATTTCCGTTGCTGTGGATGGCGCGTAGCGTTCATGCAGCTGAAGTGCCGGGCGGCAAAATGCTGCGGCGTCTGCCTGTGCTCGCTAAACACTCGCTTCATTACATCTTTAAGACGGTGCGCGTTGGCAATTGGGACTGGTATTTGATAGGCGACGGAATGTGGGTAGAGCAGCGCTACGTCGCTGTTCTAAAGCCCGTTGAACCAAAGCACAGCGGACGCTGGATCGCTGTTGATCTGTACGAACAGGTAGCTGTGGCGCTTGAAGGCAGCACACCCGTCTTTGCCACGTTAATCTCATCAGGTCTGCGCAAGACGCCGACGCGCGAGGGCATGTTTGCAGTCTGGGCAAAGTTGCGCAGCGGCAGCATGAGCGGCTTTGAAGGCAAGCCTGAGCAGTACAACATCCCTGTTGTGCCGTACATTCTGTATTTTGACGGCTCAATTGGCTTGCATGGCACGTTCTGGCACAACGGCTTTGGCTATCGGCACAGCCGCGGCTGTGTGAATCTCTCGATCAGCGACGCTAAGTGGCTGTACAACTTCGCCGATGTCGGTACGCCTGTTTACGTCTGGCGCAGCCGCTAGAGAGCGTATTCATGCGTCATTTTGCTGTCCTCGTCATACTAGGTGCGCTGCTGTGCGGCGCACTTGTCGTGCCCGTCTCTGCTGATGATGGTCGCAGCAACGTCTGCGCAAACACAAGCACAGCTTGTCTGCACGGTCTGCTTGCAGCACAGTATCACATGCTCTTGCCGCAGATGTTAGCGCATCCGAAGCCGAACGGACGCGCCGTGCCAGTGGACGCGCATATGCTGCATCGTTACAGCCTGTATCAGATCGATCCAAACGGCATCACGCTCTACGACGCGCCGAATGGCGCGCCGATAGGCAGTCTGCCTGCTGGATTTGTGTTCGTCGGCATGCGCCAACAGCGCGACGGCTGGGCTGAGGTGCGTCACGGCGCGTGGGCGCCGCTGAGCCAGCTGCGCGGCGTGCCTGCTTCATCGTTCAGCGGCATGATCTTTGACGCGCCGCCTGCCTTCCCGATAGCATGGTTGCTACGGTCAATGCAACCGAGTA
>JANWYI010000019.1:0-52874 GCA_025055255.1 Anaerolineae bacterium | reverse complement strand
ACCTGCAGAGGTAAAGGGACGTTGGATCGCGGTTGATCTCGCTCAGCAAGTGCTGACCGCCTACGAAGACGACCGCCTAGTCTTCGCTACCTTGATTGCCTCAGGGCGACCTGAAACGGCGACAAGCGAAGGACTTTTCCGCATTTGGGCGCGCTTTCGCTGGGATACGCTTTTTGGCGGTAGCGGCGCTGACTACTATTACTTGCCGTCTGTGCCATATGTGATGTACTTTGACGGCGAGATTGCGCTGCATGGCGCCTATTGGCACGATAACTTCGGCGCACAGCACTCGCAAGGCTGTGTCAATCTTTCCCTGAGCGACGCGCGCTGGCTCTACGAGTGGACAGATAACTTCTTTGCCGACGCTTGGGTCTATGTGTGGCGCAGCAGGTAAGCGCAATGAACCGAGTGACTGAACCATTCAGCTGTGACGTTGTCGTAGGTGAAGAGCGCCTGCGGTTCAATGTGCAGCCTGATGGACGATTGCGCGCAAATGGACGCTGGACTTTGCGCGGCGACGTCGTGACTTTGCGCGTGCCGCGCGGCATGCCGAGCGCCACTGTTGAATCAATCATTAAGCGCATTGCAGCGCGCATTCAGCGCAGCCGCGCACGCGCCGACAGGCGGACCGATCATGACCTGATGCAGCGCGCCGCTCAACTGAATGCGCAGTACTTCAATAACGAGCTGACATGGCACAGCATTCGCTGGGCAGAGAACATGCACACGCGGCTAGGCAGTTGTAGCAACGGCGGCGCCTCTGATGGCGACATTCGAATCAGCACCGCGTTGCGTCGCTATCCATCTTATGTCTTGGACTACGTGATTGCGCATGAGCTGTGTCATCGCAAGTATCCAAATCACAGCGCTGAATTCTGGGCGTACTTGGCACGTTTTCCACATACAGAACGCGCACGCGGCTTTTTGGAAGGCGTAGCTTTTGCAGGCGGCGTCTCTGAGCCTGAAATTGACTGAGCTATACTTCACGGCGGCAGATTAAGCGCTTCTACAAGGAAGGCTCATATGCGTTTGAGACAATTTTTACGCAGTCTGCTTTTGCTAACTATCGCAGTAGGTATCAGCATAAGTGGCATAGCTTTAGCAGCGCAAAATCCACAAGTTGATTTCTTGCCGCCTGCAATCTTGAGTTTCACGTCGGACGCGCGCACGATCACAGTTGAGGCAATCGAGTCAGGCGCGGCGCAAATAGTCCTCTCGTGGCAGACCGTTGGTTTGACCGATGACTACAGCTTACGCCTGTTCGCGCTCGTCGTCAGCGAGTGGACGCCGCTGACTGACCAGAATTTGCCGCCTGTTGGCTCAGCGCGGCTTGTGGTACAGCCGTCACTCGATTTCAGTCCGCCAACTTACCGCCTCGCCATTTTTGATCGGCAAAATCGGCTGATTAATCAGCATATCGTGACCTTGCCTTTTGACACAACAGCGCCTTTGCCGACGCCGCAGATTGTCAGCTTTGAGGCGACCGTTGGCGGCGTGGATTTTGTGGAGCTAGGTCAGAATCGAGCGCGCGTCCCTGTCACATGGCGCGTGCGCGGTCGCGTGCCGACTTCGAACCTGGTCTTTGAGCAACTTTTGCCTGATGGACGCGCTGTCTCGGTTGAGTTGCCGCGCCTGAGCCGATGGATCGCCTCTAGCGGTGAAGGCGTCGTGGCGCCGATTTTGCCCGACAACGATGCGCTCAGCATCCAGCTGCGGCTGCGCGTGCTGGACTTGGCAACTGGCACAGTCTATGCCGAGCAGGTCATCACACTGCCAATCATTCGTGACGGCTCACCATTGCCGACCGCAACAGCGCCCATTGCGCCGCCACCGCCAGTCGTGCTCGCCTCGCCAACACCTGCCAACTGACAATCCAGTGCAGACTATGCCTTGACAGCGCGCCGCCTTTCGCCTATCATTGAAAGCAAGCTTGCCGAAGTGGCGGAATTGGCAGACGCGCTACGTTCAGGGCGTAGTTCCTTCACTGGAGTGTGGGTTCGACTCCCACCTTCGGCATACTCACAAAAAAGCCTGCTATGCGCAGGCTTTTTTCGTTCAGTGTGAGAGGATGTTCGCCAAAAATTGCTTGGCGCGCTCTGTTTTAGGCGCTTGAAAGAAGCCTTCGGGCGTGTTTTCCTCGACAATCTCGCCTTTGTCAAAGAAGACGATCCGATCTGCCACCTCGCGCGCAAAGCCCATCTCGTGTGTCACAACCAACATGGTCAGACCGCTGCGCGCTAACTCGCGCATCACGTCCAGCACTTCTTTGATCATCTCAGGATCGAGCGCGCTCGTTGGCTCATCAAACAGCATGATCTTCGGCTGCATGGCGAGCGCGCGCGCAATTGCCACGCGCTGTTGCTGACCGCCGCTCAGCTGACCGGGATATTTGTGCGCCTGCTCTGGAATCTTGACGCGCTCCAACAGCTCAAAGGCAATTCGCTCAGCCTCACGGCGCGGATACTTGCGCACCCAGATCGGCGCGAGCGTGATGTTTTGCAGCACAGTCAAGTGCGGAAATAGATTGAACTGCTGGAAGACCATGCCGATCTCGCTGCGAATAGCCGCAATGTTGCGCACATCATTGGTCAAGCGAATGCCGTCTACAATGATGTCGCCGCGCTCATGCTCCTCCAAGCGATTGATGGTGCGGATGAAAGTGGATTTGCCTGAGCCGCTCGGTCCGCAGATCACCACGACCTCGCCCGGCATCACTTCCATGCTGATGCCGCGCAGCGCATGAAAATCGCCATACCATTTGTGGACATCGCGCACAATGATGATCGGTTCCTTTGCCTTCGTCATGCCTCGATCCTTGCCTAGCCGATTTTTCGCAGTGCGCCGCTGCCGCTGCGCTCCAGCTGGCGCGCAGCGTAGGACATACCGTATGAGAAAACGAAATACACGATTGCAACGAAGATATACATTTCACGATGTCTGCCAATAAAGTCGCTCTGTGCCAGCACAGCGCGCGAAATGCCGAGCAGGTCGGTCAGACCGATGATCGCCACGAGCGATGTGTCTTTGAACATAGTGATGAACTGACCGACAAGTGGCGGAATAGCGATGCGCAGCGCTTGTGGCAGCGTGATGAATAGCGTGGCTTGCACAGGGCTGAGTCCGAGCGCCTTTGCTGCCTCCAGTTGACCGGGTGGTATTGCCTGCAAGCCGCCGCGCACGATCTCAGCGATGTAGGCAGCCTCGAAAAGCGTGAGCGCAACCATAGCGCGCAGCACAGCGTCTATGCTGTTATCGCCAAGCGCAAGTGGCACAATTAGGTTTGCCGTGAAAAAGACCGTCACCAATGGCACGCCGCGCAAAAACTCAATGTAGATGATGCACAGCAGCTTGATGATTGGATAGTTGCCTAAGTTGCGCCACCAGATACTGAGCGCGTGCAGCCATTGCAGCGGATTCAGCCACCAACGTGGCGGCGCTTTGAAAGCCAGCTTGTGCGTGCCTCCACTAGTGCGTCCTAGCGCTAAAAGAATACCTAGTGGAAAGCAAGCTACAATCGCTACAAATGCCATCATGAAGGTCAGCAGCAAGCCGCCCCAGCGACTGGTCTGCACGAACGGCAAGGCGCCTTGTGCGTCTGTGAAGCCGCGCACTAGCACAAAGCAGACAGGAATGGCGATGAGCCATGCGATCAGCGTGTAACGTCCTGCGCGCTTACGGTTGACCTGTTTAGCGAAGCGTCCGACGCCATAGCCAATCAGCAGACAAGCAACTAGGAGCAACACAGGATCGCGCAGCAGGCTGAGCAACGGCGCTATTTGATTGCCTAAGTACTTGCCGAAAGCGTCTTGCGATAGCTCTGGGACGCTCTCGACTGCTAACGGGACAAAAATGAAGAGCAACACGCCGCCTAGAAAGGCAAAGGCTGTGCTGCGATACAACTTTCCCCAGATTCCCCAGCTGATGCCCGCCAATAACGTGATCAGCGCGACCGATAGACCTAGTCGAGCACCTTGATCAGCAGGGTAGGTGCCCTGCATTAAAATGCGGAAGTTGATCGTGATGACGCGCCAGTCAGCTTGTGTTATTGACCAGTTCAGGAACTGAGCTAACAAGTTGCCGCCAACGACCAGCAAAATGACGGTCACTGCGGCATCGAACGGCGTGCGGAACAAATTTTTGCGCAACCAACTCAGCACGCCACGCTCAACCACTGGTCGCGTGACGCTGCTGGCAGACGTGCCTTCGCTCGGCACTGTGGCAGTCGTCATAGAGTCAAGTCTCCTCAGCGCGTCTTAATTTGGAAGCGTGCGTTCAGAACGTTCATGATAGCGGACGTGATCAGGCTGAGCGCGAGATAAATGCCCATTACGATCACCATAATCGGCACGACTGAGACGCTCTGTGCCATAGTGCGCGCCACGCCAAACACCTCTGCAAAGCCAACTGCTGCGCCTAAGCTGCTGTTTTTAGCGAGGTTCAAATATTGATTGGTCAGCGGCGGAATCATGACACGCAAGGCTTGCGGAATCACAATCAAGCGCAGAATTTGCCCGTACGTGAAGCCTTGTGAGCGCGCGGCTTCCCATTGACCAATCGGCACGGCTTGAATGCCTGAGCGCACGATCTCAGCGATGAACGCACCTGTGTACAGCACCAAGCCGAGCACAATCGCTAAAAAGTTCGCCGAGATGACCGCGCCTTTGCCGCGCAAATACCCAAAACGACCTAGCTCTGGAAAATCCACAGTGAACGGCTGCAAGACGAGCCAAGCGATCACTGTGACGCTCGCCATCACGCCCAGTCCAATCTCTGCCGCGTATGTTGTGCGCCCTGTCTCAAGACGGATAGTCCGTAGCCGCTGCCACAGTGTAATGCCTACACCAATGCCGACGATGGTCAGCAAAAGCCACCACAGCGTTGTCTCAGTGGCGACCAAGTTCGGCGTCGCCAAGCCGCTGGAACTCAGGTAACTCGGTCCGGGCAAGACGATTGGCTCAGTAGCGCGCGGCAGGGTCAGCAGTACACCTGTGAAGATAAAGAAGAGCTGCAGCAGTAGCGGCGTGTTCTGGAAAATCTCAATGTAAGCAAGTGCCAGTGAGCGCAGCAAAAAATTGGTGGAAAGGCGCGCAATGCCGACGAACAGTCCAAGCAGCGTGGCAAGAATTAGGCTCAGGATGACGGCGCGCAACGTATTGATCAGCGCCACGCCAAAGGCATTAGCGTAGCTGTCTGTGCGCTTGTGCGGCTGATCTACTAAGCCTTCATCAATTTGAAAGCCTGAGGGCTGTGTCAGGAAGCTGAAATCAGTGGGAATGCGCGCGCGCGCCAAGCCTTCGCTCGTGTTGTTGATCAGCCAGATCGCTAATCCAACGACAACAATCAGCACAATTACCTGCACAAGGCTGCGCAAAAAGCGCACGTCGCGCAGAAAGGCTAAACTGCTTACAGAGCGATCTGCGAAGTTTGCCATAAGCACTTTTCAGAGCAGATAAAACTAACTTGGCGCACATTGTAGCGTGAAACGCACAGTGCGCCACACTGCATTAGACAATATGTGCTGATCGCCTAGTGATCGCGCGCGTGTTCCATAAACCAATGCTGCGCGTCCAGTGGCGTCTCGCCTTCCGCAGGCAGGACGCGCTCATACGTGCCATCAGGGCGCAAGACGCGCGCCTTGACAGTGTCTGCCATTTCGATAGCAAGAATCTCGTTCAGCAAGCGCCGCTTCAGCTCAGGCGCCTGAATTGGATACCACGTCTCGACGCGCCGATCTAGGTTGCGCGGCATGAGGTCGGCGCTACCGCAGTAGATTTCCTCATCGCCGCCGTTAGCAAAATAGTAGATGCGCGCATGTTCAAGGTAGCGTCCTAGCAAACAGCGCACACGAATATTCTCGCTAATGCCCGGTATGCCCGGACGGAGCGAGCAGATTCCGCGCACCAAAAGGTCAATTTGCACGCCTGCTTGACTCGCCTCGTAGAGCAAGGCAATCATACGCTTGTCCACTAGGGCGTTCATCTTGAAGATCAAGCGAGCAGGTCGCCCTGCGCGTGCGTGGTCAATTTCGCGGCGAATCAGTCCGTAGATCGCTGTGCGCAAATGCTCAGGCGCCACCAAGAGCTTCTGGTAACGCGCGCCATTCGTATAGCCCGTCAGCCGATTGAAGAGCAAGGTCGCGTCGGCGCCGATCTGCGGATCGCACGTCAGCAAGCCGAGGTCAGTGTAAATGCGCGCCGTTGTGGTGTTATAGTTGCCTGTGCTGAGATGGACATAGCGCCGAATGCCGTCTGGCTCTTTGCGGACGACCAGTGAGATTTTGGCGTGCGTCTTCAGACCGATCAAACCGTAGACGACGTGCACGCCGGCGCGCTCTAGCGCACGCGCCCAGCTGATGTTGTTTTCCTCATCAAAGCGCGCCTTCAGCTCCACAAGCGCAGCGACCTGCTTGCCGTTTTCAATAGCGTTGAGCAATGCTTCAACAATTGGCGACTTACTGCCAATCCGATAGAGCGTGCACTTGATAGCAAGTACATTTGGGTCTTCTGCAGCTTGCTGAAAGAACTCGACAATTGGCGCAAATGACTCATAAGGATGATGCAGCAAGATGTCGCCGCGCCGAATTGCCGCGAAAATGTCGCAGCCGCTCGGCAAACTGGCAGGGCGTGACGGCGTGTACGGCGGATACTTCAGAGCTGGTGCATCAATGTTTGCCAACTCAAACAAGTCGCGCATGCCGAGCGGCTCTGGCAGGACGTACAGCTCATTTGGTGTAATCTCCATGTTGTGGAGCAGCAGGCTGCGCACTGACTCGGACATGCTCTCGACTACATCAAGGCGCACCACTGGACCGAAGCGCCGTGCGCGCACCACTTCCTCAACCGACTCAAGTAGGTCGCTCGCCTCTTCTTCGGCGATCTCGATATCGTTGTTGCGCGTGACGCGGAAAGCACTGGCTTCCAGTACGCGCAGACCTGGGAAGAGTAAATCAAGGTTTGCGGCGATCACCTGCTCAAGCCAGACGAAGCGATGCAAAGTCGGCTCATAGCTTGAGCCGTAGCGCTTGTGTATCTCGTTCAGGTTGAGCAAGCGCGGAAAGATATTCGGCACCTTCAGACGCGCAAAGCGCTCCACGCCGTAGGTATCCTCAAGACGGACTGCTAGGTTCAGGCTCAAGTTTGAAATGTGCGGAAACGGTCTGCCTGGGTCAACAGCCAATGGCGTCAGCACAGGGAAAATCTCAGTTTCAAAGTACTGACGGACTGCTTGCCTGTCTGACTCGGTCAAATCGGCGTAGTTCAGCACATGCACGCCTGCCTCAGCAAGGCGCGGCAGCAACTCAGTGTGAAAATGCTCGCGCTTCTGGTGCAGCATTGGCAGAACGCGCTCTCGGATAGCAGCCAGTTGCTCTTGCGGCGTGAGACCATCAGGCGGAATTTCATAGACGCCGTGCCGTACTTGGTCTTGCAGCCCAGAGACACGCACCATGTAGAACTCGTCTAGGTTGTTGCTGAAAATAGCGAGAAAGCGGACTCGCTCCAGCAGCGGCAACTCAGGTCGGAATGCCTCGTGCAAGCAGCGGCGATTGAACTCTAACCAGCTCAGCTCACGGTTGATGTAAAGCGATGGATCAGCTAAATCAGGTACTCTTGGCGGTACAGCAGGAAACATGGCTTAACAAGTTTCTCAGCCCACTTGAATAGTCTTACATTTTACAGTTAAATGTACAGCTTGTGCGCCAGTGAGTCACGCAAATTGTTTGTAATTGCCAACTGCTCAGGGAATCGCTTGGCGAATGGCTGCAGCGACGCTCTCACCACTCTCAGCTGCCAGATGCACTCTGCCGCCACGCAGATAGTCGCCTGCGAACCATAAGCCGCGCAAGACGCCGTTGAGTTGGCTCGACTCAGCCAATGTGTTCGGCTGTGAGTAGCGCCAACGCTGAATATCTGCCCAATCGAAATCGGTCAGACGCTCTCCCAGCAAGCTGGAGACATACGCCGCTACTTCGTTCACAAGCGCCTGATCATCGGCATCCCAGTGCTCCAGACTGTACACTTCGCCCATCTGCGCCACGATGACTGAGTTTCCATGCGGCACATGACCGATTTTATCATGTTCAAAGGCAAGCCATGCCAGTGGATCGCGCTTGTCAGTGTTGACGAGCGCATAGAAAGGACGCGGCGCAATCTCGCGCTCATAGCCAAGCGTGATCGAGAGACAACGGCGATACACAGCCGCTTGAAGCGCCGTCTGGAGCGCAACTTTTTCAACCTGTGGCAAGTCGCTTGCCGCGATCAGGTCAGCTGCTTGCCCAGCAGGAATAGCGATCAGGACTTGGTCGTAGTCGCCAAGCGCAGTGCCTTCAGTGTCATAGAGTGTGAAGCATCCATCAGCGCGCAGCTGTAGCTTACCGATACGGACGCGCAGGCGCACTTCAAAACGCCCTGCCTCTGCTAAGAGCTTGCCGAGCGTCGAGACGCCGCGCTGGTACGACCACTTTGGCTCAGCGTTTTGCCCCGGATCGCCTTCACGAATGACATGCTCAGCGTCAAACGTCCAAACAGGGCGACCGATATCAGACAGGTCAGCTGTGCTGAGTTCCTGCAGCATCAAGCGACGCAGTACTTCGCTCTCTGTCTTCAAATACTGCGCGCCGTGGTCAACGTAGACGCGCCCACTGGGACGCTCATACCAGCGCGTAGCAGCGCGTCCGCCAAAGCCACGGCTTTTTTCGAAGACGACCACTGCCTCGCCAAGATGGTAGGCGGCTGTCAGCCCTGCAATCCCGGCGCCAATTACGGCAATTCTCATAAACTATTCTGCGTCCTCTCAGAACTTGTTGTACACTAGATTGTAGAGATGCATTGAGTGTCAGCCAAACCTGAGTGAAGCAAGTGCGCTATGTCTGACTTGAAGTGTCCGAACTGCCAAACGCCTCATCTCTCTGGCGAGATGGTCTGCCAGAAATGTGGCATGATTCTGTTCGATCCGCGCACTAGCACAGTCCATATCCGCGTCAACCCAGAGCTGACTCGTCTGCGTCGCAACCTGAGCGATACGCAGGAACTGTTAGCGCTCGATGAGCATACACTGCAAATTCAAATTCGCGGGCTGAGCGAGCGCATCATCTTTGAAGAGGGCACCTCAGTTGTGCTTGGACGCATTGACCTGAACAGTCCAGATATGGCGCGCTTCGACTTAACACGCTTCGGCGGACACGAACGCGGAGTCTCGCGCGAGCATTGCATGATCAGCTATCACAATAGGCAATTCTTCGTCACTGACCTGAACAGTGCGAATGGAACGTTTGTCAACCGCAAACGTCTGCAGCCGAACCAGCCTTGTCTGCTGAATGATGGTGACGAACTGATGCTTGGCAACCTTTCCATAGTAGTCCGCTTTGTGACCAATGAAGGTGCAGCACGCTCATGACCATTCTGGGCTGGCACCACATTACACTAGTCTGTGCCGATGCTAGGCGCACCATTGATTTCTACACGCGCGTCCTTGGCTTGCGCCTGATCAAGAAAACGGTCAACTTCGACGCGCCTGAGAGCTATCACCTGTACTTTGGCAACTATGAAGGCGCTGTTGGAAGCGCTATCACTTTCTTCGAGTGGGCAGAGGCACCGCGCGGCATTGTCGGAGTTGGCGGGACGCATCACTTTGCACTGCGCGTGCCAGATCGGACTGCGCTGCTCAAATGGAAACGCTGGCTGCACGATCATGCTGTGCGCGTTGAAGGCATCTTCAACCGCAAATACTTTGAGTCCATCTACTTCCGCGATCCTGACGGCTGCCTGATTGAGCTTGCAACTGACACGCCTGGCTTCACTGTAGATGAGCCAGCTGAGTCGCTTGGCACAGCCCACCAAGTGCCGCCGCCTGAGCTGACTGCTCGCCAACGTGACTCAGCCGCGCTTGCCGCTGAAATGTGGCAAGAACCGATTGAGGCGATCACGCCTGACATGGCGCTCACGCATGGATTGCACCATATCTCTGCCATCTGCAGCAACCTTGAGCGTACACATGCCTACTATAACGGTCTCTTGGGACTACGCCTTGTCAAGATGACTGAAGATTTTGATGGCTCAGGCGCAAGACACTGGTACTGGGGCATTGGCGAAGGGCGCGTTGGTACGCTCATCACCTACTTTGAACGGACTAACAGCGCGCGGCGCGCTCAGATTGGCGTAGGTCAGACGCACCACTTCGCTTTCGCTGTGCCTAACGCTGCCTCACAGCTTGAATGGCGTGAAAAGCTGCTGTCAGCAGGCTTGCCTGTTTCGCCTGTGATGGATCGTATCTATTTCAAAAGCATTTACACGCGCGATCCTGACGGACACATTGTAGAGTTAGCAACAGTTGATCCCGGTTTCACAGCAGATGAGCCGCTTGAGTCGCTCGGCAGCGCGCTCAAGTTGCCGCCTTGGCTAGAGCCACAGCGCGCTGTGTTGGAACGTCTTTTGCCGCCTTTGCCATAGGCGCTCAGCGGCGCCAAATCTCCAAGACGGCTTCCGAAATGGCGTACGGCGATAGATTCGTCGTGTCTATGTGATTCGGCACGGCGCGGTAGGCTTCAGCGCGCGCTGTGAGCAGTGCTTGAATGTGCGCTACTAAGTCACCATTCGGCGGATTTGCAAGGAGCGGACGATCCGTCTTGCCTGCCAAGCGACGCGCTAAGTGTTCAGCAGGCAAATCAAGGCAGATCATACAGCCTGCGCGCTTGAGCAGCTCACGGTTGGTCGCGTCCAGCACCATGCCGCCACCAGTGGCAATTACGCAGCCGCGCCAACTTGCTGCGATCTCATGGCACAGCTCACGTTCCATTTGGCGGAAAGCAGCCTCGCCGTCTTCGGCAAAAATGGCGCTGACTGACTTGCCACGACGCGCCTCGATTACCTGATCAGTGTCAGCAAACTGCCAGCCCAAGCGCGCCGCCACGAGCTTGCCAACCGTAGTCTTGCCTGTTCCCATGAAGCCGCACAGAATGATGTTCCGAGCCTTAGCCATAAACACTTCCATTCGTTATGATAGCGCCAAACAATTGTAATCGAACTCAGGCGACGCATGGAGTCTGCACTATGCCTGAAACGCTAGACCTCGCCGCTGCGCTGAGCCTTGCCGAACGTGCCGCACGGCGCGCTGCTGAGCTGCTGCTCACTTACTTCCGCAATCCCAAGCTGAAAGTGCAGCACAAAAGTGCCACTGACTTGGTCACTGAGGCAGATCGGCGCTCTGAGTCGATCATCACAGAAATGCTGCTTAGCGCTTATCCTGACCATGCTGTCATCGGCGAAGAAAACGGCAAGCAGGGCAACCTCACAGCAGAGTATCACTGGCACGTTGATCCGCTTGACGGCACAACAAACTTTGCGCGCGGCATTCCGTACTTTGCTGTCAGCATTGCACTTAGCGACTCACACAACGTGCCGCTAGTCGGCGTAGTCTACGATCCTGTGCATGATGAGTGCTTTAAGGCGCTGCGCGGCAGCGGAGCACGGTTAGGTCGCCGAAAATTGCGTGTCAGCAAGACGCGCAAGCTAGTAGACGCACTGGTCGCTTCGGGCTTTCCGCACGATAGACATATTAATCCTGACAATAACACAGAAGAATGGTCATGCTTCGTGGCGCGCACGCAGTCCGTGCGGCGACTTGGCTCAGCGGCGCTAGAGCTGTGCTACGTGGCTGCTGGTCGCCTAGATGGCTACTGGGAAGCGCGCGTCCATACTTGGGACGTTTTAGCAGGCATTTTGATGGTTGAAGAGAGCGGCGGCAAGCTGAGCAACTATCGCGGCGCCTCAGAAGGCGTTTACAACGGCGCGCAGGTTGTTGCTAGTAACGGACGCATCCATGAGGAAATGCTAGAAGTGCTGATTCTGGGCGCTGCAGCGCCGCGTCCGCGCCGTTGACCTAGCTCTCATCGCCTAGCAGCCGATGAATCTTTAGCGCCAGATGGACTGCCAAGCGTACATCGGTCTGATCCAGGTCAAGTTTCAGGATGTCTTGAATGCGACTCATGCGGTATAGGAGTGTGTTGCGATGCACGCTGAGCTTATCTGCGGTCTGTGTTGCATTACCATTCGATTCAAGAAAAGCCTCTAGTGTCTGAAGTAGGTCAGTGCGCTGACGTTCATCGTGGCTCAGCAATCTGCCGATCATCTTGTCACGCAATGCGAGTAGGTCATTGCGCAAGTCGGGACGCGCTAGAAGCGTGTAAATGCCGAGATCGGCGGCATAGAGCGGCTGCTCAGCGCGCAGACGGCGCGCAATGTTTGCCGCATGTGCAGCGTCGCGGTAGCTGCTGATCCAGTCAGCAGGTCGCTCAACCACGCTGCCGATGCCAATGGCGAGCCGCGCCTGTCTATATTCATTCGCTGCAGCCTCAATCACAGATTGTGCAAAAGCGCGTGCGTATGTGACTAGGTCACGCGAGTCAGCGGCGAGGAACAGCCGTATTTCTTCCTCGCGCATGTAGACAAGCGCCTGTGCATTGCGGTTCTGAATGACTGTGTTGACTAGAGTCTCCAAGCGGCGAATGGAAGGATGCTTCTCGCCCTGCCAAGCGATCACGATTGCCACATGCGGCGCGCTCATGTCATGACGGAAGCGGTCGCCTTCCGCTAGAGCTTCTGCTTCAGTGAATGTGCCACTCAGCAAGTTGTGCAGGAAGTCGCCGCGCAAGCGCTTCTCTGCCTCGCTGATCATCTTTTGACGCGCCATTTCAAGCGCACAAATGGTAGCGCCGTGCTGCAGCACCAGTCGGTCTAGCTCTGTGAAAGGCGCGCTGCGCGTCACAGCTGAAAGATAGCCACGTCCAATGCCTTGCGCCACAATTGGCGTGACCAGACGGCTGAGTCCGTCGTTGCGCAACGTCTGTGAGTAGCTGATCGAGGTGTGGCGCGGCAGCCGATGGCGGTCGCTGAGCGCTTGTGGCAGCTTGCTACGATCCTTAAGCAGAGTTAGCACGCTGTCCCAGTCACTGGCAAGTTCAGGCGTCGCTACGCAGGCTTGAACGCGCAGATGTTTGTCTTGAAGCACGATACCTTTATGCAGAAAGTTGCCCAGTGCCTGCACAATGCCTTCTAGACCGACGTTCTCTGTAGCAATCTCAATGAGCTGCTCGTAGATTTGGGCGCTGCGGCGCTCAAAGTGTCCTTGCCGATCAATCAGCAAGCCGACAATTAAGCGTTCAACGTCGCGCAGGCGGCTGCCTCGCGGCAAGGCAATTAAAGGCAGGCGCTCTGCCTCTGCTAGGGCAATCAGCAGCGGATCAACCGGCTCCAACATCACCAATCCAGCAACATTGGCACGGCAGCACGCGCTGATGAACTCGCTCGGCGTGCATGACAGCTCGGCAGGCGCTACCAAGAGCAGCTCATCGCCTTCAAGGTAGGGCAAGGGCGCGTCAGCGCTCACTGTAACTGCCCAGCGGACAGGACGCTCAAGCGCGTGCGCTGCTGCTAACACTTGCGCGTTCAAAGGTAAGGCGAGCCTGCAAATCTCAGCGACGGTTAAAAGTCCAGCTTCAGCGCTCATCACCACGCTCTGGAGCGCTCATTCCACAGCCGCAACTGCTTTGTAATAAGCCACTTCTGCTGCTGCTAGACGCTCTCGATTGACCGTCACACCAAGTCCGACGCCTTTTGGCACGCTGATGGTCGAATCCTCGGCATTGAGTGTGAAGGTTTCTTCTGTCAAGTCAGGGTCGTAGTAGCGATTGGTTGCGCTGATGTCGCTTGGCAACGTCACGCCTGCCAGTGAGGCGAGCGCCAAGTTCGTCGCTCTGCCAATGCCAGTTTCCAACATGCCGCCGATCCACAGCGGCACGCCTTCTGAGTGGCACAATGCGTGAATTCTGAGCGACTCAATCAGTCCGCCGACGCGCCCAGGCTTCAAATTCACGATCTTGCCTGCACCAATGCGCAACATCAAGCGCACGTCGTCAGCTGTGTGAATGCTCTCATCAAGACAGATCGGCGTCTGTAACTGTGCTTGTAGCTTGCTGTGCTGATAGAGATCGAGGTAGCCAAGCGGCTGCTCAATCATCAACAAATTCAGGTTATCCAACTGCTTGAGCGTCGGCGTGTCGTCAAGCGTGTAGGCGCTGTTGGCATCTGCCATGAGCAAGACATCAGGATAGGCGCTGCGCACAGCGCGCAACAGCTCAACATCCCAATGTGGCTTAATTTTCAGCTTTATGCGGCGATAGCCTTCCTGCAGGCGCTTCTCAATGATGGCAAGCGTCGCGTCTATGCTCGGCTGAATGCCAATGCTAACGCCAACTGAGACTCGTTCCTTGCGCGCCGCGCCTTCGCTGAGCAAATCGCCAAGTGGCACGCCGCGCTCAGCCGCCACAGCTGACCAAAAAGCCGCCTCTAGCGCCATGCGCGCCATTGGATGTCCACGAAAAGCGTGCAGCTTGCTCAAATCGTGCTGACCAAGCACAGCAGGCACGAAAAAATCGCGCAGGATGTGCAGCGCTGTCTCAACCGTCTCATAGCTATAGCGCGGCGCCCAAGACGCTACACATTCGCCCCAGCCTGTGATGCCGCTTGCCAGCTCTAGCTCTACTAGCACAGCTGCGCGCAGCGAGTCTTGGCGCGCCTCACTGCCAAAGCTCGTCACCAAGCGCTCGACCAGCGGCATGGCAATTGGATGTAGACGAACATGCACAATCGGCGACTCTGATTGCAACGGATAGTTCTCAGTCATGCGAAGCCTCTCAATTGCTGCTGAAACGACTAATGCGAATTTCGCTGTACTCGCCGTAGCTCAACACATAAAAACTACGCTCACGTCCTTCGTGATCGCCATGAATGAAATCTGTGACAGCATAGCCTTCGTTAATCAGCTGCTCCAGCACTTCGCGGCTGTGCGCACGCCACGCCTCTGCCAAGCCGACATCGCAGCTGACAATTGCGTCATAGTCCGTTGGAATCTCAAAAAGTGCAAGCGTGCTGTGCGGCGACTCTGTGCGATCAGTTGGCACAGGCAGTCCCTGTGCGTTCACAGTTGTCGGATTCAGGATTGTAGCATTGCCTTCTAGATACTGGCGCAGCGTGAGTCCGGCGCGCCTTCCGTTGATGCGCTGCTCAACGCGGTTGCTCGTCACCCACCATTCTGCCAACAGCCGATCTGAGCTGTGCAGCTTGACCAGTGCCGAGTCGCCGCTTCCATAGTAATCGCGGTAGTAAACCTGCCCAATAGCGCCTAGCTTGCGGATGTTCAGGTGCGCGTTGCGGCTGAGCAGCGGATCGAACGTCCAAGTGATCAGGCGTATGCCGAGTTGTATGGCAAGGCGACGCTGCGCTAACTTCAGCTCATAGCCGACGCCTGTGCCGCGATATTCAGGGATCACAGCCATACGCTGCGAGACCATCTTCAGGTTTGCCATAGCAGGTCGCTCTGATTCGGGCGCCTCTAGGCCGAGATAGCTGATGACAAAGCCAATCAGCTGGTCGCCGCGCAGAGCGCCTAAGATCGAGCCGCCGTTGCGCGCCAGAGATATCAACATATGATGGTAAATCACAGTGGTTGGATCGTCCCAGACCAAGCGCTGAAGTGCCTCAACTGCCTTGAGCTCTTCCAGAGTCTTCAGCGGGCGAATGACATAGTCGGACATAGTGCCTCTCAGAATTACATGACGTTTATGCGATGCGGCGTGGGCGGCGACGGAGCGTAGCACGGAGCAACTCAAGGCGGTAGCGTCTGCCGCGCATGTAGGTCACAATGGTATCCTCAAAACGGCGCGGTTGCATCTCAAACAGGTCGTAAAGCGCACTCATTGAGGCAGTGCGGTTGCTAGCAAGTAGGTCTAGCCATTGCGGTGTGAGTGGAAAATAGGGAAAGAATCGGCTGATCAAGTTGGCTAGAGCGCGCAGCGTCCATGGCGGCACTGAGACGATCAAGCGTGGCGCTCTGGTCACGCGCATGACCGTGCGCACCATTTCATTGAAGGTCATGTACTCTGGTCCGCCGATGCTCAGCGTCTGATCCACTGTGTCAAGGTGTTCCATACTTCGTACTAGTGCCTCGACCAAGTCGCCAATGTAGAGCGGATGTAGCAAGCTCTCGCCGCGTCCTGGCTGCAGAAAGATGAGAGGATTGGCGCGCAACAGCTGTGCAATGCCGTTGACAAACGTATCATCTCGTCCAAAGACAATGCCGCTGCGGAAGATGGTGTACGCCAAGCCGCTGTTGCGCACAAGTTCCTCAACGCGCCCTTTGACGCGCAGTAGCGTGAAGGCAGAAGATGGCTCTGCGCCCAAGTGACTCAGCACAACGAGGCGTCCAATACGCGCTGAGCGCCCTGCTGCAATGACATTTTGCGTGCCCTGAACATCCACTCGCTCAAGGTCACGCTTCCTGCCCCACCACTGCGCACTAGCAAGGTGAAACACTGTGTGAGCGCCAACCATAGCGTGATACAGGCTTTCAGCGTCGTGAAGGCTGCCTCGTATGATTTCAATTGTTTCATCTAGCCCTGCCAGCGCTCTCTCGCCGCGCGCAGAAAGCACGCGCACAGGCTCACCTTGCTGAGCAAGCCGCTTGATGAGTGCCTTGCCAACAAAGCCGCCGCCGCCTGTCACCACAATCACAGCATTTACCCTAGCATTGGATACGCCACGATTATACCACTGCAACCTTGACGCAGAGGCTTGAGTCGCGCTACACTCTCGCTCATCTTGAAGATGTCCGCAAAAATTCATGCGCGCTCTGTCAGCCCAGAAACACAACGCGCTCAGTTTACGCCTAGGCAATCCGACGCTCATTCTCAGCGTAGCTCTGTTGCTACGCTTGGCTTTTGTGTTGCTGACCGTGCCGAATGTAGATGGCGGCGATACACTCGGCTTGCTGAAATATGGCTTGATGCTGCTGCGCGATGAATTTCCGTATGCTACGCCGATTCCGCCGTTCTATCTGTTCTATACGGGCGTTGTGCAGAGCCTGTTCGGTGAAGGCAACTTGGCTGTCTTCCGCCTGTTAAACGTACTGTGGAGTACAGCGCTTGTTTGGACAGTTTTTGCAGCAGCAGAAGCCTATTTCGGCAGGCGTACAGCCGTGATTGCAACGTGGCTGATCGCGCTCAATCCGATTTTTATCATTGAAGCAGGGCAAGTTTTGACCGAAAGCGTTTTCTTGCCGTTGATGGTCAGCGCGCTTGCCTTGCATGGACACGCTACAAGACACAGCGCGCGCATGGCATGGCACAGAGCAGCACTCGTAGGCATTCTGCTTGGCTTGGCAAGTCTGACTCGCGCCATTGCGCTATTGCTGCCACTGGTCTTCATCGCTCACTTGCTATGGCGCTATCGTCAGCAGGCATGGCGACTGATCGCTGTGTTGTCTGTCGCGTACAGCGCAGTTGTCCTTAGCTGGACACTGTATAACCTGTTGCGCTGGAACGTGCTCGTGATTGGCGGTGGCGGTTTTGCGGCAAACCTATATCTTGGCACAAATGAAGGCTGGTGCGGTCCGCAGTGCGTGGATGAGCGTGCAGGCATTACAGAGGCAGATCAGTTCCGTAACGATGAAATCTACGCACAGCGCGCTATCGAGACGATCTTAAGCGATCCACTCAGTTATGTGGCACGCCGCGTAGCTAATCTGCTTGAGGCAACGCTGCAACCACACAACACGGTCTTTTTTCAAGGCGAGAGTCTGCGCAATTTGGTCGTGACGTGGTGGCAGACAGGTCGTAGCTTAGCAGGCTTTGTGGCTGTACTGAGCGGCGACAATTTTCTGCCGAAACTCTCGCTCTACATCTTTCACATCGGCGCGCTTGCGCTCGGTCTGATCGGCGTACTGCTTGGCATGTTCCGTTGGCACGTCTTCTGGCAAACACTGCCACTCTACGGCGTGCTAGGTTACTTTTATGCGCTGCACCTGTTCCTGACAGCCATTCCACGCTACCTGTTTCCAGTAGAGGCGATCTGGCTGATTTTTGCCAGTTTGACACTGGCAGGACGCGCCGCAATCGGAAATCAAGATGAGCAAGCTGCTTAACATTTCAGAGCGCTACTGGTTGCCTGCTATACTTGTTTTGTGCCTTGCAGCACGTCTAGGCGCGCTGCTCATTTTTGGACGACATCTAGCCTTTGAGGGCGACGTAATACATGGCGAAGGCGGCTATGATGTCCGTGCGCAGAACCTGTTGGCAACGGGCGTTTTGGGCATTGAAGCAGGACAGGTTGATGTAGAAACTTCGACCGTGCTGTATCCTGTGCTGTTAGCAGTTGCCTACGCAGTCGGCGGACGCTCACTGGCTACGGTCAGCGTGCTGAATATTCTGTTCGACCTAGTGACTGTCTGGGCAGTCTATCAGCTGGGCAGGCAGCTGCTCGGCAGACCTACAATTGGCGCGCTGGCAGGCGTTTTCTTTGCGCTGTATCCGTACTTGATCTTTCAAACGCTCAGCGTCAGCTATACGTCGCTCTTGACGATGTTGCTCAGCCTGACAGCGCTCAGCTTTGTCGCCCTGCGTGAACGTCAACGGCTTGATAGTGGTACATGGCTTGTGATTGTGGCGTGCGGCGTCTCAATCGGTCTGTTGGCACTGACTCGTGCGCCTGCAGTGCTGGTCGCGCTTGGTGGCGCGCTGTGGCTTTTATTTCGCCTGAGTCTGTGGCAGAGTATAGTGCGCCTTGTGCCTGCAGCGCTGACCAGCCTTGCCGTGATTGCGCCATGGCTGTGGCAGACTTATCAGACGTTTAATCGCTTTGTCCCAATTGGCGGCAACTTAGGCGTAGCGCTCTGGGGCGGAAATAGTCCCTACACTGTGCCATTCATTCAAGCGGGCTACTCACTCTCATGGCTACCTGAGCATCTGGACGTGCAGGCACAGTCGGGCGAGGTAGCTGAACGTCTGCTGGAGAACCGAGAGCGATTGATCAGCATGGCGCTCGCCTATTTGCGCGAAAATCCTGACCAAATCCCAGCGCTGCTGTTCTGGAAACTCTACGCTCAATGGACACCTGACATTTTCCCAATGCGGAATCCGATCAATGGCGTCGTGCCGTTTGTGCGCCAAGCAGATGGCACAATTCGCGTCCTGACCGAGCCTGAAGAAATACGCGCACATGGCTTTGCCACACAAGGCGACATCTACGCTGAGCCGCTATTCAGCATTCTTGGACGCTGGGCGCATCGCATTTACTTCGGCGGCTTGTTGATCCTCGCCCTAGTCGGTCTGTGGCAGACTCGGCACGCATGGCGCGATGTCTCGCTGATCTGGCTGATCCTGTTCATCCTGACCGCCTTTCACGTGCTGACAACGCCATACACACGCTACCGTGCGCCCAGCGATCCGCTGCTTTTTTTATTCTCAGCACATGCCGTGCTGCATTTTTGGACACAGCATGGACGCTCTCCACAAGTTGAGGTACAAAACGCATGAAAAACATCTTAGTAACTGGTGGTGCAGGTTTCATCGGCAGCGCCTTCGTGCGCCATATGGTGCAGACCTATCCACACTACACAATCGTCGTCTTCGACAAGCTGACCTATGCCGGCAATCTTGACAACTTGCTGCCTGTGCATGATGAGCCGAACTATCGCTTTGTGCGCGGCGACATCGCTGATGCTCAAGCGGTCAGGCGCGCCCTAGAAGAGTACCAGATTGACGCAATCGTCAACTTTGCGGCTGAGTCGCACGTGGATCGCAGCATCATGAACTCACACGCCTTTCTGGAGACAGACGTGATCGGCGTCTATGTGCTGCTGGAGCAGGCGCGTCAGCTCGGCATTAAGCGCTTCCATCAGGTCAGCACAGATGAAGTCTACGGCTGGATCGCCGAAGGCGCCTTCAAAGAGACCGATCCGCTGCAGCCGAACAATCCGTACTCAGCGGCGAAGGCAGGCGGCGAGATGATGGTGCGCGCTTATCACGTGACGCATGGCATGCACACAACGGTCACGCGCGGCAGCAACACTTACGGTCCGTACCAGTACCCTGAGAAAATGATGTCGCTCTTCATCACAGAGGCAATTGATGATCGCCCATTGCCTGTCTATGGCGACGGCAAGCAAGTGCGCGATTGGCTGTATGTGGACGATCACGCGCGTGCTATTGACCTTGTGCTGCACGTCGGCGCGCCTGGCGAGGTCTACAACGTCGGCGGCGAGAATGAACATCACAACATTGACGTGACGCGCCGCATTCTGCGCCTGTTGGGCAAGCCTGAGTCGCTGATCCGCTTTGTGGCAGATCGCCCCGGTCATGATCGGCGCTACGCGCTGGACTGCACCAAGATCAAGGCACTTGGTTGGCAACGCAACGATGACTTCGAAAGTTTGCTGGCACAGACCGTTGCATGGTATCGGCAAAATGAGTGGTGGTGGCGTAAGATCAAGACAGGCGAGTATCTGGAGTACTACAAACAACAGTATGCCCAGCGCCTTGCCGAGGCAAAGAGCCAGTAGGAATATGTCATGACTGAGCTAATTCATCGCTACGGACACGGACTGTGGTTTGAAGAATTCATAGAAGGCTTGCCGATTCGCACGCGCGGACGCACCATCACAGAAGCCGATCTGGTAGCATTCGCTGGGATCAGCGGCGACTTCAATCCGATGCACACGGACGCGCGCTACGCTGAGACAACGCAGTTCGGCGCGCGGATTGCGCACGGCGCGCTTGTCTTCTCGATTGCCACAGGCTTAGCCTATCAGCTAGGCGTGCTGGAAGGCACAGTTATCGCCTTTTTGGGTTTTGAAATGAAGCTGCGCGCGCCTGTCTACATCGGCGATACAATCCGCGTTGAGGCAAGCGTCAGCAAGCGCCGTCCTGTGCCTGCTTCAGGTGGCGGCATCGTGACACTAGACGTGAAAGTGCTGAATCAGCGCGATGAAGCAGTCCAGAAAGGCGAGTGGACAATCATGGTGCGCAGCAAGCCAAGCCAGACCAGTGAAGCGTCCACTGTCCCGTCGGAGAGTCAAGGCATGCAGACCGATGCTAACTGAGATCACACCGCGCTGTCACGAGACCATTCTCAAGGGACTGTACGCCATCACTATACCGACGCCTTTCCCTGTAGGCGACGTCTTCGCCTACCTCGCGCTCGGCAGCGACGCAGCGCCCTTGACGCTGATTGACTGCGGCGTGCGCACAGATGAGGCGCGTGCAGCCCTGCAAGCAGGTCTAGAGGCTTGCGGCGTGACGTTTCGTGACATCGAGCGCGTCGTTATCTCGCACCATCATACAGATCATCTCGGCTTTGCAGCTGAAATTGCAGCCGAGTCAGGCGCGGAAATCTGTGCGCATCGGTTATGTGCGCTATGGCTAGAGCAACCTGAGCCGACTCGCCGCGCCTTTGACGCCTACTTACAGCCAATTTTCCGTGAAGGCGGCGTGCCTGAGGACGTGATCAAAGGCATTGAGTTCATCTCTGCATATCTAGGCAGTTTTGTGCAGCCCACTCGCGTGACGCGCACGTTGGCGGAAGGCGACCAGCTGGAGCTGCTCAGTAGGACATGGCAAGTCTACCACACCAAAGGTCATGCAGGCGACTTGATCTGCCTGTATCAGCCTGAGGCGCGCGTCTTGCTCTCTAGCGACCACTTACTGCGCGATATCAGCTCAAACCCGCTGATCGAGCCGCCTGAGTCGCTCGATCAGCCGCGCCCGCAGCGTCTGCTCGACTACCTAGACCAGTTGCAACGTATTGCTCAGTTGGACATCCGTATTGCCTATCCTGGTCACGGCGCACCTGTCACAGACGTGCCGCAGCTCGTCCAGACTCGCCTTGCCATGCACGTACAGCGCGCTGAGCGCTTGCGCGCGCTGTGTGCTGAGCATCCACGTACGCTTTACGAGCTAGTGCTCGCCATGTTTCCGCGTCTGCGGCAACCTGAGATGTTCCTCGCTATCTCAGAAGTGCTTGGTCACCTCGACCTTTTAGTGCGTGACGGCAAAGTAATGCCTGAGCTGTGCAACGGCGTAGCAATTTGGCACGCGACGTGAGAGACTCATGGCGTAGTTGGCGTCTGCAGCGGCGCTAACACCTCCGCAGCGCGCCGACACAAGTTAATGCCGCCAGCATTCAGCCAGCTTTGCAGCGCCTCGCTTTCCTCAGGCTTTTTGCCTGCCAGCGCGTCCATGTAGATGAGCGATCCCCAGCGATAGTAATTGCGCGTCTCAGTCGCCCAGCGTCCCCAGCCGCGCGGAATCACGCCCCAGCCGCCATTGTAGCCCGCCATTGCCAAGCCGATGTGCCCATCTGCGCGCTGCAGGCTGCCGATCAAGTAGGCGATGCCGCGACGAGCATTCGTCTCAGGATCGAGCATGTTTTCGCCTTCGGCGAAGTGGAACGGCATGACTTGGAACAGTCCTTGCGCGCCTGCTGGCGAGCTGACCAAGTAGTGTCCACAGCTCTCAATTTGGATGACCGTTGCTAGAATATCAGGATCAACGCCGTATTGACGCGCCCACTTGATAATCCACGGCGACCAAAACTGCACCTCAGGCGTGAAAACAGGTGCGATTCGATCTCGATTCAGACGCGCCTGTAACATTCGCTCATGCTGGCTACTGCTTTCAGCTGAGGCAATGGTTGAAACGCCGCCGCGCAGCAACAGCACAGTCAGCGCTGCCATAACGCCGACTGTCATGCCGACTGTTGCGATGATCAAGAGCAATTGCAACGGTAAAAATGCCAACCACAGGCGATAGAGCGTCTGCACAGCACACCTGCCACTTAAGTTACCTTTATTTTAACATGCTCTGGTCAGGCAAAGATGGATACAGTCTGAGTTGTGCTAGAGGCGAGCGTCTCAAGCTGACGAGGTTGACAAACTGCTTGATCTGATGTTCAATGGCTTGGCTAAATGTGACGACGCGGAGACCTCTGATGATCATCAGCCGCGAGGCGCGCGAGGCGCTTGAGGAGCAGTTTTTAGCGCCCTATGCTACTTTCAGCCGTGCCAGTCAGGGTCGGCAACACGCCGAGCCGCCTGATCCGTATCGCACTGCCTTTCAGCGCGACCGTGACCGCATTCTGCACACTGCGGCTTTCCGCCGTCTTGAGTATAAGACACAGGTCTTCGTGAACTATGAAGGCGACTACTATCGCACACGCTTGACGCACACGCTCGAAGTAGCACAGATCGGGCGCAGCATAGCGCGCGCACTTGGCGCCAACGAAGACCTTGTGGAAGGCATCTGTCTCGCCCATGATCTCGGTCATTCGCCGTTTGGTCACGCTGGTGAGACCGTCTTGAATGAACTCATGCGCGATCACGGCGGCTTCAATCATAACCACCAGAGCTACCGCATTGTCACTGTGCTGGAGACGCGCTACAAGGGCTGGCAAGGTCTGAACTTGACCTACGAGATGCTGGAAGGCATTGCCAAGCACGAGACCGAGTACGACCTGAGTGCGGTCACAGGCTACGATCCGAACTTGCGCGGCAGCCTTGAGGCACAAATCGCTAACATGGCAGATGAGCTTGCTTACAATGCGCACGACCTCGATGACGGCTTGCGCTCAGGCTTGATCGTGCCTGAGCAACTGGCTGAGCTTGAGCTGTGGCAGCGCGTCACAGCCGACGTTGGCTGGCAAGGTGGCAAGCTGGATGACATCACGCGCCATCAGATCATCCGCCGCTTGATTCACATCGAGAATGTGGACGCCATCCAAGCTACTGCAGCGACTCTCCAAGCCAGCGGCGTCCAGACACGGCAAGATATTCAGCGCTTGCCCTACAATGTTGTTGGTCACTCTCAAGACTTTCAGCGCATGAATCGGCAGCTGAAAGACTTTCTTTACCAAAATCTGTACCGCCATTATCGCGTCGTGCGCATGAGCGCCAAGGCGCGGCGCTTTTTGACCGACCTGTTCAACGCCTTTGTCGCCGATCCACACCAAATGCCGCCGTCGGCACAAGCGCGCATTGCTCAAGACGGCGTGCATCGCGCTGTGACCGACTATCTCGCTGGCATGACGGATCGCTACGCTCTGCAAGAGTGGCAACGCCTTTTCGATCCTTTCACGCGGACATAGCTGCCCATGCTCGATCTCCATTGTGGCGTCTTTCATCGGATTCGAGCGTTCTTCACTGTGGACTGGCAACCAATCACTTGTAGCAAAGCTACTCTGATTGACTTCAGCCGTGCTATCGAGGATATGTCCATTGCGCATCGGCTGCGCCACGTCCTGTTCACAAGACTTCGAGAGGACAGCATGTCGTCAAGGAATGCAACGGACAGTTCGCCATTGAAAACGCGCCTGAACAATTCCAAATCGCTATCTGCTTGCCTGCCGAGCGTGGCTAGGCGTGCAGATGCTGCACGCTCGGCAAGCCAAGATGCTGTCCATAGCCTTGTGCAACCAGTAGCTCAGCGTTGAGAATGGCGCCACCTGCAGCACCGCGCACTGTGTTGTGCGAAAGCGCTACAAATTTTACGTCCAGCACGTTACAGGCACGTAGCCGCCCGATTGTAGTCGCCATGCCACGTCCGTTATCGCGGTCAAGGCGCGGCTGTGGACGATCTAGCCCATCATTGTAGAGCAGGATTGAGTCAGGCAAGCTGGGCAAGTGACGCGCCCACGCATGCGGCTGAAAGCTCTGCCACGCTTGACGGATCGTCTCAAGGCTCGGTGGATTGGCAAATTTGACTGAGACGACGACTGTGTGCCCGTCTAGCACAGGCACGCGATTGCAGCTTGCGCTGAACGTCGCCTCTAGCGGCATGATCTGGTCGCCTGAGAGCTTGCCGAGAATTTTGCGCGGCTCGCGCTCAACTTTTTCTTCTTCGCCGTTGATATACGGCAAGATGTTGTCAAAAATGTCAAACGACGGCACGCCAGGGTAGCCGCTGCCGCTGATGGCTTGCAAGCTGACCACTTGCACTTGCTGAACGCCGAATGTCAAGAGCGGCGCTAGAGCAACTGCCACAGGCACGGTTGTGCAGTTGGACATGGTGACCAGTGTGCCGCTGAAGCCGCGCTTGCGCCGCTGCACTTCCACCAACTGGACATGATCAGCGTTAAGCTCAGGTAACAGGATCGGCACGTCATCTGCCATGCGATGCGCGCTCGCGTTTGAGCTGACTAAGTGTCCGCGCTGAGCGAGCGCAGGCTCAAGGCTTTGAGCGACCTCGCTAGGCAAAGCAGATAGAATTACAGGCGAATGGAAGTCAGCGTCCAATGGTTGAACGGTTAGTTGAGCCACAGAACTAGGCATAGGCGTCGGCAGCAGCCAGTGGCAGGCTTCGGCGTAAGCGCGCCCGACGCTGCGCTCTGAAGCGGCAACTTCCGCCACGCGAAACCAAGGATGATGCTCCAACAGTTGGACGAATCGTTGACCGACAGCGCCTGTAGCGCCTAAAATGGCAACATCAATCATGGCGATGCTCTTCCTAGCTCTTTGGGAACGCGGTAGACCGAGACATCATTATACACAGCTACAGGCGTGCGCAAGCCAAGTTCGTTCAGACACACAGTGCCGCTGTAGGGCGTGTTTTGCCGTGCCAAGATGTAGCGGACGTTGTAGCGCATGAGAATCTCGCGGCATTCCTGTCCGCTGTACCATTGCTGCACGTCATTCAGACGCTGGACGCTATCGAGCGTATCGTAAGGATGTCCATAGACGACGCGCACGGCAGCGTAAGCAGGCAACCATAGGCTCGGCAGCGGATGTGCCAGCACGACGGCATTCTTTTCCTCAACGCTATTCAGCCAGTGGAAAGCGGCAATGTAGCCTTTAGGCATCATTAAGCCACCTTCTTCGCCGCGAACTGGATCGTTAATGCCGATTATCGGCACAATTGCCACTAAGACGTTGCTCGGCACGCTGAAGACGAAAAAGGCGACTAGCGCAGCTTCACGCCATTTGGCAGGAATGCGCTCAAACCAGAAGTCCTCAAGGGCGCGCGTAGCAAAGTAGACAATTGGGATGAACAAGCCGATGACGCTACGCTGCGGCATAGGCAACGGTAAGTACAAGATGACGACGTTAACAACGAGCCAGACAAGCATGAATCGGTCGCCGTCGCGCTCAAAATAGCGCAGCGCGCGCCAAATTCCGGGCAGCGCAGCAAGTAGCGGCAAGCCGAAGCCGAACAAGTAGCGATCAAGCGGCAATGGCGCAATCCGATTCTGCGCAATCCACGCGCTCAAAGGCGTCTCAACGCTCATCAGCGCCAGATAGTAGACAAGGATTGGCAAGGCAGGCAGAATGGTCAGGCTGACCCATGCTGCTTCGAGACGCGGAAAGCGGCGCGTACGCACTGCTAGGATAAGCATGTACACCGTGAGCGCGCTGGCAATTGGCAACCAGCCATGCGGCAGCACAATCACCAGCGCAAGCGAAATGAGCGCAATGCTTAATCCGCCATTAGCCAATGAAGGCGCCATTTGAAAGCCGGGACGGAACACCGTGACATAGGTGGCGGCGATCAGCGTAATCAGCGTAATGGCGAGCGGAAAATGCGGATTGGCGAAGATCGAGAGCAGCGGGATAGCTTCAAACAAGTTCAAATCAACAGCAAGCTGTGTCTGCGGCGTGTGCGGCGCAAGCATTAACGCTAACCAGCCCAGTCCAGAGCCAACGGCTAGAATGCTGAAGAACAGCCGTCGCGGTCGCAGACGTTGCCAAATAGTTGAGCCGAGATGGTAGAAAGCCGCAAACATGGCAAAGCTCATGGTCAGGCGCGCTAGATGGAAAATCATCAGCGTGGAAAGTCCAAGCGCCTTCGCCAGATGTCCTAGAGCGAGGTAAAAGCCATTGAAAAACAAACTGGGCGTCACTTCAGGTGTGTGCGTCAAGGTTGAGAGCCATGCGCCGCGAGCGCCTTGATCGATCTTGGCAATGTACACTGCGCTATCTAGCGGCGAGTGCAAAATGCCCATGAATTGGTGCGTAGGCTGAGCATTCAAACTGATGAACGCCCACAAGTAGGGCAAAACAGAGGCTGCTACGAGCAGTCCGCTGAAGATTGTCACCCAGCGCCACTCAATCCCAGAGACATTCGTTGCCACTCGAGATTGTGCCAGCACACTAGCCGTTACATCGTTGTGTTGCACTTCACACATTCTCCGACGCTTTGCGCGTTGCCTTTCAAACCATGATAGTCTATCGTAGAGTGTTTCTCGGTAACGAGGTCAAAACAATTCACTTCTTAACGTAGCCAGGCACACTCAAACTACAATAGGCTTTGCCCAGAGCGCTCCTACACAAGATGCTATACAAGTGTTACGCCCATTTTGCGCGGAGCGCGCTATCATGAATACAATTTCAGTCTTTCGCGCAGGATGAGGATAGCAAGTTGGCAAGACTCTTTCTAGCAGGCGGAAGTGGCTTCATTGGCTCAGCTTTTGTAAGGCACGCCATAGCAGCTGGGCACACTGTGCAAGTGCTTTGCCGCTCAGAGCGCAGCGCAGCAGCTGTGCACGCGCTAGGCGCACAGCCTGTGATGGGCAACTTGCTGGAAGCAGGTACTTGGCAGGCGCACGCGGCTCAAGCAGAGATTGTGTTGCACTTCGCGCAGCCGCAGACATTCGGTGGGCGCGTGAGCAAAGCGCGCGCACTGCGCTATGAGTCTGAGCGCCAAATCATGGATCGCAACTTACTCAGCGCACTGATGCACTCGGCTGTGCAGCGGATCGTCTATGTAAGTGGCACAAGTTATTACGGTCAGCAGGACTTGCCGCCGAAAGACGAGACGGCTAAGCCGAATCCGCGCGGCTGGGGACCGTACATTGTCAAGGCAATGCAGCAACTGGAGACTTTTTGCGCTGCTGGATTGCCGATCATCACTGTATTCCCAGCATCAGTCTATGGCGCAGGCTCATGGTACGCCGAAATCCTCACTTCACTGAAGGCAGGCAGAGTCCAGCTCACTGCAGCGCGCCGCGACCCGACGCTGGCTACTGTGCATGTAGAAGACTGCGCGCGTGCTATCCTGCACCTGATGGAACATGGCGCAACAGGTGAACGCTACATCATCTGTGATGATCGTCCGCCTAAGTATTCTGAAATTTTGGCTCAGAGCGCTCAGGCGATGAACGTGCCTTTGAAGACGCGCGCCGTGCCGCTGTGGCTTGGTCGCTTGATTGTCGGTCCTGTGATCGCCGATCTCTACGACGCACACCTTTCGAACGCGCGGCTGCGCAGCACAGGCTTTCGTTTCCAGTTTCCGACCATTGAGCAAGGCATTCCAGATGTCGTACGTACTTGGCTAACTACGCACGCACATTGAACATAGGAGAACTCACTCATGTCATACTCGCTCAATCTGCAAGACTACGTCTCGTTCGATATCCAGGCTTCACCGACTGAAATTTTAGTGCCAGATGGTCTATCGTTTTGTTGGATGTTGAATGGTAGGGCAATGGCTTTCGTCGCCATCAATGCCACACGCCAAGTAGTGGACTCGTGGCTCGATAAGATGGACGAACTCCGACGGAGTTGGAATTCAAATGACCCTGTCTTCATGCTGAACAGCTTTGCCGCGCCTGACTGTGTGGTGACGCCCTACTCGCGGCGGCGCATCACTGAAACGCTACAGCGAGCGCTATATATCAGGACGTACAGCTGTACCATCATTGGGCGCAGCGCTATGAGTATGCCTGTTGTGCTGCTGAGCAACGCGATTAACACCTTTTGGCATAGCCAGTACAAAAATTATGTCAACATGGTCTTCTACTCACATGACGAAGGCGTGCGCTGGATACAGCGCCGCATTGCCGAGAATGAGTCTGTTCATAACCAAACTTCAACCCAAGCGCCTTAGCTTAGCAGTGCATTTCGAAGTAAAATTCGTTCTCAGCCTAAGCGGACGCAAGGTTGTGTATGGTTGTACACCACAATTTTCATCTGCAACCATCCACGAGCGAGGAAAGGCTTAGAGAATGACCAAGCGCGTTTTGTACATTGAAGATCGTCCTGACAATCGTGGATTGGTGCGCCGTGTGCTAATGGCAGAAGGTATCGAGGTGATCGAGGCAGCCAATGCTGATGACGGCATCAGTCTAGCCATTCAGCACTTGCCTGATCTGATCTTGATGGACATCAGTATGCCCGGCAAAGATGGACTGACTGCCACACAGGAGCTGCGCGCTAACCCTAACCTCGACCATATCCCGATCATCGCCCTGACAGCGAACGTCATGAAAGGCGACCGCGAACGGACGCTTGAGGCAGGTTGTGACGGCTACATTCCAAAGCCTATTGACGTGGATCGGTTTCCAGCAGAAATACTAAACTTCATTGCCAGAGGACGCGTCAAACATGAATCACAGCAAAGCAGTTCTGGATGACTTGCTAGCGCTCTCAATGCAACTAAATCGCCAAGCCTTCGCACAGCCGCCTGTGGAGGGCTGGCTGAACTCGTTTTTAGCGGTCATCTGCGAACGCTTTGCGGTCTACGGTGTGCTAGGCGTGCAAATCTCTCAGATTGTCGGCAACATCGCTATGCGCGTGGCAGGCGCCGGTCAGATTCCCACTGAGAATGCCACGCAGCCTGTGGATGACTCTTCGCCGCTGTTGCTCGCTATTCGCCGTCGCCAGATTGCCACGACGCCGAACGCGCGCATTTACCCTATCACGATTGGCAGCGATGCAATTGGCGCTATCGTTGCCTATCACACGCCTACACATGGCGCGCCGAGCACGCTTGAGACACTAGACGCTTTGCTCACAACGCTCGCCAATCAGCTCGGTCCAGCACTGCTGCAGCACCTGAAGAAGCCCGGTCCGCAAACAGGCAGACTGCTGCGTCAAATTGACGTGATGCGCTCGCTTTACGAGGTCACGCGCGATTTTACTAGCGCCACTGAGAGCCACGAAGTGCTAGACCGCGCGGCGCGCAGTCTTGTAGAGACACTGCGTATTGACCACATCGGGATTGTCGTCTTCGATCAAGACGAGAATGCTGGTACGGTCATCGCTGAATTTCCTGATCACGGCATGATTGGCTTGCGCATTCCGCTCGACACGCCGCTTGAAGAGCATCTTTTGAAGACCAAAGCGCCTGTCGTAGTGAACAACGTAGATGCTGATCCGATGCTAGGCGATAGCGAACGCGCTCTGCTACAGCAGCTCGGCATTAAGTCTATTGCGCTCTTGCCGATGATCGTCAAAGGACGCTTAATTGGCAGTCTAGGGCTCGATAGCTTCTATGACTATCACACTTTTACTACGGATGAGATTGAAGCTGCAGCAGCTGTAACCTCTCAACTAGCGATTACGGCACATAACGCCCAGCTCTACGAGGAGATCAAGCGACACGCAACGCAGCTAGAACATATCACTGCCTTGAGTCGGCGCATCACTAGCACTTTTGATCGAATGCATATTTTCCAAATCATCCGTGAAGAGACGCCTAAACTGATCGCAGCCGACTTGATTAGCGTCGCTCTCATCAGCCCAAATGGCGAGACGCTCAACATCTACCTTCTGGTAGATAGCGGTCCACTCCTTGCTAGTTTCCCGCTAGAGCGCGCTGCGCTACGCTTTGTTTTTAACACTGGCGAGCCGCTAGTGCTGGATGACATCAGTGGCTCAGACGAGCCTGACTATCGGCTTTTCGCCAGCTCGCGTCTGCGCGCCATCGCCAGTGTGCCGTTGATAGCAGGTGGTAAGACGACAGGCGTCTTCTCTGTGCTACATCGTGAGGCAGGACGCTACATGTCAGTGGATATCGCTGTGCTGGAGCAGATCGGCTATCAGCTTGCTATTGCCCTAGAGAACGCGCGTCTCTACATGCAGACTGCTCAACGCGCTGAAACAGAGCGCTTGATGAATCGCTTGAGCGGCGCGCTACAAGGGCAGAGTGACCTACAAGGTATGCTTTTGAACACGCTGCAAGAAATAGCAGAAGCGCTTTCAGCACGGCGCGCGCGTGTTCGCCTTGAGGTCAACAAGCGCAGCAGCTATACAGGCTCTGATTGAGAAAGACGTTGTCCATGTACCAGCAACTGCCAAGAATTTTTCCGCTAACAGCCTACTCTGAGCCGCTTGATCGTCGCCGTGCAGCAGTTACCTATACAATAAGCGCTGTGATGTTTTTCGGCGCGTTACTCAGTGGACTCAGCCTCGCTCTTCAGACGCTAAGCGGCAGCACGTCGCTTGATCTGGCTATTCTCATGCGCAGCGTCTTGCTTGGCGGCGTTGCTTTGGCTGCTTACAGCTTGACGCGAAATGCTCAGCAAACTGTGGCTGCGTTGCTTATCTTGCTGGCATGGAGTGCTTTGCTCTTCCTGTTAGCGCTTTCCGACGAGATCAGTGCAGTGATTGGCTTTGGCGGTATGCTAGTCGGCATCTCGCTAGGCGCCTTGCTGATTGGCGAGCAAACAGTTTTATACACGCTGATTGCGGCTCTGCTCTACACTCTTTTTGAGTTGAATGCGCCACTTGAAAGCGCGCCTGAGAATTCTTCGGCGCTCATTGTGATTGGTCTGCCGCTGCTGATTGTTCACGCGGGCGTCAACTACACAATGGCACGCAATTTGCGCCTCGTCACGCGCCAAATCACAGCAAACATCGAGGAGCGCAGCGTGCGTCTTGCTAAAGCCAGTGCTGACTTAGTGCAGCGTGTGCTAGGTGTTCGCCTTGCGTTGGAGACCGTATTGCAGGAAACAGTACGCCTTGTGCAAGAGCATTTCAACGACTGTCATGAGGTACAACTGTTCCTCGTAGATAGAGATCATCGAAATGCCACACTGGTTGCAACCACGCACGAGGCAAGCCGTCCGAATGTGGGCAAGTATCAGGTTGGAGTTGGCAGCTTGAGCGTGATTGGACGCGTCACCATTAGCGGACAAAGCGTCCTTGTGCGCGAGGAAAGCGAAGCATTGCCCTATCGCCGTTCTGCCTTCCTGAGCGGCACGCGTGTGCAGCTTGCCATTCCGCTGCGCGTCGGTAATGACATCATCGGCGCAATTGATCTGCAAAGCCACAATGTAAACGCCTTTGCGCCTGAAGATGTGGAAGCGCTTGAAACGCTCGCCAATCAAATTGCAGTGGCAGTGGATAATGCACGACTATTTGCCGAAATGCAGGAGAAGCTGACTGAGAATCGCCGCCTTTATGAGCAGGCAAGCGCACAACTACGTGAGATTGAGCGCCTGAACCGCCAATTGACAGGCGGCGTATGGGCAGACTATTTGAGCAGCATGGGCTCAGTGCCTGCTTTTACAATAGACCTCGTCAACGGGCGCGTTGAAGATGCTGCCGAGCAGACGCCGACGCTGGCTGAGGCAATCCGCCGCAGTCAACCCGTGTTGCGGACTTTCCAGAGCCACAAAATCTTGGCTATGCCGATTGCAGTGCGCGGACAAGTGATTGGCGCTATGGAATTCGAACTAGCGCTTGACCAAGATATCAGCAATGAGCAAATTGCCGTCTTGCAGCAAGTGATTGAGCGACTTGGCTTGGCAGTTGAGAACTTACGCTTGCTGGAGGAAGCGCAACGCATGGCACAGCGTGAGAGCATGATCAACGAGATCACGGCGCGCATGCAGGCTGCCACAAGCGTTGAAGCAGTTATTGCCACTGCTACACAGAGCCTTGCTGATGCCTTCCAAGCGCCGCATGTGGCAGTACGGCTTGGCTTGCCAACTCCTGGTAGCAACCTAAACCTTGAGTCGAGGAATCGACGCTGAGAGGAACGCCATGACCTCGCAATCTGTCCCGATTGAGCTGCTCAATTTTCTGCGGCTGCCGCGCTTCCGCTACGCCAACAATTTTGATCAACTGCGCGCCCGTGTGACTTTGTTGTTCAGTGCGCTACTAGCTACCGCTGCTCTGATTACCTTTGTGGCTATCCTCTCACTCGGCTATCGAGCGGCTTCCGCCAGCGGCGTCTTAACGTCTCTGCTGGTCATTTTCTTTGTCCAGCTGATTGTCATCAGTCTTGTTCATGCAGGTCAGCTACGTGCTGCTACGCTGACATCGAGTGCATTCTTGTTAGTGTTGGCAGTCACAGTCCTCTTCCTCAGCGGCGTCGGCGCAAGCAGCTTGCTGTTGCTTGTTATACCGCTGCTCTACAACAGTCTAGTGTGGTCTTGGAGTGCCGTTCTTTGGCTGACTGGTCTGGAAATTGTCCTAGTTGCACTAGTAGGTAGCTTGCAGAGTTCACAGGCGCTACCAGTCGTTGAGTTTGTGCGCGTTGCGCCTGAGGATGTATCAGCGCAGACTTTGATTGTTCAGAGCATTTTAGGCGGTATAGGCGCATTGTGCGCTATGTACGCCTACGAACTTCGGCGCAGCTTGCAAACTGCCAATCGCCTCTTAGCGCAGCTGCGCGCGAGCGCCGAGATTGCTCAGCTAACAATAACTGCAGGCGGTCCTGCTGAGCTAATGCCACGCATCGCTGACTACATTCGAGATCGCTTCGGTTTCTACCATGTGCAAATCTTTCTTGCTGATGCTGACCGTCGCTACGCCAATCTAGTTGCTAGTACAGGCGAGGCAGGTGAGCTGATGCTGCGGCGCGGCTATCGTGTGGCGTTTGCATCACAGGGCGCAGTCGGGCGCGCCTTGCAGAGCGGCGAGCCAATCGTAGTGGACACGCGTGAGGAGAGCAATGAACGGCGCGGCAATGAGCTACTGCCCGATGCACGCTCCGAAATTGCGCTGCCTCTGGTTGCGGATGATCAGGTGCTAGGCGCATTGGATATCCAGAGCGTGCGTTCAAACGCTTTTCCACGCGAGCAGATTGAAAGTCTGAGCATCCTTGCCGCGCAAGTCAGTGCAGCCGTCTTCAATGCTCAACAAATTCAGAACTATCGCACTATGCTCAGCGACACACATCGCACATTGCTGGAAACCGAAGTCAACCTTGCTGAGGCACGCCGCTTGAATCAGCGCTTGACCGGGCAGGCTTGGGAAGACTATCTGAAATCGCGCAGTGTACAGACCATTGGCTACACGCTGAATGAAAGTCGCCTACAGCGCGATATACGCTGGACGCCTGCGCTAGAGCAAGCAGCTATGTACCGTCGCCCTGTCCTGATGACCACTGCCGCTAATCACCAGCTAGTGGCAGTGCCAATCGAGCTGCGCGGACGTAGCATTGGTGCTATCGAGATTGAACTGAGCAGTGCCGTGCGCCAAACTGAGACGCTTGAGATATTGCAAGCGCTGGCGCAGCGCCTTGCCTTAAGCATTGACAACGCACGCCTTTTTGAGCAGGCACAAGAACTGGCGCAGCGCGAGTTGGAAGTCAACGCAATCAGCGCTAACCTTCAGGCAATCAGCGATATTGATGGCTTGGCGCGCGCCGCACTTCAAGAGCTGAGCCGTGCTCTGGGCGCTGTCCAAGCCTCAATACGCATCGGTAGCACGGAAAGTGACGCGCTCTCTGTGGCGCCTTCGGGCAAGAGCGCCTGATAGTCTTGGAGGACGAATATGAGATTAGCCGCACTTTTTCAACTGCAACGGCAGTTCAGTGACGAGATCGAGCAACGTCAGGCGCGCGCACTATACGCTATCACACTCATTATGACCTTTATCGCAGTTCTGGGTATAGGCATTGCGCTGATTCCTGCTCGTGAACAGTTTGCCACTTTTCGAGTCGTCCTGCTTGGCTCGCTCGTAAGCGCTGATCCATCGCTCTTCTTGCCCATTGTCTTGATAGTTTGCGGGTTGGTTTTGCTACTGTTGCAACGTGGCGCCTCAAAGGCGGCGCGCTTAGTTTTTGTAAGCGGCTTACTGTTTGCAATGGTTTTATTGAACTTTTTGATTGGCGATAATACAATGCAGAGCCGCGCCATAGTGGGCTATGTGTTACCAATTGTAGCAGCGAGCGTTTTGCTATCGCGCTCTGGAATGCTGGTGGTGACAGCCTCTGTCTTAACAGCGATTTTGCTGCAGATACTTGCCGTTGCCACTGGTGTGCTGGACTATCCGCCTACAGCGCCAACACCTGCTTACATTCCTTTTATTCTTGCCGTCTTCGCAGTTACAGGTAGCTTGCTGCATGTGTTCGGTGGCATTCAGCGTGCGCTGCTACAAGACAACCAGAACCGTGTGAGCGAGCTGAGCGGCATTGTAGCACTCAGCCGTATGGTTGGCGAAGGCGCCAGCGTGGACGAGCTGCTGAACGCAACTATCGCTCTGCTTCACGAGAAGTTAGGCTATGCGCATGTCCAACTCTTTCTAGTCGAGAAAAGAAGTGGCACCTTGAGTCTTGCAGGCAGCACGGGCATCTTGCTCTCGGCACAGGAGAGCGCGCAGCGCCGCTTGCCGCCGAACAGTCCAAGTGTGATTGCAGAGGCAGCGCGCACAGGCAAGACATTGCGCATTCCTGCTGATGCGCCACTTGCGCGCCGCAGCGAGTTTGCAGCGGGCACGCGTGCTGAGCTAGTAATTCCGTTGCGCATTGGCGAAGAGACCTTAGGAGTGCTGGATATACAAAGTATGCGCGCTGAGGCATTCTCGGCACAGGAGATTGAAGGTTTGGAAAGCCTTGCGCTTCAGCTTGCCTTCGCCATTCGCAGTGTGCGTCTGCAACAGGCATTGGAATTAGCCGAGCGCGATCAGCAAGAGCTGATCGAACAGGTGCGCACTGCCAGTCGTGACATTGAGCGCCTAAATCAGGAGATCAGCGGACGCGCTTGGCAACTCTATCTCCAGAGCCGTTCTGAGAAAGTTGTGAGTTTTGACTGGAACGGCAACATGATCACAGTTGGCACCAAGCCGATTCCGCTGCCGACGCGCGGCGCTTACGGTTACACGCCTTATATTGAGACGCGCGAAGGTGCGCAGTATCTTGTTGTGCCAATTGTTGCACGCGGTCAAGCGCTAGGCGTCATGGAGTTTCGTGCGCCTGATGGTCAAAGTTGGGATGATCGAAGCGTTGAGTTAGCGCGTGCTGTTTCGCAACGTTTGGCACTTTCGCTAGATAACTTGCGGCTCTACGAGCAAGCACAAATGGCGATCACGCGTGAGCAAATCGCTAACCGTGTCGCTACGCTTTTGCAGGCAAAAAGCGATGTAGATACGCTCGTGGCTGCTGCAGTAGACGCTTTTCAACAAGCGCTAGGTGCGCTGCAGACCAGTGTGCGGCTTGGCTTGCCTAATCGCCCTGCGCCGAGTACGCTTGAGAGCAATGGTCACGCCGAGTCAGGAGCAGCCTCATGAATCCCTTGCAGCGCCTTATTTCATTGCCTTTGCGCTGGAAGCTGCTAGGCAGCTTGCTGATTGTAGCTGTGATCATGCTTGCCATGGCACTCTGGGTAGGTGTGCAGTACGCGCGCGATGTCCAGCCAGTCGGCAATGTACTGGTCGAGTCGCTTGCGCGTGAGCGCAGCACGACTCTGCAGGTGATCATCAATGGCATCACAGCGAATTTGCGCAGTCTTGTGGCAAATCCACCTCTGCAAGATGCTTATGCCCTTCTAGCAGCATCCAGCGGACGTACAGGTCAGGCTGCCCAGCAGCTCGTCGAGAGCGTCTTCCAGAATTTGATGAACAATCAGCCAACATATCGCCAAGTACGCTTCGTTTCAATTGGCGGACGTACTCTAGCAGCTGTGCCTGCGCAGCCCGAAGTGACTGAAAGCGCACAAGAGTACTTCGGCTTTTTTCAGCGTGATTTGAATTTTGGCGGCATTTTTATAGGTCAAATTGCGCGTCACAACAACGACCTTGAAATGACTTTTGCCACTGTTGTGCGCCGTGCTGGTCGTCCAATAGGATATTTAGTAATCAGCGTTGATCCAGCAGGCAGAAGTGCGCCTGCTCAGCCAAGTATTGCAACGGCACTGCGTTCGCTCAATTTGCCTGCAGGCGTGATCAGCTTCTACCTCGTCTCGCCTGATGGACGGATTGATGCTCTCAGTGAGCCAATCACTGAGCAGTCAGCCGATCTGCGCGCACGCGTGCGACAGCTGACTGCTCGAACATTCACAGAGCCGATCAGCTATGTCAGTCCTGTATCTAATCGGCTAGTACGCGGCTTTGCTGTGCCAGTGCGCGGCACAGATCGTGTTTTGGTGGCAGAGGTGCAAGTTTTGCTTGCAGCGCGCGCAGATGAAGTTGGGCGCTTTTTGACTGAGTTCAGCTTGATAGCGCTCGGCGCGCTGGGCATTTTAGTGCTCTTAGGACTCTTCCTCGATTGGTCTATAGTGCGTCCGCTGCGCCTCATCAGCCAAGCGGCGCAAAAAGCGATGCAAGGGCGTAGCACCACAGAGCTACCTATCAAGCAGCGGGATGAAATCGGCAATCTTGCTGCAGTGTTGCCTGTTTTGAGCAGCGTCTCACGGCAGGATGTGCAAGCGCTTGAGGCGCGTCTTCAGCAGCGGACGCGCGAGGTAGAGCTGATGCGCGCTATCGGGCAAACGCTCTTTAACCTGCGCGACGCAGATGCGCTAATGCAGCGCGTTGTTAGCTTGTTGTGCGAAACTTTCTCTGAAGTTAACAATGCACATATCTTTGCCTTCGACTCAGCTTCCCAGACGCTTGTCTTGCGCGCTGCAAAGGCACAAGATGGTGAGTCAGTCTTGCAACGCGGCTATCGCATCAGCGTTTTGCAACGTAGTGTCATTGGGCAGGCTGTGCAGACTGGACAAGCTGTTTTGCAGCTGTACGATGAGAACACGCCCAATCCGCTGTTTTCGCGTACACGCGCAGAGCTAGCTTTGCCGCTACGCAAGCGTGACGGTCTGTTTGGCGTGCTTGACTTGCATAGCAGTCGCGCTGAAGCGTTTGGCGATGCCGAGATCAGCCTTTTCCAAGCGCTCGCCGATCAAATCGCTGTAGCACTTACCAATGCCCAGCTGTTTGAGGAGTCGCAGGCGCGCCTTGCCGAGATCGAAGAGTTGAATCGGCGAATGCTGGGCGAGGCATGGCGCGGTTACGAAGTTGCCCGTCGCCGTGCAATGCCGCGCCGTGGCTTCACAGCACCTGAGCACGATGCCGAGTGGAGTGAGCTGCAGCTGCGCGCTTACTACTCAGGCGAGCTTCAAGAACGGATTGATGGCGAAACGGTCACTTTTGCTGTGCCCGTTTCGCTGCGCGAGCAACGCTTTGGCGCTGTTGAATGGACTGTGCCGCGCGCCACTTACAACGAAAACATGCGCCTGTTGGCGCGCGAGCTGGCAGCGCGCCTAGCCGTCAGCGCCGATAACGCACGTTTGTTAGAACAATCACAGCGACTTGCTGAACGTGAACGCCTAGTGAACACTATCTCAGAGCGCTTGAGCCGTCAGATCAGCGTTGACCAGGTGCTTCAGGTAGCTATTCGAGAGCTTGGGCAGGCTCTGCGTTTGCCGCAGGCTTCTATTCAGCTCAACACGCGGTCTCTGCTTGAGTCCGCGCAAGAGTAGAGAGCTACGAGAGGAAAGTGATATGAACGCGACGCCAACTGCTAATTTCAGTCCGCTAAATCTCTGGCGGCGGCTTCCCATAACTGCCAAGCTGCTCTTGCCGCTTGCAGCGGTTTTTATAAGCGTATTGTTTGTTTTTGCTTTCATCGTAGCGCCATCACTTGATAACTTTGTCCGTGATAATGTGCGGCTCAGCTTCAGAACGGAAAGTGAGCGCATTAGCGGACGCTTTGACCAGTTTTTTAGCGCTGCCAGAAGCGCTCTGAACGAGCTCGCTAGAAGCGCTGAGTTGACCGAATTAGCCCGTATTATCGCTACAGACAACAGAGCGCGTTTCAACTCACAGCGAATTGTGGTCTCATCGCGCATAGCTAACACACTGATTACGACGCCAGCGCCTTTCGCCAACTTGCGTTTTGTGCAGGTCAACGGCGATCAAATTGTCAACGTGCGTCTCACAATAAGCGGCGCTGGCATTTCACCTTTCTTCCTTTTAACTGATCCGCCGCCTAGCGAACGCGGGCAAACCTACCTGAACGAAATTCTGGCACTCTCTGAAGGACAATTTTACATCTCAGACTACGTCTTACAGCAGCCTGCCATTTCCCGCAATGGTAGCGCACGACTCTCATTTCAAATTGGCACGCCAATTTATAGCAGCGGTACACTAGTCGGCGCCTTAATTGGCGACTTGCGCCCAGAGGCAAGTCTAGCGGAGATTCTGCAACCAAACCGTAGCACAATTTTCGAGTTTACTACAGCCCTACTCGATCAACGCGGTAGTCTGCTCGCCGTCAGCAGCCGAACGGCTAAAGTGCCAGTAGGCGTTGTAGGTGGCGCCGACTTCCAAGCGCCTGACCTGCCGCCACAAGTTTTTGAAGCTACTGCTCAGGGATTGCTAGAAATTGGCGGACGCACTTACTTCACATCTAGGCTGAGCGTGCCTTCAAATGCTGATATTGCCAACAGCCAATGGTTTTTGGTCATCAGCAAAGAATCAGAAGAAGCTGAACTGACCAATCTGCTTAATCTTGCCCGTGATCTAGTGCTGCGCACAGCGCTGCTGTTCGCAGGCTTGTTACTTGCTTTCGCAGTTGCTGTGCAGGGCGTTGTGCGTCCGTTGCGTCGCTTGAGCCGTTCAGCTCAGCAGATGGCAGAGGGAAACTTCAACATTCGCCTAGATGTACGCACACAGGATGAGATCGGTCAGCTCGCACACTCACTTAACCGTCTCTCGCAGCGCCTGAACGAGACGCTTAGCACGCTAGAGAGCCGTGTGAGAGAGCGCACGCGCAATCTTGAAATTGCCGCTGAGATTGGTCGAGAGGCAACGCGGCTGCGCGACATTGACCAATTGCTTCAGTACACAGTGGACGCTATCCGTGACCGCTTCAATTTCTACCACGCCCAGATTTTCTTGGTAGATGACGCTAACGAGTACGCTGTGCTGGTTACCAGCACTGGTGAGGCAGGTCGCCAGTTGCTGGCACGCAAACATAAGCTGGCAGTTGGCTCGAACTCGATTGTCGGGCAGGCTACAGCGCAACGACGTACCTTTATCACGCTAGATACGCAGCAATCCGAAGTGCCACATCGCTTCAATCCGCTGTTACCACTCACGCGCTCTGAAATGGCAGTGCCACTGCAAGTTGGCGATAAGCTGATCGGCTGTTTGGACGTACAGAGTGTTGAGCCAAACGCTTTTGATCAGGAAGATGTCCAGATTTTCCAGTTGCTCTGCGACCAACTTGCGATTGCTATTGACAACGCACGTCTATTAGCTGAGCAAGCACAGCGCGCTGCTCAAGTGGCTGAGCTCAACCGTCAACTAACGCGCACGAGCTGGCAGGAGTACTTGGCTGAGCGCAGTAATGAACAACTCGCCTACACCTATGACCTGCTGACCATTCAGCCTGCTGATGGTACGCCGCAACCTGCGGAGTCGGCTGATGGACGGATCATTGAGGCGCCGATTCAAGTACGCGGCGAAATTGTAGGCACTTTGCGCGTCCAAGAAAATCCTGAGTTGCCGCTCTCAATAGAAGAACGCGCAATCGTCCAAGCCGTTGCTGATCGCGTAGCGCTTGTCTTGGAAAACACGCGCCTTGTCGAGCAGACACAGAGTGCGCTTAAGCGCGTGGAGCAGCTCTACCAAGCCAGCCGCGTCCTGAGCAGTGTGAGCGAGCCTGAGCGCCTCTATCAGGCTGTGGCGGATCGCTTCAGTACTTTCGATCAGCTTGACCGCCTGATCTTCTTGCTCGCCTATCCAGCACCCAGCTACGAAACAGAGATGCTTGAGTATGCCTATATCTGGGAACGCCAGCCGAACACGTTTCGTCCAACTGCTCAGCGCGTGCTGCGCGAGACTGTGCCTGCGGCTTGGTTGCCCAGAGAGCGCACACCTTATCTTGCCAACCTCAGCGTTGATCTTCAAGCACATGAAAGCCTGCGCGAGGCATATCGCGCCATGCGCGTACAAAGTGTGCTGGTCACGCCTTTGGTGACTGCCACGCGTTGGTTTGGCGTGATTATGTTCCATAGTCAGCGCGCACGTGCGTTCTCGGCTACTTTCGTCCAGTATGCGGACGCACTCTCTGACCAAGTCGCCATTAGCCTAGAAAACCAGTATTTGTTCAAAGAAGCACAGATTGAGGCGCGCAGCAACCGTGTGCTGGCAGAAGCAGCACAAATTGCTAGCCAGATTGGCACAGACTTTGAGGCAGGTGTCAGCGATCTGATCGAGCGTGTGGCGCTCGCCGCTAACTTTGATCGCTGGTGGTTTGGCAGTGTGCGCTTGACGCTGACAGGTGTTGTGGCAGATCGACTGACAGCGCGTTTCCCGAAAGACTCACCTCTGACAACTATGACCGAAGTGACGCTAGAAAGCAGCAACAACGCTATCACAGAAGTTTTGCGCGGCGGTCAGATGGTTGTGGTCAACGATCCACTTGAGCACACTGCGCTCAAGCGCCTTCAAGTAGAGTTAGCAGAGGCGTTTGGCAAGCATATCGTTGTGCCAATTAAGACGGGCAACCGCACAGATGCTGTCCTGTTACTGGGACGCGCACTAATGCAACCTGACATAGATGAGCGCGACCGTCAACTCAGTTTGGCGCTCGCAAGCCAGATTGCAGTCGCCCTCGAGAATCGCCGTTTGTTTGATGCTGTCCAGAACGAGCGTGAGAGCCTACAGCAGATTTTGAACTCGTTGCCAACAGGCGTTATCGTGGTAGATGCATTGACGCGACAGCCTGTCTTGACCAATCAGCGTGCGCGCGAGCTGCTTGGTTTGGATGCCCTGCAGCCGCCTGAAGTTGTTCACACCAGCACTGGCATTCCTTTCACACCTGAAGAGCAGCCTATCTTCCGTGCTTTAGAAGATCAAGTGCCTGTGCGCGCCCAAGACATGACCTTGTTCGATGAAAACGGCAATCGTACTGACCTACTAGTTGATGCTGTGCCGCTAGTGCGTGGTGGTGAGGTTATTGGCGCCATAGCAGTTTATCAAGATGTGACAGAGCTGCGCGAGCTGGAGAGCGTACTGCAGGAAAGTCTGCGTGAGACCACCAGTCTCTACGAAGTGAGCCGCCGTGTCGCTGCTGAAAACGAAATCTACGGTATTCTGAACGTCATCGGACGGCACGTGGTGGATGAGTTCACTGCCACGCATTTTTACGTCATCTTCAATCAAGATGGACAGTTTGCACCCATCTATGCCGCTTGGCAATCACCTGATGGCGTCACAGTGGATGTGGTAGATGCACCCTTGCCGCTGCCACGCGCTCTGCTCACTGAAGAACCGTTTGTGGACACAAACATCCTTGAAAATCCTTCTTTTGCTGATGATCCGCAAATTCAGGCGTTAGGTGTGGTCTCTTTGGGTATTTTCCCAATGCGAGCGCGCAATCGTCTCATCGGCTGGCTGTGCATCGGCTATGACTCCTATCATCCTTTCACGCCGGAAGAGCGCCGTGCTTTCAGCAATTTAACTGATCAAGCAGCCGCCGCTTGTGAGACAGCGCGTCTTGCTCAAGAGACCGCTCAAGCCTTGCAAACGACCACTATGCTCTTTGAGGCAAGCCTGAATATTCGTCAAGCTGACTCAATTGCGTCAACGGTTGCCGCGCTGCGCGATGAGCTTGTCAAGTTATCGCCTGACCGCATTGATATCCTGCTTGTGCGTATGCGCGAGTCAGAACAGCGTGTTGACTGGGTGCTGGCGTGGCGCGCTGACGATCCGAATTCGCAGGCAGTGCAAGTTGATAAGCCGCTGATGCAGGGTGATTGGGATATGCTCGATCTGCCGCCATATTTCATCGCCGATGTCCAAGACGCTGACCCGAATTTGCTAGACCGCATTCAGCCTCTGCTCTACCTTGGCAACTTCCGCGCTCAAGCTGCTGTGCCGATGCAGGTCAAAGGGCAAATTAAAGGACGCGTTATTCTTACTTACAAAGAACCACATGCTTTTAGCCGCACGGAACAGCAGCTCTTGGTAACACTGGCTGACCAAGCCGCGATCTCGCTAGACAACTTCGTACTAGTGCAACAAACACAGGACTCGCTAGAAGAGACAGCAGTGCTGTACCAGACAAGCCGCGCTATCGCTAACGCGGCTAGTCCGCGCGAGGAAGTAGCGGCTATTGCAGACTTTGCAGTGCCGCCGTTTGTCAGCAGTGTATTGACGCTACATCTAATAGGCGGAAGCTGGGGAGAGCGTAACGCAGCTGTCGAAATAGCAGGGTTCTGGCAGCGTGATGAAGGCGGCTACGATCTCACTGGCATGCGCTTCACGGCTGAGCAGTTCCCGATCTGGGACGTTGTCAAGCGCTCTGTGCCAACTTGGATCGAGGATATTTACGCGCCACACGCCTACATGGACGAGTTCACGCTTGATGTCAGCGGAATTGAGCTTATGTTCGGCTCGCGCGCTTTGGTGGTATTCCCGCTGTTCGGCGCCAACCGCGCGCCGCTAGGCGCTCTGGTAATCAACGCTGACGAGGTCTGGCGCATGACTGAGCGTGACATGCGCATCTTCACCTCAATCTCAGACCTGATCGGAATCGGCATCGAGCGTCGTGACTTGTTTGAGCGCACCACGCGGCGCGCCCGTCAGCTAGCGCTGAGCGCTGAGATCGCTCAAGTGGCTGCTAGCACTCTACGCCTTGAGGAGCTGTTCAACCTGATCGTGAACCAAATCAAGGACAGCTTCGGCTTCGATCATGTCCAGATTTTCCGCCTTGATGATGAAGGCAGGTTTGCGCGCGTCGTTGCCTCGACAGGTGAGGCAGGCAAGCGTCTGATAGCACGTGGACATGGCTTGCCTGTTGGCTCGCGCTCGGTCATCGGTCAGGTGACGGCAACTGGCATGCCACAAATCGTGCGCGACACGACTGACCCGCGCGCTATTCACAAGCCGAATCCTGACTTGCCTGACACACGCGCAGAGATGGCGTTGCCTCTGATTGCCCGCGACGTGATTTTAGGCGCTCTGGACGTGCAGAGCAACACAGCTGGCGCCTTCACTGAAGAGGACGTGGCGATCCTCTCGACTTTGGCAGGTCAGATTGCAATTGCAATTGACAACGCCGAGCTGTTTGCCTCTTCAGTACGCCGCGCTGAAGAAATGCGCTTCCTGTTCGACGCCACACGCGCAGCCACAGCTGCTTTCGCCGAGACCGAAGGTCAGGCAGAGCGCTTGCGCGAGATCGCGGAACTGCTGCGCGACAAATTGAACGCCCTAGCTGCAGCTATTTTGATCTTTGACGATAGCGGCACGCGCCTTGTGCCACACGGCGCCGTGCAGCTCGGCAAAGAACTGGTCATACCGCCCTACTATGAATACGCTCAACCGTTCTTCAAAGAGTTTGCTCAGTCCCATGAGCCGCTGATAGTGAATGACCTTGCTGCAGCGCAAAGAAGCGCACGCCAAAGCACAACAGGGATGCTCGGTCAGTCGCGCCTGGCTCAAGCGCTACGCAGCTTTTTGCCTGCTAGTGGCTCGCTCTTGCTAGTGCCGCTTTACGCTGGTGAGAACTTCGTTGGCGCTCTAGGAGCGGTAAAAGAAGTAGTGAACGGCTTTGACGACAACAGCCTGCGCCTGATGCAGACGCTTGGTTCATCACTCAGCGTTACAATTCAGAATGCGCGGCTGTTGCGCGAGGTGCGCGCGGCTAACCTGCGCCTCATGGAACTCGACCGCCTCAAGAGCCAGTTCCTCGCTAATATGTCTCACGAGCTGCGCACGCCGCTCAACTCGATCATCGGTTTCTCGCGCGTGATCCTGAAAGGCATTGACGGACCGCTGACTGAGATGCAACGCCAAGACCTGACGACGATTTATGAGAGCGGCAAGCACCTGCTCGGCTTGGTCAATGACATTCTCGATCAGGCAAAGATTGAAGCAGACCGAATGGAATTCTCTATTGCGCCATTCGCTATGCAAGAGGTTATCAAAGGCGTAGCTTCAACAGCAATTGGCTTGATAAAGGACAAGCCGCTGCGGCTCTACCAAGAAATCGAGCCTGACTTACCGAATGTGATGGGCGATGAATTCCGTACGCGCCAAGCCTTGCTCAACCTTGTGTCTAATGCCGTGAAATTCACGCCACAAGGTAGCATCACTATCGCTTGCTTCCGCACTGAGATAGATGGTGTGCCAATGGTGCAGGTCTCAGTGACCGATACCGGCATTGGCATTCCGCGCGATAAGCTCGACATCATCTTTGAGCCGTTCCAGCAGGTGGATAACAACGCAGCCCGTCAATATGAAGGCACGGGCTTGGGTCTGCCGATCTCGCGCAAACTGATCGAGAAACAAGGCGGACGCATGTGGGTGGAGAGCGAGGTAGGCGTCGGCTCGACCTTCAGCTTTGTCTTGCCTATCGCCGGCTTGGCGAAAGGCGAACAGCCACGTAGTGAAGCCAGTGCTGAGATGGGCGACTGAATATCTGCCCTGCTCAGAATAAAGCAGGGCGCAATCACTTCAAAATTAAGGACGTTATGGAACAGTTGCTAAGCGGCTTTCCAGTGGTCATTCCGATCACAGTGGCATGGGGCGAGATGGACGCCTTCGGGCATGTGAACAACGTTGTCTACTTTCGCTACTTTGAGAGCGCGCGGATCGCTTACTTTGAGCGCCTTCAGATGCTCGACTACATGCGCGAGAGCGGCATTGGTCCGATTGTTGCATCGCTACAATGCCGCTTCCGCGCACCGCTTACCTACCCTGACACGCTTTCAGTCGGCGTGCGCGCTCACAGCTTAGAGACGGACCGCTTTACAATGGATTACTGTGTGGTCAGCCACAAACTCGCTAAAGTGGCGGCTGAAGGAAGTGGCGTAGTGGTCATGTATGACTACAAGGCACTGACCAAGGCGCCTCTGCCTGATGTATTGCGCGAACGCATTCTAGCGCTAGAGTCGTCTTGAGCTGGGGCGTGTTGGACAGGCGCAAGATAAAGCTATAATTGCCATCATCAGTCTAAGACTAAGAGTACGATTGAGGACTCCAGCGTGCGCAACAATCGTCGGCTTGTCTGGTTGTGGTGTTGGCTAGGTGTTCTGGTAGCGAGTTGCAGCCAGAGCAACACAACTAACCCGACTACGCAAGTGGCGACCTCAGCCTTGCTGAAGTGGACAAGTATGCCAACTGCCACGCCAACGCCGCTACCGCGCTTGCGCCGCACGCCTACATTCAGTTCGGCTACCCTGATCGCTCTGACACTGATGCCGACGCCTTTGCCACTTTCGGTCAACATGCCCAGCTGCCAAGAGACGCCTGTGGGTAGTTTGCTGTGTTTGGGTAGCCTACACAATCCGCTCGGCGAGCCGATCAGCCAGCTTGTTGTGCGCGTCTATCTGGTAGATGAGTTCGGGAACGCGCTGGCAATGCGTGAGGTAGCTACAGCGCGCAACTATTTGTTGCCCAATGAAAGTACGCCTTACGGCGCTCAGTTTGAGCAGGCGCCCTCAGCCTACAGCGGCGCTGTTGCAGAGGTTGCGCGCGCGCTGCGCAACACGCAGCCCTTGCCAAAGTTAGCAGTGGAAAGCCTACACAGTACTTTCAGTGAAGGACGCTATATGTTGAGCGGCGAGCTGCACAATCACAGTGAGCGCGCCGTTGAAAACCTCAGCTTGATAGCGACACTATACGATGAGACAGGTCAAGTGACAGGCTTTCGCCATTTGCGCTTGCCGCCTGACCAAGTGTTGTTGCCAAAGCAGCATCTTCCTTTCCAGCTCTCGGTCATTCCACATTTGGCTGGAACACACAGCGTAGCAGCGGCTGCTGAAGGCACTTTACCTTGAGCGCGGCACATCTTGAACGCGATTCTAACCACTGATCAGAGGCGCAAGCACGTTTCAGCGCCTGAATCAGATTACAATAAATGGAGCATACGTCTGGGAAACAGCTGAGGCATACAGTATGGCTATTCAACCGCTTGAAGTGTTGCGGCGAACTTTTCCAGGCATTCAAGACCCAGAAGAGCTGGCTCAGCTTGCACAACTGGCTCGGCAAGCCACCTATCCGCCTGACACTGTCTTGTGCCGCGAAGGGGCGTACGAAAAAGTCCTCTACTTGATCTGCGAAGGCGAAGTGGTCATCACTAAGCGCTTCGATTCGCCCGAAGAGAGTCACTTGGTGTTGCGCCGCGCGACCAGCGGCGAATACTTCGGTGAAATGGCGATCATCTCTGATGCGCCGCGCTCTGCGACTGTCACTACGACCAAAGAGACAACTGTCCTTGAGATTGATCAGGACGTTTTTCGCACGATTATTGAGCGCAACTCTGATTTAGCCATGCAGATGGTGCGTCAGACCTTTGAGCGCTTGCGCGAGAATGACCGCATGACGCTTGAAGAGCTGCGTAAAGCCTTCCAAACACTGGAAAAGCTCGACCGCGCTAAACTGGACTTCATTGAGGTCACAGCACACGAGTTGCGCACGCCACTCACTATTATGCGCGGCTATGCCAGTATGATGCTTGCCGATCCAGTTATCCGTGACAACCCGTTGCTGCGCGAAATGGTTGAAGGCATTGCCACTGGCAGTCAGCGCCTACATGAGATTGTCAATAACATGCTGGACGTTCAGCGCATTGACCTTGCACAAGTCTCAGTGGCAGCTGTGCCTGTTTCCTTGCCACTAGTGCTGCGCGGCACTGAAATGCAGTTTAAAGACGCCTTGCGGCAACGCCGTCTAAGTCTGCATATGGACTTAGCCCAGAACGAAGGCGATGGTGGCATTTACATCGAAGCTGACCCTGGTTTGCTGAGCAAAGCCTTCTATCACATCATGATGAACGCCATTAAATACACGCCTGATGGCGGCAGCATCCGCGTCACTTTGCGCTACGAGGATCATCCAATTCTGGAGCGCGCTGCGCACGTCCAAATTGCCGACACAGGCATTGGCATTGACCCTGAATACCACACACTGATCTTCGAGAAATTCTATCGCCTAGGCGATGTCCAGCTGCACTCAAGCGGCAAAACGGCATACAAGGCAGGTGGTCCGGGCTTAGGTTTGGCGATTGCGCGCGGCGCCGTGTTAGCGCATGGCGGCGAGATTTGGGTAGAGAGCGAAGGACACGACGAGGTGAACTTCAAGGGCAGCGTCTTTCACGTTGTGCTGCCTGTGCAAGCTGCTTTCCGCCAAAAAATGGCGCTGCTGCGCGCGCGCTATGGCGAGTAACTTACATCTGACCTAGACTTTGGAGTACGCGCACGAGAACGCGCACAGCGCGCTCATACTCAGCGATCTCGATGTGCTCATTCGGCGTGTGATCGAGCGCTGAGTCGCCCGGTCCGTAGGCAACTATTGGACAGCGCCACACAGGACCGACGATGTTCATATCTGACGTGCCAGTCTTGTAAACAAAACCTGGCTTGCCGCCTTCATCACGAATGGCGTTGTTGAAAGCGCGCACAAGCGGCGTGTTTTTGTCAGCGCGGTAAGTAAATTCCTCACCACGATAGCTCAGCTGCGCACCATTAGCATAGATATTCAGCCGAGCCTTAAGCTGTTCAGGCGTCAAATCAGGTGGCAAGCGGAAGCCAAGCGTCATGTAGGAAGTTTCATAGAAGCCATCATCTTCGGCGTGAATGTGCCTCAGCGAAGTGAAAAGTTGGTCAAAGGCTCTCTCGCGTCCTTCATTAAACGACTCAGCATCGGCGCGCACGGCGTTCCAGAAGGCAACAGCTGTCTCAAGCGCGTTCGGCTCAGGACGCGCTGTATGGCTGATAGGCTTGCTAAAACGGTAGTCTAGCAGCATGCGCCCCTTGTAGCCGAGCGTGATGCGATCCCAGCGGCTCGGCTCGCCGATGACCACCAGTGCAGGACTGTAGACAGTCAGGGCGTGCCGCGCGCCTTTGGAAGTGACCGCCTCTTCTTCGGTTGCGCCGATGACAATGATGCGCCAGCCATCTTGTCTGCCAGCGAGGGCTGCAGCGCTGGCAAAAGCCGCTAGCGGACCTTTGGCGTCTACAGCGCCGCGTCCGTAGAGCTTGCCGTCTTCAAGGCGCGGCGGAATGTAACCTGCCACTGTGTCAATGTGACCGAGCAGGATGCACTCGCGCGGTCCTTCACCGATCACGCCGACAGCGTTGTCAGCAGCGTCCACAAAGGCGTTATCGAAGCCTGCCGCTTGCATCTGCGCAGCAAGATACTCACTAGCCCGTCGCTCTTGGTGCGACGGGCTGTAGATTTCCACTAAGCCGTACAGCAGGGCGACAGGATCGATTTGCATCGCTCAGGATTCTCGTGTTGAGAGCGCCGTTCGGCGCTCTCACGGTCAGCACAACTTAGCTCAGGCTTGCCATCACCTTTGCCAGTGCCTCGCGGCTCGGACGCAGCCGCTCTTGAGGCAACTCAGCGAGTGGCGTATCCACAATGCCGCTTAGCTCGCCTAGCGTCGGACGCGGCTCAGCAATGTAGATCAAGCCTGTGATGAACAGCTGCTGAGCCTTTGCCTGCTCCAACAGACGGAGTGCAGCCTGCTTATCACGCGGATCGTGCGTTCGATCAGTCTTCTTAAGCAGAATCTGTGAACCGTCATGCATGGTCACGGCAATGGTCTCACCTTCAGCGTACTCAGGGATAGTGATCTCTTGGCGCTGAATGACCAAGCCCGGCGGAATATGCTCGATTTGCTGCAACTCAATGTTGTGCGCTTTGCCGTAAGCATAGCTCTTAGTAGACTCAGGCGTGTCATTGAAAGTGACACATGGACTGATGATGTCTAAAAGCGCTGTGCCCTTGTGCGAGAGCGCTGCTTTGATCAGCTCGCGGCACTGCTGTGGATCGCCACTGAAGGAGCGCGCTACGAAGGTGCAATCTGCCACAATTGCTTCCATGCACAGGTCAATTGGCGGGAACGGATTGACACCGTAGTACTTCTGGCGTTGATTCTCATCGGCTGTTGCGCTGAACTGACCTTTGGTCAAGCCGTAAACGCCATTATTCTCTACGATGTAGACCATTGGCACATTGCGGCGCAGCAAGTGCTTGAATTGACCAAGTCCGATGCTACCAGTGTCGCCGTCGCCGCTAACGCCGATGCAGATTAAGTTGCGATTAGCCAATGTGGCGCCTGTGGCGACCGAAGGCATACGTCCGTGTACAGTGTTGAACGAGTGTGACAGTCCCAAGAAGTAAGCAGGCGTCTTGCTGGAGCAACCAATGCCGCTCAGCTTGAAGATGTAGCGCTGATCCAAGCCGAGTTCCCAGCAAGCGTCAATGATCTTGGCTGAGATCGAGTCGTGACCGCAGCCATTGCACAGCGTTGATTCCGCGCCTTTGTAGGCGGATTTCTCCAAGCCAAGTGCGTTTGTCTTAGCAGTACGGGCAGTCATGGCTACTTTTGTTCCTTCTCTAGGATCGAGTCGACAATCCAACGGGCAGTCAGCGGCAAGCCGTCGCAATGGCTGATGGAGATCAGGCGGTTCGCAAGGTCAGGATACTCCATCTTGAGCAGCTGTGCCATTTGCCCAAGATAGTTGTTTTCAACGACGTAAACACGCTCATACAGGCTCAGGAACTCGCGCGTCGCCTCGCCGAGCGGCAATGCACGGATGCGATGATAGCTAGTAGGCAGGTTAGCTGCTTTCAGCAGGTCGCGCGCCTCAGCGATTGGCGCATCGGTCGAGCCATAGGCGATGATGCCGAAAACGGCATTGTCTTCAATATGGCTGATCGGCTTTGGCACAAGACGGCGTGCCGTCTCAAACTTGCGAGCGAGCCGATCCATGTTCTTTGACCAGTCATCAGGACGTTCGCTGTAGGTAGCGTACTCAGTGTGACCTGTGCCGCGTGCAAAGTAAGCAGGACCTTGACCGGGCAAGGAGCGGTAACCAATGCCGTCGCCGTCAACGTCTTTGTAGCGTCCCCATGTGCCGAATTTCTCAAGGTCTTCATAAGTAATGACCTTGCCGCGGTCCATTGGCTGATCAGGATAGTCAAATGGATCGGTCATCCACAAGTTCATGCCTAAGTCGAGGTCGCTCAGCACGAAGATGGGTGTCTGCAGACGATCAGCCAAGTCGTGAGCGCGCCAGCCGAACTCAAAGCATTCTTTCATATTGGCAGGCAAGAGCACCACATGGCGCGTGTCGCCGTGACTCAGATAATACGCTTTCAGCACGTCGCCCTGCGAGGTGCGCGTCGGCAAGCCTGTGCTCGGACCCATGCGCTGAATGTCCCAGATGACGCACGGCACCTCAGCAAAGTAGCCCAGTCCGCTGAACTCTGCCATGAGCGAGATGCCCGGTCCCGAAGTAGCGGTCAGCGAACGTGCGCCCATCCAGCCCGCGCCAATCACAATGCCCGCTGCTGCTAACTCGTCCTCAGCTTGCACGATCACGAGCGTTGTCTTGCCGTCAGGCTCTGTGCGCAGCTCTTTAGCGTAGTCCATCAGTGCGTCAATCATGCTGGTGGAAGGTGTGATCGGATACCACGCTGCTACGCTGACGCCGCCGAAAATTGCGCCGAGCGCCGCTGCTGAGTTGCCTTCGATCAAGATTTTGCCGCGTGTGGCGTCCATGCGCTCAGCACGGAAATTGCGCGGCACGTCGGCGAACTGCTCACGGACGTATGCTGCGGCTTTTTCCACAAGGAAGTAGTTCAGGTCAACTGCCTTTGCCTTACCTTTGAGGAAGTAAGACAGCGCACTCCTGATCTCAGCCAACTCAATGCCGAGCAGCTCTGCGATAGCGCCGACATAGACCATGTTGGCGACGTACTCCTTCAAACCGGGCGCCGCGCCGCTCTCCTTGACCATTTCGCGGACAGGCATTGGAATGTAGGTGATGTCGTCTCGCGTCGGTTTCAGCTTCCACTCTTCGGGATGGATGCAAATGCCGCCGCTCGCCAGCTTTTCGATGTCCTCTGCTTGCGTCTTTGGATTCATGGCAGCCAGCACGTGATAATCTGAGCGGCGCGCAATGTAGCCGTCTCGGCTCAAGCGGATGGTGTACCACGTCGGCAAGCCGTAGATGTTGGATGGGAACAGATTCTTGCCATTGACAGGGATGCCCATCTTGAACAAAGCGCGCACCAGCGTGTTGTTTGCGGTCTGGCTGCCAGAGCCGTTGACGGTAGCAGCCACAATGGCGAAGTCATTGACCAGCACACCTGACTCAGTGCGCTTGTCAGCCCTTAGTTCTACTGCACACATAGATAGCCAGAGTCTCCTTAGCCTTGTCTCATCTTTTTGCGTTGCGTTGTGTTGCGGAAAACGTCGTTCGCAGGCGCACTAGCGCCGTTGCGATGGCGCAGCAATTGCGTGTGCTCGATAAAAGCCTGCAATGCCGCTTCAGGGTCATTTTCTAAGATGTGTTTCAAAATTTTTTCGTGATAAGTCCATGCCTCCTGCCAGTAAGCTAGGTCTGCATAAGTGTTTAGCTCAACAGCCTCGTAGGCTTCCCAGTACGCCTCTAACAAGCCTTTGACAAAAGGATTATCGAGGTGGGCAAAAATGCCCATGTGAAACTTGCGATGTTCTTGGTGCGGAATCTGGATGAAAGGCTGGTTGTTCAGTTTTTGCCACGCACGCTGACACAGCTCGCCAAGTGCAGCCTTGTCTGCATCGGTCAGGCGCGCCACTGCTTCATGCCAGAAAGCTACCTCAAGGTGATTGCGCAGCTCAGTGAAAGCGATGAAGTAACTCTTGTCCAATGCAAGGGCAAAAAGCAGACTCAGGCGCAGTGCAGGCAGAAAATCGTACTCGCGGAAGCGAATACCCGTGCGCGGACGCACGTCCACCAAGCCAAGCGCCCGTGCAACCTCTAACTGCTCGCGCAGCTTGCCTACGTTGATGTTCAGCTGCGCGCTCAGCTCTGTCAGCGAAGGCAGCTGATCGCCCGGCCGAAGGTTATGCTCGACGATGTAGTTCAGCAGCGCTGAGTCGAGACGAGGAGTCATCGCAACGCGCCAATCATCTGATCAATCTAATTAATCTGGACGATTAAATTATACGCCCAACTTTAGAAAAAATGCAAGTGGCAACCCAAGCTCAAACACTTTCAGGAGCAGAGCTGCCGTTAAATCAGTGAGCGGACTACTTCTAGCTCTTTCACAGCGCGCAGGCTACAATCTGTGTATACCGTTCTATCCACAACTCGGAGAATCTCAGCATGGCT
>JANWYI010000199.1 GCA_025055255.1 Anaerolineae bacterium | reverse complement strand
CTGCGCTACCAACATGCCGAAAATCGCTGGCTGCTGGACGCTTTCAACGTGCTAGAGCATCTCGGCACGCGGCGCATTGTGCCAGGCAGCGATGGCTGAGTCTAGGCGCATCACAAGCACAACAGCTTCATAAGCAGCTTGATACCAAGAGCTTCACAGCTTGCACACACTTTGTGATGGATCGTGAGCGATTAGATGGGCAAGTCAGCTGACTTGCCGTTGTGCTTGCCAAGACTATCGAACAAGCGTACAATTACGCAATGTACCACGCAACACTCAGCAAGCCAAGTTAGATGGATAGAAGTTACCTTGCACTCTAACGAGGTCTTTCCAGCATCATGGCGCAAGACAAGATCATCGTGCGCGGCGCCCGCGAACACAACCTCAAGAACATCACTGTGGAATTGCCGCGCAATAAGCTGATCGTGATCACGGGTATATCAGGCAGCGGTAAGTCATCGCTCGCGTTCGACACGATTTTTGCCGAAGGACAACGTCGCTATGTCGAGTCGCTCTCTGCCTACGCGCGCCAATTTGTCGGGCAGATGGAAAAGCCTGATGTTGACCA
>JANWYI010000198.1 GCA_025055255.1 Anaerolineae bacterium | reverse complement strand
CTCCTAACTCACACAGTCGGCTAAAGTGTTAAGTGCGACAAGACGCAGTCGTCTGGCAATGCACCACAGCAAGACAACGCGCTGCGAGCCACGCTGAAAGGCGGCTCACAGCGCGTTCCATCAAGTCCTAGAACAGATTGCTCTCTAGCCAAGACGCGCTGAGGCAATCTAGCGGACGCCATTGTTCGGCACGTGGCTTAGCGGCGCGCTTTTCTAAGAGCGCATAAACAGTCTCGCCCCGTCGAACAGTGAAGGCGATTGCCCCACTGCGCAACGCCGCCATGTAACCACGCGGCGTTGCGCGTAGGCGCGCTAAAAAAGCTGCGCCGTTTTCGCGCCCTAGCGCAAGAGCGAAAGTAACGAGTTTACGCATAAGGTGTTCCCTATGCGTCATAGTTGTTATCCTCCACGCGGCGCGCGACAACGCGGAACGTGCCGAAGGGACCGCTGCGGTAAAGCGCAATACGCCATCCGCCCGCGTTGTAAACTTGCGCGGGCGCTGGACCGGAGCCGCCAGTTCGATCCGCTTCGTTCAGATAGTCGTAGACGCCGCGCGCGAGCGGCAGTCCCAT
>JANWYI010000197.1 GCA_025055255.1 Anaerolineae bacterium | reverse complement strand
CCAATGCATCGCCGAGCCGCTTGCCTGTCAGGTTAGGCACGCACAACGGCGCGTCAACTGCTACGACTAGCGGCGTGTAATCGGCGTAGGCTGCCACAAAAGCGACGATTTCGTCATCTGTGCGCACAAGCGCAGGCAGCTTAACAAGCTCGGCACGTCCGTTACGCAAGCACAGTGTAGCTACGCCGCTGGCGTTCCGTGCTGACCAAGCTAGATCAATGCCCAGAAATGCAGCTTGCATCTGAGAAATACTCTTAACAGTTCTACTTATTCCAACACGCGCGCAATTGCTAAGCCGTCGTAGCCCTTGCCGCTGACCGTTTGAATCACAGTTGCCTGCAAACGCGGCTCAGCAGCCAGCAGCGCGTGGAATTGACGCGTGCCTTGAACGCTTGGATCGGCGCTCTCAGCGCTCAGTACCTCGCCTTTGCGGATGACGTTATCTACCACAATCAGGCTGCCACGTCGCGTCAACTTGAGCGCCCAGCTCAGATAGTGCGGATTATTTGGCTTATCGGCGTCAATGAAGACCATGTCAAACACACGACCTTCTGCGGCTAGTTGTGCCAGACTTTC
>JANWYI010000196.1 GCA_025055255.1 Anaerolineae bacterium | reverse complement strand
TGCGGCGCATTCCTTCCAAGCGGACAACGCGCCGATCTAGTCCTTCAGCGATGGTCGGCGGCGCCGTGCGCTGTGCGTCGCGCTTGTCGAGCGGCATGGCAGGTTGTGCAACCTCAACAGGCTGTGCAGCGCGCTGTGCCAACACTGCTTGCACGTCCGTGCCTTGTACGCGACCGCGCGGACCAGTGCCTTGAATCTGCGCTAAGTCCACGCCATGCTCAGCAGCTAGACGGCGCGCTGCAGGCGTCGCGCGCACTTTTTCTAGCGCTTGCTCCACGTCGCGGCGCGTGATTTTGCCATCGCGTCCGCTGCCCTGCACAGCCGACAGGTCTAGATGGTTGCTCTCGGCAATGCGTCGCGCTAAAGGCGTGGCGTTCGGCGTGCCAGTAGACGCCGTAGCAGCAACCTCAGGCGCGGCAGCCTGTTGAGAAGGTATGGAGAGTTGTGCTACTTCGTTATCGCGCAGCAAGTAGCAGATCACCTCAGTCACAGGCACCACGTCGCCTGCTTTGTACAGAATTTGGTGGACGATGCCGTCTTCGGTCGCCTCAACTTCCATATTGACCTTGTCGGTCGTCACCTCACAGAG
>JANWYI010000195.1 GCA_025055255.1 Anaerolineae bacterium | reverse complement strand
CCCATGCAGCGTAAGTAGGCTAGGTCGAGTTTGAAAGTAGCGGTTGCAACCATGAACGACCCGTTGAGGGTACTGAAACAAACAGGGTACTGAAACTTAAAAAAGTTGTGCAGGTGCTGCTGCTGCGTATAATTCGCAGGCAAGCCTTGAGACCAAAGCGTGAGATGATGCAACCGCCTTACAGCCTCAGGAATTTAGAAGCACAGCTGGCTCGCCTGATCGAAGGCAGCTTCGCACGTCTGTTTGATGGTCGGCTATATCCGCATGAAGTGGCGTCACGTTTGGCGCGTGCGCTTGAGGAAAATCTGTACCGTCAGCCAGATGGCAGCCTGAGAGCGCCTGATCAGTTCATCGTGCGCTTGAATGCACAGGACTGTGCTGCATTGCTCGCTGAGCAGCCTGACTTGCCTGATCGCCTCGCACTCAGTCTAGTAGAAACAGCCCACAGCGCCAATTTGCTGCTGCGGCGCATGCCACAAGTTCATCTCCTGCCTGAGCAAGCGTTCCCAGCGCATAGTTTACAGGTGCAAGCCTTTCATGGTGAGGAAGATGCTACCTCAACCGAGCTACTTGCGCTCAGCGATCTGCCGTT
>JANWYI010000194.1 GCA_025055255.1 Anaerolineae bacterium | reverse complement strand
CGAGCAGGTGGACTTTTTGATCGGTCAGGTAGAACATGCCTGTGTCAAGGATTGTCTCATCAGTCGCAGACGATGAATTGCCGCTGTTTTGCTTGAGTATGACGCCGTTCAGCGTCACATAGACCGACTCATCGTAGCTCATCAGCGGCGGCGGAGGCGAGAGCCGAGTCGGTTTCAGGAAGCTCAGGTCGCCGCTGTGCGCCTGACGGACTCGCCAGCGCTGCACGTAGCCGCGCCTGCTGATTTCCATAGCTTCCTCGGCTGTGTGCCAGCGCGTGCCAAACTGAACAGTCATGTAGAAGTAACGCGGCGCACGGCTGAGCTTTTTGTAGCGAATGCGCCATGCTTGCGGATTTTCAGGCGGTCCGGGCTCAAAAAGCGCAACTGTGTGACAGTGACTACAGATGAGCGTCGGTAGGTCGCCGCCTAAGCCTAGAAATTTGCGCGGCGGCTGTAGGTAAGTGCTGCCTTCGGTATGACAGTAAAGGCAACCGAGCAACGGCGGCGGCTTATACGGCTCGCTCTGGGCAACCTCAGATGGACGCTCAGCATCAGGCATACTTATGGGCGATCTATCGCTGGCAGAAAGCCC
>JANWYI010000193.1 GCA_025055255.1 Anaerolineae bacterium | reverse complement strand
GTTGTCTGACACGGCGCTCGCAATTTGGAGCGATTCTGCATCTGTGGCGCTTTATCTATACCCCCGCGAGGGGTACACGACGCATGTGAGCTTGGCGCCGGTTCCGCTGCCGGCGCACAAGATCGGCGCGCGCGGTTACAACGCATACGGCTATGAGTTGCCGTATGAGGTATGGCGCGGCGCCGTGGTAGCGCGTTTGTCGCTCTCATGCGGCACGCGCTACATCATCAGCGAGCGCAGTGTTTACCGCGGGCGCACCATGCTGAGCAGCATACGTGGGCTAAGTCTGTGATGATTCGCAGCGGCGCGTGCTGATAAGTGACATTATCGGAAGTCACTGGAGTTTCAATACCCTCAACGGGTCGTTCACGGTTGCAACTTTCATTCAGCCGCACGGCGCGCGCCGTGCGGCGGATTAGACGTGACGTCTCGCGCGCTCAGTCTAAACCCGCGTCGCGTCACGCACGAACTAGCGCGCCGCGCTGCATCAGTATTCCGCGCACGATAAAAACAACGCACACGCATAGTTCAGCCAAAGGAAATACCTAAGCGCTGTATACGCATTGTTTACAAGCTTTTGTCGGTTTTGAGGGGT
>JANWYI010000192.1 GCA_025055255.1 Anaerolineae bacterium | reverse complement strand
CCTCTAGTCGTTGCAACCGTGAACGACCCGTTGAGGGTATTGAAACGTGAAAAGCGCGACTGAGTGCGGCGTTAAGTTGATGTTGCAACCGTGAACGACCCGTTGAGGGTATTGAAACCTTATTGTCCCAGAACGAGTCTTCTACGTCACACTTGTTGCAACCGTGAACGACCCGTTGAGGGTATTGAAACGCTAGAGGGAAGCGCGAGAAATTTGTGCTACGAACGGTTGCAACCGTGAACGACCCGTTGAGGGTATTGAAACTCCAATAAGTCAGATAGTCTGACCATACAAAGCCGTCGTTGCAACCGTGAACGACCCGTTGAGGGTATTGAAACAGTCTTGGACTTGGAAAATTGTTTCCCATGTTGCGTTGCAACCGTGAACGACCCGTTGAGGGTATTGAAACATGATTTGAACATGTGCCTGAAAGTCCGCCAACGGGTTGCAACCGTGAACGACCCGTTGAGGGTATTGAAACTTCGGGGCGTGCCTACTCGCCTTGCGGCTTTCGGCAAGTTGCAACCGTGAACGACCCGTTGAGGGTATTGAAACTCATCCGAAGCAAAAACGAGAGACTCTGCTGGCGGCGGCG
>JANWYI010000191.1 GCA_025055255.1 Anaerolineae bacterium | reverse complement strand
AACCTTCTCAGTGCTTGACGAAAAATATCCTAATATGTATAGTATGTGAAGTAGAGATTCTAGATGGAGCACAAGCTTATGCCTTCACGTCCTGGTGGTGCGCTTGCTAATCGTCCGTTGCATTTCTTTTGGGTTGTTGACTGCTCAGGCTCAATGGCAGGCGATAAGATTCAATCGCTTAACACAGCCGCTAAGGAAGCGCTGCCTGAAATGCGCCGTGTTGCCGCAGAAAATCCGAACGCTCAGCTGTACGTGCATGTGTTAGCTTTCTCGAAGGGCGCACGCTGGATCACCACGAAAACACCTGTGGAGCAGTTCACTTGGACAGACCTGAGCACAGATGGTCAAACTGATATGGGCGCAGCATTGCGCGAGGTGGCAAAGCAGCTGCGCGTTCCACCAATGGAAGAGCGAGCCTTGCCACCTGTAGTTGTCCTACTTTCCGATGGGCAACCGACCGACGACTTCAACGGCGGCTTGGAAGCTTTCATTAATGAGCCATGGGGAAAGAAAGCTGTCCGTCTTGCTATTGCTATTGTAAGCGACTGTGACCGTGAGGTACTACAAAAGTTCATCGGTCACAGTGAACTCAAGCCG
>JANWYI010000190.1 GCA_025055255.1 Anaerolineae bacterium | reverse complement strand
GTAATCGCGCCCAAAGTCGCACTTGTGTACTACTTGCGCGGACATGCAGAGCCTCAATCGTTCAGTTGGCGCAAGCTGCGCTTTATACCGTTTCAAGCCTTTGCACACACATTGGCGTTTCTCATAGCCGTACTGTATTCAAGCGGCAATTTATTCAGCAATGCGCTATCAATTGGCTTGCTGATGGTCGCGGCGCTGATTGCGCGCACCACAGAGCGAGATTACTTCGCACTCTTGCGCCGTGTGGACGCCCTGACTACGCTGAACACAATTGGACAGGCGCTCTCGCACAACTTAACGATAAATGATCTAGTCGAAAATCTCTACGCACAAGTACGCCGCGTCGTGGACGCCTCGATTTTCTACGTGGCGCTTTACGACGCGCGCACAGATCGCGTGAGTTTTCCGCTTTCTGTGGAACACGGCAAGCGACTCAACTGGCAAGCTGACCAGCTGCGTGGCATCACGGGCTACATCATAAAAACGGGCAAGCCTTTTTTGCTGCGCGGTAGCCTCGAAGTGACTAATGCACAACTGAAACAGCTAGGCATTGAGCGACTCGGCAAGCCGAGCCGCTGTTTTCTAGGCGTGCCGATGA
>JANWYI010000018.1:54277-59052 GCA_025055255.1 Anaerolineae bacterium | reverse complement strand
GCCGCCGACTTGTTCACGGGTCAGACCAGTCACGTCGCTGCCCTGTCTCAGAGGTCAACACGCAGATGACTCCCTTTCCCTGCTTGCGGGGAAAGGGCAGGGGATAGGGGTCTGGCACTGCCTGCAAAAAAGAGCGTGCGCAAGGAACTCACAAGGCAGAGGCAGGAGTTTGCCGCAGCTACAGATAACCTGTTGAGAGCGTCGAGGGAGGGACAAGGTATTCAGAGACGGCTAGTCTTCCTGCCCCGTCACGTCGCTCTCTGGCTCATGGCGGCGCGGTACGGTCTGCAGGCGCGCCGCTACACGCTGAATGATCGCCTCTGCCACAGCGCTCTTGGTCTGCTGCGGCAAGGAGATAGCGCTACCGTCGGCGCTCAAGATGGTCACAATGTTCGTATCCACGCCGAAGCCCGCACCTGTCTGGCTCACGTCGTTCGCCACGATGTAGTCAGCATGTTTCTTCTCTAGCTTGCTGCGCGCGTTTTTCAGCAAGTCGCGCGTCTCTGCGGCAAAGCCAACTAAGACATGCGGTCTGCCCGTCTCAAGGCGGCGTTCGCCAACCGTTGCCAAGATGTCGGTCGTTGGCACAAGCGTGAGCTGCAGCGACCTGCCTGTCTTCTTCAGCTTATGCTCGGCTGTCTCTTCAGGACGATAGTCAGCGACCGCTGCTGCCATGATCAGCGCGTCCGCCTCAGCCGAGTACTCCAACACAGCCTCAAGCATCTGCTGTGCGCTCTCGACGCGCACTAGCTCAACGCCGTATGGCACGGAAAGTTCGTTCGGCGCCGCAATCAGCGTGACGCGCGCGCCGCTGTCAATTGCCGCTTGTGCAATCGCGTAGCCCTGCTTGCCGGATGAACGATTGGTGATGAAGCGCACAGGATCAATTGCCTCGCGCGTGCCGCCTGCCGTGACGACCACGTGCCTATCGCGCAGAGCGCCCCACTCACGCCCTAGCGCGCGTCGCGCCGCGCCCAGCAGCGTCCATGTCTCCGGCAGCCGACCGCGCCCGATCATGCCCGACGCCATGCGCCCAACTTCAGGCTCGATCACCTCCATGCCTAGCTCGCGCAGGCGTGTCACATTCGCTGCAACCGCTGCGCTCTCATACATGCTGCCGTCCATGGCAGGCGCGACCACAATCGGGCACTTTGCCGCTAGGACTGTGATGCACAGCAGATCGTCCGCAAAGCCATGCGCCAATTTTGCCAGATGTTGCGCAGTGGCAGGCGCGATGAAGATCAAGTCTGCGCCTTCTGCCAAGCCGACGTGCGCCACGTGCGTCGGCAGACCCGCGTTACCCGCTGTGCGCCACATATCCGTGTAAACAGCGCGCCCTGTGACCGCCTCAAAGGTCAGCGGCGTCACAAAGCGCGTCGCTGCCTCAGTCATGATCACGTCTACATCGGCGCCTGCCTGAGTCAGCTTGCTGGCGAAGTCAGCAGCTTTGTAAACAGCGATGCTGCCTGTCACGCCAAGTACAATGCGCTTGTATTCCAAAATTGAGATACGCTCTACCGTCATAAACGTCCCGCACGCTATTAGCGCTTATGTCCGCTTATTTTACACGCTTTTTGCGCCGCGCGGGATACTCTGTCCGTAAGACGGTCCAGAAGATCAGCCCTGAGGCAAAAGGCAACCATGCACTGCCAAAGCCTGCCACAATGACATACAACAGCGTGCCGACTGGGAACAAATCGCCGCTTGTCGCGTCGAAGGCGAGGATGCCGAAGAAAATCAGCGGCGCAACCAGCAAAACGTAGGCGATCAGGCTCGGCGCGCTGAAGGTAATCCGCGCGAGGATAGATGGGTCGCTCTCAGGCTGCTGAAAGCGCAGCGCCCATAGACAGAAGGCAAAGATCGCCGCAGGCAGGAGCAGCTCAAGCGCCGGTATCGTGTTGTTGGCAATGCCGATCAGCAGGCTGAAGAACAGCGGCGCGCCGCAGGCGATCATCTCCCACCAGAGCAGGCTCACGTTCAACTCGCGCAGCACCTCGAAGCGCGGCATGAAAAAAGCGTAGAGCGCGCCTAGCCCGACAAACGGCACGATCAAGTAAAGGTAGGCGGTCTGGCGCAGCGGCACTTCCCAGCGGATGTTCGGCTGCGCAGGATACCACGCTGTCCAAATGCCCCAAGCGACGCCGACCAGCGCTGCAGCGCCAACAGCCAAAAGCGGCGGCGTCTTGCCGCGCATGACGTACAGGAAGAGCATCAGGGCGAGGAATGCCGCGCCGACTTGCAAGCCAAGCACGCGCACAATCAAGCCAATCGGCACGTTGTGATAGGCGCCGTGATTGACAATCGAGCCGCTCAGCAAGCCATACACGCCGCACGCCAGACCGATTGCTGCCGGCGTGTGGACTTGGAAGCGTACGATCAGGTCCAGCAGGAAGCTGCCCAGTGCCACGTACAAGGCTGCCAAGACAAGCCACTCGTACCATTGCCGCGCTACTGGGTTCTGCCAGACCACGATCTCAGAGAAGACCATCAAGGTCAAGCCGAAGACAAGGCGCAAGCGCCAAGTGGCTAGGCGCGCGCGCGGCTTGAAGTTTTGGCGCAGACGGCTGAGCGCCTCGCCAAAGCTGCGCGGCGCTTGCGAAGTGACCTGCTCAGTGCTCATAGAGTCCTATTGTTGCTTTCTTCAGTCGCTCAATCCCAGCATGCAGACATCGTCGCTTGAGGCAGGCGGATTGCAGCGTCCGATCACGATCCAGAAGAGCAAGTTGAAAGCCAGTGCGCCGCGCTCGGCGCTTTTGCCAAGTCAGCAGACGCTGTGCTGTCAGTTTCTATCGGTCGCCTTCCAGCACATCAGGATTGCGCACAACGCGCGGCTCATGCGCTACCTTTTTGCCTGCGCCAAGCGCTACGCTGCGCTGATAAGCCGCCCAGACAGCCCGCGAGAGCACTGTCCGTAGACCGCCTTTTTCAAGGTGATAGAGCGCCTCAGCTGACGTACCACCGGGACTGGTCACTTGGTTGCGCAGCGCCGCAGGATGCTCATGGCTCTGCGCTGCGTACTCAACCGCGCCGCGCATGGTCTGAATAACCAACTGCTCAGCAATGCGCCGCGAAAAGCCTAAGTGCACGCCTGCGTCAATCAGCGCCTCCATAAACAAAAAGACATAGGCAGGACCAGTGCCGCTGAGCGCCGTTGCCATGTCCAGATAGTGTTCATCTTCCACGAAAATTTCTTGTCCGAAGGACGCCAAGATTGCCCGCGCTTGCTCACGACGCACCTCTGGCACGCTCTCGGTCGCCGTCCAGACCGTGATGCCCTGTCCGATGCGCGCAGGCGTGTTCGGCATGGAGCGCACTACGTTCGGATTGCCCAGACCTTCGCTGATCTGTGCAATCGTCGCGCCTGCAATTATGCTGATCACCAGTTTGGGCAAGCGACCTAGCTCGCCGATATCTGCAAAGACGCGATCCAGCACCTGCGGCTTCACGCTCAGGATCAAGATGTCAGCTGCTTGGACAGCTTCACGGTTATGCGTCGTGGTCTGAATGCCAAAGCGCTCGCGCAGCACGTTGCAACGCTCTGGCAGCGGATCGGCAGCGACGATCTGCTCAGGGCGCATGATTCCTTTCGAAAGCAGGCCGCCGATCATCGCCTCTGCCATGACGCCGCTTCCGATAAATGACGTTATCAGACCGCCAAAGCCGTTTCCATCAGCGCCGTTTGGATTGCTCATACTTCGTCTCCTGCTTCAAACTGTGCCGCTTTCTGAGAGATGACCTGTAATTGTAGCGCGATCAGCGATAGCGCGCCTCTCTAAGCGACTTGCCCTCGCTGCGCAAGCGCACAGCAAGGGCAAGCCAAATCTGTTCAGCGTTGCTCAGGCTCACGGCTTGATTGTGAACAAACTGCCTGCGCCGCGTCCGAAGACCTCTGGGAAGTAGAACTCGTTCCCATGCGGCGGAATCACGCGGTAGACGCCCGACGCCGTTGCTTGGACTTGGTAGACGTAGCGATAGCTGCCGCGCGGCAAGTAGCTGGCAGAGAGCACCACGCGATCTGTGCGCAGCTGGGTATAGCTGAAGTACCACCAGCCCCATGCGAAACGATACGATGACTCAGTCGGAATCAGCTCTGGACGCTGACCGATCTGCGCTGTGGTCTGCAGCGAGCGATCAAGCGCCTCTGTGCCTGCTGGGATCGGATCGTTAATGACCACGTAGTACAGGTCGTGTGCTGCTGTGATCTCTAGCGCCACTGTGATCACGTCGCCGACTTTTGCCTCAGTGATTGGCTTGCCTTCAGCGTTGTAATACGTGCGCACAAGGCGAATGCCGCGATCCGTCGGCTGAATTGCCTCAACAGGCTGCTTGACGTCTAGCGTGGCTGTGTAGTAGAGCGCGCCTTCGCCTGCCTTGTGTTGGAAAGTCAGGCGATTAACGCGCTCGCGCAGCAGCGACTCGATCTCGATCTTCAGCGTCTCGGTCTGCTTGAGCGTCTGTGCATTGCCGACTCCTGCAAAGCGCTCTTCGCCGTTCAGGCTGACCGCGTATGTATAGTCTGCCTTCAGCTCGCCACTGACTGTCATCCAGCTCGTCAGCGCCATGACTGCCCACGCCGACTCTTGCGTTGTCTCCCATGCGTCGGCACGTCGCGCCACCATCAGCCAACGGATGACGTTCGGAATCAGCGCGCTCTCAGGCGTGAACGTCACCAGCGTCTGCAGCAAGATCGCCGTTGTGCGCGTGTCGCTGCTCCAGTTCCACCAATCACGGTAGGACTCTTCCCAGTGAATGCCTGTAGCGCTGACAATCGCCGC
>JANWYI010000018.1:41649-54178 GCA_025055255.1 Anaerolineae bacterium | reverse complement strand
GCGCGTGTCGCTGCTCCAGTTCCACCAATCACGGTAGGACTCTTCCCAGTGAATGCCTGTAGCGCTGACAATCGCCGCTGATTGGATGTCGCTGAGCAGCGTGTCTATCCGATCTTGGAAGCCGAGCGCGTTGCGCGAGAGACCATACGCCTGCGCTAGGAAGCCGCGCGCGTAGAGTGCTAACTTCTCGCGCCATGTGAAGAGCGACTCAAGCGCTTGGATGTTGGTGTTGCCTGAGCGCGCTAGGACGTATAGCACAAACGCGCCGCGATTCAGCTCCCATTCAGGCGTCTGCTGTGTGAAGATCGGCAAGCGAGTCTGCAAAAACGCCACGGCGCGCTTGATCATCTCACCTAGCACATTCAGGTCAGCCTCGCGCGCCTCAACCAAGCCGAGCAGCGCATAAGCGGTCACCAGCGTGTTGGATTCTTCGTTGTAGTACCAGCCCCAGCCGCCATCAGGTTTCTGCTCGCGGCTGAGCTTGTCCAGTGCCTCGCGCAGCGCCTTTTCGAGGTCAGCGCGCAATTTGTTGTCTGCCAAGCCAAGCCGCTGCAATGCGCGATAGGTCACGGCGTTTGGCAAGAAGCGCGAGACGATCTGCTCAATGCAGTCATACGGGAAGTTTTCGAGCGCGCGCAACGTATCTAGCGTTGCCGCTGCTAACGACGGACTCAAACGTACAGTCAGCGTGCCTGTCGGCGCCAAGTTGACGCTCGGCACGAGAATGCCTTCAGTGCGGCTGCTCGGCTGGCGCAGACTGCCTGCTGTGGCGTTATAGTCAGGCGCAAGGTAGCGGTAGACAGGCAACAAGCGCTCACTGCCTATGCCGACTGCAGGCTTGCTGGCATCGCCAAACTGACCGCTAACAGCGCTGAAGGTCAGGTCAACTGCTTCAACATCGTTGACCACAGCTAACCATGCTACACGGACGCGACCTTTGGCAGGCACGGTCACAAGTTGCTGCGGCGACGTGCGCAAAGTCACGCCTTCGGCGATCAGCCTGACCGTTGTCTCAAGGTCGCTCTCGGTGTTGTTATTGACCACAACTGCCAGCTCTGCTTCATCGCCGACGACGAAGAAGCGCGGCGTGGCAGGTCGCACCAAGAGCGGCTTGGTCGAGACGATGTCTAACGTGGTATTGCCGACAAAGGTCTGGGCAGAGATACCGCGCACGTCCAAACGCCACGTGGTCAGATTGTCAGGCAACGTAACTGAGACGCGCGCTGTGCCGTCTGCGGCTGTGACTACACTCGGCAACCACAGCGGCGTGTCTACAAACTCCTTGCGCACAGCGAGCTGCGCCTCGTCGGCTTTAGCGGCGTCTATTTCAGCCAAGCCGCCTTCCTCTGTGAAAGGTTGCGTAGCCGGCGGCAGCGCGCCAATGCCGCCACGCGCCATCATCGCCACTTCCACTGGTGCAATGTCGCCTTGCGGCACAATGCCGTCAATCAGACGGTTGAGCGCCGTGACCGTGATGATCGCCAATCCGCGCACGCTCCAGAACGCCTCAAAAATCGGCAGGCTGTTCGGTTTGCCGACGCTAAGTGTAGCCAAGTCGGTCAGCGCAACGCCAAGCTCAGCTTGCACTGGCTCGCCGCGCAGATCGGTCACCTTGAGGTCAAAGCTGACCGTCTTGTTCGGCTCTGCCAACTTGTCTGAGGGCGTCGCTGTGATGTTGAGCTGTTGCTGCACTTCAACTTTCAGATTGATCAAGCCGTAGCGCACTGATGGCACAAGCGCTGCATCTGCGCCGCTTGGACGCAACAGCACCACTGAGACGTATACATTCGGCGCGTGAATGCCCTGAATTGGCAGTTCGTATGTGTAGCTGCCTTCAAAAGTGACCGTTGTGTGTTGCAAGATATCGGCGCGCTCAACTGTGATCAGAGCAGTGACGCGCTCCTCAAAGGGCGAGGCGATCAAAATACGCGCTGTCTCGCCAATGCGATAAGTGTCCTTGCGATCTGCCACCAACTGCAGGCGCAGATTGTCCTCGCGCCATTGAATCGCGCCCTTGCCTTGAATCCAAAGCGTGATGCGGCTGCTGGCAATGCGCTCGCGCGAGTCGCGTGTCTCAGCGCTGACCTCAAACAAGCCGCCGCGCTCAGGCGTAAACTCAAAGAATGCCTTGCCTTCCGCGTCTGTGACCAAGCGCGTCTCCTTGACCAGTGTGCGCTGCTGCGTCCATTCGAAAGTGATTGGACTTTGACGCCATGCGATCTCGGTCACTCGGACAGTGACTGTCTGATTAGGCACTGGCGCCGCGTCCCAATCTGTGGTCATGACTTCGACGCGCTGCGGACGCTCAGCAATGCCGACGTACGACTCAGGCTTGAGACCGACGAGCACAGTTGCTGGAAAGACGGTCACGGTTGCGCGACCGCTGATGCTTTGGTTTGAAACATCAGTTACGGTCGCCTCAATGGTGAATTCCTGCGTGAACTTCTGCTCGCCTAGATCAGCAGGGAAGCGAATCGTCAGCTTGCCGAGCGCGTCAAGTTTTCCCGTGCCTTGTGCAACCACGCGCTGATAGGCGCCGCGTCCGCCGATGAATTCATCGCCGAAGATCAGGCGTGGATCGCGCTGAATGCCGAAAAAGCCTGCGTCCGCTACCACTTGCCACTGCACAGCTGCGCCGCTGACCGGTCCGCCGAATAGGAACTTTGACTCAATGGTAGCTGTGATGAGATCGCCGTCGGCGTAGCGCTGCTCCGCTGCGCTGACCGTTGTGAGAAACTCAGGCGGACGAAATTCGGCAACGATGAAGTCCAGAGAGCCGCTCTCGTTACGAAACTGTGTCCGAATCGTGTAGCTGCCGAGCGTTGCATCTTGCGGCAAGTCATACTGCGTGCTGAAAGCGCCATACTCGTTCAGCATGAGCGTCTGAGCGTAAACTTCGCGTCCATTCACTTGATCAGTGATGGTCACTCGAATCGGCTCATTGCTCGGCACTGTGAAAGTCACGTCGTCTTGAAAGCGCACGATGCCGCGTATATAGACAGGGCGTCCGGGACGGTAGATCGGCTGATCTGTGTAGAGATAGGTGACGGTCTTGGCAGGCTGAAGGTCAGGCTGCACTTCGAAGGCATACGGCTCAAAGTTGCTATCGCGCCAATTGGTCTGAGCAATGCCAAACGCACTCTCGCTCTCAAGGACTACCCAGTAACCTTGCCAGCTATCGAGTGCGCTTTTCACCTCAAACTTTGCTTTGCCTTCAGCATCTGTCTGACTGTTGGCGATTTTGCGACCGAGATAGTATACGCTGATCGGCTGGTTGGCGAGTGGCGCGCCTGTGGCAAGGTCGTTTGCCCAGACGTAAAGCGCCTTTGGCGCCTGTTTGACGGTCAAATTAGCCGTGACAACGGCAAGAACGTGCTTGCGCGGCTCTTGAATGTTTGGCATTAAGAAGCGGCGGAACTCAGGCGCGAACAGCTCAACATAGTAAATGCCTTTCGGCAACTTGCCGCCATCTTCAGCCAACTTCACATCAGTGCGCACGAAGCGATTGCGCACAGTCTCAATTGGCAGCGTCCATTGGCGCAACAGGCGCGGCGGACGGTAATTGCTCCAGTTGGGATAGTAGCCGTCGCCGCTGAGTGCAACCAGCTCTTCTGGAGTTAGCTTCGCCAGCTGCAATTCAAGCGCGCTCAAGTTCAGCGTGACAGCAGGGAAACCTGTCTGTGGACGATAGGCATTCGTGACGCTGATCCAATCGCGGAAAGGCAGGCTTAATTGTGGATCGGTAGGCGCTGTGCGGAAGCGCAGCACGAATGGCTCTCTAACTGTGTTGCCATAAATGTCTGCCACACCTGCGGCAATCGTGACTGTGTAGTCCGTCTCTGGCAGCATGGGAAAGCTGAGGTAGAGCGTGTTGCCGCCGACGCTCAAATTGAGCTGTTCAGGCTTTGGCTCAACGCTGACGCGCTCGGCAAAGCTCTGTTGATCCATCAGTGTGCTGTAGACAATGCTGACGCCGCCAAAGGGACGCACGTCGCGCATGCCATCGGCAGGATAGCTGTTCAGGACGCGCGGCAACGGCAAAGTGCGAAATGTAAAAGTCTGCGGATTGCTCAGGATCGCCTCGCCATTGGCGCTCCGCGCTGCAGCGCTAATGCTCACCTGATAGAGCGTCTCCAGCGCTAACTTTGAGGCAGGCTTGAAGCGCAGCAGCGTGCCATTTTCTTCCAAAGTCAGCACCCCAATGACATCAGCGCCATTTGCCGTGTTGCGCAGCGTGAAAGCCTCGCGCAGGCTATTTTCGTCCATTGCTTGGTTAAAGCGGACAGTGATCTCGCTCTCCAGGCGCACTTGATCGCCTTGTGGCGCTACGCTGAGGATTTGCGGCGCAACAGTGCGGAATTGCCATGTGTACGGCGTGCCGAGCGCGCTACCGTCAACATCGGTCAGAGCGGCGCTGACCGTAGCTGTGTAGAGCGTGCCGCCACTCAAGCCATTCTTCGGCGTGAACTGGTAAATCGCTGTGCCGATCCACTCGCCTTTGCCTTCCAGCGGCGGCGTGAAGCTGAGCGGCTGTGGCAGGTCAGCCTGGGCGCCTGTGACGGCAAGCGGCACAACAGGGCGATCAAAGATAACCGTGATCGTGGCGTTTGTGGCAATGTTTGCAGCGTTTGGCGCAGGAATGACCTGAGTGACGCTCAAATTCGGCGCAATTTGGAAATTCAGACGAAAACGTTCTTCAAGCGCCATGCCTTGTGCTGAGCGCGCTGTTGTGCTGATCTGCACGAGATAGGCAGTGCCACGCGGCAATGGTGCTGCAGGCGTAAACGTGAGCGTCTGGTCATCTGTCCAACGCAGCGTGCCAGTTACAGGTGGATCGATCAGGAAAGCAGCCTCAACGCTAGGGCGATCCATTGGCTGATCGAAAACGATCTGGACAATGCTAGATGGCGCAACAATTTCGCGTTGAGCAGGCGCACTAGCAAGGACGCGCGGCGCGCCTAGATCAGTTTGTGCAAGTGAAGTGTTCATGCTGGTGAGTATCAGGCTAAAAACAAGCCCTGTCAATAAGACGCGGCGAACTAGCTTTAGCAATCGCATAGGAAATCTCCTCGTGCAGGCAAAGCCTTATCACACTCTAGTCCAGAGATGCAATGCCGACGCAAAAAGTTCCCAAAATAGCCCGAAAGCACGCCACGTGATAGAATGGCGCTAACTGCCACAGGCTTTTGCAGAAAAAGGATTGACGGTATGGCAGAAGAACGCTCAAAGGTGCGAAGCGGCGCTCGATATCCGCTGGTCATTTATCGGCTCTCGGCGCAGCGTCACAGAGCGCTGAGCTTGGCGCTGATCATCGTCGGCGCTGTGACGCAATTGCCGCGCTATGTCCCGGAGCTGCGCGTGACTGACACTCTACTTACCTACGAACAGCTCTCAATCATCGGCCTGGTAGTGCTGTCCTCAGGGCTAGGACTGTTCGTTGCGTCGCTGCTGGAAGCGCGACTGGCGTATGCTCAGTGCAAACCTGAGTATCTGCTGATCAACACAGCAAGCGCGCGCGTCGCTGTTGGCTATCTGCGCATCACTGAGACCAAGCTTGATATCCCGCGTCACGTGATTGAGACTAAGACCATGCGTAGACGCGATCAGGCGCTGCTTAAACGGCTCAGCAAACTGCACAGAGAGCGTGTCCTTGAGGTGGTCTTGTCTGACTTCCCGTTGCCTGAGAGGGAACTGCGCAGGCGTCTGCACAGGTTTTTCCTCAGCGGACGCTCTGAGCACGGCTTAGTGCTGATCGTGCCGCGCCCTGAGTCTTTGAAGTTTGAAATTGACACGGCAATTGCGCGTGCGCGCGAGGCACGCCGTCTGGCAGAGCAAGGCGAGCGCGATCCATTAGCTGCATTCCGTCCAGCACGCTCTTAGTTGCGAGAGGTTTTCAGAATGGCACGTCTGCGCTTGCCCAGCTTGGTTGACATTCACGTGCATTTGCGTGAGCCGGGCGGCGAACATAAAGAGGATTTTGAGAGCGGCACGCGCGCTGCATTGGCAGGCGGCATCACTGCTGTTCTAGCTATGCCGAACACACAGCCGCCTCTGATCGACTCTGAGAGCCTTGCCCTTGCTGAGCGCGCCGCAGCACAACGCGCCTGCTGTGACTACGGCATTTATCTAGGCGCTTGTGCGCAGAATATCGAGTTTGCTGCTGATCTCGCGCCACGAGTCTGTGGCTTGAAATGCTACCTGAACGACACTTTCGGCACGCTGCGCATTGACGCAGAAGACCTGCATACAGTGCGCGAGCACTTCGAGCGCTTTCCCAAAGATCGTCCTATTGTCTGCCATGCCGAAGGTCAAATGGCTGCAAGCGCGATCCTGTGCGCACACTTGGCAAATCGTAGCGTGCACATTGCGCACGTCAGCCGCGCCGACGAAATTGCGCTGATCCGTGAGGCAAAAGAGCGCGGCATTGCCGTCACCTGCGAGGTTTGTCCGCAGCACTTGTTCCTCAGCCTTGCCGATGTGCCACGACTCGGCAAGGGACGCGCTGAGGTGCGTCCGCGCTTGGCGACGCCTGCCGATCAAGCAGCGCTCTGGGCGAACATGGCTTACATTGACTGCATCGCTACAGATCATGCGCCGCATTTGTTGCGCGAGAAAGACAGCGACTCGCCGCCGCCTGGCTTTCCGCTCCTAGAAGTTTCCTTCGCGCTGATGCTGACAGCCGTTCATGAAGGTCGGTTGACGCTTGACGACGTGCTAGAGCGCATGGCACATGCGCCGCGCCGACTCTTCGGCATCCCTGAGCCTGAACAGACGTGGATCGAAGTGGACACAGACGCGGTCTGGCAGCCGCGCGGCGACCAGATGTTCTCACGCGCAGGCTGGACGCCTTTCGAAGGCTGGACGTTGCGCGGGCGCGTTGAGGCGGTCACTTTACGCGGCGTTGAGGTCTATCGCGGCGGGATCAGTTACGCCGTAGCAGGCACTGGACGCAACCTTGCTCCAGCGGGCTGAGACTCGTCGCCATTGTCAGAGCTCTGCAGGACGTTTATGATTGTAGCGCATTCCTGAGCATGGCACGGCGCCTATGATCCCTGACGAAGTAAAGCACAAGCTAGAAAATATCGCTAATAACAAGCGCCAATCGGCTAGGTTGCGCAACGATCCTGAGAGCTACGTGCGCGAGGTACTGCGCGAGGCAAAACAGGCGAACCTACACACTGTCCTGCCTGTAGAGCAGCTTGAGGCATTAGCAGCTGAGCACTGGCTGATGCCTATAGCGCGCACTAGCCGCGCTGAGTATCCCATGAATGTGCTAGAGATCGCCTCGCAGCGCCGCAACCATCGCTTGATGCTCAAATTGCTCCATCACCCTGATCCTGTCATGCGCATTAACGCCGCAGAGAACTTTCAGATTCTCTACGCCATGATTGACGGCTACTTCGATGAAGCATCTGCGCTTGTCAACCAAATTTTGCTCCTGCCCACTGAGATTCCAGAGGTGAAATACGCTCTGCTGCGCGACGCCGGACGCACCTCGCGGCGCGGCTTGCCGCGCGAGATTGCTGACACAGCGCGCCGCCTGATCCACGATCCTGATGCAGGCGTGAGCTACCATGCACTGCGCTTGCTCTCATACCTGCACGACGTACGCGATTGGCGCGCTGTGCTAGATCGTATGATCACGCTCGTAGGCGATCAAGATGAGATCAGCGAGTACTTCCTTGCCGCAGGCGTCGAGTACCTTGAAGTGATGATTCCGATTGAACCTGCTGTTGTTGAATGGCTCAAAACGCTTATCGAGACCTATCCGCCAACACATCGCGCTATTCAAGCGCTGCAGTACTACGTGCGCAACAATCCTGAGGCGGCTCTGCAGGCAGGTCTGATCAATCGCCGCGAATATCGTGAGCTCACTGGTCAGTAGCGCGCAGCAGACGCGCTGAGTTGCCTAGAATGCCAATGTCGGGAATGGACTGCGCTGCTGCAGCCAGCACAGGCGGTATGAGGCCGAGCGCAGCCAGACTCAAACCTGCGAAATTGAACAGCACTGTGAAGCCAATGTTCAAACGCACAACACGCATTGTTCGGCGCGCTACGCGGAAAGCCTGCGGCACCAAGCGCCAATCGTCGCCCATTAAGGTGAGGTGCGCCGACTCAATCGCAATTGGTGAGCCTGCTGCGCCCATAGCTATGCCGACATTTGCTTGTGCCAATGCAGGCGCATCGTTTACGCCGTCGCCGACCATCACTACAGTGTGTCCTTTCGCTTGATAGTCGCGCACGATACGAATTTTGTCTTCGGGCAACAAATTAGCGCGGAACGGAATGCCTAGCGGCGCACAGAGCGACTCAGCAGCGCGCTCATTATCGCCCGTGAGCAGCTCAATACGTCGAATGCCGAGTCCGCGCAATGCCTGAAGCGCAGCTGGCACTTCAGGGCGCAGCGTATCTGCTGCAGCCAAAATGCCGATCACTTCTGCGTTGCGCATAACGTAGAGCAGTGCCTTGCCTTGCCCTGCCAGCGGCGCTGCTTGTGGCAGTTCCATGCCGACCAAGCGCGCGCTGCCGACTGTAATTTGTTGCCCTTCCACCACAGCGCGCACACCTAGACCTGTCAGCGCCTCAAAAGCCTTAGGCACAGGTACAGTCAGTGCGCGCTCGACTGCAGCGGCGCGCACAGCCTCAGCCAATGGATGCTCAGAGTAGCGCTCAGCAGCGGCTGCTAGGCGCAAAATTTCGGTCTCAGGCACATCGGCAAGTGCGATGATGTCAGTTAGACGCGGCTTGCCAAGCGTGAGCGTGCCAGTTTTGTCAATCAACAGCACGTCAGCACGCGCCAATGCCTCGATGTACTTGCCGCCTTTGATCAGAATGCCGCGCCGCGCACTTGCGCCGATGCTTGCCAGCATAGCAATCGGCGTGGCAATGGCAAAGGAGCACGAACATGCCACAACGAGCACAGCAGCTGTTGCCAGAGCATTGCGGCTGAGTAGGAAAGTGAGCGCAGCGATGCTCACAACAACTGGCAGATAGTATCCTGCGAACCGATCAGCAATGCGCTGAATGTCGGCGCGATGCGCCTCTGCGTTCTCAATCAGCTTGATAATGCGTCCGAACGTGCTATCAGTGCCAAGCGCTGTGGCACGCACGCGCAAAAAGCCATTTTGGATGATGGTCGCTGCGTAGACCTTTGAGCCAGCACTCACCTCAACAGGCAAGGATTCGCCTGTAATTGCTGCTTGGTTGACTGTGGCTTGTCCATCACAGACAACGCCGTCTGTTGGAATCGCTTCGCCATGCCGCACAACGACTTCATCGCCGACTCGAACTTCATCAATTGGAACAACCTGCTCAACGCCATTGCGCAGCAGCCGCGCTGTCTGCGGCGCGAGTGACGCTAGGTCTTTGACAGCGCGTCGTGTGCGTTCCGTTGTTAGACCTTCAATGGTTGTGCCAACGTACATGAACAAGACAACCACACCTGCGGTTGCCCATTCGCCGACGATCAGCGCTGCTGTCATGCCTAGACTCATCAGCGTATGCGACGTGATTTGTCGTCTCAGCGCAGCGCGCAACACGCTGCGTAAAATTGGTGAAGCAGCCAGTAACACAGCAATCGCGCCAATCGGATAAGGCACTAAGACTGTCAGCCGCTCAAAAATGCCGAGCCACTCGCCGACCACAACAACAAATAGCACAATGCCGACCACCAAGCCGAAAAGCGCGATCATGCGCCGTACGAAGCCATTTGCCTGTTTTTGGTGCGCTTGCAGCTCAGCCGTCGGCACGCTGTAGCCTGCCTGCTCGACAGCCTCACGAATACGCTCAAGGTTTACGCGCTCAGGATCAAGGGCTATGCGCGCCTTCTCGCTGCTCAGGAAGACATCTACAGCTTGCACGCCGTCAAGCGCAGCAATAGCTCTCTGGACGTGCAGCGTACACTCATGGCAGTCCATGCCTCGAATTGGCACGTCAATGACAAGTGGTGCAGACATAGTCATCAGCGTTCGTTCAAGCGAATGATTGAAATATATGCGTGATTCTACAAGACGCATCACAAGTTTGCAATAGATATTATTTTGAGACTGTATGTCAAAGAGTCAGAAATTCCCAAATGCGCCTTTTCATTGACAAGTGCGCTAACTCTCGCCATAATCGCCTTCATGCATCATTTGTCAACGCTTCGCTTGTGGCTTGCTACGCTTGCATGTCTGTTGCCAGCCATGCTTAGTTGTGCCTTGACGCAGCCAAGTTTGCCAGCTGTGCTGGTCGTGACCGTCACGCCAAGCCTGAGCGCGCCAACTGAGACGCCGCCCACGCCGACTGAGACGCCAACGCCGCTGCCAACGCCGACGCCTGTGCCATTTGTTGCTATTGCAGAGGCGAATATAGCAATGCAGAACGGCAACTTCGAGGCTGCGGTCAAGATTTACCGCGCCATTCTGGATCAGCCGATTACAAGCGTTGATCCACGTCTGCGCGCCGATGCCGCGTTTGGCTACGGTCAAGCGGCACTGCGCGAAGGACAGTTCGCCTTGGCTGTGGACGCGCTCAGCCAGTTTCTCAGCACCTATCCTGATGATCCACGCCGCGCACAGGCACATTTTTTGCGCGGCGACGCTTACCTCGGCGCCTCAGCATGGCAAGCTGCTATCGCTGAATTTCAGACTTATCTCGCGTTACGTCCAGGCTTAATTGACAGCTACGCCTATGAGCGCATTGGCGACGCCTACCTCGCTCTGGGCGACTCTGCACAGGCGCTTGCTAACTACGCCCTTGCGGTTGAGCGCGCGCGCAGTCTTGTGCCAATGCTCATCTTGCGCGAAAAACTGGCTGCAGCCTATCTGAACGCAGGCAACTTGCCTGCTGCAATTGAGCAGTATGACGCAATTTTGCGCGTGGCGCGCAACGCAGGCTATCGTGCTGCAATCATGTTCGCTGCGGCAAGTGCTTTACAGCGCGCTAACAACCTCGCTGCGGCTTTGCCGCGTTTCCAAGAAATTGTGCGCGAGTATCCTGAGACGCCTGAGGCATATCGCGCTATGCAGGTGCTGCTGGCAAATGGCTTGCGCGTTGAGAGCCTGCTGCGCGGGCGAATCAGCTACGCAGCTAAAGATTATGCCGATGCTATCGAGGCGTTTCACGCTTACACTACCAGTACGCCGCTCGGCGAGATCGATCCGAATGTCTACTTGCTGCTCGGACGCGCCTACCGCGAAGTGGGCAACTTTGCCGCTGCAAATACTGCCTTCCAGACCATTTTGACCAACTATCCGACGAGCCCGCGCTTTGGCGAGGCGTGGCTGGAACAAGGTCGGACGCTGTTTTTGAGTGGCGACGTGCAAGGCGCAATCAGGCGCTACATGGCGCTTGCCGAGATGCATCCAAACTTGCCTGAAGCAGCTGAGGCGCTTTGGCGAGCAGGTTACTTGCATTCTACACAGGGCGACTCTGAGCAGAGCCTTGCAACTTTTGAAATCTTGGGCAGTAAATATCCTGCCACGCCGCAAGCAATGGACGGGCTGTTTCGCGGCGGTATGGCAGCTTACAATCAGGGCGCTCTGGCACGTGCTGAGCGTTTATTCTCGCTTTTGGCTGCCAGTGGCAAAGGTGAGCTGCAAGCAGCTGGCTACTTGTGGCTAGGCAGGCTGTATCAGATCAACAATCAAGAGGCATTAGCGCGCAGCGCCTACGCGCAAGCTGCTCAGATCGATCCATCTGGCTACTATAGCTTGCGCGCCGCTGACCTATTAGCAGGTCGCGGCGGCTTTGTGCCGCCTGCACGCCTTGACTGGGCATTCAATCAGCCTAGCCATATTGAGGAAGCTGAGGCATGGATGCGCCAAACCTTCAAAATTGAAGGCGGCGGCATCTTATGGATGCTCGCGCCTGAGCTTGCAGCTGATGAGCGCATGGTGCGCGGCGCTGAGCTATGGGCAGTCGCAGCCTATGACGACGCCAAGGCTGAGTTCAGCGCTCTGACCGAGGCCTACGCGCAAAATCCGCTTGCGCTCTACCAGTTAGCTTCATATTACTACCGTATTGGACACTACCGAGAGGCGATCAATGCCGCTGCGAAGTTGATTGATGGCTCTGGGCAGCTGACCACGCAAGTGCCAAAATACATTGCAGCGCTGCGCTTTCCCATTGCTTACGCCGACCTCGTACTGCCTGCGGCGCAGCAATACGGCGTTGATCCGCTCTTGGTCTTCAGTCTGATCCGCCAAGAGAGCCTATTCCAAAGCGGAGCAACGTCTAGCGCGCAAGCACAAGGCTTGATGCAGATCATCCCCAGTACAGGTCGCTATATTGCCAGCAAGCTAGGCAAGCGCGACTACCAAAACAGTGACCTTTATCGTCCTTACATCAACGTGCCATTTGGCGTGTACTATTTGTACGAACAGTTGCAAACGTTCAATGGCAATGTTTACGCGGCATTAGCGGCTTACAACGGCGGACCGGGCAATAGCGCCACATGGTTGCGCATCAGTGGCGGCGATCCTGACTTGTTCATCCAAGCGATCACTTTCAGTGAGACGCGCACCTATGTGCGCCGCATTTATGAGCA
>JANWYI010000018.1:38599-41553 GCA_025055255.1 Anaerolineae bacterium | reverse complement strand
GGCGTGGACGAACGCACAGTATTTGCCAGAGTTACACAGCGGCGCACCGTGGGACCTATTACGTCAGCCATGGCCGAACGTGCGCTACGTGACGGTCTCTGAGACGCGCCGCGCTGAGTTAGCTGAGCTGCTCGGCATACCACCAGATCACATTGCTGTGGTGGTGCCAGGCGTTGATCCTGCTCGCTTCTTCAGCTGGACGCCGATGATGACCATGCTGGCAGAGCGCTTGCAGCTGTTGGACGCTGACGGTATCTTGCTCTTGCCTGCGCGCATTACACGGCGCAAAAACATTGAGCTTGGCATCAAGGTACTTCACGCCATGCGCGATCTGAGCGGACGCGACTACCGCTTGATTGTGACGGGTCCGCCTGGACCGCACAATCCTGCTAACCCCGGCTATCTTGGCGAGCTGCTCAAGTTGCGCCATGAGCTAGGTGTTGAAGATGCCGTTCACTTTTTGCACGACTACGGCGAAGGCGATCAACAGCTCATCCCTGACGAAGGCACTATGGCGAACCTATACACGATTGCCGATGCTCTGCTTTTCCCCAGCACACAGGAAGGTTTCGGCATTCCAATTCTTGAGGCAGGCTTGGCAGGCATTCCTGCTTTCTGCGCTGATATTCCGCCGCTGCGCCGCACAGGTCAGCATGATGCTTACTATTTTGATCCGATCAAAGGCGTGCCACGCGACATCGCAACCACCATCATCTCGACTTTGGAAGTGAACGCCTCGCATCGCTTGCGCGTGCGCGTGCGCAAGCACTATCGCTGGGACGTGCTGATCCGCTCGCACGTTGTGCCGCTAGTAGAAGGAAAGTGAGCCTTGACAACTGCACCCTACCGAATCGTCATTGCGCTCAGCGCTGTAGAGCGTCTTGAGGCGTGGGTCACGTTTGCTGAAAAAATGGCGGCAGCGCCTTCTATTCCCATTGAAATTCATCTGCGTGCCATGCTGACCATGCCTGAAGGCGTCTCGCTAAGCGAAGGCACTTTGCAAGCACGCCACATGCGCGACGCGCTCGATACGCTTGCCAAAGCGCGCGAGAGCGTTCACGATGAGACGCGCGTCTACGTGGACTACAAGCCGATGCTGAGCGTGATCGAGGAGATCGAAGAACGAGCAGCTGATCTGCTGCTTGTGGAATGGGCAGGCGCACTTGCGCTGACTGGTGGTGTCAGCACGGACACGATCTTACGTCAGACGCCCTGCGATGTTGTGTTGATCAGCAGACAGCCGTGGCAAAGCGCGGGCAACGTCTTGCTCTCATTGCGCGGCGGACCGAATCTCTCGCTTGGGACGCGCGTCGCCAGCGCTCTGGCAGATGATGCACAGATCACGCTCTTGCACGTTGCCAGCAGTCCCTATGAATCGCAGCCGTACAGCGTGATGTTCGGCACAGGCTCGCGCATTGCGCGCACAGTGACTGTGAGCGGCGACATCACACAGGCGATCTTGACGGAGTCGGCTGTGCACAAGGCAATTGTCATGGGCGCCGCTTTTCAGCAACCTGACTGGCGTGTTAGCGGCACGAGCGCCATTGTGCGCAACGTCTTCGAGCAGACAACTTTGCCAGTTGTCCTAGTGCGCGCACACACGCCTGAAGAGTTCGCTTTCCACGCGCCGCGTCCGCTCAGGCGCACTGCCGAGCCGCTCTCTGTGCGCGTGGATCGCTGGTTCGCCGAAAACACCTACCATAGCGACGAATTCGCCGACCTTCACGCGCTCCTCGCGCTCAAGGAGAAGCAAGGCGTCACAATTGGCTTGGCGTTGCCGGCGCTGAACGAAGAGGCGACCGTCGGTAGCGTGATCAGCACGGTCAAGAGCGCGTTGATGGACGCTGTGCCGCTGCTCGACCAAATTGTGCTGATTGACAGCGACTCAACCGATAACACGGTCGCCATTGCGCAATCGCTCGGCATTCCGACCTACAAACATCCTGAGATTTTGCCTGAGGTCGGCAGCTATCGCGGCAAAGGCGAGGCGCTCTGGAAAAGCCTGTACGTGCTGGACACGGACATCATCGCATGGATTGACACGGACATCACGAACATTCATCCGCGCTTCGTCTACGGCTTGCTCGGTCCGTTGCTCAAGCGTGCCAATGTGCAGTACGTCAAGGGCTTCTATCAGCGTCCAATCAAAGTCGGCGACCAGCTTCAAGCGTTCGGCGGCGGTCGCGTGACGGAACTGGTAGCGCGTCCGTTGCTGAACCTGTTCTACCCTGAACTATCAGGCATTGTGCAACCGCTCTCAGGCGAGTACGCAGGCAGGCGGAGCGCGCTAGAGCGTGTGCCGTTTTTCAGCGGCTACGGCGTGGAAACGGGCTTGCTGATTGACTTACATGAACAGCATGGCTTAGAAGGCATTGCGCAGGTAGACCTTGAGCAGCGCGTCCATCACAACCAGCCGCTAGTCGGCTTGAGCAAGATGTCGTTTGCCATTCATCAGGTCTTCATCTCACGCCTAGAGCGACGCTATGGTGTTGAACTGTTAGATAAAGCGAACCGCAGCATGAAGCTGATCGTGCATGAGCCTGATCGCTTCAGCCTTGACATCGCCCAGATCAGTGACGTCGAGCGTCCGCCGATGATCACAGTGCCAGCTTACCGTGAACGCTTTGGCATCCAAGGCTGAGATGCGCGCTCTGTGTTTGCTCTTGACAGCGAGCTTGTGCTTGCTCAGCACGTCTGCCGCGGCGCAGAGCGCGCCGCCGTGTCGCGGTCGCCACGATCTGCCTTATGTAGCCGAGGTCGGACTATGTCCTGAGGCAATTTTGGAAAATTTTGGTGCGCATGGCGACCTTGCTGCAATCAGCAGCCTTGTCTTCACGCCTGACGGCGCGCTTTATTTCACCAGTCCTGCGCGCCGCGCCGTTTACCGCCTGCCACCAGATGGTGAAGGCTTTTTCGGCACGCCTGAGTTGGTCAGCACACTGCCAGAGTCGCCG
>JANWYI010000018.1:0-38501 GCA_025055255.1 Anaerolineae bacterium | reverse complement strand
GCAGAGCGTCTTCCGTCTAACAGTTGGCGGAGCAGTCGAGCAGATTTACCGCGACTCCGAGACGCTCTGGCATGGCGAGCTGCATATCGGCGCTGATGGTAGGCTGTACGTTGCGCGCAACACAGCTGAAGGCGCCGATTTGATCAGCCTTGCACGCAATGGCAGCGACGTGCGCCTTGTGGCAGACGGTCTGCGCCAAATTTTCGGCTTCGCATGGCAAGATGACACGCTTGTAATTGCCGACGCTGCTGAGAGCGCGCTCTACAGCTTGCAGGCAGGTAAGTTGACGCGCTTGGTCGAGTTGCCCGCCCAGAGTACGCCACACGGCATTCTCTACTACACTTCAGAGACAATGGCGAGATGGCGCGGCGGTTTCTTTGTAGCGCTCAGCGGCTCGTGGAACGCCACTACCATTAGCGGCTATGCGGTCTACTGGCTAAAGTCTGACCAGTCAAGTAGCTCTCAACAGGTCATGCCTAGCTATTACGGCTTAGACGCTGAAGCCTTAGCGCGGCGGCGCGTTTCGTTTCATCCATTCCAACTGATGGGCATCGCTGTTGACGCAAACGGCTGGCTCTACACGGCTTTAGCAGAAGGACACATCTATCGCTTTCGTCCGCGCTGACTGCTGAGCTATAATTGCGCATTGTGAAATTGCTCTCAAAATCGCTCTGCGGAGAACATGCCTAAACGCACTGATCTTGACACGATCCTGATCATTGGCAGCGGTCCGATTGTGATCGGGCAAGGCTGTGAGTTTGACTACAGCGGCGCACAAGCCTGCAAAGCCTTGCGGCGCGAAGGCTATCGGATTGTGCTAATCAACAGCAATCCTGCCACCATCATGACCGATCCAGAGTTTGCTGATGCAACTTATATTGAGCCGTTGACGCCTGAAGTTGTGCGCATGGTCATTGAGCAGGAACGACCAGACGCGCTCTTGCCGACCATGGGCGGTCAGACGGCGCTGAACCTAGCAATGGCGCTGCACAATGACGGCACATTGGCTGCCTACGGCGTTGAACTGATCGGCGCAACAGCTGAGGCAATCGAGTTGGCTGAGGATCGGCAACGCTTCCGCGATGCTATGGCAGAGATCGGTATGAAGATGCCGCTCAGCCAGACGGTCACCACTGTGGAAGAGGCGCTGCGCGTGGCTGAGCAGATCGGCTATCCTGTTTTGGTGCGCGCGTCGTTCACGCTTGGTGGCACAGGCGGTGGCATTGCGCACAATCCTGATGAGCTGCGCGCAGCAGCAGCGCACGGTTTGAATGAGTCGCCTATCCGCCAAATCTTGATCGATCAGTCCGTGCTCGGCTGGAAAGAGTATGAGCTAGAAATCATGCGCGATAAGCGCGATAACTTTGTAGTGGTCTGCGGCATTGAAAATCTCGATCCAATGGGCGTCCACACGGGCGATTCGATCACAGTTGCGCCGATCCAGACGCTGACTGACCGCGAGCTGCAGCGCCTGCGCGACATGGCGCGCCTGATTATTCGGCGCGTCGGCTTAGAGACAGGCGGCGCAAACATCCAGTTCGCTGTCAATCCTGCCAACGGCGACGTGGTCGTGATTGAGATGAATCCGCGCGTCTCGCGCTCATCAGCCCTAGCAAGCAAGGCAACGGGCTTCCCGATTGCCAAGATCGCGGCGTTAGTAGCTGTTGGCTACACGCTAGACGAGATTCCGAACGACATCACGCGCAAGACCAAAGCCAGCTTTGAGCCGTCACTGGATTACGTCGTGGTCAAGATACCACGCTGGAACTTTGAGAAGTTTCGCGGCACTGATCCGACGCTCGGTCCGCAGATGAAGGCGATTGGCGAGGTCATGGCAATCGGACGCACTTTCCCAGAGGCGCTGCAAAAAGCAATCGCTAGTCTCGACATCGGTCTATTCGGCTTTGGCGACAAAGCGGACGACCCGCAGTACAACGTGCCAGTGGAACAGATCGCCACGCCGACAGCGCAACGGCTGTATCAGGTTGCGGCGTTGCTGCGGCGCGGCGTGTCGGAGTCAGAGATTTGCCGCTTGACGGGCTACGACGCATGGTTCGTGCGGCAAATGGGCATTCTGGCAGAGCAGGCGAACACAGTCCGTGCGCAGTATGAGCGCGGCAAGCGGCATTGGCGGCATTGGAAGCAACTCGGCTTCACAGATCGGCTCTTGGCAAAGCTAATCGGCACTTCAGAGGCGGCAATTCGCGCTGAGCGGAAGGCTGCAGGCGTAGTCGCTAACTACTATCGCGTGGATACATGCGCTGCTGAGTTTGAGGCGTACACGCCGTATCTCTATAGCACCTATGAGCGCGACTGCGAGGCAATGCCAACGGATCGGCGCAAGGTCGTCATTTTAGGCGGCGGTCCGAACCGCATCGGGCAGGGCATTGAGTTTGACTATTGCTGTGTCCATGCTTGCTACGCGCTCAGGGACATGGGCTACGAGACGATCATGATCAACAACAATCCTGAGACGGTCAGCACGGACTATGACACGGCTGATCGGCTGTACTTTGAGCCGCTGACCTTCGAGCATGTGTTGAACGTGGTCGAGAAAGAGCAGCCGCATGGCGTCCTAGTGCAGTTTGGCGGTCAGACGCCGCTCAACATCGCGCGGCAGCTGGCAGATGCAGGTGTGCCGATACTCGGAACGCCGATTGAGGCAATCGAGACGGCTGAGGATCGTGAGCGCTTCCATCAATTCATGCGCCAACTGGACATTCCGCAGCCAGAAGGGCAAATTGCGCGCTCACCAGAGGCGCTCTTCCGCGCAGCAGAGCAGATCGGCTATCCTGTGTTGGTGCGTCCAAGCTACGTGCTAGGCGGACGCGGCATGGCAATTTGCTTCAGCCGCGAACAGCTGGAAGCAGTGTTAGAGACGGGCGATATCGCATGGGACGGTCAAGCTGTGCTGATCGATCAGTTCCTTGACGACGCCTTTGAGGTAGATGTAGACGCGCTGTGTGACGGCGAGCGCGTCACTATCGGCGGCATCATGCAGCACATCGAAGAGGCAGGCATTCACAGCGGTGACTCAGCGTGCGTGTTGCCACCATACAAGATCAGTTATTACTACCTCGACCAAATCCGTGAGTACACTGAGCGCATCGGCTTGGCGCTCGGCGTGCGCGGCTTGTTCAACATTCAGCTCGCCATTAAAAACGACGTGGTCTATGTGCTGGAGGTCAATCCGCGCGCCAGCCGCACGACGCCATTCGTCAGCAAGGCGACAGGCGTGCCATTGGCGCGCTATGCAGCTGAGATTGCCGTTGGACGCACCTTGCGCGAGATTGGCTTCACGCAAGAGCCAAAGGTAGATGGCTTTTTCGTCAAAGAAGCTGTCTTGCCATTTCGCAAGTTGCCTGATAGTGAAGCTCGGCTCGGACCTGAGATGCGCAGCACAGGCGAAGTGATGGGACACGCCTCAACGTTTGGTCACGCCTTTGCCAAAGCACAAAGCGCCGCTGACATGACCTTGCCGCTTAGCGGCAACGTCTTGATCACGGTCAACGACTTTGACAAGAGCGCTGCAGCAAAGATTGCGCGCGATCTACATAACATGGGCTTCAAACTGATCGCCACAGCAGGCACAGCGCGCTTTTTAAGCAACGTCGGCTTGCCTGTGACGCCAATTCTCAAGGTCAGCGAAGGCAGCACTGCTATTCTGGACGCGCTGCGCAACGGCGAGATTCAACTGGTCATCAATACGTCACTAGGCAGTCAATCACACGATGATGGACGATTCATCCGCAATGCAGCGGCGAAGTATCGCGTGCCAATCGTGACCACGCTCTCAGCCGCGCAGGCGACCGTGCAAGCTATTCAAGCGCTGCGCAAAAAGCCATTGCGCGTGCGCAGCTTGCAGGCACACTATCAGGCAAGTCGCGCTTAGTTGCTCTTAGCACTGTGCGCGGCTTGATCAGCTTCATAGGCGGCTTGGTCAACCAGTGTGCCGCCATGCACCTGAATGTTGACGACGTTGCGGTTCTTATCGTAGGTCACTTCCAGCTCAACGCGCTCAAAGCTGCGCGTGCCAACAGCGACCTTGCGCACAAAGTAGCCGCTTTCGTCGTCGGTCAGCGAGAGGTCGTTATTTGGATTGATCCGAATCCGAACTACTTCGCCGCTACGCCGCACTTTGACGTAGTAATACAAGCCGATGTCACCTTGTGCGGCGTTAGCAGGTGTACCGCTGAGCATTCGAGCAAGAGCGCGGAAGAGTTTCATTGGGCAAACTCCGAAGCAGCTTGCCCTGCCTAATCGAGCAGGGCAAGGTTGTGAGGTAACTAACGGCGCGTGGCACCTGCTTGCTGCATCAGTTGCTCGAGATCGAAGAGGAATGGCGTGTTACTCGGTACCACAATCATGCCGATGTTGGGCGCCAACCGTTCAATGTAGCGCCATTGCAAGAGCATTGGATTCTTGCTCAGCTCAGCGTTGATCAGCGCCAATGCCTTTGCCTCAGCCTCAGCACGCGCAAGGATTGCAGCTGCCTCACCTTCGGCGCGTCTGCGCAGCGCCTCTGCTTCACCTGCAGCGCGCTCGCGCAGCGCGTTCGCCTCACCTTCAGCTAGAGTACGCGCACGCGCCGCCTCTTGCTTCGCCTGCTCAGCCTGCTGCTCAGCAACTTGCTTGGCTTCTACAGCGCGGATGAATTCCTCGCTGAAGGTGATCTCGCGCAGCAGCAGCTCTTGCAAAAACAGACCGTTCTCTGCAAAAACAGGACGGAGCTCACGATTCAGGTTGCGCTGCAGCTCAGGCAACTTGGAAATCGGCTGCTCAGTGCGCGCCTGACCTGATTCGTCCGTTGTGGTAATCAGACTGGTGCCGCCGTAAAGATCGTTCACGCTGTAGCTTGCCACTTGCTCACGAATGGCAGAGCGCACTGTTGGACGCACAAAGTCGTTCTCATAGCGATTCTGCCACTTGCGATGCAGCGTGTTGGCAAGGCTTGGGTCAATGTAGTACAGCACTGAGACGTCAATCAAGACCTGCTGACCGTCGCGCGTGCGCGCCTCAACAGCGTCGGCACGGCGCAACTGACCTTCGTCCACAACGCGAGACATCGTGTAGGTCTGCACAGCTGTTGAATACAGGATCGGTTCGTTAATGATGGGCAAGATGATGTGCACGCCCGGACCGAGCGGCGTCTTCCACAAGTTGCCTTCAGCAGGATCGCCGCCAATGGCTTGGAAGACAACGGCAACCTGCGTCGGACCGACTGTCACCAGACCTGCGCTGGCGAGAAAGAACGTGATGCCGACAATCAAGCCTACGCCAGCGAGCGCAATGCCGCCGCGCGTTGAACGATTCTGCGCCGCATTGCTGATGGCGATGCCAACGCCTGCTAAGACCGCCATCCAGCCTGCCAGCGAGAGAAAGCCCAAAATTGAATTCAAAGTCATGTTAACCTCCACGCATGGAGTGAACTGTCTGTCTAGACCTCGTAGGTTTATATAACTATAGCCTAAAGATCGTTGTATAGCAATTATTGAGGCACATTGAGCGCCTTAGTTATGCAGCGCTCATCAATTGAGCTGCGCTGAGAGTCGCTCTAACGCTTTAAGAATACGCGCCGCTTGTTCAGGCGTCGCCATGCGCGGCTGACCGTAACTGCCAATCACTATCGGCAACCATTCGTAGCGCTGCATACCTTGTGCTGTTATAACCATACGCAGCGCTGCTGATGTGTCTACGGTCATATCGAAGGCGAAATTGCCTAAGCTGTAAGCGATAATACCGTCTCTGTAGCGCTGCACACCCTGCAGCACGTGCGGATGCGCGCCAATTACCGCTGTTGCGCCTGCATCCATTGCAGCGTAGGCGAGCGTACGCTGTACTTCATTTGGAGCACGCGCGTATTCGTAGCCTGCGTGCAGCAGGACAATTACAACATCGGCGAGAGCGCGCGCAGCACGCACGTCCGCCTGAATCATCGCCATGCCGTCTGAATCGGCGCTTGCCCACGCCACGCCTGCGCTTGTGGCTGTTGCAGCTGTCAGATCGTTGCGAAAGAAGAAAGGCGGACCGTCTTGTGGCACGTTCACATAACCAAGAAAGGCGACTCGCACGCCATTGCTCAGCAGAACAGCAGGCGCACGTGCCGCTTGGATGTTCACGCCAGCGCCGACTGTAGCAATGCCGACGCTGCGCAAGCGCTTGATTGTGTCCAACAGCGCCTCGCTGCCGAAGTCCATTGCATGGTTATTGGCGAGCGAAAGCACATCAAAGCCTGCCCAGCGCAATGCCTCGAGCGCCTGAGCGCAGCGCAATGGATAGCGCTTATGCGCAGGCGCTCCAAGATCGCTCAACACGCATTCAAGGTTGCCAACAGTCAGATCGGCGCTCTGGAGCAACTCAGCGACGTGCCGAAAGGCGAAAAACGGATCATTTCTGGCAAGTGCCGCTTCCTCAAGACTGCGACCAAGCATCAGGTCGCCTGTGAACACAATTGTGACGCTTGACTGTGCCTGAGCGCGCTCCGAGACGCATAGCAAGGCGATCAAGAGCGCGCCCAGAGCAAGTGCGACGCCTCTCATGCGCGCTCTTCGATCTTGAAACTCAGCTTTTCAGCATTTGGCTCAGCGTCAATGACAATGGATACACCAAATGCAGGATCAGCCGTGAGCAGGAAGTCCGCCAATGGCTCGCGCACGCTGCGCGCAATGATCCGCCGCAATGGACGCGCACCCCACTCAGGGTTCGTGTTCTGCGCCATCATCCAGTCTTTTGCCGCCTCTGTGAAGGTCAGGTTTAAGCCGCGCTCGGCTGCCAACTTCGCCTCTTTTTTCAGCATCAGGTCAAGAATGGCGCGCAGATCGGACGGGCTGAGCATGTGGAAGATCACGATGTCATCAAGACGGTTCAAAAACTCAGGGCGGAAGAAACCGCGCACTTCTTCCATGATGCCTTCGCGGTCTTCCTCAGTGATCTCAGTGTCCTGCAAGTACTGGTGACCTAAGTTGCTGGTCAGAATGATGACCGCCTCGCTGAAATTCGCTGTGCGCCCTTGCCCATCGGTCAGCCGACCTGCCTCAAGCACTTGCAATAGCACATCCATGACGCGGCTGTGCGCCTTTTCGACCTCGTCAAACAGCACGACAATGTACGGCTGCTGGCGGACGCGATCCGTGAGCTGACCACCGCCTTCGTAGCCAACGTAGCCCGGCGGTGCGCCGATTAGCTTGTTAACAGCGCTTTCGTCCATGTACTCGCTCATGTCAATTTCGAGCAAGGCGTCCTCTGTGCCGAACATGAACTCTGCCAGCGCCTTAGCAAGCTCGGTCTTACCGACACCAGTCGGTCCGAGAAAGAGAAAGCTGCCAATTGGTCGTTTCGGATCTTTTAAGCCGACGCGCGCTGTCTTCACGGCACGGCTAACTGCTAAAACAGCCTCAGACTGACCGATAATCCGCTGATGGAGATGCTCAACCATGCTGGCATAGCGCGTGCGCTCGTCCTGACCAAGTTTTGCCACAGGAATGCCTGTCATTTGTGCCGCAGCAAGCGTCACGTCTTCAGCGTCCACTTCATCGTTTGGCGATGTGCCGTCAGTCGGCATAGCGGCGTGTCGGCTCACGTCTACCATAGCTGCTGCACGATGCAACAGATGCTCGGCGCTGCGCGGCAAAGGCGTGGCAGGACTCATATAGCGGCGCGCAAGACGTACAGCGCTCTTAATGGCGTCATCCGTAATTTTGACCTTGTAATCGGCGGCAATGTGCGGCGCTAAGACCTTGATGATAGCAATCGCTTCGTCGTCACTTGGCTCTGGCACGCGCAGCAGCTGCACGCGCCCAGAGACGCCACTAGCATTGGCGAGCCGCTCATCATAGTCAGCTTGCGTCGTCGTGGCGAGTATGACAGGGTCATCGCCTAGGAGCGCCTTTTGGATGTTCGGCGTGGCGCGTGGAAACTCAGAGCGCACAGGTCCGCCGAAGAAACGCTCAATGTGCGGGATGAGCAAAATACCGCCGCGTGCCTGCGCCAAGCCATTGGTGACCGCTTGCACGGGATTGTCCAGCAGCGCAGCTTCGTCAATGGTCACCAGCTTCTTCAGACCAACTGGACCTTTGCCTTCGGCGATCAACATACCTAAGCTGTAGGCGAGCGAGCGTTTGCCGACGCCTTCAGGTCCGATCAAAATGACGTGGCGATTGATGCGCTGCGAGAGCATGTTGATCAGCTCTCTGAGCAGATTTTCGCGGAAATAGAGCGGACGTACGTTGCCACGCTGCACCTCAGTCACTACGTCAGCTGTGGCGGCGCCTTTTTGCTTGATGACACGCTCTGCCATAAGGTCAGTCATGGCGCGCGGCGTCAACCCAAATTGGCGCAGCAAGCCGCTTGTGCTGATCCGCGTATCTGCCATAATCGCTAGGAGATGGTCAGTGTCAATCACCATCTCGTTGCCTGCTTGCGCAATGCTCAGCGCTTCATCAAGCGCAATGATCATCTGGCGGCTCAAGCCAACTTTTTCGCCGTTCGCTGCAGCAAAGAGCAAATCACCATCTACGTCGCGGCGTGACTCAACGGCAAGACGCACAGAGCGCTCCAGCCGATCAAGGTCGAGTCCGCGCTGTGCTTTGTAGAACTCAAGGATGCGCCGCGCCGCAGTGTTCTGGGTGCGGATCAAAGCGAGCAGGGTCGCCTCAGGGTAGATTGTCCGCCTGCCATAAGACTTGACGATGTCCACTGCGTTGTTGAGCACAGCTGTGCAATCGGTTGAGAGCAGCTTAGGATTCAGAGTCGCCATAGCATCCGCACCTAGTCCAGAATGAGCTTAGTAGTAACAGTATCTCAAAATTGCCGCTCTAACAAGGGCGTCTGCACTGGAGGAGCGTTTTGTTTGGCAAGCGCATGCGGATAATGAGCACAGCAAGGATGACCTTGCTTGCCAAGCAACGGTCAGCTGTGAGCAGTTGCCTACAAAAGTGCAGTGTTCTCAGCGGTAGGCTGTGGTAGGTTATTAGGCGGCTCTGCCAGCGGCAGAGTAAAGCACAGCCGTGCGCCTGTAGGCGGCAAGCCTGCCTCTGCCCAGATTTTGCCGCCATGTGCCTCGACAATGTGCTTGGAGATCGCTAGACCTAAACCTGTGCCGCTGCGGTTGGCGCCGGTCGTGCGCGCCGAGTCTACTTGATAGAAACGCTCAAAAATGCGCGTGCGCTCGTGCGGCGGAATGCCGATGCCTGTGTCGGTCACTTCAATCTGCGCGCTCTCGCCAACAGCGCGCGCTGTGCAAGTGATTCGTCCCTCAGCAGGCGTGAACTTGACGGCATTATGCAGCAAGTTGGTCAGCACGCGCCGAATTTGCTCAGCGTCTGCCAAAATCCACAGATCAGCTGGCACATCATAGGTCGCGTGCATTCGCTTTTGATCGAACTGCGTCTCCATAACCTTGAAAGCACTCTCAATCACCTCAACAGCTCGCACTGGCACAAGACGCATGATAGCGCGTCCTGATTCGATCATGGAGAGATCGATCAGCTCTTGAGTCATGTGATGCAAGCTGTCGGCTTCGCCTGCCAGTTTAGCGAGCAGCTTTCGGTCGCGCTCAGGATTGCGTCCCAGATTCATCTGCAGAGATTCGATCAGCAGTTTGATGCTGCTGAGCGGTGTACGCAAGTCATGTGAGAAGTTGGCAACCATATCACGGCGCGCGCGCGCAAGGCGCAGCAGCTCAGAGATATCTTGCAGGGCAACGACGACAAGATACTCGCCTCTCTCGCCTATGCGCACACCGCGCATACGGAAAGTGCTATCTTCGATCACAATTTGCGCCTCAGGCTGCTCTTGCCCTTGCGCAAGGGCATTGACCAGCGCGTCAATTTCGTGATGGCGCGTCACCTGCATCACTGTGCGCCCTTGCGCTGTTTGCGGCTCGATCTTGAAGACCTGCGCTGCTGCTGTGTTGAGCAGAATCAAGGTGTAAGGCGACGTGCTAACGTTAAAGACCAAGAGCGGATCGAACAGCACATCTGCCAGAGCTTGTGCGCGGCTCTGAAGCACATTTAGACGCGCACGGCTGGCGGTCAGCGTGTGCTGTGCATCCTCTAGTTTGCCCTGAAGGTAGTCAGCGCGTTGCAGCGCAGCGCCTAGGCGCCACCACAGCAACGCGCACAAGCCCAGCACAGCGATCAGCGTAAGCAGCAACAGCGCATTCACTGCCGCCTTAGCCCTCAAAGCGGTAGCCGACGCCGCGCACAGTCACAATGCGCTGTGGATTGCTGGCATCATCTTCGATTTTCTCGCGTAGCCAGCGCACATGCACATCCACTGTGCGCTTATCGCCAAAGTATTCGTAGCCCCAGACTTTTGTGAGGATCAGGTCGCGGGAAAGCACAGCGCCTTGATTGCGCATGAGTTCAGAGAGCAAGTCGAATTCCTTGTGGCTCAGGCGCAATTCTTGATTACCGCGAAAGACGCGCCGCCCTGCTAAATCCACGCGCAGGTCGCCTGAGAGCAGCTCATCCTGTAGGGCAGGGCGACCGGGCATGCGGCGCATGACGGCGCGCACACGCGCTAGGAACTCGCCCAATCCGAACGGCTTGACGATGTAGTCATCGGCGCCGCTCTCCAAGCCGACGATTTTATCCACCTCAGTGCCACGTGCCGTCAACATGATGATTGGGATATGCAACGTAGTCGGGTCTTTGCGGATGATCCGACAAACGCTTAGTCCGTCAAGAGTCGGCAGCATGATGTCAAGGACGATGAGATCGGGTAACTTGCTGCGGATGAGTGCTAGTGCGTTTTCACCATCGCGGGTGCTGAAGACTTCGTAACCTTCCTCTTTCAGGTTGTCAGCGAGGGTATCTGCCAGTGTTACGTCATCCTCAACAATCAGAATTTTCGCCATAAGCTAACCTCATGCCTAGTGAACGAGATGAAAGGTCGCCTTGCCTTTCACGCATAAGTATAGCCAAAACCTGTCAAGTTGTTAAATGGCTCGTGAGCATCTGTTCAGGCAGTGCAAGAAATTCCAACTCCTGACCGCGCCATTTTGCCCACTAGACCTGCGCTGCATTTGCCTTTACACTGTATTTTGAGCCAAAGACTTGGCTCGGAGGTATAAAAATGAGCTGCGCTTATTTACTACGTAACGTCTCGCTGTTTGCACAGCTGAATGAAGAGGAACTCGATTTATTGGCAGCAGAGTTCACTTTGCAGAATTTTCGGCGCGGGCAGGTGCTGTTTCAACAGGGCAGCCTGACCAATTGCTTGTACATCGTCAAGTCGGGCAGTGTGCAGGTGACTGCTTTCGGCAGAGATAACACGATCACTTTTACAGATGTCTTCCGCGCTGAGCAGTATTTTGGCGAATTTTCCTTGCTAGACGGTCTGCCGCGCTCAGGCGAAGCAGTCGCGCTTGAACACAGCGATTTACTGGTACTGACTCGCCCGACATTTTTCCGCTTCCTAGAGCGCCAGACAATGGTGGCAATCAAGCTGTTGGTGACAGTCAGCCGTCGCATGCGCTTCGCCGAATCTGCCCTTGATCAACCGCTCGTGCGCAGTGCAGAAGAGAAAATAGTGCGACTCTTGCTCAATATTGCTCAGCAGTATCAAACAGGAGCGCGCTTCAGCGTCCGCCTGACAGCTGATGACTTAGCAGCGCTCTCAGGTGTCACACGCAGTGCAGCGCAAGCTGTGGTGGAAAAGTTACGCCAGCAGGGCTTGCTCATATTGGATCGCTCGCACATTGCCAGCGTTGATCTCGCCGCCTTGCAGGCGCATTATCAACGCATGGTGCAAGGCGTGCCGCTCAGCGCTGATTAGTAGAGCGTGCTACAATATGGACGCAAGATTGCTCAGCGCTAAGGATTGTAATGACCGACTCTAAGCCGACTTCACACACGCTATGGTCAGGACGCTATGAAGCAGCCATTGCTGAATCTGTGCGGCGCCTGAACGACTCGCTGCCTTTCGATAAGCGTCTGTATGCCAGCGACATCGCTTGTAGCATTGCCTATGCGCGCGCGCTGCACAGTGCGGGCATTCTGAATGACACTGAGCTGACAGCAATTGTTGACGGCTTGCAGCGCGTGCGCGCTGAGCTTGACTCAGGCACGTTCGTCTTCGCTGCAGGCGATGAAGACATTCACACAGCCGTTGAACGTCGCTTGATTGAGCTAGTCGGCGCAGTTGGCGGCAAGTTGCACACTGGACGCAGCCGCAACGACCAAGTCGCAACGGATACGCGCCACTGGCAGGCGCAGACGATCAGCCGAATTATCAGCTTGCTGACTGCTCTACAGCGCGCTTTGCTAGAGCAGGCGAAGCAGCATGTTGAGACGCTGATGTGTGGCTACACGCATTTGCGCGCTGCGCAGCCAATTAGCGCAGCACATTGGCTGCTCAGCTATTTTTGGATGCTCAGCCGCGACGTGCACCGCTTCGAGCTGACTCGTGAGGCGACGCTCGTCTTGCCGCTCGGCTCAGGCGCTCTAGCAGGGACGCCATATCCAATTGACCGCCATGCACTGGCTGAAGCGCTTGGCTTCCTCGACATCGCGCTCAACAGCCTAGACGCTGTCTCTGACCGTGACTTTGTAGTCGGCTTTTTGTACGCCGCTGCGCTCACCATGACGCACTTGAGCCGTTTCGCTGAGGATGTCATCCTATTTAGCGCGCCGCCGTTCAACTTCATTCGATTAGATGAGCGCTACACCACTGGCAGCAGTTTAATGCCGCAGAAGCAAAATCCTGATGTCCTAGAGTTGACGCGCGGCAAGGCAGGCAGACTGATCGGTCATCTGACAGGCATCCTCAGCACGCTCAAAGGATTGCCGACAGGTTACAATAAAGACTTACAGGAAGACAAAGAGCCGCTCTTCGATGCAGCAGATACGCTTGAGACGCTCTTGCCTGCTTTGATTGGCACAGTTGAGACCATGCGTCTACAGCCTGAGGCAATGCGCGCTGCGCTTGATGAGTCCATGCTGGCAACTGACCTTGCTGACTACCTAGTTCGGCGCGGCGTGCCATTCCGCGAGGCGCATGCGCTTGTCGGCGCAGCTGTGCGCGCAGCACAAAGACAAGGCGTGCCGCTTTCTGGCTTGCCATTGCAGGCATATCAGGCGATCAGCACACACTTTCAAGCTGACTTGTATGCTGTCTTTGACTTCGCAGCATCGGTCGCTAAGCGGAAGGCGCTTGGCGGCACAGCGCCAGAGGCAGTCCGTCTGCAAATTGAGCGCGCTGAGTCCTTTCTGCAAGAGCGCAAGGCATAGCTGCACCATTCGTGCCTTGTTTTGCGTAGTAAACAGGAACGTACATTGTGGAGCGGCATTTGCCGCGAGGAGCTGAGCATGGCGGAGCGTGTCACCTTCCCAGAGCTGGATGTCAGTGCCTTTCAGCATCCACAAGATCGAGAGGCGACTGAGAACCTGCGGCGCATTATCGGCTTTGAGCGCGTCGTGGCGAAATTTATCGAGTTACGTTATGAGCGCTTACTATACTTATTCAACGTTGGCAGCGCAGTGCGCGTTAGCGAGACACAGTATCCGCGTCTGCACAACATGCTGCGCGAGGCGTGCGCGATCCTCGACGTGCCGCAACCTGCGCTGTACGTCACGCACAATCCTGCGGCGAATGCCTTCACGTTTGGTCACAACAAGCCGTATGTGATGCTCTTCAGCGGTTTGCTGGACTTTTTGAACGATGACGAAGTATTCGCCGTGATCGGTCACGAGCTTGGTCACGTCAAATGCGGTCATGTGCTGTACAACACGATGGCGGCGCTGATTCGAGACGTAATCGCCATTGTTAGTCAGCTTGCTCTGGGCGTGGGACGTTTGGTCAGCGCCAGCATCGAAGTGGGCTTGATGGAATGGCGACGCCGCTCCGAGTTGAGCGCAGACCGTGCAGCGCTGCTTGTGGTGCAAGAGCCGCGCGTGGTGCTTTCGCTTCTGGCAAAGTTGGCAGGCGGCAGCAGCCGTCTGTTGAGTGAGCTAGATGTGGACGCCTTCGTAGCGCAAGCGCGCGCCTACCATGAAGGCGGCGAAGGCGATAGCTTGGACAATTTTTACCGCGTCTTAGCAGACTTCAGTCAGGGCAATCATCCGTTTGCCGTTGAGCGCGCACGCTTGATAGATGAATGGTCGCGCAGCGCTGAGTATGCAGCCATGCTACGCGGCGAATACGCGCGCACAGTCAAACAGGTCAGAATCAAGGTCAATTCGTTGTAAGTTGTCCTGCTGGGCGCGTCAACACGCCTCAGCAAACGGATAATCGCTGAGCAGTGTCCTGTGATGCGCCCAGCAGTAGACATAGTATGTCTCACACTGTGCGGTAATGCTACCTAGAATGGTTCAGCAAGCATGTTCGATGTTGTAACGCTTGGCGAGGCACTTATTGACATGGTAGCAACAGCGCGCAACGTCTCGCTCTATGACGCGCCTGCCTTTGAGCCGAAGGCAGGCGGTGCGCCGACTAATGTGGCAGTCGGCGTGGCACGTTTAGGCAGACGCGCCGCGTTCATCGGTAAAGTCGGACGCGACTCATTTGGGCAAGGTCTGCGCGCCTTGCTAGAGCGCGAAGGCGTGGACGTGCGCGGCATGTTGCTCGACTCAACGCACATGACGACGCTCGCTTTCGTCTCGCTCTCGGACAGCGGCGATCCGTCTTTTGCCTTTTATGAAGGCGCACATGCAGCGCTGATGCCTGAGGAACTGCCTGATGAGTTGCTCTCGCAGACCTATCTTTTTCACTGTGGCTCTGTGTCGTTAGTGAGCGAGCCGTCGCGTAGCGCAACTGTGGCTGCAATTGCGCGTGCGAAGGAACACGGCGCGCTGTTTTCTTACGATATCAATTGGCGACCTGCCCTGTGGAAAAGCGCTGATACGACGCTTGCAGCATCGCCATTGGCACAAGCCGACATCATCAAGCTGAGCGAGGGCGAGTTAGCCTTGCTCACAGGCGATCATGACGTTGAATCAGCACTGCGCAAGTTGCCTTACAGCGCGCCGCTCATTTTAATCACGCTTGGCGCACGCGGCTGCACATATTGCTACAAGGGCGTAATCTCACACGCCGACGCACCACAAGTGGCGCAGGTGGTAGATGCAACCGGCGCCGGCGACGCCTTCATGGCTGCAATTTTGGCAGGGCTGTGTGATTTGCGCGATGAAGGTTACACACTCACTCACTTGCCTGCCGAGAGACTGAATTGGCTGGTGCAGCGCGCCTGCCGTGCCGGCGCGCTTGCCACGCAAGTGCGCGGCGCTATTCCGTCGCTGCCATATGCAGCACAACTTGTTTAGAACGTCGTATCGAGCAGGTTGAGCAGCCATAGTGCGCCATCATCAGCTGAGCGCAAGGCGATTTGCCTGCCGTTTGGCGACACTGACCATTCGTCATTTGCAATGCGCAGCAGGTTTGCGTCGCCTGCCAAGCGCAGATCGCGTCCGCTGTGGATGTTATAGCGATGCAGCGCAGGCGTCGCGCTCATGTACGGCAAGTAGAGCAAGTTATCTGAGTCCTGCCAGCGAAAACTGCCCACAAAAGGCAGTTTTCGCGCTTGAGCGCCTTCCTGCGTGGCAAGGATGTAAACGCCTGAGTCCTGCGGACGCGCCTGAAAAGGCAGCAAAAATGCCACATGACCGCCGCCCGGCGCTACGCTCAATCGGCGCAAGTTTTCAAAGCTGCCGAGCGGCACAAGGCGTCCGTCGCTGAGATGCAGCACGCTGAGCGTGTGGCGCTGTGTGCGTGGCGTCACTTCGACCAAGAGCAGACGCGCCTCGTCCAGCCAATAGACCTCGCCGCCTTGCCACGTGCGCAGCAAGCGCGCCTCACCATTCAGATCGCCGAGCCAAATCTCAGTTAGTGGCTGTGCGTTTGGAAAATAGTCGCCGCTCCGAACGTGCCAGAGCAGCTGCTCGCCGCTTGGCGAGAACGTCAGCCATGTGCCGCGTGTGAGCAACGGCGTCCGCTTGTGAGTGAGCCGATCCAGCAAAATGCCGCGTCCATTGTCATTGCTGAAGGCATAGCGTCCATTTGGCGAGAGTGTCAGCGGAAAGTGTTCGCTCGGCTCAGCCAGATAAGCAAGTTCGCCGTTCGGTTGCCACCACGCGCCGCTGCAGCAATCAGGTTCGGTTAAACGGACGCCTTCAAAGGCTACCACAGGCGGCGTGCGGACATAGGGCGGCGTGTAAGGCGTCGGCGCAAGGCGCATGGTTGGCGGATAGGCGCGCACATAGTTGTTGAGCGGCGCGTTGCCCATTTGAATGACAGGCTGATCAAGGATGCTCTGCCAGCGGCGCGGCGCGCTCAGGTCGCGCGCAAAGGCGATGCCGATAGGTCGTCCGAGCTGCGCTAGACGATCCCAATCTGCCTCAATCAGCGTCGCTGGATTGTAGACTGTGCGATAATCGAGCGCGCGTATCTCAAGGTGCAAATGCGGGCGCGACTGGCAGGTGCGATCAGGATCGCCTACCTCACCAACTATGTCGCCGCGACGCACGGGCTGTCCAACGATTAGCGGCGAGCGGACGCGCAAATGACCGTACACAGAGACATAACCGAGTGCGTCATGCTGAATGACTAGGTTGTGCGGCTCTGCGCCGAAGATGCTGTTATCAATCCAGCGCACGACGCCATCAGCAACGGCAGCCACAGGCGTGCCGCACGGCGCCTCAAAATCAACGCCGAAGTGCAGCCCTTGTCCAGCAGCGTACCAATACTTGCCATAGACAAATGCCTCTTGTGTGTTGCCGTAGTGCTGTTCAAGCAGCCATGTATTCACGCTAGAAGGCACTGTGAACGGCAAGCCAAAGGGTCGCTCTGAGGCATGACTCGGCGCGCTGAGCAGGATCGGCAAGAGCAACACGCTGCCGATTGCTCTGCGCAGCGCGCTGAGAGACTTCTGCTGCTTGCCTATGGCGCCGTATTTCCTCTTGGCAACACGCCAAGCCTGCCAACGGTCACGCGGATATTTGGCACGTATGTCCAGCCGCGCAGGTTTTCATAGGCGACGTATACCCACGCTTGATTATTGCTCAGCTTCAGGATTTGGAAGCTGGCGCCTTTGGGAATCACGCCGAGTCGTTCGCCGTTCAGACTTGGGATGCTGCGCACAAGCGCGTTGTTTTGCGCTATACCGCGCACTTCGAATGGCTGAATGTTAGGCGGCTGGTCAGCAGGTGCTCCTGCGCCGCCTGCGGCGATAGCAGGCGCGTTGATGACCTCGCGCGTGCGCGGCAACGTAGCGGGATTACCGCCGTAGATGTAGATCACTTGGCGGAACATCCAGCCGCGCGCGCCATTGCCCAAGTCAAGCAAATACCACGTCTCAAAGCCGAAGTCGCCGTTGCGCCCAATAACTTTGAACTGCTGGTCGCGGAATGCCTCGCCAATCGTCGGGAAGTTAGTGCCCGGTCCGCTGCGAATGTTCGCGCGATCCACAATGACGACTGCCTTGAGCGTCGGCGCTGCAGCGGTCGGAGCTGGTGTCGGGACAATGTTGCCGCCAGGCGCAGCCTCGCCGCCACCTGCGATGACTGTCCAGTCAAACAGCACACCTGCCTCGCCGACGCCTTCATAGTAGTCCACGATGATTTCGTAGATACCAGCTCCTAGCACGACATCAGCTGTGTTAACTGTGAAGCCGCCAACAGCAGGCGTGAAGCGATTAATGATGACGTTCCCGTTAATAGCCACGCGAATGCCGTCATCAGCACCTGCGCGAAAGCGATAGGTGCCAGCGGCAAAGTTGATGCGGTTGTACCAACGCGCGCTGAAGTTATCGTTTGGAATAATGCCCGGCGCAGGCGAGCCTGTTGCCCAGTTGAACAAAACAGCAGGGTCAATGCGGAAGAGCGCAGGACTGCCACTAAAGTTCGGATTTGCCCAGTAGTAGCCTTCCCAGTTTGAGCCTGTAATTCCTTGTGCCTGTACGGGACTTTGCTCAAGCATTGCCACGCCAAAGCCGAAGGCAATCAGCGCCGCAAAGATGAGCCGTCCGAAGCGTGAAACTTGCATTCTCTACCTCTCATCTTCTGTGAATGCACAATGTCGCCGATCATAGCGCTCTTTATCGAGCCGACAAATGATCACTGGCTTATCGTCAGGAATTACCGTAAAATCGCTCAGAAAGTGACTTTTGGCGTAAAGCAGAGAAACTTTATGACTCCTGTTGGCATTCTTGGCATTGGCACTTACTTCCCGACTCAAATTGAGACGGCAGCCGACCTTGCGCCGCGCACAGGCATTCCAGAACCAGTCCTGCGCGAAAAGATGGGCATTCGGCAACGGCACATTGCTGCTGAGCACGAGACAGTCTCATACATGGCGACTCAAGCGGCGTTGCGCGCTCTAGAAGACGCCAAACTCGCACCTGAGCAGATTGACCTAGTAATTTCACATGGCAGCGAGTACAAAGATCACAATGTTTGGTCTGCGGCGGCTAAAATTCAGCATAACATCGGTGCATCGAACGCTTATGCCTTCGATCTGTATGCATTGTGCGCTGCAGCGCCTATCGCCATGCAGGCGGCGCGTGGCATGATGCTGGCAGATGACTCGCTGCGGCACGTCCTGCTTGTGGCTGCCAGTCGTGAAAACGACCTTGTCAACTTTCGCAACGAGCGCGTGCGTTTCATGTACAACTTCGGCAGCGGCGCGGCTGCTATGATCCTCAAACGTGACGCTGAGCACAATCACATCATCGGCATGACGGCGATCACAGATGGCAGCCTTTCTGAGACAGTCACGCTCAGTCGCGCACCAGAGGCAGTTGGCGACGCGGCATTGCATGGCGATTTATGCGGTCGGCTAGAGGTGAATCAGCCTGAATACATGGCAGAGCGGCTCGGCGCTACCTCACTAGAGAATTTTGTGCGTGTCATTCGCGGCGCCGTTGAAAAAGGTGGCGCGTCGCTTTCAGAGGTGCGCTTTCTGGGCATCACACATATGAAGCGCTCGTTCTACTTTGAGATTCTGAAAGCAATCGGACTGAGCGCTGAGCAATCGGTCTACTTAGAAGACTATGGGCATGTGCAGAGCGCTGATCAGGCGTTAGCGCTGCAGCTAGGTCTAGCGCAGGGCAAGATCAAGGCGGGCGATCTGGTAGTGCTGGCAGGCGCAGGCGTCGGCTATACGTGGAGCGCAGCTGCCATTCGATGGACAAAGCCATGACAGCGGATCACAACGAAATCTTCGAGCTGCTGGACGTTGAAAAGGGCGCACTCACGCTTCAGCGCATCGAAATCTCTTCTTGGGGAAACGAGGTGCAGCTGGATTGTGCCTATGAAGGCAATCCATTCCAGCTGCTCTTCGAAGACGTGCGCTCACTACAGTGGGACGTGCGCGGCCATCCTGACGAGCGCGACGAACATGCTGACATCATCGGCATGTTTCTGGGCGAGCGCGATCACAGAGAGTCGGCGATCATTGTGACCGATGTCTGCGAGATCGCTATTCTTTATGGCAACATGCTGCTCTTGAAGGCGTGGTGAGTGCGCCGAATCGGCGCACTCACACAGCGCCTCTATCGAGTCGGCGCTACAGCAATCTCAAAACTGCCCGTAGTACCGCCTGTCAGTGCGCCAAAGCGCGTGGCGATGATGGTGTAGCGTCCGCTGGCGGCGATGACGGCGTCAATTTGCGCGTTAATGTCATTTGCCGCTGCATCATCGTTAAAGGCGAGCTGTACGCCGCTTGGATCGAGCAGGTAGAGTACAGGATCGAGTGTGCCGCGCGTAGCGCGCATCGAGATGCGGACGCGGTCGCCGGCGCGCGCTTGGAATGTGTAGACCGTGAACGGATTAGCATTGTCCACATTGCCAAAGCTTGGTCGCCCGTAAATGAGCGGTTCGGCTACTTCGGCACGGTCGCGCACGTCGCCGATGTCGCGCAGCGCCTCTCGGAAGAAAACGGCGCCGCGTCCCGCGCTCACAGTGCCATCTGGATTGATGGTGAAAGTCGTTACATAGAAGCGTCCATTCAGATCAGGCTGCTCTTGGACGCTCAGCACCTGCTGACCGCGCACGTTCACGTTCAGTGCAAAGGTTGGTAGCAACGTCTCGCCGCACAAGTTGCGCAGCCAGACCTGCACTTCGTAAGTGCCTGTCAGCAGTCGGTCTGCTTGCCAGACGGCATAGGTGATCGGCGCGCTGGTCGGATTAGCACAGTTCAAGTTATCTTGGCGCGCAAGAATGCCGCCGCTAGGCGTCGTCCTGACATCGGAGAAGAGCGACCGATTCTCAGGGTCACGGATAAGCAGGCGCACATCAGCGCGATTGTTCCACGTCAGACTAATGTTCAACGCGCCAACAGGTAAGCCTGCCAAGCCAACTTCACTGACAGGTTGCTGCGGCGTGGCTGTAGGTGCACTGCCCTCAGGCGCTACAGGACTTGGTACAACGGCGAGCGCACCTGTGCCGCTCAGAATCAGCTCGTAGTTGCCTTCCGTGCCGCCGATATTCTTGCCGAAGCGCGTTGCGACAATCAGGTATGTGCCGTTGACAGGCAAAAGTTGGTTAGCGATCAAAGCATTGCGCGTTTGATTGGAATCATCGTTTGAGGCGAGCACGGATCGATCAGGAGCGAGTAAGATCAGCTGCGGATCGAGACTACCACCGTCCACGGCATTCATCGCAATGCTCACAACTTGCCCTGCTGTGCCTTCAAAGCTCCAGACGTCTACTTGGTTGTTCCGATCAATGCGGCTACGAACTGTAGTGCGTCCGCCGAGCGGCTGTGGCGCGCTAATTTGAGCGGCGAAGGGCGTCAAATTGAGCAAGAGCGGATTGGCGCCGCCTTGCTGCACGCTGACTGCCTCAGCCGACTCAAGGATGAAGCTGGCGACGTACTGCTCACCTGCGTTCAGTCGTCCCTGAATTGGCGTCTGAGCGCGCCCATTCACAGTGACAGTCACTGTGAAGTCCACAGGCGCAGATGGCTGACGACAAGCGCGGTTGTAGTAGACCAAAATCTCATAACTGCCAGCAGGCACGCGCCCGGACGCCCAGCGAATCGTCTCAGTTGGATTGTTGACGGTATTCCTGCAGCCGTTATTGACGTTAGCCAACAGAGTAGCGCCGCCAGCAGCAGGATTGTCGAAGAAGACAGAGTTGCCGACAGGATCGCGCACTTCCAAGTCTAGATCGTCAATGGTCGCCCAGCTGAGCGCCACGCTCATGCTGTTGAGCGTGATCGGCGCGAGCGTCGGCACAGGCGTAGGCGACGCTGCAATGCCTGCGCTGAGCGTGAGCGTGAATTGACCAGAGACAGCGCCTTGTGCGCCGCTGCTGCGCAGCACGGTCACATAGTAGACACCACTCGGCAAAGTCACGTTGCTCAGCCTGACCTCAGCGCCGCTCAAATTGGCAATCTGCGCTAACGGCTGACCATTTGCGTCGGTCAGCGTGAGCGCAAGCCTGAGCTCAGGCGTGTTGCTGATAGCAGTGATCGTCACAGGCGTGTTGGCTGTCACTTCGAACGTATAGGTCTGGGCAAAAGTTTGTTCGTTGAGCGTGCCCGTCACAGGCACACCAACGGTCAAGCGGCGCGACGCGCTATCTTGCGCCACTGCCAAGCCGACTGAAGCAAAAACGAACAGCGCCGCCAAACCGAGCGTCAAAAAAAGCCGCACGCGGCTGATTGAGAGCTGTTTTCTCAAAGCGAAAGTCCTCCTCAAGCACGCATAGCTGCGCGCAGCCGATAAGTCTATCCAATTTTAGCGCGCTCAGTCAATTGCGCTCACTTTTCGCTCAGACTGCTAATTTAGAGACTCTCGATATGCCACAACGCTTGAAAAGTCCATTTGAGCGCCTTATGCTATAATGCAGCGCACACTGACAAAGCAAACAGGCAGGCTTGTGGCATGAAAATCTTGATTGTGGACGATGAACAGAACATCCGAGAGCAGCTGAGCAAGCGTTTACGCCGTGAAGGCTTCACTGTGTTCACAGCGGCGAGCGGCTTGGAAGGCTTGCGCCTGTTCCACATTGAGCGTCCAGACCTTGTGGTACTGGACATCGTCATGCCAGAGATGGACGGCTTGACAGTCTGCCAGCGCATTCGTGAGGTTGCCGAGACGCCGATCATGGTTCTCTCTGCGAACGCGATCACGGAAGAGGACATTGTGCGCGGCTTGACTTTCGGCGCTGATGAGTACCTTGAGAAGCCTATCGGCATGGATGAATTTGTCGCGCGCGTGCGTGCGCTCCTGCGCCGCGCGGCAATGGTGAGCGCTGAAGATGAGAAAAGCTACGCTGATGGTCATCTGATGATCGATCTCAAGCGCCGCCAAGTCTTTGTGCGCGGCGTGAAAGAGCATTTGACGCCGACCGAGTTCAAGCTGCTCGCTGTGCTTTTGGAGAATGCCGGTCGCGTCGTGACGCAACGCGAGCTGCTGGAGCAGGTCTGGGGACAGGAATACGCGGAAGATTTGTACTATCCGCGCGTCTACATCAGCCAGCTGCGCCGCAAGATTGAGCCTGATCCTGCCAATCCGATCTACATCCTGACTGAGCACCGTGTCGGCTACCGCTTTGAGAAGCAGCCGAGCGGCTGAGCCGATAGAGACGCGCTATGGAACTCAGCGGCGTTGCCTTGACCACGAGCGCTGCGGCGCTTTTGCTCTCGCTGCTGATGCTCGTGCTCATCCTCTCGCAAGATTCGCGCAGCGTCGGCAGCCGCGTCTATGCCCTTTTCGTCCTCCTGATGATGCTATGGATCAGCGGCGTCCTCATCAGCCGACTAGGCAGCCTGACTAACGCTGAGCCAAACCCGATCAGCTTTGGCTTGCGCCTGACCGAGATCGGCTTTGCCGGCGCTTGCATCGTCGCCTATTTGCTCGTCTTTGTGCTGAGCAGCGGACAGACTCAGCCTGCCAGACGCCTGATTTACGCCGCTGTGCTGAGCGTCCTTGTCTTACAGACCATCTTGCTCATCAGCGCTGAGCCCTCGCGCTACCAAGTGCGCGCTGATGGTGCGTTGATTTACCGCCTGAGCGACTTCGGCATCATTCTCTACGGCTTGATCAGCGCAGCCACGCTCGCCCTGCTCTGGCAGCGACGGCGCAAGCTGAAAAATCGCTGGTCGTTCTTTGGAGTCAGCTTGTTCAGCATCGGCGTGCTAGGCGAGCTGTTCAGCCCAGAGCTGCGCTACCGCAACCTGAGCAGCACCCTGAGCGCGCTTGGCACATTGGCGATCAGCTACGCCATGCTGCAGACTCAGATCATCGCGCCACTGATCGGACGCGCGCAGCAGCTGGAGAGCGTCCGCGCTGTTGGACTCTCCATCACGCAGAGCCTGAATCTCTCCCAAGTGCTGGAGACCATCGCTGAGCGCGCCGCCTTGATCTTGCAAGCCGATAGCGCGCTGATCTTCCTCAATCACGGCGATTATCTAGAGCTGGCGGCGCAGTACAACCTCTCGCCAAAGTTCATCGGCGCGCGCCTCGCCTACGGCGAAGGTCTGGTTGGCTGCGCGGCAAAGACGCGCCAGACGCAGCACGTTGAGAACTACAGCCGCGATTGGCGCGGCGCGCCCGATGTGCCGTACGCCAAGCAAGGCTTTGGCTCAGCAGTAGCCGTGCCGCTCCTGATCGATCAGGACGTGCAAGGCGTGCTGTTAGTTGTGGCAGGCGTGGATAGCAAGCGCTTTGACCGCGACGATCTGCACCTGCTCGGCTTGCTCAGTCCGCAAGCGGCGATTGCCATCGCCAACAGCCGCAACTATGAAGCGCAGCGCCAACTGACCGACGATTTGACCAAAGCTACGCACCAACTGCGCGACATGGACAAGGTCAAGACGCAGATGCTACAAATGACCAGCCATCAGCTGAAGAATCCGCTATTCTCCGCTATATCTACCCTAGAAAACTTGCAAGACGAGGTGCGCGACTCGCCTGACAGCAATTTGCACGAGAGTTTGAGGATCATCCGCGCTGAGCTGCAGCGCATGGAACGCATTGTCTCAAACATCCTGAACCTAGAGCGCGTGCAGAACGGCAAGCTCGCCCTGACCGAGCTGAACATCGCGCCGATCATCGAAGCCGCCGTGCGCGACTTCAGCCGCCAAGCCGAACAGCGCAACATCGCCCTCGAAGTCCATTGTGAGCCGCTCTTGCCGCCACTGCGCGGCGACCGCCACTTCCTGACTCAAGCGCTCGCCAACTTGCTGGAGAACGCGCTCAAGTTCACGCCTGATGGCGGCAAAGTGAGCGTGCATGCCGAGCTGATCGAAGATTGCGTCGTGATCAAGGTCAGCGATAACGGCGTCGGCATCCCGCCTGAGGCGCTCTCACGAGTCTTTGAGCGCTTTTTCCGCGCTGAGCAGCCTAACGCAGCGCACGCGCGCGGCTCTGGACTCGGCTTGAGCCTCGTCAAAGCCGTTGTGGACGCGCACAACGGACGAGTCTGGCTGGAGAGCGCCGTCGGACAAGGCACGACGGTCTACATGGCGCTGCCGATCAGCGTGACAGATCGGCAGCGTCTGCCCGCCTAGCCTCCTTCGTGGCTACTTTTTGACGACAATTCAGCGAGTATGGCGTTTATTGCCTCTTGTAACGGCTGCAGGTCACGCTCGACGATTTCCCAAACACGCTCTGGTCTGATGTCCCAGTAGGCATGTGCGACGAAGTTCCGAAAGGCGATGATCTGCCGCCATGGCACCTCAGGATGTGCCTCTCGCAGCGCTTGCGAGAGCTGGCGACTCGCTTCACCAATGATCTCTAGGCTACGCAGCACAGCCTCTTGGATCAAACGCGACGCCATGAATGCTTCACGTCCTGCCGCTGTAAACGTCCTGATCAGATCAATCCGCGCTTGAATATCTTCAAGGAAAAGCCGATCTTCCCTCATAGCGGCACTGACTCGCGTAAAATGCGCTCGCGGATGCACGGCTTTAGCTCTTCGGGCGTGATCACATCCACACGCCAGCCCAGCAGTGCTTCTAGCTCTAGCGCCAAGCCGACTCCGCCCCACGCTGAGAGCCGCGACCAGTCTTGGTCTACCAGCAAGTCTACATCGCTCTCCTCAGTTGCCTGCCCACGCGCAACGCTCCCGAAGACGCGCACGTTCGAAGCGCCGTGCCGTGCTGCAATTATCAGTATCTCCGTGCGCAGGCTGCGCAATGCCGTCAAAGTCGGCGCTGATCGTCCCATCTTATGCCCGCCTTGTGACCTGTAGCACAACGCTCAGTTGGCTACTCTCTCACTATCTTGGACGCTGCACAACACCTCGACTGCCTGAAACCATGCGTTTTAACCGAAGGCAGTTGCCTAAGGCGACCCTGCCCTAGGCATTGCCTCTCATGCGATCCATGCTTGTACGCGCCGCTTTCCCTCAGGCGAGAGCTGCTGAAATCTTGCTATGATCTCAGGTTCAGGCGGCTTTGATCATTCGGCTTGAGCCTCGTCAAAGCCGTTGTGGACGCGCACAACGGACGAGTCTGGCTGGAGAGCGCCGTCGGACAAGGCACAACGGTCTACATGGCGCTGCCGATCAGCGTGACAGATCGGCAGCGTCTGCCCGCCTAGCTCGCCTGCCCGCCCCGCAACCGACGCAACCACTCAAGGCGCTCTCTCAGCCTCTCCTGCATCTCAAGCGGTAGGTCTAGCAAGACTTCTTCTGCCAGCTGAACTGCTTGGTCTAGTAATGCGCTCTGTATCCCTGCGATTAGCTGCGCAAGCGTGCTATCGTTATCAGCCTCCAGAATTATGTTAATCATACTGACCAGACGCTGCAGCTCGCGCTGCTCTACCTCAAGCTGCGCATATGCCGCCTCAATGCCTTGCTGCCGCGCCTTTCGCAACAGCTCAAGGCGCTCCACCAGCATGTCTCTGTCTGAACCTAGCTCAACGAGCCTCTGCAAAGCAGCCTCAGCTGCATCAGTCAGCAGCTCTGACTGATGCAGCTTAAGGTAAGCGCAGGAGCTATTTAGGTCAGGCGTTTGAACCCATGCGAAGAGCATGTCAGTGAGCTGTTGCAAGCACGACGCGGTCTCTAGCAACGACTGCTCGCTCGAAGTAGTCTGCCTACCGCAGCATTCTGCTGCTTCGCGCTTCAAGTCTTGAATAGTCGGATGGTTGACGTAGGCGGGCAGGCTGTCGGCTAGAGAGAGGAGCGCGGCATACTGAGCACAAGCAGCCTCGCAGTTGCCCTGTGAGCGCTCGAGGTGCGCCAAGCCGATCAAGCAGTTTATCTGGCAAGCTGTGTCGTGAACTTCACGTGCGAGCGCCAAACCTTGTGTGTAGTGCTGACGCGCCGTGCCGTAGTCAGCCTTGAGACTTTCTAACTCGCCTAGACTCAAGAGCGTGTTTGCCTGACCGCGCTGGTCAGGAATGATTTGATACAGACGCAGTGCAGTGTCCAAGTATTCCTGCGCAGTGGCACGGTTATTCTCAACAATCGCCAGCTCGCCTAGACTCCTGAGTGCGTTCGCTTGACCATGCAAATCAGAGACTGCTTCATACAAGCGCAGCGCAGCATCTAGATGTCTTCGTGCTGAAGTACAATCGTTTTCAAGGATTGCCAGCTCGCCTAGACTCAAGAGCGTGTTTGCCTGACCGCGTTGATCAGGAATCGATCGATACAGACGCAGTGCAGTGTCCAAGTATTCCTGAGCAGCGGCACGGTTATTCTCAACAATCGCCAGCGCGCCTAGACTCCTGAGTGCATTCGCTTGACCACGCAAATCAGAGACTGCTTCATACAAGCGCAGCGCAGCATCCAAGCGTTCTTGTGCAGCCACATAGTCTGCTTCATACATTGCCAAATCGCCTAGACTGCAAAGCACATGCGCCTGACTATGCTGATCGGGAATTGACTTGGACAGGTGTAGCGCAGCATTCAAGTATTCCCGTGCGGTAGCATATCTTGCCTCATACATCGCCAAAGTACCCAAGCCCCTCAGCACATTTGCCTCACCATGTTGGTCAGAGATCATCTGATATAGATGAAGTGCAGCGTTTAAGTACTTCTGTGCAGCCGTGTAGTTATTCTCGTGGATTGCTAGCTCACCTAGGCTTTTGAGCGCATGTGCCTGACCGAGCTGATTTGTGATTGCCTCAGATAAGCACAGTGCAGCCTCATAGTACTCTCGTGCGGTAGCAAAATCGTCTTCACACATTGACAAGTCTCCTAGACTCTTGAGTGTGTGCGACTGACCTACCTGTTCAGGAATTACCTTATACAAGCTCAACGCATCACTTAAGTACTCTCGTGCAGCGACATAGTCTACCTCTAGCATTGCTAGCGAGCCCAAATCCCTAAGCGTATCTGCTTCACCGAGCTGATTGCCGCTTGTTTTAAACGAGCGTAGTGCAGCACTCAAGTACCCCCTCGCAGCAGCATAATCTGCCTCATGGATTGCCAACTCACCCAAACTCTTGAGTACATGCGCCCGACCAAGTGGATATTCAGCGCGTGCAGCCGCAGCTAGACCTTGTTCCAACACTGCACGCCGTACACTGTAGGGCTGATGTAAAGACATATAATAGGCTAGCGCACTTGCCCAGTCGGCAGTGCGTTCAGGACTGCGCTCTGTTGCCCATGCCAAAGCAGCCTGAATGTTCTCGAAGTCCAGATGAATAGCAGAATGGCGCGTTTCATCGTTGTTTGTATTGTGATTGCCGTGCAAGCTGTGGTAATGATCGAAATGTCGCGCTGCAGCGGCGTCCAGCTCGCCGCGCTCGCGCGCAAGGGCGCGGGCGTAGGCGCGCAGCAGGCTGTGCTGGCTGTAGCGCCCGTGCTCATCCTGCTGCACCAGCTCTCGCTCTGCAAACGTCCTCAAGATTCCTGCTGCTTCTGCCTCTGGCATTTCCCAGACAGCTGCAGCGGCTGCGGCATCAAACGTCCCGTCGGCGGCAAAGACGCCCAGCAGTCTGAAGTAGCGCTGTTCCGCTTCGCTTAAATCTCTGTAGCTCAAGTTGAGCGCTGCAGCGAAGTTCTGCTCAGGATCATTCGGCTCGCTGAACCTATCCTCATCTAAAGTCAGCTCACGGAGCGGATTTCCGCTTTTCTGCAGCTCCTCAAGGTAAGCCGCAGGCGTCATGCCTTTGACTTTGATCCTCGCAGCCGCAACGCTGACAGCGAGCGTCAAGCCGTTCAAGTGGCGCGAGATCGCCTCGCAGTCAGCGCGCTGGCTAGTGTTCAGCTCAGCGCGCCTGATGATCAGCTCGCCGCCTTCCTCAGGCGTCAGCACGTCCACGCGCACGCTGTAGCCGATCAGCTCACCTAGTGCGGTGCGGCGCGTGGTGACGATGAACTTGACCTGATCCACGCCGCACTGCACAGCTTCCACTTGTTCGCGCTTCCAGACGTTATCGAGGATGAACAACATGCGCTTGCCGCGCAATCGAGGGATGAGCAAATGCTTGTTGTATTCGACGTCTGACTTGAATTCCGATGCTTCAATGCCGAGCGACTTGCCAAGCCGCGTCTGCACTTGCACGGGCGTGGCGCCAAAGCCGACTTCGATCAGCGTGATGCCATCAGGGAAAGTGCGGCGCACTTCGCAATCGCGGGCGACCATTGCAGCCAGCACGCTCTTGCCAACGCCTGCCAAGCCGTTAATGGTGCTGATGGCGACTGTGTTCTCGCGCCCTACATCGGTCAGCACGCCAATAACTTTGCGCTTTGCCTCTGGGCGTTCAATGTACCATGTTTTAGGCAACGGGACGCCAGTCGGCTGACCGAGCGGTCGTGGCGGCTCTTTCAGCTGGCGCACGATGTGCTCGCGCTCGGCTTCATATTCGTTATTATTGCGCATGTCAACGGCGTCTACAGGATTGACGCTGAGCTGGTCGAGGATCGGCGGCGGGAAGTCGCCAAGGCGCACCACAGGGATGATCGGCTTGCAGTGCTTGAGGGCGTGCTGCCATTCCATGCGCACGTACTCAGATTGATAAGCCGCAGGTCCGCAGACGAGGAGCAGGCGGTCGGCTTGCTCAATGGCGAGCGCGATCTCTTGCGTGAAGCCGAGTCCGCGATTAGGCATGTTGGCGCGGTCATACCAGACGTTGAAGCCGCGACTGGTCAGATCGTTGTAGAGCAAGCGGACGAACATCTCATCATCGGCGCGGGCGTAGCTGAGGAAGAGCGTGAGCGTCAAGCCGGGGAGCGGTTCGTTCGGCTGCAAAGAGTCAATCAGTGGTAGGAACGAGTCGATGTAGGCGTGAAGGTCTGAGCCATAGCGCGCCTTCAAGCGGACGAGCAGCGTGCGCCAAGGGTGTTCGCCGTTATGGCGATGCACTTTCTCGTGAAGCACACGCAACAGGTGTGTCACAAATGTGTTTGTCGCACCTTCCCAGTTGATGTCGTTCCTGAATGAGGCTGTTGGCAGGAAGGTCTCGTCGAAAATAGTTTGGCGTTCTGGAGTGGTCTGCATGTGCGGCGCGCACAGGTCCACGATTTGGCGGAACTGAGCGGGCGTGAGCATAGGCAGGGTTTCCTTTCAGCTACACAGCACAAAGCGTTGCCTTATTGTAGCACAAATTTATGCTGTGCAAGCAGCTGCGTAAAGTTGCCTCTCGTCAAGCAGGTATGAGCGGGTACTATTACTGTATAGAGGCTATGCATCGGCAAGGGATACGTAAACACTCAGGGCGGAAATTCTTCCGCCCTGAGCTCATCAAGCGCTCTAATCTTCTCCTTCGGCGTGTCCATCGCCGTTGAAATTGATGTAGAGCCGTGCATTGGCGTTGCGGCTGAGCTCGCGCAGCGTTTCCAGCTCGTTCAGGCGCAAGAGCGCGGGATGCTGTGCGTAGATCGCGGCGGCTTCGGCGCGCTCGCGCAGGGCGCGAATCTCCGCCTCTGTGGCAATCCGCTGCGCTTCCGCCTGAGCCTGCGCAGCGGCGCGCTGCACTTCCGCCTTCGCCTGCGCTTCAATCTGCTGGACTTCAGCCTTGGTGCGCGCTTCCACTAGCTGCGCTTGGCTCATGCGCTCAGCGGCGAGCACGCGGTTCATGATGTCCTGCAGGTTGCCGGGGAAGATGATGTCTTTCACGTCGGCGCGGCGAATCTCGACGCCGTACTCAGCGGCTGCACCTTTGACGTCGCGCAGGATGTCCTCGCTCAGCTGATTGCGATTGGTCAAAATAGCCTCCAGAGTCATTGAGGCGAGCGAGCGGCGCGCAGCCAGCTGCACATCGCTGTACAGGCGATCTTCATAGTTGGCAACGGCGTGCAGAGCAGCGCGCGGATCGATCACGCGGAACTGGACGATCACGCTCACGCGCAGCGCGACCTTGTCAGCCGTCAAAATTTCCTGCCCTTTGAGCAGCAGATCGCGCTCGCGCATGTCCACCAGCACGATCTCTTTCTGAGGCAGGCGTCCGAATAGGCGCTCTAGCCAGCGCGGGCGCTCAGCAGGGATTTCGTAGCGTCCAGCTTCCAGCACGCGCACCAGCACGCCATCTTCATAGAGCAAGCCGCGATGTGTATCCTTAATGATCACTTCACGCTTACGCTTCGTCATATCTCGCTCACCTCGCTCTGTCCGTTCTGCGTTTAACAAAGGAGGCAAAAGGGATAATAACCCGCCACTGCGCCTACGTCCCATTGTCCTTCTCTCGCTTCACTAATAAGCCATTAAGAGAGGTGACACTCCGTAACAAGGTCAATGCGAGGGACAGACAAGAATGATCGGATTCGAACCGAATGCTATTTCCGCAAGGCGTTAGCACGTTACCCTGAAAACAGCCTGCCTCTGACCTGTCGGAGTGTCACACTGCAATAACTATAGCACGTTTTTTTAGGATGTAAAGAGTCTTTTGAGGTTCAGAAAGGGTCAAAAAAAATGAACAGCGTGCCAGTTTGAGATAATCGCAAGCAGAGTGTTGCGCCTTGCTCACTGCCTTGATATGCTTAGTAGCCGAAGACAGGAACTGGCTGCACATGCAGCCGCTCGTCACTGACAAACATTTGCAGAGCTGATCTACCGTGAACGGCTGAAAGATCAGGGGAAGCTCAGTGAAACTCCGACACTAGCGCGCAACGGCGAAAGTCTGAGTGCCTGTCTGCAAATCATAAGTCCAATGCTGACCTTCGCGTCAAAAGGTTGAGCGGTCAAAGTGGCATCCAGTCAATTTGGAAGCCGAGCTTCTCACGCTCACTACGACTTGCAGTGAGCATTTTTATTTCAACAGGGTGAATGAGCATGGATCAAGGTGTACCATCAGAGACTCGCATGGTCTATCCGATCTTTCCCGGCAGCGCTAATCACTACGACACGCTGTTCGGCGGACAGGCAATGGCGTGGATGGATCAAGCAGCGTTCATATGTGCTACGCACTGGTGCAGGCAAAAAGTGGTCACAGTCCACAGCAGCGCCCATAGACTTTCATCATGCTGTCCCTGTTGGCACAATTGTCGAGCTAGTGGCGCGCTTGGTCAAAGTTGGACGCACTTCGATGACTGTCAATGTCGAGCTATGGGTAGAGCCAATGCGCCGTAACGAGCGCACGCTCGCCTGCGAAGGCTCATTTGTACTTGTGGCAGTGGATGACAATAATCGTCCAATTCCAGTGCCACCTTTACCTAATCAGGAGTGAGAACAATGGCACTTGTGGCAAATCTAGGCTATCCGCGTTTTGGCGTGCAGCGCGAGTTGAAACAAGCGCTCGAAGGCTACTGGTCAGGCAAGATCGATCAAGACGGGCTTCTGGAGTCTACGCGCCAGCTGCGTCTGGCACATTGGCGTTTGCAGCAAGCTGCAGGCATAGATGTCATTCCGTCTAACGATTTTTCGCTCTACGATCACGTGCTGGACATGGCATTTGCGCTAGGCGCAATTCCAGCGCGTTACAGCGCTTTGCCTCTGGACGCGCTCGACACCTACTTTGCTATGGCGCGCGGTCTGCAGCGGCAAGGCGTGGACGTGCCTGCTATGGAGATGACCAAATGGTTCGATACGAACTATCACTACATCGTGCCTGAGATCGCTGTAGGGCAACGCTTTGCGCTGACCTCGACCAAAGCTGTTGATGAATTCCTCGAGGCGCGCGCCGCAGGCATTCACACGCGACCTGTCCTGCTTGGACCTGTCTCCTTCTTATTGCTGAGCAAGCCTGCCGCTGAGCAGCTTGATCAGTCACTGCGCGCGCACACGCCGCTCGACGAGCTATCTAACTTGCTACCTGTCTACGTAGAGCTGCTGAATCGCCTAGCGCAGGCAGGCGCCAACTGGGTTCAGATTGACGAGCCATGCCTTGTGCTAGACCTTGATGAAAAGGCTAAGTCCGCTTATCAGACTGCGTTCGCTGCACTCAGCCGCGATAGCCAACTGCGAATCATGGTGGCGACTTACTTCGGCGCCTTGGCAGACAACCTGAGCCTAGCAGTCAATTTGCCTGTGGCAGGTCTGCACATTGATCTCTGCCGCGCGCCGCAGCAGCTTGATGATGTGTTGGCACATCTGCCTGATGACAAGGTGCTGTCGCTTGGCATTGTAGATGGACGCAACGTCTGGCGGACAGATTTGGATGCAGCATTCGCAAAGATTCAGCGCGCCGCTGAGAGACTTGGCACAGAGCGCTTGCAGATTGCACCGAGCTGCTCTCTGATGTTCACGCCACACGATTTAGCGCTTGAGACCGAGCTTGACGCAGAGCTCAAGTCTTGGTTAGCCTTTGCGCGCCAAAAACTGGATGAGCTCGTTGCGCTCAAGCGCGCCATCAACGAAGGCGTCGAGTCAGTCGCAGCGATTTTTGCCGAGAGTCGCGCTGCTATCGAGAGCCGACGTCGCTCGCCGCGCACGCATAATCCTGAAGTGCGCCGTCGCCAAGCGCAGATCGATCAGACCATGCTGACTCGGCGCAGTCCGTATTCCGAGCGCAAAGCACAGCAGGCTGCGCAATTCCATCTGCCGCTCCTGCCAACCACAACCATTGGCTCTTTCCCGCAAACCGCAGAAATCCGCGCTAAGCGCAACGCCTTCAACAAGGGCGAGCTGACACAAGAAGCCTACGAGGCTTTCCTGAAAGCGGAAATTGAGCGCGCAGTTCGTCTGCAAGAGGAACTCGGCATTGACGTGCTGGTTCACGGCGAGTTTGAGCGGACAGACATGGTCGAGTACTTTGGCGAGCAGCTGACAGGTATCGCCTTCACCAAGCACGGCTGGGTGCAAAGCTATGGCTCACGCGGCGTGCGTCCGCCAATTATTTATGGCGACGTAGCCCGTCCTGCACCAATGACGGTTAAGTGGTCAACCTATACGCAATCGCTCACAGAACGCCCTGTAAAGGGAATGCTCACTGGACCGGTCACCATCTTGCAGTGGTCGTTTGTCCGCGACGATCAGCCGCGCTCAATGACTTGTCAACAGATCGCTTTGGCACTGCGCGAGGAAGTGATCGATCTGCAGAACGCCGGCATTCGGATTATCCAAATTGATGAGCCTGCTCTGCGCGAAGGCTTGCCGCTGCGCAAGGCTGAACAGCCTGCCTATCTTGAATGGGCAGTCGCGTGTTTCCGCTTGGCTTCTAGCGGTGTCGAAGACAGCACACAAATTCACACACACATGTGCTACTCTGAGTTTGCTGATATTATCGAGGCAATTGCGCGCCTTGATGCTGATGTCATCTCAATTGAGGCGTCGCGCTCCAAGATGGAGCTGCTAGAGGTCTTTCAACACTACCGCTATCCGAATGACATCGGACCTGGCACATACGACATTCATTCGCCGCGCGTGCCGTCTGCGCAGGAGATTGAGGCGCTGATTGAGCGCGCTGTGCGCGTCATCCCGCCGCAGCAGCTCTGGGTTAACCCAGATTGCGGCTTAAAGACGCGCCGTTGGGAAGAGGTTGTGCCTGCGCTGCGCAACATGGTGCAAGCAGCAAGAGCCGTGCGCGCCAAACTTGCCGAGAGCTGAGTGTGGCAGGCGCGCAAGTGCGTCCTTCATTGTCTCTGCGGCGAGTCGAATGCTGTGTTGGTGAACACAACTCGACTCGCCTTTTGGCGCGGTCAATTCAGCTGTGGCGGCACGAGCAGGTAGTCAATGGCTATCTCAGCGGCGCCCTCAGCGGCAACGCGCAGCGGCAGCTCAAAGCGCAGGAAGGCAGGAAAGCACAGCGTCTCATTGACGGCTTCGCAGTAAAAAATCGCGGCGTCCAGCGTGATAAGTGCCTCGCCTTCGCTGAGCATGACAGGCATTCGCACGGGCATTGGCGGCGTGATAAGGCTTAGGTTGTTATCAGCAGGCGCGACGCGCGCAATCGGCGTGTTGTTGTAGAAGCGCAGTGTGAAAGGCGCTTGATTGTTCTGCTTGTAGCCTTCAGGCAACTGAATGTTCAGGACGATCTGACTAGCGCCACGCGCTGCGGTCAGAGCGGGCAAACGCACAACCGTGCCAAAGAAGTCCTCAGGCGGCGTCTCATCAGCTGCCTCAGCAGGCGCGTTCAAGGCAAGCCGTTCGGGATTAGGAAAGACAACCGTGCTGACAGTCAGTGTAGCAAGGTCAATAACTCGAATAGCGTCATTGTTTGTGTCAGCTACATATAGCTTACCGTCTGCATAGCTGATACCGCCCGGTTCCCAGAATTGCGGATCGTCGCCATCGCGGAAGCCTGCGCCGTTGCCTAGCAGTGTGCGGCTCTCGCGCGTGACAGGATCGATCACTTTGATCTTGTGATTGTACGTATCAGCTACGTATAGCTTGCCGTCAGCGCCGAGCGTCAAGCCGAGCGCGTGCTGCAAACGCACAGTGTTGCCGACGCCGTCTACATCGCCGAAATCAAACAGACCAGTGCCGACAATGGTCTGGACGCGCTTGGCAGCCAAGTCAACCTTGCGAATGGCGCTAGACTCGGCGTCTGCAAAGTACAGCACGCCGTCAGCGCCGACGATTCCGCTCGGCTGCGCCAACTCACTTTCCAGCAACGCGCCATCTACAATGCCTTCACGTCCACTGCCGACAAACGGTGCAACTTGACTATTGGCAAGGTCAAGCATCCAGAGCTGGTGTGGACCTGCCATGGCGATGTAGATGACGCCGTCTTGGTAGTGGACATCCCATGGTGAATTGAGCGGCGTCTCCAGCGCAGCGCCGCCACGCAGCCGATTCCGCCAATCTCGGTTCTGCTGACCTGTGCCTGCGATTGTAGTGACCGTGCCGTTGCGCAGATCAGCGGCGCGAATGGCGTGGTTGCCTGTGTCAGCGATGTAGAGCGTCTCACCATCAGGACTCAGCGACATGCCGTGTACCCAGTTGAACATCGCCTCGGCAAAAGTGCCGTCGCGTAGCCCTGCCATGCCGCTACCGATCACTTGCTGTACAGCATAGGTCTCCAAATCGGCTACGATCACACGATTGTGACTCGTGTCCGCGATGAAGAGCCGTCTGCCACGCGAGTCTGCTAGCACTTTGCTAGGAAAAGCCAAGAGTGAAGGCGCACGACGCTCACGCTCAGGTGCTAGGCGTAGCGGCGTGCGATCAATCATGCCTTTGGCGTCAAACTCAGCAATCATGCCCGCAATAGCAGGACGCATCGCCTCGTAGACGCCTTCGCCACTGTAATAGCCGAGCACCTTGCCCTGCGGATCAATCAGCATGAACGTCGGCCAAGCGCGCACGCCGTAGGTCTGCCACAAGATGAAGTTGCGGTCATTGACCACAGGATGCTCTATGCCGTAGCGCTTGACGATGTAGCGGATGTTCTCGGTCTCGCCTTCGTTAGTAAACTTAGCGCTGTGCACGCCGATGACGACGAGCTCATTCGGAAATTCTGTCTCTAGCCGTTTGAGATCAGGGATAACATGAATGCAATTAATGCAGCCATACGTCCAGAAGTCCAGTAACACAACTTTGCCGCGCAGCTGTGTCATGGTGAGCGGCTCAGGCACGTTTAGCCAGTCTAAGCCGACGGGAAATTCAGGCGCACGGACTTTGCCTGCATAGCTCTTCATCGGCGTGGCAGTCACAGCCACATCTCCTTGCGCTAAACCGATTTGTGGTGGCGTGAGAGCATCTGCCAATAGCAGCAGCACACTCATCGCCAATAAAACGGCGACCACAACACCAACACGATGCATATTCGCCTCAGTTAACTTCCTAACTCACTCAGCTTAAGTATGGTAGAGGATTTGTGTAGACTTTGCAAGCAATGCTCACCAAAAGTTTAGATTTAGAAAGAATCTTTTGTAAAAAGTAATGCGCCTTGTGTACTACACACAAGGCGCACTGCAAAGCTGAGCGAAAGTGCCTCTACGCCATGCTATCAGCGAAAACGACCTCGCGTTGTGGCGCCTCGCGCTCAAATTCGGCAAGGCTGATACGCGCTAGGATGAACAAGGTCAACAGGAAGCCGATGCTTTGGAGCAAGAACACACTGCCATAAGCAAACGCTTTGTTCCCGCCAAGAATGACAAGCGCTATGTCGAACAGCACGCCGCCAAGCGCCACACCTGAGCCACGCGCCAACGTCGAAGCAACTGTCCACAGCGCAAGGTACAGACCAGCGCCCCAAGCGCGCGTCATCGCCATCATCAAGCCAAGTGTGCCGACTGTCCACATGCCTAGACCGAAGCCCATTGTGACCAGAGCAACGGTCACTAGCGGACGAATGTACAGCATGGCGCTGAGCGCGAACATGACGAACGTCGCTATGAGCAGGATCACGCCCCAGCGCGAGAGGTTCATGTTATTGACGCGATTCGGAAAGCGCCGCAGCGCGATCAAGCTCAGCACGATTGAGAGCAAGGTCATGCTGCCCCAGTAGGCTGAGAAACGATTGGTCGTTGAGAGCGGCATCCCGAAAACAGTCCCTGCAAACGGCTCCAAGATGACATCTTGCGTGTAGAACAAGCCGTTGGTCAGCGCAAGGAACAAGAAGAACAGTCGCGTCTGTCGGCTTGCCCAGACCTGCTTCATCGTCTGCCAGAATGGCTCAGGTTTCTCAGCGCTGCGCTCGGCGCGCCGCTTGACTGGCATTTCCTCGCCGAAGAGCGAGAAAATCCAAATGCCCATCATGATAGCAGGCGCGATCAGCATCAGCGCGAGGAAGCCATCGCGCGTGTACTCTGGCAACAAGCGACTGTACAACACGCCAGCGACTGCAAAGCCGAGAATCAGGAAGAACCAGATCACGCTGATCGCGCGTGTGCGCTGATGTGCAGGCGTGCGGTCATGCACCAGTGAGAGGAACGTCGTGCTACTAACAGTCGAGCCGACGCTGAACAGGACAAGCGCCGTCACGACGCCAAGCCAGCCCAGAAAACTGCCTGCGTTTGTCGTGACCGTGACATTCATCAGGTCGAATGAAAAATCACGAGTCCAAGGATTGTAACTGCCTGCCAGCTCAAGCGTCGCCACGCCCAGCAAGACGTAGCTGAGTGCCATAACTAGCCTGCCGCCCCAGACGTATGGCAGCCGCCGATAGCCGCGCCAATTCGTCAAGTCTGAGCGGCGACCGATCCAGACTGAGAGCGGCGCAAGGAAGTAGCGCAGTGCCAGCAACAACGCGATTGGCGTTGCGGCAAAGCCCAGTTCCTTGATCATGATGCGATTCCACACGCCTGAAGCGAGAATATCGGCGAGCGATGAGCCAATATGAAACGTGCCGATCTTGATGTTGCGCAGCACGCTTAAGTTACGCCAACCGCTTGCAGCGCGCTCTTGTGGCACAGCCATGCCGAGCGGCACTGTGCGGCTATTCAGTTCTGCTTGCATAGCCTCAAATCCTATAAAACTTGAGCGAAATTTGAAGTTAACTGAGATTTTAGAGAATTTTGCTGAACTTGCCTAGTGCAATTTATCACGAAAAGGCAAGTAATTTGTCACGTGGAATAAGCAAAGGTGATGAGAAAGGCTGAGCTTGCAAGTCCGCTCAGCCCTGAGGCGATGACAGCATGAAGGCATTCAGCGCTGGGAAGACGTGCTGTTTTGCATTGCATCTAAAAGTTCTTTGCAGAAGATTTCAGCGCGCTTGATATGGTCAGGTGGCAATGTATGTTCTGCGCTGTGCGCCATTGGATCGCGTACAGCCTTGATCAGCTCAAAGCGTTTCTGCCATTCTTTCTTGGTGCCTTGCAAAGGCGGACTGAATCTCGACCAGTGAAGCTCAATGATTGCCCAGTAGTCCATAGGGCTGCTAGCGTAGTCTATCAGTCGCGTGGAGACACAATCACCCTGAAATTTACGCGAGTTTTCTCGAAAACGACGGCACTTTTCGAATATCAGCCTGAGTTCATCGTACTGCGTTGCCAGTTTATTCTCCCAATCGCTGCCATGCAAGACACGCATCTTGTCTTCGACAAAGTCGCGTAAGGCACGCTCAGTTTTTGTCCAGAGTTCCCACAGATCGACATCACGCGCACGCGCTTGAAGGTACTGTGTAAAGTGATCTGTGAATCCCTCGTAGTGTCCATTTGTAGCAGGCTTGATCAATTGGTAAGCCTCTAACTTCCTTGCATCAATGCGTGTTGCCTCAATAACTGGACCACAAACAATCTCTAGCAGTTTGTGATCAGACTTATCCTCCTCAAGCAAATCCAGCACACTCTCGTAGTAACTAGCAAAGGTCAGCTCCAGCTGTTGAAAAGCGCACTCTAGGCTGA
>JANWYI010000189.1 GCA_025055255.1 Anaerolineae bacterium | reverse complement strand
CGTTGAGGGTATTGAAACTATCCTTGTTAAAGTAGTCCATTTCGCACTCCTTGGGGGTTGCAACCGTGAACGACCCGTTGAGGGTATTGAAACCCTTGCGGCGAAAGCGCTCTTTCGCGGCTTCTTTGAGTTGCAACCGTGAACGACCCGTTGAGGGTATTGAAACGCGAAGATCCAAGCCCTCGCACGGAAGCGTAAGCGGTTGCAACCGTGAACGACCCGTTGAGGGTATTGAAACAGAGCGGATCAGCGGCGGCGGTTTGCTTTTCCAGTCGTTGCAACCGTGAACGACCCGTTGAGGGTATTGAAACTTTCCGTCTGTCACCTGTTGCATCGTGCTTTCATGTTGCAACCGTGAACGACCCGTTGAGGGTATTGAAACTCGCACGGTAGCACGACATAACGCTGACAGCTAGGTTGCAACCGTGAACGACCCGTTGAGGGTATTGAAACTCGCTTTTGCGCAGGGCAGGGGCGCGAGCGCGCTGCGTTGCAACCGTGAACGACCCGTTGAGGGTATTGAAACCATCGCGCCATTCAACAATGACGCCAATTACCTCTTGGGTTGCAACCGTGAACGACCCGTTGAGGGTATTGAAACTAAAG
>JANWYI010000188.1 GCA_025055255.1 Anaerolineae bacterium | reverse complement strand
ACTTCGCTTGAGGATCGCCCGCGCTACACGCCGACTACAACGTTCGAGACCTTTCCCATGCCCTATCCGCCAGGACGCGAGCCGACCGAGTCGCCTGAGTACAAGGCGATAGCAGAGGTGGCGGCAGAGCTGCATCGCGTCCGCGAGGCGTGGCTGAATCCGCCTGAGGTGCTGGAGTCGCCGCAGGCTGCACAGGGCGCAGAGCGGCTCCTCAAAGATCGGACGTTGACGAACCTGTACAATGCAGTCGAGGCATATCGAACGGGCAGATTAAAAGTGCGCATACCGAGCGCAGCGCGCGAGATCGCGCCTCAGATTGCAGCGCTGCATGATAGATTAGATCGGGCAGTCTTAGCTGCCTACGGCTGGCTAGACCTAGCCGATCAACTGCGCACGGACTCAGGACGCGAAGAAATCTTGCGGCGGCTGCTAGAGGAGAATCTGCGGCGCGCTGCAGTCGAGACTGAGCAAGCGCACAGCGCAGAGGAAGTCTCCTGAGATATCAAAATTAATCGGTTAGAAAGGACTTTTGATGAGCGATAGATACTCAGGCTTGGTGAGCAGAGAGACAAGCGATGCAGCGCCGATCATCGGCGTGGGCATGTTGG
>JANWYI010000187.1 GCA_025055255.1 Anaerolineae bacterium | reverse complement strand
TTCATCGCTGCCAAGCTGTGCCGTCACTTTGTGAGCGATGAGCCGCCTGAATCGCTCGTAACAAGTGCAGCGCAAGTTTTTAGGGCAACAGATGGGGATATTCGCGCCGTGTTGCGCCATATCTTCACTAGCGCTGAGTTCATGAACAGCAGCGGACAGAAGTTGCGCCGTCCAATGGAGTTTATTGTCGCCCTGATGCGCGTAACAGGCTTAGAGGTGACCGAGAATTACTGGTGGCTGCTCAGCCTGCTGGAAAAACTCGGTCATTTGCCTTTCAGCTGGAGTCCGCCAAATGGCTATCCCGACGTGGCAAGTGCATGGCTGAACGTAAACGCTATGGTCAGACGCTGGCAAGCAGCGCTTCACCTGCCAGTTATTGCGCTTGGCTGGTTCGAGAATGTGCGCATTCGCCTAGACGAGATGATCGGCGCGCCTGAGACCGCTGCTGAACTCGTAGATGCACTGACAGAGGCGATCTTGCCTGCTGTCTCGCTTGACCCGCGCGACCGCGAGCTGCTCATTCAGCAGGTTGCCGTTGATCCTGACTATCGCTTGAGCGAACAGGAGCGCAGTGAGGCAATTCCAGCTATCGCTGCTCTGCTGATCAGCTCGC
>JANWYI010000186.1 GCA_025055255.1 Anaerolineae bacterium | reverse complement strand
GAAGATGTGCGAGCCATCTATGAAAGCGGTAAGCACCTGCTCAGCATGATCAACGATATCCTCGACCTCGCCAAGATCGAGGCAGGTCGCCTTGAGCTAGACCGTGAAGCCCTGCCAGTTGGCGCAGTAGTTGAGGAAGTTCAGCGCACCAATGCCATTTTGGTCAAGGATAAGCCTGTCGCTTTCAAGGTAGAAGTACCTGCTGACTTGCCGCCTGTCTACGCTGATCATGTGCGCCTGCGCCAGATTCTGGACAATTTGGTCAGCAATGCTGTGAAGTTCACGCATGAAGGTTACATTCGCATCACAGCGCAGCATGTGCCAGATGATAAGACAGTGATGGTCAGCGTTGAGGATACAGGCATCGGTATCGCGCCCGAACATCTGGACATCATCTTTGAGCAGTTCCGCCAAGTAGACGGTTCGCCGTCGCGGCGCGCTGGCGGCACAGGTTTAGGCTTGACCATCACCAAGCGCCTTGTTGAGATGCACGGCGGACGTATCTGGGTAGAAAGCGAGCTAGGCAAAGGCTCTAAGTTCAGCTTCACAATGCCGATTGCCTAGCGCATAGCCTAGCATGTCTTGTGCAGCAGAGGCGAGCGGCGACGTTCGCCT
>JANWYI010000185.1 GCA_025055255.1 Anaerolineae bacterium | reverse complement strand
GTGTACGGTAACTGCCGAATAGATTTCGGGGTATTCCCAGCCAGGGTGCTTCATGCACTGCCATTGGTAGCGCATACGATACCATCGGCAAAATTGGGCAACTGGATTACGGGAATTTGTGTGATAGCATGCAGTTGGAGGTGCCAACTATTGCTCGGGGACCTTAATCGGTAATCACCCAAGCAAAGGTATAAAAAACACAGGGTTGCATGTCCTTTGTTCCTAAATAACCAATGCTTGACAATGATCCATCCCCCGAGCAATCCTAAGTCTTTACATCCTGTGCAAAAGTTGTGCGCTGAGCAATGGCACAAAAATACGTCTATTTTTTCTCCGCCAAAAAGACTGAGGGCAAGGCACAGGATAAAATGCTTTTGGGCGGCAAAGGCGCCAACCTTGCCGAGATGACCCACCTGGGCATTCCAGTACCGCCGGGTTTCACAATTTCAACTGAGGTCTGCAGCCACTATTACGCACATGGCCGCAACTATCCGGAGGGGCTGAAAGAACAGGTAGCGCAGGCGCTGGCGGAACTCGAAGAAATCATTGGCAAAAAATTTGGTGACCACAAAAATCCGCTGCTTTTGTCTGTGCGCTCTGGCGCCCCCGTTTCGATG
>JANWYI010000184.1 GCA_025055255.1 Anaerolineae bacterium | reverse complement strand
CCTGCGATCATCGGCTTGCGATGCGTCACTTGGTGCCACAGCGCAATTTTTTGTGCCACGTAGTCGTTATACGGCACATCCAGCACAGCACGGACATCATCGCGCGTAGCTAATTCGCTCAGGTAGGCAGGTAGCTGACCGGGATGCCGCATGTAAGGGAAGAAGAGCTGATAGTCAAGCAGAATCAGGATGCTGAATGCGCTCAGGATGATCGGCGCGCTCAGCAGACGCGGACGCGGCAGGTGCTCCAGCAGCCATGTCGTGCCGTAAGCAGCCAAGACGCTCAGCGCTAGTCCAGCAGTGCCATTGAAGCGTCCCGGCGTGCGTGCCACGTTGATGAACGGCAGCTCCTGCAGCAGCGCATAAGGCATGGGAATGTAGGTCTCAAAGCCTGCAATGTTGACCACGGCTAGGTCGTTAACGACCTTGAGCAGACCGCCAAGCGAGAAAATCATGCAGGCAATAGCGATGATGAGCCACAAGCCTGCGCGCTCAGTGCGGCGGAACAGCGCGATCAGGCTCAAAATGACTGTGAGAATGCCAACATACGCCGTGCCTTCCATTGAATTGCTGCCGATAGCTGCACGGCTGTACTCAGGTGCAAATGACCACGGCGTGAA
>JANWYI010000183.1 GCA_025055255.1 Anaerolineae bacterium | reverse complement strand
GAGGAAGGCTACTGCCATTGCGCTCAGCAACGCACGCCAACTTATCGGCATGCGCTGGAAGACCGTCACGATGATCAGAATTGCCAATACAGGGAAAAGGAAAGCGCTCTGAGTTGCCATCAACCAGTTGAAGGCTTGCCGCACGTTCAGCACGGACAGGCTCAGGAGCGGTGCAGCCAGCAGCGCAGCCAATCTGTCCTGAGACCACAGCAAGCCCAGCACACCTGACCAAATCAGCAAGCTCAGGAGCAGGTTCAGGTGCTGTCCGAAGGTCTGATTGAAGTGTGTCAAGCCTGTGTGCAGGGCGAGGACAAGTTTGGTGAGGACGAACAGGTGTTCGTTGACGGGTTCGAAGAGCTGGGACAGGCTGAATGTGCCGTCATGAATAGCGATAGCTATTGGCGCCATGCTGTACCACTCTTCGAGAGTTAGGTGGTTCACGGCGTACTCGCGCACGACGCGGATTGCATTCGCCACAGGCACGAGCGCCAACAACGCCCATGCGACCAGCAGAGCCTGTCCTAAACGTTTGACCAGTGTGTTCATCGCAACCTTGCTTTGTCTCCTGAAAGCACGATTTACTGTGGCGGGTAATACTTGGCGCGTGCGTTTGCTTCTGTC
>JANWYI010000182.1 GCA_025055255.1 Anaerolineae bacterium | reverse complement strand
ACAGACGCCATGATCAACGCGAAGGCAAAAGCGCTCTTGGCAGGCGGACTCAAGCCGATTATTGCTGTGGGCGAGTCTTTGGCGCAGCGCGAGGCAGGCGAGACGCTCGCGTTCGTCGGTGCACAAGTGCGCGCTGCATTGGAAGGCATTCCAGCCGAGTCATTGCCGAACATCGTGATCGCCTATGAGCCAATCTGGGCAATTGGCACAGGCAGAAATGCCTCGCCTGAGGACGCTAACCAGACCATCAAAGAAGCAGTACGGAATGTGCTCGCTGAACTGTACGGTGAGGCGCAGGCACAGCGCGTGCGCATTCAGTATGGCGGCAGCGTGAAGCCTGAAAATATGGCAGATTACATGCGAATGCCTGAGATTGACGGCGCGTTAGTCGGCGGCGCGTCGCTCAAGCTGAATGATTTTGTCGAGCTAGTGCGCCTTGCTCAAGAAGCAAAGCAGAGCGCAAACTGACTATGCCATTGGAAGGACTTACTGCGTCACAGCTCCTGAATAACCTGTTCGCGCCATGGCTGATCTTTGGCGCAGTGGTCTTTTTGTTGGCGCGCACACAGTACGCAGTCAGGCGGCATGTCTTCGGCATTGGCTTGCTCTGGTTGCGCAAAAAAGAGCAA
>JANWYI010000181.1 GCA_025055255.1 Anaerolineae bacterium | reverse complement strand
ACGGCGTGAGGCGCAGGTAGGCCGTTACTACGCCGAAGCGAAGCGTATCCAGCAGCGAGAAGTTGCCGAGGAAGAAGCGCAATGCCTGCAGTGGAGAGTCAAGCGGCTGGAACCTGCCGTTGACGTAGGCCACCGTGTATGGGCGCGGGAAGATCACTTGGTCGCTCCAGCCCAGCTCGCGGATCAGCCCGAGGATGGCCTTATCACTCTGGAACCAGTGATGGTAGAACTTTTCGAGCGACCATTCCCAGTGCGGGGCTTTGAAGCCGGAGGCCAGCCCGCCCACCTCGGGCGCGGCTTCGTACACGGTGACGGCGTGGCCGGCGCGCGTCAGGTCGTAGGCGGCGGCCAGGCCGGCGGGGCCGGCGCCGATCACGCCGATTCTCATGAAGGCGACTCCACCTGCTGCAGCTCCTGATACTCGGCCTCGACCTTATCCCAACGCAGGCCCTCGCGTGCCATGAAGAACGCGCCCAGCGCGGTGATGGGCAACCAGAGCGCGGCGTGCAGGGTGATAGTGTAGGCGGCGGCGATGTTCGGCTCCAGGCCATAGGCGCTGAGCACGGCGATGCCCGGCGCGTGGAAGGTGCCGAGGTAGCCGGGCGCGGAAGGCAGCGTGGTCGCCAGGTTGACGAT
>JANWYI010000180.1 GCA_025055255.1 Anaerolineae bacterium | reverse complement strand
AGAAGATCTTCGTCGTCGTAGTGTTTCAATACCCTCAACGGGTCGTTCACGGTTGCAACCGTCATGATGCCAAACGACATATGGGTGCCACCAGTGGTTTCAATACCCTCAACGGGTCGTTCACGGTTGCAACGCGCTGTTGCGCGCGGTAGCGGACTATATTTATCTAGGTTTCAATACCCTCAACGGGTCGTTCACGGTTGCAACTTCTGCCTTAGCTGCTTCCACGGCGGCTGCGACTTCGTTTCAATACCCTCAACGGGTCGTTCACGGTTGCAACACGTTCAGCGCCCAGGAGGCGTGGCGCCTCCAGATGTTTCAATACCCTCAACGGGTCGTTCACGGTTGCAACTCGCCCTGTTGCGAGCCATCGCCGACGGCGTATACCTGTTTCAATACCCTCAACGGGTCGTTCACGGTTGCAACGTTGCCCTGCTAAGGGCGGTCGCCGACGGTATTTACCTGTTTCAATACCCTCAACGGGTCGTTCACGGTTGCAACCTAGTTTCGATTCTGGACTTTCTGCGCAATTCCACCCAGTTTCAATACCCTCAACGGGTCGTTCACGGTTGCAACAGACGCCTCAGCCGCCAAAGACGCCCCAGACGCCAAGTTTCAATACCCTCAACGGGTCGTTC
>JANWYI010000017.1:39202-65259 GCA_025055255.1 Anaerolineae bacterium | reverse complement strand
ACTAGTTCACGCAAGTAGGCGCTCGCCAACTCTAGCAGCAGCGGCCACTCGCCCAGCTTCGCCGCCATCTGGCTGACCGCGCTCAGATTGCTCGGTTTTTCAGGCAGCCAGCGCACCAACATCTGAGTCGCCTCTTCATTGGTCATCTCGTTCACATTCAGCGGCGCTTGCGCCCTCAAGCGCGTGGCTACATCAGGGCGACGCGTGGTCAGCAGGCAGGCGCAAGTCTCACTCAACGCTGCTATGATGTCTCGTGGCACGCCCTCATCCCAGATGTCATCAAGGATGACCAGCATGTTGCGCTTATCGGTCAGCTCGCGCAGGCGCGCCTGTGCGGCGCTCAGGCTGGCGTAGCCGCTCGGCTTGCCCGTGATCAGCTCAATCAATTCGTTAATCAAGGTTATTGCGTCGGGCGTCTCGCCAACAGTCAGCCACAGGATGCCGTCATCGAAGGCGTCGCGCACTTCAGGGTCATGGGCAATCGCCTGTGCCAGTGTGGTCTTGCCGAAGCCGCCGCCGCCTTGCAGCGCTGTGGTGATGGCGACGGGATTTCTGTTCTCGCGGTCAAGCAGGCAGTCAATCAGGGCGTTGTACTCACGGGCGCGCATGATGAAGACTTCGAGTTTCGGGGCGTTGAACGGCACGCGGCGCGGCTCGTAGGGCGATTTCAGCTGTAGGATCAGCTTTTCCCAGCGCAGCGTATGCTCAGGGTCGTGTCCGCCGAGACCGAAGATGCCGCGCCTGCGGAAGCCTTTGGCATAGCGGAAGTCCATAGCGTCGTTCCGCCTGAGCCAGCGCGGCGCCTTGCTGAAATCTATTGGCTCAGCCAGCACAGGGACGACGCGCTTGCCGAGCGCACGTGCGTAGCGCCATTCATCGCTCACTACAGAGGACTCAAGCGCTTTTGGCGAGACGACGAGGAGCAGCGTGTCCACATGTTCAATGGCTTCCTTGATCTGTTCCCACCAATTTTCGCCGCCTTCCATCTCGCTGCGGTCGCGCCATAGCGTGAAGCCAAGCCGCCGCAATTTCTCATACAGGTCACGGGCGAAGTCCGTGTTGGCACGTGAGTAGCTGACAAAAATATCGCGTCTCTCAGGTCTTTCAGACATAAGCAGGCTTTCCGCAAACGCAAACTGACCTTGCCGCTATTATAACCTGACTTTAACGCCGTCAAGCACACTGATCGTCTGTTAACGGTAAGACTTAAAGCGCAGCTGCAAGGCGTCGTCCTCGCGCTGTGATCTCAGCCCTGACTTCACTTTCGTGCCAGATGGCTCAGCAAGAGACCGCAAGAAGCAGCTAGGTTGCGACTGAAGTGCCTTCACTGCGCGCGCAGCGCAGCAATGCGCTCATTCGCGCGCGCTATGGCGCGCGAAGCAGCTGTCAGTGGATCGGCGTTTTCGTCTAAGACAGCGCTGATCGCCTCGCGCAGCGGCGTCCAGAGCGCCGCCATCTCAGGGCGATTCGGCAACGGCACGCCTGCGCTGTAGAGCGCGCTCGCTAACGGCGCCAAAGCTGACTCAGACTTAACAGCAGGCAGCGCAGGCAGGAAGCCGTAGTCAAGTGCGCGCTGCTGTGCCTGCTCAGAGAGCAAATACGCGCCAAAGTCGAGGCACTGTTGGCGAAATGGACTGCCAAAGCCGATGTAGAGCTGCCACGCGCGCGCTACAGGCTGCCATGCGCGTCCTTCGACACTCGGCAGGGCGATCACGCCTAACTTTTCGCCTAGCGCAGCGCGCAGGACAGGCAGACGCCAACTGCCTGCCAACAAGTAGCCGACCTCGCCTGCCCGAAAGCGATCTTCGGGCGCGCCAAGCAGGACGCCATCGCTCTTGGCAAGCGCGCGGAATGCGATCAAGTAGTTGCCGAGCGCGTTCACGCTGAGCGCGCTGTTGCCGTTCTCGTCAAGGAGCGCGCCGTTCAGCGCGAAGAAAATGCCCGCTGTTGGATAGAAGTCGCGCGGCAAAATCAAGCCATGCTGGGCTGCTTGTCCTGCTAACTCGCGCAGCGAACCGACTGGCTCTGTGCTGACCAGCGCGCGGTTGACGTAAAGTGCATGACTTTCCAGCAAGAGCGGCAGAGCGCGCGTCTGTCCTTCGAATTGTGCCAGTTGCCATGCCAACGGTGTGAGCGTTTTGCGGAACTCAGGCGTCAAGTTGCGGTCTAGCGCCGCGGCAAAGCGCCGAACAGCGGACTGTGCCAGCGCATCTGAGGTCGTGACGATCATGTCAGGCGGACGCACTTGCGGATCGCTCAGCTGTGCATCCAGCTCGGCAAGCGGCACGTACAAAGCAGTCAGACTTAGGTTGCCTTCGCGGATCGGCGGATAGTCAGCCAGCCACGCTTCCAGCAGCGCGGCTTGTGATGGCTGCCAAGTATGCCATAAGATCAGAGCCGTCTGTGCGTGGCTTGGAGCGCCGATCAAGGCGATGCACAGCAAGATGAACAAGCTCAGCAGACGTATCGTGCGCATAGGCAGGTCTTTTTTGAGAGCGATGCGTCAATTTTACACGCGAACTGCCTCTCGCGCTCCAGAAAAACTCTCTGGGTCGAGAGGCAGTCTCAAGCTGTGCCGAACTTACAATCGGCGTAACTCAGGCGACCTGTGCCTGCATCAAAGTCTCAGTCAGCCTTGCTGGCGCCCAACATGCCTTCCAGCAGCTGCGGCATGTACCAAATCTGCTTGTCTGTGGCAACCTCGCCTGCGGCAAGGAACGGCGTGCCGTCTTGGTAGTTCAGCGGACCGACGAACAGGTTGATTGAGCCGTCGCCCAGACCTTTCTTGAAAGCTGTCAGCTTTGCTCTGTCATCTTCAGTCAGGGCGTCGCCAAAGATGTAGCCAACAGCGGACGTATCAAGATCGTTCACGTTTTCCCAGTTCGGTCCGTCCCAGTCCCATGACGACTTCCACGTGCCGTTCATGACCGACTTGACGATGCGCACGTAGCTCGGTCCCCAGTTGAAGTACGGCACGCCGAGACAGATTTTCGGCGCGACTTCGCAAGCGCCGATGTAGTCGTACGGAATGGCGAAGACTTTTTCGCCACGCTCGGCGCGCTGATTGGCGACTACGATGCCTTCAGTCGTGTCAATGCCGCTGATCAGCACGTCGGCGCCGCCGTTAAAAAAGTCGTTGGCGACCGCTGTTGGGTCAGCTGTGACACCGGGGATATTGAACCAGAAGCCAATCCACTTAACCTCAAACTTCAGGTTGGCAGGATCGAGCCCGCGATATTCTTTATAGCAGTAGCGCGCGCCAAGATACGTTGAGACGACTAGACGGCGAGTCTCATCATTGATCAGCGGACCAAGATAGGCAATGCTGTTGGTCTGAGTCTTGAGCGCAGCAGCACAGCCTGCCACCATCTTCATAAATTCCATCTTGCCCATCACGTTGCCGACATTCGGCGGCGCCTTGCCTTCCAGCACAGCTGAGCCAGAGACGTGAATGAAGACCACATCAGGGAATTTCTCAGCCGCTGTCAGAGTCTCTGCGCCGAAGTCATCAGAGGCTGTGAAGATGACCTTGGCGCCTTGCTCAATCATGTTCTCCACAACCTGCTCAAGCGTCACGTTGGGACGATCCGCGGGATTGACCTTGTCCACCACAATGGACTTCACGCCCGGAATCATCTTCTCAACGTATTGAGACGCCTCGAAGTGCGCTTGGCTCCAGCCACGGTCGTTCTGCGGACCAACTAGCACATAGCCGACAACAAATTCCTCCTGCGCCAACGTGCGCTGTGTTGCAGACAGTCCAACGGCAAACAATGCTGCGATTAGCGCTACCACAAGAGCGCGTTTCAACAATGCGTAAACCATAAGGCGACCCTCTCCTTAGTGCAAAAGTCTAGCCGACGCTCACAGCGCCTTAGAGAGCTAGTATGTGGTAGGCGATTATAGAACAACACAGTCTTAACAACAAAGCACGACGCTCGGCAATGCGCACAAGATAGCGCACTAATCGGACAAATTCACAAGCGCTCGGCGACGCGCAGCTTGGCGCTGCGGCTGCGCGGATTGGCAGCGATCTCGGCTTCCGTTGGCGTGATCGGCTTGCGCGTCACGAGGCGCAACGTCGCTCTGTGACCGCATGTGCAGCACGGTTGACGTGGCGGACACAGGCAATCTGTGCTTTCGCGGGCAAAGAAGTGTTTGACGATGCGGTCTTCAAGGCTGTGAAAGCTGATGATCGCTACTCTGCCGCCTTGCCGCAACAAATTGAGCGTCTGCGGCAAGGCGCGCTCTAGCGCACCAAGTTCATCGTTCACTGCAATGCGCAGCGCTTGAAATGTCCGTGTGGCAGGATGAATTTTCTCGCGGCGCGGCAAGACGCGCTCGATCAGCTCTGCCAGTTGGCGCGCGCTGTACAGAGGACGCGCCGCGACAATTGCTCGCGCTATGCGGCGACTCTCGCGCTCTTCACCATAAGTGTAGAGCAGGTCTGCAAGTGCTTGGACGCTGAGCGTGTTGAGCAGGTCAGCAGCTGTGAGCGCATCTGACTGCGGATCGTAGCGCATGTCCAGCAGGGCGTCACTGTGAAAGCTGAAGCCGCGCTCAGGATCGTCCACCTGCATTGACGAAAAGCCGAGATCGAGCAGGATGCCATCCACAGGCGCAAAGGCGTGCTGCGCAGCAAGCGCCTGCATCTGGTCATAGTTCGCGTGTGCCAAAATGACGCGGTCTGCAAAAGCGGCAAGGCGCTTCTGTGCCAGAGCTATAGCGCTTGGATCGCGGTCAATGCCGAGCAGGCGCGCATGCGGCGCTGCACTGAGCAAAGCAGCTGCGTGTCCGCCTGCGCCGAGCGTGCCGTCAATGAAGCGTCCGCTAGGCTTGTGCTGCGGCTGAAGCGCTTCCAGCACCTCAGCCAACAGCACTGGGACATGCGGCGTGTGAGCAGCCTCAGACAACAAAGTAGCTGCGGCAAGCGTCATCAATCAGCTGCGGATTGAGCGTAGGCGGTCTGCCTTCGTATTCGCACAGCGCGCGCACAATTTTCAGGATGTCGCGCGGATGCACGGCTTGCAGCGTCCGATTCGGCTTGCGATACCACTCGTTCACCAAGTATTTGAGCGACTCGGGATCGAACGGCAAGCCGAGCGCTTGGCACTGTGACACAAAAATCTGCGAGAACATTTGCAGCGATGGACTCTCAACCTGCACTTTCATCTGAATGCGGCGTAGGAAAGCGCCATCTACCAACTGATTCGGGTCGAGATTGGTGCTGAAGACAATCAGTTGGCGAAACGGCATCTGGATGCTCTGTCCCGTGCGCAGACGCAGGAAGTCCACGCCTGACTCAAGTGGCACGATCCAGCGGTTGAGCAGCTGCTGCGGCGAGACCTGTTGCCGACCGAAGTCGTCAATCAGGAACATGCCGCCATTCGCCTTGAGCTGCAGCGGCGCCTCATAAAACTTGGCGACCTCATCGAAGCGCAGCTCCAGCGCGTCCATAGTCAACTCACCGCCGACCATGACCGATGGACGCTTGAACAAGCCCCAGCGCCGATCAAAGTCGCCCAGTGCCTCTAGCTCTTCTTTGCTCAGCTCTGCAGGCTTGTGGACGAGCCGATCATAAATGCTGATGATCTGTCCGCCGACCGTGATTGCATACGGCAACCAGATCGGATCAGTGCCTGCGATCACGCCAGCGATAGCTTCAGCAATGGTCGTTTTGCCGTTGCCAGGCGGACCGTATAGAAAGAGCGACGTGCCGCCGTTGATAGCAGGTCCAATCCGCCGATGGAAGTTCTCAGGCAGGGTCAAGTGGCTGATGGCGCGTTGGACTTCCTCAGGCGCGACCTTTTTGCGGTTGCGCGTCTGCAGCAAAATTGCCTCGTTGTAAACCTCGACTGAGACAGGTACCGGACCGATGTATTGGCTGCGCTCTAGTGCATCGCGCGCACGCGCCATGCCTTCATCAGTCAGGCGATAGACGTAGCTGGTTCGTCCGAGCGTGCCTGCTTGCGCGATCTCGACCAAATGATCTTTCTGCATTTTGAGCAAGATTTGATCGAGGATTTTGAAGCTGATGCGCAGAACCTCAACAAAGCGACGCAAGCTGACGTCGCCTTCGTTAAACATCAGACGGAACATCAAGTCAGTGACGATAGATGACGAGACGCCTAGCTCTTCAAAGGTCTCTGGTTGGCGCACAATGGCGTAGATATCGCGCGCCGCTGAGCCGTTCGCGGCTGATTGTTTGGTCGCTTCCACGTTCCCTATCCTAGGCTAAAGAGTCGCAGACAGTTGTTAGCGAAGTAGGCTGCGTTCTGCAGAAAGTATAAGACGGCATGACTGCTTGTCAAATAGCAATTCTCTCACAAAACAAAGTCAGTGTGGCTTTCAAACGCCACACTGACTTCACAGGCACGCGTCTCAGAGCGGAATGTTGCCGTGTTTTTTAGGCGGATTGCTATCGCGCTTGTTCTGCAGGGCGTTGAGCGCATTGATCAAGCGCGGACGAGTTTCGCTAGGCATGATCACGTCGTCAATGTAGCCGCGTCCAGCTGCTACGTACGGATTGGCGAATTTCTCACGGTACATGGCGACCAGCTCAGCTTTTTTGGCAACGGGGTCTTCAGCCTCTGCCAGCTCGCGGCGGAAGATGATGCTGACAGCGCCGTCTGGTCCCATCACAGCAATTTCTGCTGTGGGCCACGCCAAGTTCAGGTCGCCGCGGATGTGCTTGCTGCTCATCACGTCATAGGCGCCGCCGTAAGCCTTGCGCGTAATCACGGTCAGCTTTGGCACGGTCGCCTCGCAGTAGGCATAAAGCAGCTTAGCGCCAGCGCGGATGATACCGCCATGCTCCTGCTTGACGCCGGGCATGAAGCCGGGCACGTCCTCAAAGGTCACAATTGGGATATTGAAACAGTCACAGAAGCGGATGAAGCGCGCCGCTTTCTCGCTTGCATCAATATCCAGCACGCCTGCCAGAACCATTGGCTGGTTCGCCACGATTCCGACGCTATAGCCGCCTAGCCGCGCAAAGCCGACTACGATGTTTGGCGCATAGTGCTCGTGAATTTCAAAGAATTGCCCGTCATCCACGATCATCTGGATGACTTCTTTCATGTCATACGGCTTGTTTGGACTATCTGGAATAATTTCGTCAAGGCGCGGGTCGCTGCGCAGTGGATCGTCCTTTGGTGGCTTGAAAGGCGGGTCTTCCATGTTGTTCTGCGGCAAATAAGTCAACAACTCACGGATTAAAAACAGGCAGTCTTGCTCGGTCTCAGCCGCCATGTGGCAGACGCCGCTGATCGTGCTGTGGACTGAGGCACCGCCAAGTTCTTCAAAGCTCACGTCTTCATGTGTGACCGACTTAACTACATCTGGTCCGGTCACAAACATATATGACGTATTTTTGACCATAAAAATAAAGTCTGTGAGCGCAGGCGAGTACACAGCGCCGCCAGCACACGGACCGAGGATGGCGCTGATCTGCGGAATCACACCGCTGGCGAGCGTGTTGCGCAAGAAGATGTCCGCGTAGCCGCCTAGGCTGACCACGCCTTCCTGAATGCGCGCGCCGCCGCTATCGTTCAAGCCGATGACGGGCGCGCCGTTCTTCATCGCCATGTCCATGATCTTGACGATCTTCGCTGCGTGAACCTCCGAGAGCGAGCCGCCGAAGACCGTGAAGTCCTGTGAGTAGACATAGACCAAGCGTCCGTTGATTGTTCCCCAGCCTGTGACGACGCTATCGCCTAGAATTTGATTCTCAGGCTTATCCATGCCAAAGTCGCGTGAGCGCTGCACTACGAAAGCGTCCAGCTCACGGAAACTGCCAGGATCGAGCAGCAAATCGAGGCGCTCGCGCGCCGTCAACTTGCCCGCTTTGTGCTGTTTTGCGATGCGCTCTGCGCCGCCGCCAATTTGGCTGCGCGCGCGCATTTGCTGTAGCTGTGCGTATTTTTCCGCCTTTGGCGTATCTACCATGATGTCTGTTCCTTAAGCATTACTCGGTTAAAATGGCTTTACACGCCATTTTAACCCATGTGAAGTCTTCTGCGAAAATAACACGCAATATTGCGCGCTGTCACGCTAACATAATACGCCAGCAGGGAATATCCAAGCCGCTGCGTGTAAAGCCGTAGCGCTCGTAAAGCCGCTGCGAACGGACGTTGCTCGCCTGTGTGTTGACGCTTGCCGCTAGAATGCCGCGCTTGACAAAGCTGCTCAGCAACTCACTGAGCAAGGTGCCACCAATGCCGCTGCCTTGTGCCTCTGGCAGGACTGCTAAGCGCGCTAAGTGGATGCTCTCGCCATGCAGCGTGCTGATCTGGTAGCCGACGGCGCGTCCGCGTTCCTCAGCAATAGTGAAGCTGGCAGCTGAGCGCGCCGCCTGCCGCACAGCACTTTCGTCCAATGCCCAGAGTGGCAAAAAAGCTGCGCGATCAATTGCTGCTGCCGTTTCTGCCTCATAAGTGTGTGCGTGGCGAACGTATACATCTGGACGTGGCGACTCAGGCACTTCGACACTGTGTCGGCGCATAGTGATGATATCTTCAATGTGTGCAAAGCCATGCGCAGCCAGCAAATCACTGACCCAGTCATGCAGCGCTAACGCTGCTAACTCTGCACAGCCTAGCGCAACCAAGCGCAGGCGTAGTGCGCGCCACAGCGTGGCAAAAATATCCGCAGCGGCTTCATCTGATGGACTATGCGTCCGCAGGGCGATCAGGCGCAGCCATGCTGCGCCGCTCAGCGGCGGCGTCGCTGCAATGGCGCCAACAACGCGCCGCGCCTGCAGCGCAAGGTAGATCGGCACTTCAGGATGCACGATCCACTCTTCTACGCTGTGCCAATCCAAGTGGACGTGCAGCCAGACCGCTGGATCGTCCACTAGGCTGAGCAAATCGCGCCTGAAGCGACGCGCATATGGCACGACCTCAGCGCCTAGCCCGACCATTGCCTCACATCAGCCTGCCCAATCGCGCAGATACAGAAAATCGTGACCGATGCTGCGCCGACTCAACTTCGCCACGTTCGGCATGGTGCGCTTGAAATGATTTTGGCGCACGCGCCGCCATACACGCTCGACAAAAGCGCGATCAAAGCCTTGCTCGACTGCCTCGTCCACTGTGTAGCGTCCGTCAACCAGCAGGTAAAGCAGACGGTCTACTTCAGCGTAGGTATAGCCTAACTCACCTTCATCGGTCTGTCCTACCCAGAGGTCAGCCGACGGCGGCTTGTCTAAAATCCGCTGTGGCACGCCAAGCGCGCGCGCCAATTGCCGCACCTGCGTCTTATATAGGTCTTCAATGGGCTGCAGCGCTGCGGCGCTATCGCCGAAGAGAGTCGAGTAGCCGAGCAACACTTCGGTCTTGTTGCTCGTGCCGATCACCAAGCCGCGCCATGCCGCTGACTGATCGTACAGCACGATCATGCGTTGGCGCGCCATGATGTTGCCTCTGCGCACGCTGTCCATGTCTGGGAACAGGTCGATCAGCGGCTGAACCATTGGCGTGATGTCAATAGTCAGCGACGGCAAGCCGAGTTGGTCAATCACAGCTTGCGCGTCGCTCAGGCTCTCTGGTGAAGACGTGCGGTAAGGCATTCGCACGGCGAGCACGTTTTCCGCGCCGAGCGCGCGTGCCGCAAGGAAGGCAACTAATGCTGAGTCAATGCCGCCGCTCAAGCCGATCACGGCGCGCGAGTAGCCAACTTTGGTCACAGCGTCCTGAATGAAGCCGACAATAATTTTTGTGGCAAGGTCAGTGTTAATGCGCAAGAGCGCGTCTACGTCCACACGCTGCTGTGGTTGAATGAGCGTCGTCACCATAGTTGCATCTTTCCAACTAACGTCCGCTAACGATACGGTCAGGCGATTCGTCCAAAATGCGCGCAAGCTCGCGTGCTGTGAGCGCAGTACGCTCATCGCGCAGCAAGGGCAGGCGCGTGCGCGTGCGCCGAATTTGGTTGAGGTCAACTGTGTGGACGCACAGCGCAGGCTCGTGCATCGGCGCAGCGCAAAGAATTTCGCCATCAGGATCAATGATCGTGCTGCCGCCCCAGAAATTCAAGCCGTCTTCATAGCCCACGCGATTGCAATGAAGCACATAGCTGGTGAACAGACTGCCATACGCCTGATTAACCAGCTGCACCCAGCGCGCTGAGCCGAGCCGATCTGAAGCGTCTAAGCCGCGACCTGGACTCGCGCTGTGGAACAGGAAGACGTCAGCGCGGTCAATCCAGAGCAAGTATGGCGGCGAGGCATGCCAAAAATCCTCACAGATCAACATGCCGAAGCGTCCGAAGCGCGTGTCAAAGGCGCGCACTGAGTCGCCCCAAGCGAAGTAGCGCCCTTCATCGAACAGTGTATACGTCGGCAAGTAGACCTTGTGATGGACATGCACCACTTTGCCGCCTGAGAGGTACGCTGCTGCAATGAAATAGCGCGCGCGCCGATCCGTGTCCACAAAGCCGACCATCAAGTCCATGTCGTAGTCGCCACTTGCCTCAAGCAATTGGCGGAAGATCGGATTATCCGCTGTTGGCTGCATGGCGACCTCATAGACCAAGTCTTGCAAGTTGTAGCCTGTGAGCGAAAGCTCTGGGAAGAGCAACAACTGCGCGCCGTGTGCCTTTGCTGTCTCGATCTGAGCAAGGTGCGTCTGCAAGTTCGCTGCAACGTCGCCAATTTTCGGATAGATTTGCGCTAAGCCAACTGTCAGATACATCTCGTCACGCTCGTGGAGCTTTTTCTCAATTTTAGCAAAGTTCTATCAAGCACTTGACAACTCGGTTCAACACTGCGCGATTTCGCCTAAGTGAGCATCGGCGCTCACTCGGTCTGTGCTGTGTCCATCTCACTCAAGACCGCTTCGATTGCCTGTGCCACTTGCTCTAGGTCTGCCTGAGTGATGACCAACGGCGGCAGCAGACGCAGCACGTTCAAGCCTGCTGGCAAGGCTAGGACGCCTTTCGTCTGTAATGACCTCAGCACAGGCGCAACTTTACCGCGCAGCTCTATACCGAAGAGCAAGCCTAGTCCGCGCACCTCACGTACCTGCGCGCGGAAACGTTTGGGCAGGTCGCCTAGCCGTGCCATTAAAAAGTCGCCCAGCTCAGCAGCGCGCGCAGGCAAATCTTCTTCGATCAGCACGTCTATGGCAGCCAAAGCTGCAGCACAGCCTAACGGATTACCACCAAATGTTGTGCCATGAATGGCAGGTTGCAACTTGCCGACTCGCTCTCCGATCAAGCACGCGCCGAATGGCACGCCGCCAGCGATGGACTTCGCTACAGGCATCAAGTCGGGCGCGAGATCGTAGTGCTGGTGCGCAAACATGCGTCCTGTGCGCCCGAAACCTGTCTGCACTTCATCCACGATAAACAGCGCGCCGCGCTCATGGCAGAGCGCTTGCAAGCCGCGTAAGTAGTCGCCCTCAGCAGGACGCACGCCGCCTTCGCCTTGCACCACTTCAACCATCACAGCCGCTGTCTGCTCTGTGATCGCTGCCTCTGCTGCAGGCAGGTCGTTAAACGGCACGTGGACGTAGTTCGGCACAAGTGGAGCGAACGGCTCGCGGTATTTTGGCTCCCACGTGGCAGAGAGCGCGCCCATGGTGCGCCCGTGAAAGCCGCGCATCGCTGCCACAATGTGAGTCCGCCCTGTGGCAAACTTAGCGAATTTGAGCGCTGCCTCGACCGCCTCAGCGCCGCTGTTGCACAAGAAAGCGCGTGGCATTCCCGCGATCTGGGTCAGCTTTTGCAACAGCAGCGCGCGCTGATCGTTGTAAAACAGCTCTGGACAGCTGATCAGGACGCTTGCCTGCGCCTGAATCGCCGCTACGACCTTCGGGTGAGCATGTCCGACGTTTGCAGCACCTTGTCCGCCGACACAGTCAATGTAGCGGTTGCCGTCAGCGTCCCACAGATAAGCGCCTGAGCCGCGCACAATTGTTAAGGCGCGCTTGGCATAGACTCCGCTGCTGTGCGCCTCTTCCAGCGCCATGTAATCTACGTTGCTCAAAACCTTAGTCATAGGTGATTGTCGTCCCTTCGCCTGCTAATGCCGTCTGAATTGGCTGCGGACGCCGTGAGTCAGCCAGCAAGACGCGCCGCACGCCGCCTTCAATTGCCTCTTGTGCTGCAAGAATTTTCTTTTTCATGCGTCCGCCTGCCAAATCGAGCGCGCGCGGCAAGTTAGCGCGCGGCACATGCCGCACAAGGCTGCTCTCATCTGGAAAACGCGCTAACAGACCTGGCACATTGGTCAAGATGACCAAAACCTGCGCGCCGAGCGCCGCAGCAATCATGGCAGCTGCGCGGTCGCCGTCTACGTTGAGCGGCTCACAGGCTTGGCTAATGGCTAACGGCGCGATCACAGGCAGATAGCCGTTTGCCAAGAGCAAGCGCAACAAATCGGCGTTAACCTGCTCAACCCTGCCCGTGAAGTCATCGCGCACAATGCGCTGGCGACCGGTCTCTGGATCAATGACGCGCACGGCGTCTTTGCGCTGTGCCGCCATTAGGCGACCGTCTACGCCGCTCAAGCCGAGCGCGTTGACGCCGAGCGCCTGCAATTTGGCTGTGATGGTCGTGTTCATCTGACCGTTCGCCGCCATGATGTAGAGCTCAAGCGTCTCAGGGTCAGTGTAGCGGCTGACGTGACCGCTGGGCGATTGCAAGGTGCGGCGCGGCACACCGACGCGCTCGCTCAGCCGATCCACAGCAGCGGACGTGCCGTGAACAAGCACCAGTTGGCGTCCATTTTGGGCAAGCGCGGCGAGGTCAGCACACACGGCGTCTAGGTTCACGCCCGCGCCGCCGCCTACTTTGACGACGATCATCTCTGACATGCGATTTTCCCCACTTTTCACATCTGCCAAGATTGGCTGTTGACGAGCGCGCCACAGCCTGATACAATCGAGCTGAACTTGAAGCGCCCCATTCGTCTAGCGGTCTAGGACGCGGCCCTCTCAAGGCTGAAACAGGGGTTCGAGTCCCCTATGGGGCATTAGGAAGCGTCCGCTGTGCGAGCGGATAACTTGCTTGTGTAAAAACGCCCTTCTGCAAAGCGGAAGGGCGTTCGCATTGTCCAACGCTACGCACGAGTCGTAACCTACAGCCACTCTAAGAGACACTCAGCCCATGTTTGTTGGACAAATGTTGGCTGACGTTCAGGTGCGCGTGCATGAGCCGATTGTGACCCAGAAGTGGCGCTCTTGTCAAGCGCGCAGTGCAGCGTTCAGCTGGCTTTCAGCAGCTTTGACGATCTTGGCGCGCACAGCAGCTACCTCTTTGTCAGACAGAGTACGATCCGCTTGATAGGTCAGCGCGTAGGCAAGACTCTTTTTGCCCTCAGGCAACGGCGCGCCGCGATAGACATCGAACAGGCGCACCTCGCGCAGCAACTCGCCGCCTGCTGCACGGATGACCGACTCTAGCTCAGCTGCTGTGACCGACTCATTGACCACCAAGGCGATGTCCTCATAGACAGGCGGCGTTGTTGGAATCGGCTGAATACGGTCAATCAGCGGAATCTCGGCTGTGAGCGCGTCGAAGTCCAGCTCGCAGGCGATCACAGGCAGAGTGATGTCGTAGCGCGCGCGCACGAGCGGATGCACCTCGCCCATGAAGCCGATCCGCGTGTCTCGCAGGTACAGCGCGGCGCAACGACCCGGGAAGAACGTTGGATGTTCTTCCGCCTTGAAGGTGAGCGCTTTCGCGCCGCCTTGCAGACGCAGACTCTGGCAGAGCGTCTCCAAAATGCCTTTGAGGTCGTAAAAGTCCATGAGCGGCGCGTTTTTCGGCGTGACTTCGCCGCGTTGCCATGAGGAAAGCTCGCGCGTGCCGCACAGCGCAATCGCAAGGCGGCGCGGCTCATCAGGCAAGAGTGAGTCAGGGCGCTTGAGGAATATGCTGCCGATCTCAAACAGGCGCAGCTGCGTGCTATGCCGCAGATTGTCAGCGATGTTGACCAGCAAGCCGTTCAGCAGCGTTTGGCGCATGACCGTACGCTCAGCGCTGATTGGGTTGGCGAGGCGTACGTAATCGAACTTGTCGGCGCCGTCAAGCGGCGGCATGTTCGGCGCGATCAGGCGCGCTTCAGCCTCAGGCGTGGTCAGGCGATAGTTGATCACCTCGCGCAAGCCGAGCTGCGCCAAAATATCGCGGCTGCGCTCCTCGCGGATGAGCGCTTCATCAGCGGCTTGCTCTGGCAGAGCATCTTCGATCAGCGTATCAGGGATGCGGTCATAGCCGTAAATGCGCGCAATTTCTTCGCACAGGTCAGCCACGCCGATTTGCCCTGTGCTGATGTCCACACGATGATCAGGCACGGTCACGTGCAGCACGTCGCCATGCTGAGCCACGCCGAATTGTAGGCGGCTTAGAATGCCACTAACTGTCTCGGCATCCAGCTGAATGCCGATGTTGCGCTCGACCTCGCGTAACGGCAAGTCAACTGTGACTTGCGGCGCAGGATTTGGATAAACGTCAATCACGTTCCGCGTGATCCGCGCCTGTGCGCCGCCTAGGAGGCGCATCAGCTCAGCGCCGCGCCCGATAGCACGCCGCGCCTGCTCTGGATGCACGCCGCGCGAGAAGCGCACGCCTGCCTCGCTGCTCATCTTTTGGACGCTCATGGTGCGCCGAATGTTGATGTAGTTCCAACTCGCCACTTCCAGCAGTACGTTGCGCGTGTGCGGCTGAATTTCGCTCTCGGCGCCGCCCATGATGCCGCCTAAACCAAGCGCGCCTTCGCTATCGCAGACCAAGACCGTCTGGTCGTCCAGCACGCGCTTGACGCCGTCGAGCGTCTCCAGCACTTCGCCTTGCGCGGCACGCCGTGTGATAATGCGCGGCGGTTTACCGCCAGAGCGCCGCAACAGCACGTCATAGTCGAAGGCGTGCATCGGCTGACCGAGCTCAAACATCACATAGTTGGTCACATCTACGATGTTGTTGATGCTGCGCACACCAACTGCCTCTAGGCGACGGCGCAACCAGCTCGGAGACGGCGCGATCTGCACGTCACGGATCAAAATAGCGCAAAAGCGCGGATTCAAGTGGCTGTCCTGAATTTCAACGCTGAAAAACTGCTCGCTCGGCTCATCACTGCCCAAATACTCATAAGACGGCTCGCGCAGCGTCTGACCAGTCAGCGCAGCGACCTCGCGCGCCACGCCTAGAATGCCGTAGGCGCGCGCCATATTCGGCGTCAGGTCAATTTCGAAGATCACGTCGCCTAAAATATCCACAAGCGGTGTGCCGATTGGCGCTGTGACATCCTCAAGGAGCAAAATGCCCTCGTGATCGTCCCCCAAGCCCAGCTCTTTGGCGCTGCAGACCATCGCCCGATTCGGAATGCCGCGCAGCACTTTCTCTCTCAAGATCATGCGTTGGCGACCTTCGGCGTGTCCGTCATAGACCTCAGCGCCTTCTAAGGCTAAGGGCGCGTAAAGCGGCGGATTTAGCTCGCCTTTGCCTGTGTACGGATACAAATTCGGCGCGCCTGTCACAACCTGCTCAAGCGTGCCTGCGCCGTAGTCCACCATCGCCAGCACAAGGCGATCTGCATTCGGATGCGGCTTCACTTCACGAATGGCGCCTAGCACGATCTTGTCACGCGCCCAGACCAAATGGTCGGAAGGCGGCACGTTAATGCCTGCTGGCGCCTCGCCTTGTGGCACGCCGATGTATTCAAGAGCCTTGACTTCTAAGCCCGCTAGAGTCAGGCGCTCAGCGAGTTCCTCAGCGCTGATCGTGATCGTCACGTAGTCTTTGAGCCAAGAGAGCGGCACGCGCATAAGCCAGAGCTATCTCCTATCGAGGAAAAATCGCCTGTGTAGTCCTTCAATGGGCTAGATTGTACCAAACTTTAGCCGCGCTAGGTGAGTGTTTCTAGAAAGCTGTGCTGCAGGGCTTGCCGCAGCCTGATCGGAGATGCTAATTTTGCCTCTTGACGAAAAGCCTACGAAAGGACTGTTTATGCGCATCAGGGGACACGCTGTATTGGTAGCAGCGGCGCTGTTGGCTGTGATTTTCGGCTTCAGCACATTGCTGACGCAAGCTGCCTTGCCTGAGGCAGGTAGGAACGCTCAAGCGAACGTGGCTTTCTCACCTGCGCTAGAAAAAGTTGGCGAAGGTTTCACTCTACCGCTGTTTCTAACTCATGCAGGCGACGGCAGCGGACGCATTTTCGTGGTCGAAAAAGGCGGCACTATCGCCTTGCTGGAAAATGGCAGGCGCGGCACGGTCTTCCTAGACATCCGCGACCGAGTCCGCTCAAGCAACTATGAGCAAGGCTTGCTAGGCTTGGCATTTCATCCAAATTTTGAGCGCAACGGCTATTTCTACGTCAACTACACTAATCGGCAAGGACACACTGTGATCGAGCGCTACAGCGTCTTGCGGAGCGACCCGAATCGCGCCGATCCGAGCAGCGCTAAGCGCATTATGCTGATTCGGCAGCCTTACGCCAATCACAATGGCGGCATGATCGCCTTCGGACCTGATGGTTTCTTGTACATTGGCATGGGCGATGGCGGCGGCGCGAACGATCCGCTGCTGGCAGGGCAGGACAAGCGTACACTGCTCGGCAAAATCTTGCGCATTGACGTGGATAACGGCGATCCGTACGCCATCCCAGCAAGTAACCCGTATGCCGACGGACGTCAAGGCTTGCCTGAGATTTGGTCAATTGGCTGGCGCAATCCGTGGCGCTTCAGCTTTGATCGCGTCACAGGCGACATGTACATCGCCGACGTCGGTCAAAATCGCTACGAGGAAGTCCACATTGAGCGGCGCGGCGCGCCAGGCGGCTTGAACTACGGCTGGAACATCATGGAAGGCTCGCACTGCTTCTCACCGCGCACAGGCTGCAACCGCAACGGCTTGCAAATGCCGATTGCTGAGTACGACCACAGCCAAGGCATCTCAATCACAGGCGGCTATGTCTACCGCGGCGCGGCATTCCCACGTATGCAGGGTTACTATTTCTTCGCCGACTTCGGCTCGACCAAGGTCTGGGCGCTGCGCGAGGTGCGCGCTAACGAATGGGAAATGACCGAGATCATGAGCGCGCGCTTCCCAGTCAGTTCGTTTGGCGAGGACGAGGCAGGCGAGCTCTACCTTGTGGACTTTGGCGGCGGCACAATTCATCGCTTGGTTGACCGTGAGTAAATGCTGGACGCCGCGTCTGCGGCGTCCACTCACAGATTCGCTTTGATCTGCTCTGCCAGTCGGCGCGTAATGCCTTTGACCTGCATCAATTCTTCAATGCTGGCAGCGCGAATCTTGTCAATGTCCATGTCAAACGCCTTCAAAAGCGCCTTGCGCTTTGCCGCGCCAATGCCGCGAATGCTCTCCAAGCGACTTGCCACGCCTTTTTTGGCGCGCTGCTGCCGATTGGCAGTGATTGCAAAGCGATGTGCTTCATCACGAATGCGCTGCACAAGGTAGAGCGCTTGTGAACGGCGCGGCAACAGAATTGCGTGCGCTTGACTAGGCACGAACAGCTCCTCTTCCTGCTTGGCAAGCGCGCAAACTGGCACTTGTCCAAACAGGTGAAATTGCTTTAAGACCTCAATTGCTACGCTCAACTGACCCTTGCCGCCATCTACGATCAGCAAGTCAGGCAACAGCCGCCATGTGTCATCCTCGCCTTTCTTGCCGACTTGCTGCACGCCTAGCTCGCCGCTGATCGCATCAGCGTAGCGCTGGAAGCGCCGCGTCAGTGCCTCGCGCATCGCTTGAAAGTCGTTCGGCTCGCCAATTGTGGTGACCGTCTTGATGTTGAACTTACGATACTCAGCTTTGCGCGGCACACCTTTCACAAATACCACGCGGCTGGCGACCGTCGCTGTGCCTTGCAATGTAGAGACGTCAAAGCACTCAATGCGATTTGGCGGCGTCGGCAAATTTAGAGCGCTTTGCAGCTCGGCAAGCGCCTCGGTCTGCTTGTTAGTGTCACTTGCCCATTGTGCGCGCAACATGGCGAGAGTCTCTTGCGCGTTTTCAAGTGCGATGCGCACCAACTCTGCCTTAGCGCCGCGCTTTGGCACACTGAGCGTCACTTTTTTGCCGCGTTTGCTCCGCAGCCACTGCTCCAGCAGCTCAGACTCAGCCGCTTCTTCAGGCAGCAGCACTTCCTCAGGCAGTTGCGCTGCATTTTCGTAGAATTGCAGCAGGAATTGGCGCAAAATCTCAGCCGACTCCGTCTCATCGGCGCCGTCGAGCAGAAAATGCTCACGTCCGATCAGGCGTCCGCCACGGATGAACAGCACTTGGACGCATGTATCTTTCTTCTCTTGCGCGAAGGCGATCACGTCCTGATCTGCATCAGCAGGTAAGACGACCTTTTGGCGCTCCACGACGCGCTCCAGCGCCTTTAACCTGTCGCGCAGCGCTGCGGCGCGCTCAAATTGCAATGCCTCAGCTGCTGCATTCATTTCGTCGCGTAATTTGCGGATGATCGCGTCGCTGTGACCGCTCAGGAAGTCCATCAAGCCTTGCAAGTTAGCTCGGTATTCCTCACGGCTGACCTTGCCGATGCACGGCGCATTGCATAGCTTAATGTCGTAGTACAGGCAAGCGCGCTCATCCTTGCCCGTGATCTCACGATCACAAGTCAAATACGGGAAAGCGCGCCGCAGCACGTCGAGCGTCTCACGCACGCTCCACGCCGATGTGTATGGACCGAAGTAGCGCGATCCGTCTTGCTCCATGCGCCGCGTGATCTCGACGCGCGGGAAATCCTGCGCCCAGCGCACTGCAATGTAAGGATAACGCTTGTCATCCTTGAAGCGGACGTTATAGCGCGGCTGATGTTCGCGGATCAGGTGATACTCTGTGTGCAGCGCTGCAATCTCGTTTGGCAGGACGATGAAGTCAATGTGTGCGATTTCTTCGCGCAGGCGTAGCGTCTTCGGATCAGTCACGCTGTTATCGAAATAGCTGCGGACGCGGTTATGCAAGTCTACCGCCTTGCCGATGTAGATGATCGTGCCTTCGGCGTCTTTCATTAGGTAGCAGCCGGGCTTGTGCGGCAAGTTTCTCAAGATCGCTTGTAAATGCTCAGAGACTGCGAACGCCATAAGCTGTCATCAGTTCAAGTAAAAGGTCGGACGCGGTGGAAAGGCTGAGAGCTGCGGATTCGCCATGACGCGCAGCATGATCTGGGCGCGCTTGGCGTACGGCTCAGCATCCTCACGGACGCTCTGCTCAAGTGCCTCGCGCCAATGCCGCCAATCTTCTGGCTCGGCTGTGAGTGCATAGCGCTTGCCGTAGCACACAGCGCGTAACCACGCGCTGCGATTGCGCTCTGACTCATGTGGCGGACACTGCGCTGCACGCAGCCAATCCTCAGCCGCCTGCAGACGGTCGCCGCGAGTTGTGTAGAGCGCAGCACGGCGCGCATAGCCGATACGTCGCTCTGGCTGCAGCGCAATGGCGCGGCTGTAGGCAACTAGCGCACGCTCAATATCCTTAAGCTTTTCCTCATAAATCCAGCCGGTCAACAGATACGCCTCGTAGCGGCTTGGCAGAGCGCGCACGTGCTGTTGCAACGTCTGCAAGGCATCGAGCGCTTTCTGATACTCTTGCAGGCGCACATACAGGTATGCGCTCTCAATGTAGCCTGCAGCCCAGTCGGGTCGCTCGTCTAAGCCGACTTGTAAGTCAAGAATGGCGTCCTCATGTAGTCCGTAGCGGCTGTACATGCGCGCACGCGCCAAGCGCGCCTCTGGATGGCGCGGCGAGAGCCGCACAGCGTGTTCAGCGTCGTCTACAGCCATGTCCAGCTGACCGATGCCGGCATAGAGCGCACTGCGCACCACGAAAGCGCTCATCACATCAGGCACGAGCGCAATGGCGCGATTGGTGTAAGCGATTGCCTCGCGCAGCCTGCCTAGCTCTGCCAGTTTGCGCGCCTGACTCACCAAGCGGCGCGCTTCCACGTGCGGACTCAGCACATGTGCGCCCATGCCTGCGATTGCCAAGCCGAAAGCAACAAACCACAGCAAAAGGCTATTGCTCAGCATTGCGCCAAAGCACACGCCTGCTGCGCTTAACAGACAGACTGTGCCGATCTGATCCATGCGCCGTCCGCTCAACGTCTGACGCGCATGGCGCATAAAACGCTGGCTGAAAGCTCGATTCAAGCTCATGGAAGTCTTCTACAACAAGTACTCACCACCATCTACGCGCAGCGTCACGCCTGTGATGAAAGGTTGGGCTGCCAAGAAGGCGACTGCCTCTGCCACGTCATTCGGATGACCTGTGCTACCAACGGGTAGGCGCGCGCCGATACGCTGCCACGCCTCAGGCGAGTTCGCCTCATCACGCAGGACCGGGCCGGGCGCTACAGCGTTGACGCGCACCTTGCCGCCTAGCTCTAGCGCAAACGCCTCAGTCAGCTTAACCAATGCTGCTTTCGAGACGCCATGATGCGGATATTCGCGCCAATTCCGAAAGGCGCTCAAGTCCGCGATGTTGATGATCGCACCGCCTGACTCTTGCGCCAACATCAGGCGCGCCGCGTGCTGACTGCATAAAAATGGCGCTGTCAAGTTGATCGCAAGCACGTTCTGCCAGTCCGCTAACGAGGCGTCCATCAAGGTTTGGCGTGGAAAGATCGCCGCATTGTTCACCAACAAATCGAGCCTGCCAAAGTGTTTTTGAACTTGCGCAAAAAGCGCCGCGATCTGCTCAGGATCGCTCAAATCAGCGCGGATGATCTTCACTTGCACGCCATGCGCCGCAATCTCAGCTGCTGCCGTCTCTGCCTCTGGTGCGCTAGACGGATTGCCATAATGCACGACCATGTGCATGCCGCAAGCGGCGAGTTTCAAAGCAATGTACCTTCCAACGCGCCGCGCTGAGCCTGTGACGAGCGCGACCTTGCCGCGCAAGTCAATTGACGTGCCTGTCACCATCGGACTGCGTGTCCTTGCTCAGTTCCTGAAGAAGTTCCGCAGGATGAACCAGACATTGGCAGGTCGCTCCGCCAGACGGCGCATAAAATACGGATACCACTCTGTGCCATATGGCACGTACACGCGCACTTTGTAGCCTTCAGCGACCAGTGCCTGCTGTGCTGCGCCGCGCACGCCATAGAGCATCTGAAACTCAAAGCGATCCTTCGGAATGCCCTGCGCCGCTGCATAATTTTTCACAGCCTCAATCATCTTGTCGTCATGCGTCGCCACGCCAATGTAGGCGCCACGCGCGCGCGCCTCAGGCGAGAGGAAATGCTCAGCCAGCTTGACGAAATTGGCGTCTACATCGCGCTTATTCGGAAAAGCGACCTGTGGCGGCTCTTTGTAAGCGCCTTTGCACAGGCGGATGTTAGCGCCTTCTTCAGCCAACGCGCGCACGTCCTCAAAACTGCGATACAGGTACGCCTGAATCACAACGCCGACGTTGCGAAAGCCGTGCTGGTCGCGCAGCACACGGTACAGGCGCAGTGTCCGCTCTGTGTAGGCTGAGCTTTCCATGTCAATCTGCACAAAGTTGTCGTAGTGCGCGGCGCGCTCTAGAATGCAGCACATGTTGTTCAGGCAGACCTCAAAACTGATATCCAAGCCGAGCTGTGTCAGCTTGAGCGAGACAGTTGTGTTTACACCTGATCGCTCAATCGCGTCCAGCAGGTCGAGGTAGTCCTGCATGGCGCGCGCAGCGTCTGTCTCAGTCACCACATTTTCGCCCAGATGGTCGAGCGTGGCGAGCAGACCTTTGGCGTTCAAAGTGCGGACTGCCTCAATGCCTTGCGCAAGAGTCTCGCCTGCCACAAAGCGACGTGCCATGCGCTGGGCGCCGGGCAGACGCATTAAAACGTTGCGCGCCGTGCGTGAGCGCGCCAAATATAGAAAGAATGATCGCATCAACATGCCAAAGCCTTTCGCTCAAATCTATTAAGTAGATTATAGCACAGGCAGAGCGTGCTTGTGGCGAAGCGCACAAACGTGCGCTAGGCGAGTGGCAACATCGGCTGCACGTCAAGCGCCAGCGAGTCGCGCTGACCTGCAGCATAGCGGAAGTAACCTGCTGCGGCGATCATAGCAGCGTTATCGGTACACAGCGGCAACGGCGGTGCGTAGACAGGCAGCGCAGTGCGCGCAGCCAGCTGAGTGCGCAGGTACTTGTTTGCGCTCACGCCGCCCGCTAACCAGATAGCTGTCACGCTGTAGTCCTGAGCGGCGCGCAAAGTCGGCTCAATGAGCATCTCGACAGCCGCCGCTTGAAAGCTGGCTGCTGCATCAGCAATGTTGACATCAGCGCGCAAGTTGCCTTCGCGCAGCGACTCTTCGCCGCGCGCGCGCCTGCTGTGAGCAGGCTGCGGCTGCACTGCGCGCATGACTGCTGTCTTGATGCCGCTGAAGCTGAAGGCATATGGACGTTCTTCGCCGAGATCGGCGCGCGCAAAAGTGTAAGCGTGTGGATTGCCTTCGCGCGCGGCGCGCTCAATTGCCGGTCCGCCAGGGTAGCCGAGTCCCAGCACGCGCGCTACTTTGTCAAACGCCTCGCCAACAGCGTCATCGAGCGTGCCGCCGAGCAAGGCGTAGTCGCCGTGTCCTCGCACCAGGACGAGCTCAGTGTGTCCGCCGCTGATGAGCAGGCACAGCGCAGGGAAGCGCAGCGAGTCGGCGTGGTCGCTCAGCCACAGGCTGTAGATGTGCCCTTCAAGGTGATTGACGCCGATTAGCGGCTTATCCCAAGCCAGTGCTAGACCTTTGGCAAAGTTCACGCCGACCAGCAGTGAGCCTGCCAAGCCCGGTCCGTGTGTGACGGCTATGGCATCCAGCTGGTCGGGCTGAACATCGGCTGCGAGGAGCGCCTCGTGCGCTACAGCGTGAATGGTCTCGACGTGCATCCGCGCCGCCACCTCAGGGAAGACTCCGCCGTACTTGCGGTGCATCTCGACCTGAGAGGCGACGATGTTGGCGCGCAGCCGCAGCTTGCCTTCAGCATTCGCCTCGACAACAGCAGCCGCTGTCTCATCACAGGATGTCTCAATGCCGAAGATGAGCGTCATACGCGGCGCGCCTTCGCGCAGTTAGCGTTTGTCAAGCTCGACAATGCGCACGGAGACCAAGCGGTCGCCAGGACGCGTGGCAGTTTGCGGATCGCGCGGCGTGATGCGCTGGACTACATCCATGCCTTCCACCACTTGTCCAAAGATGGTGTAACCTGCGCTCTGGGCGCTTGGATTCAAACTAGGCACAGGTGCGTAAGTGATGAAAAACTGGCTACCAGCTGAGTTCGGCTCGTTTGTGCGTGCCATGCCGACGACGCCGACTCGGTCATAGCTGACCAACGGACTGACTTCTAGTGGCAGACGGTAGCCAGGTCCGCCTGTGCCAGTGCCGGTCGGATCGCCGCCTTGAGCTACGAAGTTTGGGACGACGCGATGAAAGGTCGTGCCGTCATAGAAGCCCTGCCGAGCGAGGAAAATGAACGAATTGACGTGCTGCGGCGCCACCTCAGGGTAGAGCTGGATGACGATTCGTCCTTTTTCTGTAGTCAGAATGGCGCAGTACGTCTTGTTCGTGTCGAGCTTTTGGTCTTCAGGCGCTGCGTAGCTGCTGGGACGATTGGCAGGCGGCGTGTAATCAGGGTCGGCGACGCCTAAACACGCGCCTTGTCCAACTGCTACAGGACGAAAGTTCGCCGTTGACGGCGCCGTCGGTACGATAGGCGTGTTTGTCGGTATGGTCTGGACGTTGCTGCACGCGCCAACAATCAGCGCTAGAGCAGCCAGAAGTGTTACAGGTTTCATGAAAGCTCCTTGAAATGTTGCGAGGAAGTCAGGTGAGCAAGGTTTCCCATTCGCGCATGTGCGCCTCAAGCGCGCTCTGAGCCTGTGCGTACGCCTCACCAAGCGCGCGCACGCGCTCGACCTCACCATTGGCACTAGCCTCAGCCAATTCTGCTTCAAGGCGCGCTAAGTCGCTCTCTAGCCGCTGAATGTCAGACTCAATCTGCGCCACGCGCCGCTCGCGCTCACGCGGCGAGAGAGCGCTGCTCTTGACGCCGTTCGGCTTGCCCGCTGACTGCACCTTGCGCTCTTGGCGCGCCACGGCGCTCGCCGCAGCTGCTGCGAGTTTCGCCGCCTCGCGTTCAGCCAAAAAGTCGCCGTAGCTGCCGACGAAAACGTCCAGCTTGCCTGCATTGGCAGACCAAATCTGTGTGGCAAGCGCGTTGATCAGGTAGCGATCATGGCTGACCAATAAAATCGTGCCTTCAAACTGTGCCAGCACGTCCTGCAGCACCTCTTGCGACGGAATGTCCAAATGATTGGTCGGCTCATCCAGCAGCAGCAGATTTGCGCCGCTCAAGGCAAGTTTGGCTAGAGCGAGCCGTCCGCGCTCACCGCCACTCAGCGTGCCGACTTGGCGGAAGACATCATCGCCCTTGAACAGGAAATTAGCGAGATAATCGCGCGCTTGGCTGATCGGCATGTCGCGCGCGGCAAGGATTTCATCCAGCAAGGTGCGTTCGTCGTGCAGCGACTCGTGCGCCTGCGCAAAATAGCCGACTTTGACCTGCGCGCCGAGCTTGCTCTCGCCTGAGAGCGGCGGCAAGGCGCCAAGCAGCGTCTTCAGCAACGTTGACTTGCCGACGCCGTTCGGTCCGATGATCGCCGCTGTTTCGCCGCGCAGGAGCGTGAGGTCTGGCACGCGCAGCAGCGGCGCTTGCGGATCGTAGCCAACAACTAGGTCGCGCGTGGTCAGCACTTTGTCGCCGCTGCGCGCGCCGCTCTTCAGGTTCAGGCGCATGCGCACTTGGCGCGGACGCACACCCAACGGCTTGAGCGCCTTGATCGCTGCTTCTGCCTCTGCCACTGTGTAGAGCCGCACGCCGCCTACGCCTGTCTCTGACCAGTTGCGCGCATTTTTGTAGGCGACCAAGCCGAGCTGCTCAATGGCAGCTAACTCGCGGCTGAGAACTCGCAATCTGCCCACAGCGCGCGCATTGGTGCTATCGCGCGCGATGTTGCGCTTGATGAAATCCAGCTCAGCTAACAGGCGCTCTTTCTCGCTCTCGTAGAGCTTGGTGTGGTATTCCCAGCGCGCTTGACGTTGCTCTAAATACGCGCTGTAGTTGCCGCTGTACGTCTCTAGCCTGCCGTGATCCAGCTCCCAAATCGTGCTGACCACGCGATCCATAAAGTAGCGGTCGTGGCTGACCAAGAGCAAGGCGCTGCGCCAAGCGCTCAGGTAGCTCTCTAGCCATTCAATCGCTTGAATATCCAGATGATTGGTCGGCTCGTCCAGAACTAACAGGTCAGGCTGCTCTAGGAGCAATTTGGCGAGGAAGGCGCGCGTCTTCTGTCCACCGCTCAAGATCGGCAATGGCTTACGATAGTCATCTGGCTCAAAGCCTAAGCCGTGCAACACTTGCTTGATGCGCGTCTCATAATCGTAGCCGCCGTCGCGCTCAAAGGCGTGCTGCGCTGCGCCGTAACGTTCCAGTAGCGCAGTGTCATCAGGACGTTCGCTGATCTGACGTGCCATTTCCAACAGCGCAGTCTCGCGGCGACGCAGATCGTCAAATGCCGTCAACATTTCGTCCCAGAGCGCGCGCTGACTGACTAACTCTGGGCGCTGCGGCAAGAAGCCGATCCGCAAGCCGCGCATTCGATTGACTGTGCCGCTGTTCGGCTCGTCCAAGCCGATCAAAATGCGCAGGAGCGTGGTCTTGCCCGCGCCATTTGGCCCGACTAATGCAATTTTCGCGCCGTGTGGAATCTCAAGGCTGACGCCGCTGAAAATTTCGTCGGCGCCGAAGGCTTTGCTGAGACCGACCGCACTGAGAATGGACATGCCATAAGTTTAGCGCAAGGCAGCCTAGCCTTGCAAGCCGCCGCGCAGCAGCTGGTTGACAATGCGCGTCAAATGGTTGAGCGTATCGGCGCGGCGCTGCAGCACAATCACGCGACCGGGCAATTCTTCATGCTTGAGCGCATCCACGCGCGCGGCGTCCGCTAGGATGATCAGCGGCGTGGTCGCCATCCAGCCGTGCCGATCCGTATGCTGCAGACGCAGCCATTCCAATGCGTCAATGCCGCTGTCACTGTCATCGTAAACGATGAACAG
>JANWYI010000017.1:35521-39102 GCA_025055255.1 Anaerolineae bacterium | reverse complement strand
TGCCGATCCGTATGCTGCAGACGCAGCCATTCCAATGCGTCAATGCCGCTGTCACTGTCATCGTAAACGATGAACAGTGACGGCTGGTACTCATGTGCGTAGTTCAGCGCATCCTGATAGCTAGAGACATTTGCCACTTCGTAGCCTTGCGAGATCAGGCGGTCATGGTACGGATCGAGTGCAAACGGCACATTGAACAGCTTCAGGATTCGGATACGATTTGGCTCAGGCTTCTCTTGCCTGAAGGGTAGCGCGCTCATAGGTCGGTCTGCCTTCTAAGAACTTTTTGCGGACAGTGGTGTGCGGCGCGGTCACTGCTTGCTTGGCGTCAGCGCGTCCGCCAGTGAAGCGTACAACGTCGCGCCTACTTGATATAACACCAAGCGCTCTGAAAAGCGTCTCTGAAAAGCAGGCACTTTTTCCGCGTCGAAGACTCTTGCCACGATTATATCACTTTTTAAGTATGGGTCTGTGATGGCAAGCAGAGCGCCATAGTCGCGCCAATTATCGCGCTCGCCTTCGCGGCGCAGCACAATGACCAATACAGGCTGATCAGAAGCGCCCAGTTGCGCGCGCAGCGCTCTCACAGCCTCAATCTGCGCGCGGCTGACTTTGTTGAAGCCGTATAAGCCGTTTTGCCAATTCGGCGGCAACGGCTCGCGCAGGCGCGCAGGCGTATAGCCAATCAGGCTTCCTGCGCACGCCGCGACCAGTGCTGCGTAGCCAAGCGCGCGCACTGGTAAGCTGCGAATTAACGCTACGATGCCATAGGCAGCCACAAGACATGCGCCGAAAATGCCCTCGTAGTAATAGCGCACGCTGTAGACTGCGCCGCCATGCACTACTGAGCCGATCCAGTAGAACATGCCGCTGATGACCAGCGCGACGAAAAAGCTGAAGCTCAGCCAAAGCCACAGCTCTTTGCGCCCAGCGACCAAGCCGATCAACATGAACAGCCACGCCAAGCCGACGCCGAATCCGTAGCCTAAATGCTCGCGCAGAAACGCCTCAATGTCTCTGTGTAGCGTGAAGCCGAACGTATCTCGAAACCAGAAAGTGAGATCGGCGCGCATGTTGCGAAACGCCCACGTAAGCGAGTGTCCGCCTCGGTTCAGTCCGTGTCCTTCGCCAAAGCCGATCTTGTCATATTCCCAGTACATGGTGTACGTATTGGCGAACGGATTGCCTGTCCATTCGTAGTTGCAAAAGAGCCATATAGCAGCTACAGGCACTGCGCACGCCGCCAGCAACGCCCATGCCGCGATATTCCGCTGCCACAGCCGACGCTCACTGACTGCGCGCCATGCAATGTGCAACACAACAGGCGCTGCAATTGCTGCAGCTGTCAACGGGCGCGTGATGAGCAAGGCGCCAATTGCTGCACCGCTTAAGGCTGACCAAGCATATATGCCGCGTCCATGCCGTGTGCTGCGCCAATAAGCATAGACAAAGCATAGCGCCGCGCTCAGCGCCCATGTGTGATTCATCAGTGTAGCATTCAAAATCAGCGCCGTTGGACTGATCGCTAATAAGAGCGCCGCTACTACGCCGACTGTTTCATCAAACAGCTCACGTCCAAGCCGATAGACCAGCCCGATGTTCAGCATGGCGAGGAAGGCATTGATCAGCCACTCTTGTCCAAGCCAGACGCCAAGCGTCAGCACAAGCGACCAGCCTGGCGGATACTTGCCGAAGCGCCGCAAAGTTCCATCAGGCGACTGATCTGGCTGCAACAAGAACGGCTGCCAAAAGACGGCGACTGGCTCTTGGCGCTCAACCCAAACTCGACCGCCGCTGAAAATACGCGCCTGATACAGATAGGCGAACTCATCTTCAAGGCGCGGCAAGCGCTCCAGCACCTCACGGCTGATGTGCGCTGCTGCGCCGAAGGCGAAGAACATCAGTCCGATGACGATCCAGCGCGTCAACGGCACGTGACGCATAGCTCAGGCATGCTCTTGCTCAACTTCATCGAAAATTACCTTAGCGCGCTCCAGCAGACGCGCTGTGTAGGCGGGACTCGTGCCGCGCGCCTGAAAGTAGCGCTCTAAGAGCTGTAATGGCGTCAGACTCTCTGACAGATCGCCCAGCCGCGTCCGATCCTCGCGCTCTACCTCAAGTTTGACCGTAGCGACCACGTTGGCGCCGCGCTCGTAAAGCGCTGCGTAGAGCTGGCGTAGCTCTACGCGCGCCTCATCAGCTGCATTTACCTGCAGATACATGCGCACAATAGCGCCTTGCACGTTAGCGCGGCGCACTGTGTCTAAAGCATCTTTGAGCGGATTAGCGCTGCTGCGCAAGTCAGCGCGCAAGGTCACGAAGGGACGGCTGTTGACGGGCTGAAAGCGCCAACGCGTGCGTCCGCGCTCTAGTTCCACCCAACAAAAGCCTTTCGGCTCATTTTCCTCGCCGAAGTCAATGCGCTCTAGGCTGCCGCTATAGACAACAGGCGTGCGCGAGCCGTTCGTCAGACACTGATGCTTGTGAATATGCCCAAGTGCTACATAGTCCCAAGCAGGATCATCTAGGTCGCCCAGCGAGACCGTCACGTCACTGCCCAGCATGACCTCGCGCTCGCTGCCTGTGATGGCGCCGCTGACTGTGAAGTGACCGACTAGGACGCGCGGCGACTCCTCAGGCATTTGGCGCGCTTGATCGGCGAGTTCGGTCAGCATCTGGCTGATGGTGCGTTGAAAGCGCTCGTCGTGCGCTTGAGTGCTTTGCGCATGGTCGTCCTGCTCAGTCAATAGACGCGCTTTAACAGGATATGGCACTGTGGCAACATAAGCTGTGCCGCGTTTAGTGTGAACGTCGTGCAGCTTGTATTCATCGCCTAACAGCACGCTCGGCACAGCTAGGGTCTGGTAAATTTCAAGGCTAGAGGCACGGCTGATAGATGCAGCAAGGTCATGGTTGCCAAGCAGCAGCACAACTGGACAGTGATCGCTCATCTGGCGGATGCGCCGCGCAAACTCGCGCTGCAGTGTTGGATTGGGCGTGCGATTCTTAAAGGCGTCCCCGGCAAAGACGACCAAATCTACATCATTTTTGCGCCCGTAGCTGAAGACTTCGTCAAGACGTTGAAGAAAATCGTGCACGCGGCTGTTCAAGCCTGTCTCAGGATGCGCGCGCCCATAGTTTTCCATGCCCAAATGAAAGTCGGCAAAGTGCAGCATTCGAATCATGACAGTCTCTCTCGAAATAAGTGATTGCGCTCTAGTGTAGCACAACCTGCATGGGCGCGCTCACGGATTAGCGCGATAGATCAATGGCGCGCCGCACAGGCCTGCAGCAAGGTTCGCCACAGCCAGATCAGTCATGGCACGGCGCGCTCGATCCGATAGCGCCGCCTGCTGAGGCGAACCTGAAAGCGTTGCGCTCAAGCACTTTGCCCTCTGAAACGCTCCAAATGGTGCAAAATTTGCCAGACAGACAAAAAATTGCCGCTTTTGAGAGTGCGCTGCAACTCAACTTTTGACACTATGCCAGCACATGCGCTGACCGAAGTCCACTTGAGAGCACAATCTATGTCAATTCGGCTGCACTCAGTCCTGATGCAGATTGAGACCCTTTCGAAACTT
>JANWYI010000017.1:0-35422 GCA_025055255.1 Anaerolineae bacterium | reverse complement strand
AGTTTACAGGTGCAAGCCTTTCATGGTGAGGAAGATGCTACCTCAACCGAGCTACTTGCGCTCAGCGATCTGCCGTTGCCGCTTCAGATGCGCAACCCGCAGCTGCTTTACAACGGGCAAGTTTTTCCGCTAGAGCGCCCTGTCATCAATCTTGGCAGGCGGCGCGATAATCACATTGCTATTGATAGTCCGTATGTCTCGCGCTATCATGCGCAGCTGCGCCTGCGCTTTGGACGCTATGTCATCTACGATCTCAACAGTCGTGGCGGCACTTTCGTCAATGGACATCGCATCACAGAGTGCCTCTTGAAATCAGGCGATGTGATCGGACTATCGCAGGTGCTGTTGGTCTACATGGAAGATGAGCCAACTGCGCCTCAAGCGCACCATGATACGCAGATGCACTCGCCTCTAACGCCTGAGTCACAGTGATGATGTCTCAGGATGTCGTCTTGCTAGCTTTACGCCTGCTTGTTGGCGCGCTGCTGCTGATCTTTTTCGGCGCCGTCATCGCTTTTCTATGGCAAGACCTACGCCTTGCGCGCGAAGAGATCGAGACGCGCACGCGCAGGCGCGGACGCCTCGTCGTCGTCGGCGTATCGGAGAGCGACTTGGCTATCGGCAAGAGCTATCCGCTCTTGCCGCTGACCAGTCTTGGCAGAGCGCCGACTAATACGGTCATCCTTGAAGATAGCTTCGCCAGCAGCGAACATGCGCTCATTACGCTGCGCAACGGTCAGTGGTGGCTTGAGGATCGTGGCAGTAGCAATGGCACGCTGCTGAACGGCTACCGTATTCAAGAGCCTGTAGTGATCAGTGCTGGCGACATCATCTCCATTGGACGTACTACGCTCAAGCTAGAGCTGGAATGAGCGCCGAAAAGCCGTTGTGCAAGTCTGAGCGCTGTGCTATTCTTGAGCGCATGTCCGAGTACATCTCACTTGAACCTGAGTACACGCTCGATCCCGACTTGGTCATTTTGCACACTAACCTTGACCTTGCACCTGATGGCGCTGAGCGCTACGCCAGTCGTGCTGAAGGCGAGGAAGGCTCGCCATTGGCGCAATTCTTGTTTCAGATCGAAGGCTTAGCAGCGCTAGAGCTAGATGGCACGCGCCTGATCGTTCGCCGTCAGCCTAATGTCGAATGGCACACCTTGCTCGACGAAATCACTGACGCTCTCAAGGAGTTCTTCCTCTAGATGAAGCGCGAATATGTCCGTTGGTACAGTCCATCGCTCAACCGCGACATGGAAATGCTGGTCTTCGGTCACAGCGGCGCACGAGTCCTCGCCTTTCCGACTTCGAAAGGACGTTTCTATGAGCTAGAGGACTTCGGCATGGTCGCAGCGCTCTCCGATCACTTCGAAAATGGCTGGCTGCAGATGTTCTGTGTTGAGGCGCTCGACTGGGAACACTGGTACGCCTTCTGGGCGCACCCTGCAGGGCGTGCCTATCGCTATGCGCAGTATGACGGCTATCTGTACAACGAAGTATTGCCATTCACGCGCTACGTCAATCCGAATCCGTTCTTGATCACCCTAGGCGCGAGTTTCGGCGCCTATCACGCTATGAACTTCGGCTTGAAACATCCTGATGCCGTCAATCGGATACTCGGTCTGAGCGGACTGTACGATATCCGCATGATGACAGGCGGCTACAGTGATGAAAACGTCTATTTCAATAATCCGATGCAGTTCATTGCAGGCGAGCACGAGCCGTGGCGACTGGAAGCGCTGCGCCGCATGGACATCATCATGGCAACAGGCAGGGAAGATCGGCTGATTGAGAGCGCGCGTGCGCTCTCAGGCTTGCTGTGGAGCAAAGGCATTGGGAATGCGCTGCGCGAATGGGACGGCTGGGCGCATGATTGGCAATACTGGTTCAAAATGGTGCGCCTGTACATCGGCGGACATGACTGAGGCAGCTACGTGCGCGTCCTGCTCTTGTTCCTTGACGGCATCGGCTTGGGCGAGGATGACCCAGACTGCAATCCGTTTGCAGCGGCACAGTTGCCGACGTTAGAGTCGCTCAGCGGCGGCTACAAATGGCTACGCAGCGCGCCGCGTCTTGACTCAGGACGCGCAACCTTCATTCCAACAGACGCGCGACTCGGCGTGACAGGCAGACCTCAGAGCGCCACTGGTCAGGCGACCATTCTGACAGGGCGCAATGTGCCCGCTGAGCTTGGCGAACACTACGGACCGTATCCTGATAAGCGCATTCGCGCCATTTTAGCGCAGGACAACCTTTACACGCGTCTGGTTGCACACGGATTGCGCTGTGGGCGCCTTGATGCACATCCGCCGCATTATCTCGCCGAGCTGGCGAGCGGCAAGCGTCTGCGGACTGCTATGCAACACGCGGCGTATGTAGCAGGCGTGCCATTGCCGTCGCTGGACGCGCTACAGGCACGGCGCGCGCTCAGCCCTGATTTTCTAGGCGATGGCTGGCGGGATGTTTTGAACTTGCCTGACGTGCCCGTTCATACGCCGCGCGAGGCAGGCGCCTTGCTGGCAGACCTAGCTTGTCAGCACGACTTCAGCCTATTTTCCACGTGGTTGACTGATGAAATCGGACATCACAGAGACCTAGAGCGCGGAATTGCCTTCTTAGAGCGCTTTGACGCTGTCTTAGCAGCTTTGCTGGACGCATGGGACGACTCACAGGGTCTGATCGTCATCACAAGCGACCACGGCAATCTTGAAGACCTTTCTCATCGCAAGCACACTGAAAATCCTGTGCCAACAGTCGTGATCGGCGCTGCGCGGCATAGCGTTGCCGAGCAGATCAACGCGCTGACTGATCTCACGCCTGCCATTCTGCGCTTGCTCATCTGACAGTCAATCCTACAGCAGCGACTCGGCAAGATGGGCAAGTTGTACAAAGGAAGCGCACATTCTCTCGGCATTTTACAAAAGTTCGTTTTAGGTAACTGACCTGATTCGGTAAAAGCGCCGAGAAATACCGTTCAAAAATTCTGCGAAGGCGCACGTTTCAGGGCATAGAGCGATTTTCTATCCTGTTGAACGTCTATGGCTAACTCTATTGGGCATAAGACACGGGGGAAAATCGAAATGCTCAAGAAACGTCGTATTACTGCGCGGACTGTGCTGATGGCGCTCGTGCTATTTGCGCTCGCCTTCCTGCTGAGCAGAGCAGCTGTTTCGCCTGCCAGCGCCGATCAGCGCGCTGCAGAAGCGGCTCTGAATACGCCAGCGGCAAGTCTTGATGCGCCTGAGACGGGCAAGACCGTAGCACAAGAGGACGATCTAGCGAAGCAGCTCGCTAAATTCCAAGCAAACTTGGATACGGTCTGGCTACTGGTTGCCGCGTTCCTTGTCTTTTTCATGCAGGCAGGCTTCGCCTTGCTGGAGGCAGGCTTTGTCAGCGTGAAGCACGTGGTCAACATTATGATGAAGAACCTGTTTGACTTTGCCGCTGCCTCGATCATGTTCGGCGCTGTCGGCTTTGGGATCATGTTCGGCGCCAGCAACGGCTTATTTGGCACTGAATGGTTCTTCCTGAGCGGCATTCCGGAGACGTATCCCGGCTTAACTGTGCCAACTTACGCCTTCTTCTTCTTCCAGCTAGTCTTCGCAGGTACAGCGGCGACAATCGCCTCTGGTGCAATGGGCGGACGCACTGAGTTCCGTGGCTACTTGCTCTATAGCTTGATCGCCAGCGCAGTGATCTACCCGGTAGTCGGTCACTGGATTTGGGGCGGCGGCTGGCTTGCCAAGCTGGAGACGCCATTTACGGACTTCGCAGGCTCAACGGTCGTGCATTCAACAGGCGCATGGATCGGCTTGATGGGTGCAATCTTTCTCGGTCCACGTCTAGGGCGTTTCGGTAAAGACGCTAAGCCAATGCTCGGTCACAACATGACGGCAGCGACGCTTGGCACGTTCATTCTGTGGTTCGGCTGGTTCGGCTTCAATCCTGGCTCACAGCTGAGCGCTGATGGCGCCGCGATTGGCTTGATCACAGTCACCACGAACTTAGCAGCTGCAGGTGGCGCTGCAGCAGCCTTGTTCGCTAACTGGGTTGTTGTTGGCAAGCCGCAGTTGCCGCCGATGCTGAACGGCACACTAGCAGGCTTGGTGGCAATCACAGCGCCGTGCGCTTTTGTGACGCCAACTGAAGCGCTCATCATTGGCGCGATTGGCGGCTTGGTGATGTACTTTGGCACGCTGCTTTTGGAACGTCTGCGCGTTGATGACGCCGTCGGCGCTGTGCCAGTGCATGGCTTTGCTGGCGTCTGGGGAACATTGGCAGTTGGACTGTTCCACGGGAAGACAGGTCTGTTGCACGGCGGCGGCGTTGCGCAGCTCATCTCACAGGCTATTGGCATTGTCGCGGTAGCAGCCTTCGTGCTGGTCTCCAGCGCGATCATGTTCGCCATCATCAAGGCAACGGTCGGCTTGCGCGTGCCAGAAGAAGGCGAGAAGATGGGCTTGGATGCCTACGAACACGGCATGGTCAGCTACCCGGAGTATGTACTGGGCGATCCAACTGTGATCGCGCCGACCAATGGCAGAGCTGCCAAGACGGCACCAGCAACTGCTACTGGCGACTAGTCCATAGCCTTTCCTTAGCCTTTTCTCCTGATGCAACAAGCGCTCGGATGAGCGCTTGTTGCTTTGCACAGCGTATGTTAAGCGTAGGTCGCCAATATTTGACGTGCTATGCCGCTTGGTCTAGACTGTTGGGCAACAGAAGATCGATCTTTTGCAAAGGATGTTCTAGGACATGCCACACGGCAAACGTACTTTCTCTGTGCGCGTTGTCCTTGTGCCGTTGATGCTGGCATTAGCTGCTTTAGCGTGCAACTTGACGCCTTCTGAGCCACAGGCTACAGCGACTGCGCCTGTACTTTCACCGACGACTGTCGCGCTCAGTGACGTGCCAGAGGTAGAAATCCTCGCGCCTGCTGATGGCAGCGAAGTAGTCGTGCAGACGGCTGTCCAAGTCTCGGTGCGCGCTACCGACCGCATTGGCGTCACGCGCATCGAAATGCGCGCCAATGGCTTGATCGTGGACGCTATTGCCGCGCCTGATCCTGCAGGCGTCTCACCACTGGAGAGTCTGCTTTCATGGACGCCTGTCACGCTTGGACAGAATATCATTGAGGTGACGGCGTTTCGTGGCAATACGCGCGGCAATCCCAAGCGTATTACGCTAATTGTCCGTCAAACGCAGCAACAGGTGACGCGCCCTGCTTTCACAGCACCACCGCCGAACCGCACGCCAACTGTAGACCTGATATGCCGCGCGCGCGTCAACGTCAACGGACTGAATTTGCGAACAGGTCCCGGCACGAACTATCCAAGCATTGGTAACCTTGCCTTAGGCGCTGAGCTGCCTGTAATTGGCACGAATTTTGAGCGCTCGTGGTTTCAAGTGGTTGCGGCTGAGCGCATCGGCTGGGTCAGTGGCAGCTTTGTGACGTTGCTGGGCGTGTGCAACACAGTCAGCGTTGTCCAAATTCCGCCTTCGCCGACTGTCCTGCCCGGCACACCGATTGTTATCTTGCCAACTTTCACGCCGCTGCCGACTCTTTTCTTCCCGACGCCGACCACGACTATTCCTGTGATCGTCTTGCCGACGTTGACGCCGTCGCCGTTCGTGCCGCCGACGCAAGGTCCGATCACCATTGGTCAGTTGACTTCAACCGCCATTTTCGCCACGCAAACTGCGCTCGCTTTCTCGCCGACGCCGCCGCCTAGCCCGACGCCTTCGCTCACGCCGCCGCCCGGCGTCACCCTGCCCACGGCGACGCCTTCTGCCACGCCGACTGCCACTGCCACGCCGCTCCTGCCTGACTTGATCGTCAGCCGTGTTGAGGCAGACCGCACTACTGTCATCCTCGATCCTATCTCGAGGAGCGGACAGCTCGTGGTCATGGTCACAGTGCGCAACCAAGGCGCAGCAACAGCGCCTGTCTTCCAAGTCTCTGTGCGGCAACCGAATGGCGTCACAGTTACACAGCCAACGGTCAACGCGCTGGCGCCAGGTCAGGAGGAGATGCTGCGCTTTGAGATCGTCTTCTCGCTGGAAGGCTCACAGCAGCTGACCATCATCGCTGACAGTGGCAATGTGGTGACTGAGTTTGAAGAGACCAACAACGTCGCTTTCCTTGAGATCATCGGCGTTGTGGCAACTGTTCCCGGCGCTACTGCCACGCCTTCGCCGACAATCACGCTCACGCCGACTGAGACGCCGACGCCAATTCCAACAGCCACCTTCACGCCAGAGCCGTTGCCGCCAACAGAGACGCCGACGCTCGTGATCATCTTGCCGCCAACAGTGACGCCTGAGCCAGTTGTCCCGACTGCCACGCCAACGACCGAAGTCATCCTTGTGCCAACGGCGACGCCGACTGAGACGCCGACGCTCGTGATCATCTTGCCGCCGACGGCGACGCCTGAGCCAGTCGTCCCGACTGCCACGCCGACGACTGAAGTCATCCTTGTGCCAACGGCGACGCCGACTGAGACGCCGACACTCGTGATCATCTTGCCGCCGACGGCGACGCCTGAGCCAGTCGTCCCGACTGCCACGCCGACGACTGAAATCGTCCTTTTGCCGACGGCGACGCCAACCGAGATTCCAACTAACACGCCTGAGCCAACGGCGACGCCGACTGAGATTCCAACTAATACGCCTGAGCCAACGGCAACGCCGACTGAGACTCCAACTAATACGCCTGAGCCAACGGCGACGCCGACTGAGATCCCGACTAACACACCTGAGCCAACGGCGACGCCGAGCGCGACTCCCACCAACACGCCTCAGCCGACGCCTACTCCAGAGCCATCGCCGACGCCTGTGCCAGTGATTGACCTAGCTGGCGTGCCGCTCTTGCCTGACTTCGGCAACGCTGCTGTACGCAACACGGTTGCGCAGATTGCACAGACGGGCAAGGATCGCTTCCCAAGCCGCAATCCGAATGACTTCGCTATCTATGGCGATAACAGCCTGCTGGCAGTCGGAGCGCTCAGCTCGCCTACGCTCAATCTTGCTGACTTCGCCGCTGAGCTGCAGCCTGCCGTGGATCGCTTCAGTGGCGCTTTTGCTCAAATCACGCCGCGCTTCGGCGCGTGCGGCGCACGTCCAGTCTGGGAGTGCGCTGATGAGCAGAACGTGAGCATCGTCTTCTACGGCGCAGGTCAGCGCGCGCTCGCCTTCGGCGTGCCATTCGACCTGTTTGAGCAGGAGCTGAACGAGGCAATTGACCAGCTGGCTGCGCGCGGCATCGTGCCAGTGCTGGTGACCATCCCTGCGCCAATTGGCGACCTTGCCGTGCAGCGGTACAACACAGTCATCTACACAGTGGCACAAGAGCGCGACGTGCCGCTGCTGAATCTGTATCAGCTTGGCGCGTTCAATCCGAGCTTGCTCAGCGGCAGCGCGTTTTCCGTTGCGCCTGACTCAGCCGACTTCAGCGCGCCGAATCCTGATCAGTTCGGCACAGTCGCAGCGAACATCGCTGTGTTGCGCGTGCTGAACGCGCTCAGCAGCATCGTAGAGCCGTGAGCCGTCTAGAGCTGTCTCTCTCAGTGCGCCGCGTTTTGCCCAAGCAGAGCGCGGCGCGCTGCTTTACAGCAGCATACCTGTGTGCTAAAGTTTCCTCTACCTAAACTACCTCAGCAGGAGCTTCACATGTACAGCAAGACCGTGATCGTGCCAAACATCCGCTGTGGACACTGTGTCCGCACTATTCAAAACGAGGTGAGCGAGATTGAAGGTGTGCAGCGCGTGCAAGCCGATGAACAGACGCGCCAAGTGACGGTTGAGTGGGACGCGCCTGCCACGTGGGAACAAATCGAGGCGAAGCTGGTCGAGATCAACTATCCGCCTGCACAGCCAAATGTCAGCCTTGCTTGAAAAGCCATGTCTGCCACAACAGCGCCACATGCTGAGTCAGTCCAAGAGGTCTTGCCGATCAGCGGCATGAGCTGCGCCAACTGTGCGCTGACTATCGAGCGCAACCTACGCAAACTAGACGGCGTGCTACAGGCACAGGTCAACTTGCCGCGCGAGCGGCTGTTGGTCGTCTATAACCCACAGCTGGTGACGCACGAGGCAATTGTCGAGCGCGTGCGCAAGGCAGGCTACGACGTGCCGACGCCTGCAGCTGAAGAGTCACTTGAGGACGCCGAATCGAAGGCGCGCAAGGCAGAGATTGCGGCGCAATGGCGGCGTTTCCTGATCGGCGCGCTTTTCACTGTGCCGCTCTTCGCTCTGAGCATGGGACGCGACCTAGGTGTTCTGGGTAACTGGGCGCACCAAGACTGGGTCAATTTTTTGCTCTGGGCGTTGGCGACACCAGTGCAATTCTATGTTGGTCGCGCTTACTACAGCGGCGCTTATCGTGCCTTGCGCAGCGGCGTGCCAAACATGGACGTTCTGGTCGCGCTTGGCACGAGCGTGGCGTACTTTTACAGCGTTGTCATCACCATTTTGCTGACCACCAGCGCTGCAGCTGACTTGCACGCGCTCGGCGCTCATCACGTCTACTTTGAGACCGCTGCTGTCATCATCACGTTAGTGGTGCTGGGCAAGTTGCTGGAGGTGCGCGCTAAAGGGCAGACGGGACAAGCCATTCGCGCTCTGATCGGCTTGCGCGCTAAGATGGCACGCGTGGAGCGGCATGGCGCTCAGGCGGACATTCCAATTGAGGAAGTGCGCGTTGGCGATGTAGTGATCGTGCGCGAGAGCGAGAAAATTCCAGTAGATGGCGTGGTGATCGAAGGCGTCACAAGCGTGGATCAGTCCATGCTGACAGGCGAGAGCGTGCCTGTGCTCAAAACCGTTGGCAGTGAAGTGATTGGCGGCACGCTGAACAAGCAAGGCATGATCAAGGTACGCGCAACGCGCGTTGGACGCGAGACGGCTCTCGCGCAGATCATCAGGCTAGTCGAGACAGCGCAAGGCTCGCGCGCGCCGATTCAGCGCCTCGTGGATCAGGTCTCAGCGATTTTCGTGCCTGTTGTGATCGGCGTTGCTGTGTTCACTTTTGTTGCGTGGCTGCTGAGCGGCGCGAGCCTTGCAGCGGCGCTGTTGCGCATGGTCGCCGTGTTAGTGATTGCCTGTCCGTGCGCTATGGGACTAGCCACGCCAACAGCGGTCACAGTCGGCATTGGCAGAGGCGCAGCACTGGGCATTTTGTTCAAAAACAGTGCAGCGCTAGAGCAGCTGCGCAAAGTGGACGCTTTCGTTCTAGATAAGACTGGCACGCTGACGCGCGGCACGCCTACGGTCACAGACGTGGTGCTGAGTCAGGCGTGGTCAGGCACGCGCCAAAAGGCATTGGAGCTGGCTGCATCAGCTGAGCGTGGCAGTCAGCATCCGCTTGGCGAGGCACTGGTGCGCGCTGCTGAGGCTGAAGGAGTCGCGTTGCGCGAGCCGCGCGCGTTCGAGTCCTTTGTTGGACAAGGCGTGCGCGCTGAGGTAGACGGACAGACAATTCTAGTGGGCAGTGAGGCGTTCATGCGCGCGCAGGGCGTTTTTCTAAACGGCTTGGAGCGCGAATCGGCGCGCTTGCAAGCAGAGGCGAAGACGGCGCTCTGGTTAGCGGCAGATGGACAAGCCATTGCGCTGATTGCAGCGGCAGATACGCTCAAAGAAGGTGCAGCTGAGGCAGTTGCAGCGCTACATGCGCTTGGCAAGCGCGTGATCATGCTCACAGGCGATAATGAGGCAACAGCGCGGACTATTGCGTCACAAGCGGGCATTGAGCGCGTGGTGGCGAATGTCTTGCCGTCCGAGAAAGCTGCTGTGATCAAGGCGCTGCAGGCGGAAGGTCTGCGCGTGGCAATGGTCGGCGACGGCGTAAACGATTCGCCGTCTTTAGCACAGGCTGACATCGGCATTGCGATTGGCACAGGCACTGACGTGGCAATCGAGACAGCGGACGTGACGCTGATGCGCGGCGATCTGCGCGTCTTGCCGCAAGCGCTCAAACTCTCGCAGCTGACCATGCGAACGATCCGCCAAAACCTGCTCTGGGCATTTGGCTACAATGTAGCGCTGATTCCAGTGGCGGCAGGTGCCTTGGCGCTCTTGCCAAACGTGCCTGAGGCGCTCGCGCAGCTGAATCCGATGTTAGCGGCATTGGCAATGGCGTTCAGCAGCGTCAGCGTGGTGACCAACAGCCTGCGTCTGCGCAATGCGCGGCTCTAGCGCACAAAATTGACCTTCGTGCTAGAATAGCGGCGTGCAATACTGCTCGCTAAGGACGCTATGACTGACTCACACGCGCCGATCATCGTTAAACTGGGCACTAGTGTGCTGACCAATGGCACACGACATATCGCGCGCCGCCGCATGTTAGAGATCGTGCGGCAAGTGGCGCACTTGCACGACCAAGGACGCGCTATCGCGCTCGTCTCCTCAGGCGCTATCGCCGCCGGCCGCGAGGCACTCGCTTTCCCTGATCTCGATCCATCTATGCCGCGCAAGCAGATGTTGGCAGCCGTTGGGCAAGGACGGCTGATCCAGATATACAGCGAGCTGTTCGGCATTTTCGGCATTATTGTCGGGCAAGTCTTGCTCACACGCAGCGACCTAAACAATCCTGTCGGTCGTGCAAACGCTCGCAACACGCTTAACACGCTCTTCGCTTACCGTGTCGTGCCGATCATCAATGAGAACGACACAGTCGCCACTGAGGAAATCCAAGTCGGCGACAACGACAATCTCTCAGCATTGGTTGCAGACCTAGTCAATGCGTCGCTGCTCATTTTGCTGACTGATCAACGCGGCTTATTCGAGGCGGACCCGCGCACGCATCCCGACGCAGCGCTGATTCCCTACGTGGCGCAAATTGACGAGTCAGTCTGGGCGCGCGCCGGCGGCACGTCTAGCGGACTCGGCACAGGCGGCATGATCACCAAGCTACAAGCAGCGCAATTTGCCACGCAGCGCGGCACGCCGACCGTGATCGCTGATGGGCGCTTGCCCGACGTGATTGTGCGCGCAGCACAAGGCGAGTCCGTTGGCACAACCTTTGCAGCGGCGCGTTAGCGCTCAAGTGAGCGCAGAGCGTCGTGATGACTTGCCGCAGATGCGATCATAATTGTTAAAACTATGATATGATTAAGGCAATGGAATACCAGTTGTGCTGCGTGAGAGGCGCTATGTGCTATGGTTGCTGCGATCAGCGAGGAAGTTCCGACTGATCTAGAACCAATCTTTAGGAGTCAGCCAAGGCTCTCGCCTGAGGAGCGCGCCTTCGTCGTGCGCGCCTACTACTTTGCCGCCGAAGCGCACAAAGGTGTCAAACGCTTTGGCGGCGAGCCGTACATCACACATCCAGTGGCAGTCGCGCAAATTCTAGCCGATCTACGCCTTGACGCACCAACACTGGCTGCAGCGCTGCTCCATGACGTGGCGGAAGACAAAGAAGACATCGAAATTGAGGATATCGAGCGGCAATTCGGCGCAGAGGTCGCCCAGCTAGTTGATGGTGTCACCAAACTGAAAAAGTTGCCGACCAATACGGACGCCATGAAGAACGGCAAGGCTGGCGACCGTGAAGCCGAGACTCTGCGCAAGATTTTCCTCTCGATGAACAACGACATTCGCGTCGTGCTGATCAAGCTGGCAGATCGGCTGCATAACATGCGCACGCTTGGCTATACGCCGCCTGAACACCAGATCAAAAAGGCGCGCGAGACATTGGACATCTTCGCGCCATTGGCAAATCGGCTCGGCATTTGGCAGATGAAATGGGAGCTGGAAGACCTGAGCTTCCGCTATCTGAATCCAGAGAAGTACCGCGAGATTGCTGCGCAGCTGGAGATTCGTCGTGCTGAGCGCGAGAAATACCTAGAGACGGTCAAGGCGCGCTTGAGCAAGGAAATCACAGCGGCAGGCATTCCAATTGTGCAAATTAGCGCGCGTCCCAAGCATATTTACAGCATCTACCGCAAGATGGAGCGCAAGCGCATTCCTTTCGATCAGGTCTATGATATCCATGCGCTGCGCGTGATCGTGCCTGAGAAAGCGCAGTGCTATCAAGTGCTAGGCATTGTTCACAGCATCTGGCGACCAATCCCAAGCGAATTTGACGACTACATCGCTGCGCCGAAGAACAATTTTTACCAGAGTCTGCACACAGCCATACTGGACGATCAAGGCAAGACTATTGAGGTGCAAATCCGCACCCCGGAGATGCACGAGAACGCTGAGTATGGCATTGCAGCGCATTGGCGCTATAAAGAAGGCACAGCGCATGACAAAGAGTTCGAAGAGCGTTTGCGCTACTTACGCCGTCTGATTGAAGCGGCAGCGGAAGACGTGAGCGCAGAGGCAGACGCGCAAGAGTTCGTCAAGGCAATGCGCTCAGACGTTTTCCAGAATCGCGTGTACGTCTTTACGCCAAAGGGCGACGTGATTGACCTGCCAAGCGGCGCTACGCCGATTGACTTCGCCTATTACATCCATACCGATGTTGGACATCGCTGTCGCGGCGCGCGCGTGAACGGCGTGCAGGTCAGCCTTGATTATCGTCTGCAGTCAGGTGACCGCGTCGAAATCATTACCACGAGCAAGCGCGCTGGTCCAAGTCTGGACTGGCTCAATCCGAGCCTAGGCTACGTGCAGACGTCGCGCGCGCGCCACAAGATACAGGCATGGTTCAAGCGCGTCGGGCGTGAGAATAACATCGCGCTTGGACGTAACGTGGTAGACCGCGAGCTGCGGCGCTTGGGCTTGCTAGCCAAGCCGCGCGAGGAAGTTGCGGCGCTCTTCGGCTTTAACAAGGTAGACGATTTCTTCTCAGCAGTCGGACGTGGCGACATCAGCGCGCCGAGCATTGCCACTAAGGTCTTAGAAGCAGACCGTAAGGCGCAGCACGAGGCAGCCGCTGCACCTCTAGCGCCGACCACAGAGCCGCACACTCATCCTGTGAACGCCTCTGATGGTATAGATATCATGGGCGACTCTGGCATGTTGATCACGCTTGGGCGCTGTTGTAATCCTGTGCGCGGCGATCCGATTGTCGGCTACATCACGCGCGGCAAAGGCGTCACAGTCCATCGCGCCGATTGTCCAAATGTGATCAACAGCTCTGAGCCTGAGCGCTTCATCAATGTGACGTGGGGCACTTCTGTTGAGCGCGCCTATCCTGTGCCGATTGTCATCACTGCCTACGACCGCGAAGGCTTGCTGCGCGACATCGGCGCGATCACGGCAAATGAGAACATCAATATCGCTGATCTGCGCGTGCAGACTCGTAACAGCATCGCCTCTATCTTTTTGACCATTGAGCTGGAGAGCCTTGAGCAGCTCTCGCGCGTCTTGGCGAAGATCGAGATGCTGCCGAACGTGATTGAGGCGCGTCGGCGCGTGAGCGTGTGAGGTGAGCGAGAGTCCGCAAACGCGCAGCTCAGATACAACAGCTCAGCGCGCGCAAAGTGCAACGTTGACGCCTGCTCAGCAACGCGCCATAGCGCGCAAGCGGCTGCGCGCTGACCAGAACGGCGTGATGTTGGCAGGTGTGCTGCTGAGCCTTGCAGGCTGGTCGCTCTTAGCACGCCTTGTGGAGAGCACGCCGCCACTTGCCTTTCCGCGCTGGCTGTTTTTCATCCTGCTCTACGTTGCTGTCACAGGCACTACCTTGCCGTTCATCGGTTACTTGCATCGGCGCTTCAGCCGCTACCGTTCGCCAACAGGCGGCGTAATCTTACGGCAAGGCATGTGGTTCGGCTTGCTAGCGGTTACACTGGCATGGTTACAAATGACCCGCGCTCTGAATGCAGCAAGCGCGGGCTTCCTAATCCTTGCTGTCTTGGTTATTGAGACATTCTTGCGCTTGCGCGAGCGCGCTTCTTAGCGCGTCTTTGCCTTACGTTTGGCGTCGTAGCGGCGCAGCTGCATGTTCAGCAGAAAGTTCTGCACTACATCGCGCGCTTTGCCAACGGTACGCCGCGCAATTCGACCGAGCGAGAGCCACGAGTGCGCCAGACTTACTTCACCACTGCCCAGCATCACCACAGCACTTGCCCAAGTCAGACCTGCACCGAAAGCACACATGACCACTTTATCGCCTGCCTTGCATTTGCCTTCTTCAAGCGCCTCGACCAGCGCCAAAGGTACAGAGGCAGCCGACGTATTGCCGTACTTGTGGATATTGATCATGAACTTATCGAGCGGCTGACCCAGCATGCGCGCTGCTGTCTCAATGATGCGTAAGTTTGCCTGATGTGGGATGAACAGCGCGATGTCGCTAGGCAGCAAGCCTGCCTTGTCCATCACACGCTTCATTGAGCTGGCAAGCGTGCGTGTGGCGAACTTGAAGACTTCTGGACCGTTCATCTTCAAGTAACCGAGCCGCTCATTGACAAGCTGTTCGCCGTACTTGCCGATTGGCATGACCGAGCCAGCGCCTGGCACGTACAGAAGCTCAGCGCCACTGCCATCTGAGCCAAGTTCGTAGGTGATCACTCCAGCTGGTTCTTCGCTCGGCTGCAAGACCACAGCGGCTGAGGCGTCGCCGAACAGCACACACGTGGTACGATCCGTGTAGTCCACGCCGTAGGAGACAATCTCTGTGCCGATCACCAAGATGTTATCCATTGTGCCAGCTTGGATGAACTGACTAGCGGTCACTAGCGCATAAACCCAGCCTGAGCAGCCTGAGGTAATCTGAAAAGCGCCGCACTGCGCGCCCAGCTTATGCTGGACAATGGTCGCCACACCCGGCACCAGATAATCGGGCGAAGAACAGGCGACGATAATCAGGTCAAGGTCTTTGGCAGTAATACCTGCCATCTCAAGAGCAGGAAGCGCTGACTTGACCGAAAAATCGGAGGCTTGCTCATTTTCGCCGCGAATGCGGCGCTCTTTAATGCCAGTGCGCGTGGTGATCCACTCATCCGAAGTATCTACCATTTTTTCTAGATCGGCGTTGGTCAGCACGCGCTCTGGGACGTACTTGCCCCAGCCAGTAATCTTTGCGTAACGTTCGGGCATACTCGGTTTACATTCCTCTGTGTGTGAGATTGAGAAGAGTTAGCTAACTGCTGTGAGCGAGAGATCAGCATTTTTAGCCTGCTGACGGCGCTGCGCGCGCAGCAGTAGCTCCAGCACGCGGCTGCTGGCGAGCAGCGCCAAGCCTGCTGTGAGCGTCAAGCCGCCGATCCGTGCCGCAACCTTGTAGCGCTTGGGCAAGTTGCGCCAGCGCAAGAGCAACGTCGGGCGTGCAGGCGCTTGAGCGAGCAGCTCAGTGCGCAACCGTGCTACAAAGGCAGGATCGGGCGTCACAGGCGTCAGTTCAGCGCTCAGGCGCTCAGCGAGTAACATCAGGCTCTGTGCCTCAGCTTGCTCCGCCTCAGAAAGTCTTTCAGCGGAAAGTGCCAGCGGCTTGCCACTAGTCAGCGCATCGGCGTGAGCAGCCAACAGGTCTTCAAGGGCGCTTTTTGGCGTTTCAGGTTGTTTATCGTGCAAAAAAGGCTTCACCTGTACATCACTCCTTAGCGGCGCTTCTCTTTGCGCGGCTTCTCTGCTTGTGCCTGTGTCTGTTCTTCCACGCTGCCGAGCATCTCACGCAGTGCTAACAGAGTGCGATGATAGAGCGACTTGATAGCGCCTTCACTGCGATCCATAATGGCGCCAATTTCTTGGTTTGAGAGCTGATCTACAAACTTGAGAATCAGCAACTGTTGGCGCTCTTCTGGTAAGGCACGCACAGCTTGAATCAAACGCTCAACCTCATCTTGCGACTCGGCACCTGCTTCTGGCGCCTCGCTGCGCAGACGCGCTGCTACGAATTCGTCTAATGGCACAACTTTGTGACGACTACGGTCGCGGTGCCAGTTCGCCACCAAGTTGTGAGCAATTCGATACAGCCACGCCTGAAACGGCACGCCGCGCTCAACGTAGCCCTTGATGTGCGCCATGGCGCGGTGAAAAACGCGCGCCGTTAAATCTTCGGCGTCTTCATGGCTGCCCGTGCGGTAGTAGATGTAGTTATAGACTTTCTGCACGTAGCGCTCATACAGGACGCCAAAGGCAGCTGGATTTGTGCGTGCTTGCTCGACTAGCGCTGCGTCGTCTTGACTCGCCCACTCCTCAGCGTTTGGAACAGTCATCCTATACAACACCCTTTAGCTTTAAGCGTTACGCAACAAGCGTGTGCCAAGTATAGCAGCTGCTCAAGACTCTGGAAGATGCTCTAGAGTGCCGATCACTTGCTTTAGCCAGTCAATGTAGAGCTTTTCGCTGGCAATGCCTAAGTCAAGCGTCAAGCGCATGAGCGTGTGCGCGCGATCAGGCTGTGTTTCTAGTTTGGGCAACGGAATCTGCTCATACTCGGCTAATTTCTGCTCATGCAGCGCAAGTTGATGCTTGGCAAGCGCAATAAGCGTCTGGTTAGGTAGCTGAGCGCCGAAGAACAGCTGGATCAGGAATGGCTCACGATGAATTGGCAGAGCTTGTGGCTCATTTAGCCAGCGATACAGCTCAGCACGTCCTGCCTCAGTGATGCGGTAGACCTTGCGATTAGGACGCTCAGTTTGAATCTCAAGGCGGCTCTCAACCCAGCCCTGCTCTGCTAGTTTTTCCAGTGTGCGATAAATCTGTGCCTGATCTGCCTGCCAGAAGTGCGCTACGCTGCGATCAAACATTTGCGTCTTCAGATCGTAGCCGCTGGCTTCTGTGAGATTGAGAATGCCCAAAATGGCGTGTAAAAGTGACATAGCGCGAATTTAGTTGCCTTTCTGCGAAATGGTAGCGATTCTAGCACATTGCCTGATAGCATCGGAATATATGCTGTATCTTATAGATACAACAAAGGCTTAGAATTGCCAACTACACGCCCAGAGCACCCTCAAGCAGGTGAGTTGTTCTGTTATGTCCTCACTTAGCACAGGAATGGAAAAGTTGTAAAAGACCTTAAAAAGAACATAAAACGGTTTTAGCTAATTTTTAGCCACACCTTAAACGGGACATCCTATCTTCTAACGTGATGGCTGAGCGCCTTCCTAGGGTGCGCAGTCAGTGAACACAGGTTAAGTCACACAGGACAGAGGGACTATGAAACGCATTCTAGTTTTGGCTGTGGCTATGGCGCTGCTAGTTGCAGTCGCTATGCCGCTCGTGAGCAATGCTCAAATGGCAAAGACGGGCAACGTGATCTTCATTCACCCAGACGGCTCAGGCTTGAATCACTGGTCAGCAGCGCGCATCTACTGGAAGGGTCCGGATGCGCAGCTGGAGTGGGATCAGCTGCCGTTCATGGCTGCTTATCGCGGTCACATGGCTGACCAGCTGACTGGCACCAGCAACGCTGGCGCAACCACGCACGCCTTCGGCTACAAGGTGGAAGGTCGCGGCAGCTTCGGTCTGGACGGCGACCGTGACAAGGCGCGTCCGTTCCTGTCGCTCTCAGGCTATCCGGGCAGCATCATGCGCGAGGCGCGTAACAACGGTCATCCCGTCGGCGTAGTGAATGACGGTCAGGCGGCAGAGCCCGGCACGGCTGCTTTCTTGGCTGAGGTGGGCAACCGCGATGAGTTCGCCGAGATTGTGCGTCAGATGCTGCAGGGTCGCCCCGGCTTCGATGAGAAGGACGAGAAGCCTGACGTGATCCTGAGCGGCGGCGAGATGTACTTCATGCCGAAGGGTACGCCCAAGTGCGAAGGCACGCCTGCGCCTAACTGCTATGTCCACGAAGACCCCATCACGGGTCGCGGTCCGCAGCGCGAGGACAACCTGAACCTGATTCAGTTTGCTGTGGACAACGGCTACACGGTCATCCGCACGCGCGCTGAGTTCGACGACTTGATGGCGAAGCTGAAGGCGGATAGCAGCCTTGCGCCACGCGTGCTCGGTCTGTTCGCCGCTGATGACATCTTCAATGATCAAGCTGAGGAGCGCCTGATCGCTGCTGGTCTGGTCAAGGAAGGCGTGGCAGCTGACGATCCGCAGGGTCGCCTGATCCTCTTCGGCGGCAAGCCCGGCACGCCCAGCTTCAATCCGCCGACCGCTGCTGAGATGGCTGAGATGGCGCTGATCATCCTAGAGCGCCGCGCGGCACAGGCAGGCAAGCCATTCTTCGCCGTCTTTGAGACCGAGAGCGTGGACAACTTCGGCAACAGTGACAACGCCATTGGCACGCTGACAGGTTTGAAGCATGCCGACGAGATCATCGGCTTGTCGCGTGCTTTCCAAGCGCGTGTGCCGAACACCTTGATCCTGACCGCAGCTGACAGCGATGCTGGCGGCTTGCAGGTGGTCTCGCCACCGCCGACCAAGCGCATAGGCGACGCGACGCTGGTCACTGGTGTGACAGGCAACCCGACTGACTCAACGGCAGAAGGCTTCAACAACTTGGTGGACGGTATTGAAGGTCGTGGCACCAGACCGTTCCGTGCCGCACCTGATGCCTACGGCAATCGCCTGAGCTTCGCCGTTGTCTGGATTGGCTTGCCAGACGTGGCTGGTGGCGTCCTCTCGCGTGCTCAAGGCTTGAATGCCGAGCTGTTGCAGACCAAGTTCAGCGGCGCGTTCGATAACACGGATGTCTACCGCCTGATGTACCAGACACTCTTCGGTCGTGAGCTGGAGAGCGCCGTTGGCAAGCGCGCACCTGACCGCAAGTAATCTCGCTAACACACGCTGAGAGGACACGCCCAGCAGAAAATGCTGGGCGTGTTTGATTCATTCAACAGGTCTAGCGCGATAGCGCCGTGCGCGCTCAGGCTTTCCCCACATGATCTTGTTCGGCACAAGACGCACGGTCAGCGGCGCATGCACGTCAATCTGGCAGGAAAGGCGCGGATAACCAAAAGCAGCACCAATTCTATCGTGCCAGTGCTGCGGCGCAGGCTCGTTTTCTTCAATCCAGACGCCACAAGTGGCGCACAAGCCGCGTCCGCCACAGTTGGCATACCGCGAGAGCGTCCCATGCGGCGAAATACCTGCTTTCAGCAAGGTTTGGCGCAAATTAGCGCCGTCTGGCACATCCAGCGTGACAGTTTGTTCAGGTGTGATGACAGTTAAAGTGTGTCTCTGCTCAGCCATAGAGCATCGCCTCACGCTCGATTGCCTCTGGCTCAAAAACATCACGCGCGCGCAAGTCCACAACCAGGACAGCTGCATTTGCCTCAGCAGCGCGCTCATAGAAGTGCCATACGCGCGGCAATGCCTCGCGCAGGTGACGCAGCTGCTTGTTTAAGTAGCCCAAAAGGCGCGGATCGCGGACGTTCGTGGCGAAGTGCCGTACAGCGCGCTCAGCATCGGCGCCAAGCGCGCGCCGCGCCGCTTTCAGATGCAGTTGAACACCTTCAGGCGCTTGACTGCATAAGAATAACGGCGGCGGAAACGGCACGTCATCGCCGGGCAAAGTGATCTCTAGCAAGCCAAGCGCGTGTGCCTGCACTTCAGGTAGGACTAACGACTCAGCCGCAGCTGCTCGCCCTGCACGATCTAGCTCAGCAGCGGTAGCGCGCACAGTCGCGTAATCGTAGCGCTCAGGCAGGTCGAACCAGTAGCCGCGTGCACGCGGACCGAGCATGTCTGACTCATGTGCCTTGATTAGCGGCACAAGTTCGCTGAACGTCTGTCCATCTATGCGGTAGTATGCCAAGCCCATAGTCTGTCTCCTCACTCAGAGCGCTCCGTCGGCGTTTGCCAGACAAGGCGCGGCGTCATTTCTAGAAAGTCAGCGGCAACAAGGTGATACTGCACGCCGTCATGAAGCCCTTGCTTCGCTACAGACCACTCTCGGTCATGATGCAGGTGTCCATACAGGCACGCTGTTGGCTGATAGCGCGCGATTAACGCGCTGTACGCTGTCGGCTGACCATCAGTGGTGAATGGCGGATAGTGCATGACCAGCAAGAGCGGCTCATCAGCTTGGCGCAGGGCTTGACCATGCTGCAGAGCTGACTCAAGGCGCGCCAACTCGCGGCTGAAGCGGTCTTTCTTCGGATCAGGCACATAGTGCGGATCGTTCGGCGCAAGATGTCCCATAGCACCGCAGACGACGGCGCCGTCTATCCGCAGCGCGTCGCCTTCCAACAGACGGAAGCCGAGTGGCTCAGCCAGCTGACGCGCCGTCTGGATATCTTTCCACCAGTGATCGTGGTTGCCGCGCAACAGCACTTTTGTGCCGTTCAGCTGCGCAAGCCATTCCAGATCAGGCAAGACGCGCTTTTGTGACGACGCCCATGAGATGTCGCCTGCCACGATCACAACGTCATGCAGTGCGACGCACGCTTGCCACGCCGATGCGATGCGCTCCGCGTGATTGTGCCACTTCTCGCCAAAGCGCGTCATATCGCGCGGCTTGCCGAAGGAAAGGTGTGTATCCGCAATCGCCCAGAAGCGAACCAAGCTGATTTTGTCCTTATTTGCCCCTGAAATTATAAAGGCGAGAGCAGCCGTGCTACAATAAATGTGGCGAAAGGCGGCAAGACATGGACGCGCCAACTGACACACCAGATTTTGAGGCACTGCGCGCAGCAATGGTGCGTGAGCAGCTTGCAGGGCGCGATATCACGGATCAGCGCGTTCTGGACGCTATGGGACGCCTTCCGCGCGAGCGCTTTGTGCCAGAGGCATACCAAGCCTACGCTTACGCCGATCATCCTCTGCCTATTGGTGAAGGTCAAACCATCAGTCAGCCGTACATTGTCGCTTACATGCTTCAGATGTTGGCATTGCGCGGCACGGAGCGCGTGCTAGAAGTTGGCACAGGCTCTGGTTACCAGACGGCGCTGCTGTGCATGTTAGCAGCTCAGGTGATCAGCATTGAGCGGATTGAGACGCTCAGCGCGCAGGCTGCTGAACGTCTTGCTGCGCTCGGACTGACTAATGTTCACTTGATTGTCGGCGATGGCTGGCTCGGCGCGCCGCAATATGCGCCTTATCAAGCAATCACGGTCAGCGCAGCAGCAGCGCGCTTGCCCAAGCCGCTCCTCGCGCAGCTAGATGAAGGCGGTAGAATGGTCATCCCGGTGCGTGAGCGTCACAATCAAGAGGAGCAGGCGCTGATCTACCTTCGGCGCACGCGCTGCGGCTTGCGCGCTAAAAAGCTGTGTGGTGTGCGCTTTGTGCCGCTGATCAGTGACCAAGCAGCGGCTGATCAGAGCAACTGAGGAGCGATCTGGCTTGCGAGTCTCCACAACTCAAGCGCTCTTGCTATTCACGCTCTTTCTAGCCGCTGTGTTGCGTCTGCAGAACCTTGAGGCAATTGAGCACAATGTAGACCGCGCCTATCCAATCTGGCAGGCGCTCAGCACACTGGAGCGCGGCACACTGCCTGTGATCGGACAAGGCACGAGCGTACTGTTTGCTAATCCTGCGCTGACAGGCTATTTGTACATCCCTGCCTTGCTGATTGCCCGTTCGCCGTATGCGCCGTACCTGCTGGTGATCGCGCTCAACACACTAGCAGTCTGGCTCGCCTATCGCGCTATGCGCCAGCTATGGGACGAGTCAGCGGCGTCTATTGGCGCATTCCTGTTGGCGGTCAATCCATGGGTGGTCGAGTACTCGCGCACAACGTGGGTTCAAGCGCTCTTGCCCTTTTTTGCCTGTCTGACCTTCGCACTTTTCGTGCCCGTCTGGCTCGGCAGGGCTGCACGTCCGCAACGGCGCTTTTTGCTCGGCTGCGCTGCGCTCGCCGCTATGACTCAGACCTATTTGCTGGCATACGCGGCACTCGCGCCAATTGCCTTGCTCAGCCTGATCTTTCGGCGGCGAATCAGCGGACGCGCGCTGCTGATTGGCACAATTATCCTCGCCGTACCGACTGCAATTTACGCTCTAGGCTTGCTCAGCGACTCAGCGCAAGTCTCGGAGCGTTTGCGCCGCTTCACTGAGCAGAGTCCAAGACTCTCGGATGAGGCGCTCAGCCATGCGCTGCGCCTGCTGACAGGTCACGAGTATGCTGCAGCACGCGGTCTCTCAGCGCCAATTCAAGACGCTGCCGTGCGTTTCCAGCTCTCAGAGCTGGCACACAGCGCGCTGATCGTCGCATTGCTGGTCGGCATCTTTGCCGTATGGCGAAAAGATCGAGCAGTTGCGGCAATCTTGTCAATTTGGAGCAGCGCGCCAATCCTGATGATGTCGTACGTCTCACAAGCTGTCCATCCCTTCTACCTGCTGCTGACTCTGCCTGCGCTGCACGCTTTAGCAGGCATTGGCATTGCAGAGATGGCGCGTCTGCTTAGACGACAAGCAGTCATACAATACGCCATAGCGCTGCTCTTGGCAGGCTTTGGCTTGCTGAGCGCGCTGAACGTCCTGCGCTACGCCCAAGAGAGCCTAGCCACGCCGAGCGTTGACGGCTTGACAGCTTTGCCACTTGGCGAAGGTGTGCGCATGGCGCAACAGCTGCTCAGCGCCCAGCAAATTGGCGACTCAGTCGTGTTCGCCGATGTTGACGCTTGGATTTTGAACAGCTTTGCAGGTCGCCTGTTTGAGGTGGATCGAGATGCAGACGCAGCAAAGACGCTCTATTTGCCTGAGCGCGGCGGCGTGTACCTGCTTTTCAGCGCAGCAGGCGCCCCGCAGACGTTTCCTGTGGCAATTGAGCCGTTCGGACGCTACGTCTTTGCGGACGGCGGCGCGGTTGAGACATTTCATGTGACGCAAAAGTTGGCACAGCAGACGTTGAACGTGCCGAGCGACAAAGGTCTGACACTAATTGACGCACGCATAGAAGGCGACTTGCGCGTCGGTCAGACCGTGACGCTGCGCATGACTTTGCGCGTGGACTCTTTGCCGCCAGAGCGCGCAAATTGGCTCTTCACGCCGTTTGCGCACATCTATGACTCCAGCGGCGCGCGCCTTCTAATCGCCAATGGCGCGACGACGCCGAGCTGGGCATGGCGCATAGGCGACATCCAACAGAAAACGATACGCTTGACGTTGCCTGAATCAGCGCAGCCGCCGTTCCGCATTGAGATTGGGTTGCATGACGGCGTGCGCGGCGAGACAGCGCTTTTCAAACAAGGTGAGGTGTGGTTGCCGAGCTTGCCGCTTGACATGCCCTAGACACAGCTCAATTGGCGCGACTTGATCGTCAATGGTATAGTTTGAGCATCTGCTGCGCTCAACTGTGGGCGAGTTTTTTGGAGATTGATTCAGATCATGACAAATCACGCTGAGATCGCGCTGAGTGTGGAAGAATTTCAGCAGACTGTGGCTGCAATTGCCCGCGAAGTGCGCAAAGTGATCGTTGGACAGGAAGATGTGATGCGCTACGTGCTGATGTGCGTCATCACAGGCAGCCACGCTCTGCTGGAAGGCGTGCCGGGCTTAGGCAAGACGACGCTCGTGCGCGCACTTGCCACAGCGCTGAACCTACACTTCGCGCGCATCCAGTTCACGCCTGACCTAATGCCTGCCGATGTGACTGGCACGACAATCATGGAGGAAGACGAGACAGGCAGGCGCATGTTCCGCTTCCAGCCCGGCCCGATCTTCGCCAACTTGGTGCTTGCTGATGAGATCAACCGCGCCACGCCCAAGACGCAATCTGCGCTGCTGGAAGCAATGCAGGAAAAGACGGTCACTGTTGCTAACCGCACTTACAAGCTAGAGCCGCCGTTTTTCGTCTTGGCGACGCAAAATCCGCTAGAGATGGAAGGCACTTATCCGTTGCCAGAGGCGCAGCTCGACCGCTTCATGTTCAAAATTGACGTGCGCTTCCCAAGCGTTGAAGAGCTAGTCTCGATCTTGAACCGTACCACAGGCGCTGAGCAAGAGCAGCCGCAGGCGGTTGCAGATGGCGCTCGTATTATTGAGATGGGCAAGTTGGCGCGCCAAGTGCCAATTGCTACGCACGTCAGCGAATATGTGGCGCGCTTGATCGTCAATTCGCACCCTGAGCAGATCACGGCGCCAGAGATCGTCAAGAAATACGTACGCTACGGCGCTAGTCCGCGCGGCGCGCAAGCCTTGATTCTCGGCGCCAAACTGAACGCGCTCTTCAACGGTCGTTACAACGTCGCCTTTGAAGACGTGCGCAGCGTGGCGCACGCTGCTTTGCGCCATCGCATTCTGCTGAACTTTGAAGGTCAGGCGGAAGGTCTCAGCACTGACCGCGTCATTGATGAAATGTTGCAAAAAGTCCCTGAACACGCACGCTAGGAGCAGTCTCTGTATGCCAACTTTCGGCGCACACGCTTTTGTCTGGATTGGCGAATGGACTACTGAGTCGGGCAACTACGCTATTGAGCAAGCAAGCAGGCACGGCTTCGACTTCATCGAGATTCCGTTGCTCTCGCCGCAGACCTTCGACGCAGCCTCACATCGTGAGGCGCTGAAGCGAGTTGGTCTAGGCGCAACTTGCTCACTCGTCTTGCCGAAGGGCGCACACATGCCGCGCTACCCTGAGCAAGCGCGTCAATTTCTGTACAGCGCGCTAGAAAAGGTCGAGGCAGTGGGCAGTCAGTATTTAGGCGGCTGCATCGCTTACGAGCTAGGCTACTTGACAGGTCAGCCGCCAACAGCGGAAGAACGGCGCATAGTGGTCGAGGTGCTGCGCGACGTAGCTGCTGAGGCGCAACGGCGCGGCATTCATCTCGCTTTAGAAGCCTGCAATCGCTACGAGACGTACTTGTTCAACACGCTTGCTGACACGCGCGAGACGATCCTTGCCGTCGGCGCGCCAAATTTGAGCCTGCACGCCGACACATATCACATGAATATTGAAGAGGAAGGCTTCTTCACGCCATTGGTCGCTTGTGCCGACGTGCTGGACTACATCCACATGAGCGAGAGCCATCGCGGCTTAGTCGGCAGCGGCACGGTCAACTGGGAACAGGTCTGGGACGCACTGGCAACTATCCAGTTCAAAGGCAAGTTAGTGCTAGAGTCGTTTGCAGCTATTAATCCTGCTTTGCAGGCGGCGACCTGCTTGTGGCGTCCGCCGAATCAGCCGCCTGCGGTCTTAGCAGAGCGCGGTTTGCAATTCCTGCGCGAAGGCGCCATCCGCGCAGGCTTGGTCTAGCGCAGACGCGCAATGCCGTAGATTAATTGCAGTCCTTCGCTGACAATCACGACACTGCGATAGCGCTCTAGGCGCAGCTCGCGCGGGATGACAAACTGCTGGCTGCCAAACGTGCCAACTAGCTCGCCAACAGGGAACTCTGGCACGATGCCGCCGAGCTCTTGCACGCTCTGCGGCGCCTCGTTACTGGAAAGATAGACTGCCAGCTGCGGCGCGTTGGTCACTTCAAAGTCATCAAAGCGCAGCAGTACGCTATCGTCAATCAGACGGTAAAACGTGACCGTGCCGCGCGCACTGCGCAGCGCGTCTAGCTCGGCAAAGCGCGCCGTCAGGATGACCTGCGCGTCAGGTGGCACAGGCGCAGGCTGTTGCTCAGTCGGCACAGGCTGTGCTGTCAAGCTAGAGAAATACATGGTCGCCGCCATCTCACGATTAGGTAAGCGCAGCAGCACTTGGCGGCGCTCAGCGCTAGTCAGCGGGAAAGGCAGGCTCTCAGCAGGACGCATGAAGAGCGTGCGCCATGTAGGAAAAGTGAAGAGCGCTAACACAACCAGCGCGCCAAAGGTCAGCAGCGTCCAGCGTGGACGGTAGCGCATGCTCTGCCCTATCAGCGTGTGAAGAAGCGCTGTACTTCCGCCACAGTCCTCACAAAATAGTCAGCCTCTTCCAAAGTGTTGTAGAAGTAGAAGCTGACGCGCGTGGAAGCAGCAATGCCGAACTTCTCGTGCAGCGGCATGGCACAGTGATGACCGGCGCGCACGGCAATGCCTGCTCGATCCAAGCCTGCTGAGAGGTCATGCGCGTGGACGCCGCGCACTGTGAACGCGACTAAGCCTGCGCGCTGATCAGCGCTCGGTCCGTACATGCGCACGCCGTCAAGCTCTGCTAAGCCTGCCATTGTGTGCCGAATCAGCGCCTGCTCGTGCGCATGGATCGCCTCCAAGCCGATGTTGCGCAGGTAGGCAATGGCTGCGCCTAGACCGATAGCGCCGCTGATGTTTGGCGTGCCTGCCTCAAAGCGCTGCGGCAAGTCAGCGTAGGTCGTCTTGGCAAAGGTGACACGGTCAATCATGCTGCCGCCGCCCAAGAACGGCGGCATTGCCTCTAGCAAGGCGCGCTTGCCGTACAGCACGCCGATACCAGTTGGTGCGCACAGCTTGTGACCGCTGAAAGCGAAAAAGTCGGCGTCCATTGTGCGCACGTTGATCGGCATGTGCGGCGTGCTTTGAGCGCCGTCTACGGTCACGAGCGCGCCTGCCGCGTGCGCCATCTGGATGAGCCGCTCGATTGGATTGATTGTGCCCAGCACATTCGAGACGTGCGTTAGAGCGACCATGCGAACAGGTCCGCTCGCTAGGAGCTGCTGATAGGCATCCTGATCAATGTGTCCGTCATCAGTAATCGGAATCGGCACAATTTGTGCGCCTGTGCGCTCTGCCGCCAGCTGCCACGGCACGATGTTTGCGTGATGTTCCATCTCACTGACCAAAATTTGGTCGCCTGCGCGCAGGTTTGCCAGTCCCCAAGCGTTTGCCACGAGATTGATCGCCTCGGTTGCGTTGCGCGTGAAAATGATCTCGCGGCTGCTGGCTGCGCCAATGAAGTCACGGACAGCATCGCGCGCTGCTTCATAAGCTGCTGTTGCCTTTTCGCTGAAAGTGTGCACGCCGCGATGGACGTTTGCGTTCATGCGCGTGTAGTACTCCTCAACAGCGTGCAGCACGGCGAGCGGCTTCTGAGTGGTCGCTGCGTTGTCAAGATAGACAAGCGGCACGTTTGGACGCACCATTTGCGCCAAAATTGGGAAATCAGCGCGGTAGACCGCCATTTGGCGCGTGATTTGCTCAAGCGATAAGCTGGACATACTGATACTTTCTGAAAAAGCGGAACTTGTCTTTGCTAATTTTACCAAAAATGCTCAGAAAAATCGCGCATTTGTCGCTGCAGTCCAAGCGCAGCAAGCAGCTCTCGCCTAGCCCACAAAAGTTTAGGTACTCCAAACTTTTGAGATGCTATGCCTTATTTAAGCGCCTGAGTCAGTGATGCATTCATCACTCCGTTCATGCTATCATGCAGATAGATGAGGGAGTGGTGTGCATGTTCTACAGAATGCAGCTGTTGAAAGATGACCTGCTCTTGATTCGTTGGCAGTCCAAACCAATGGAAGGCTACAAGCCGCAGACGGAATACATTGCTGAGTTACGCAACTATCTGGACGCAGCTACACAGCCAATCTACGTCGTCTCTGACTTGCGTCGCGGCAAAATCACTGATGTACACATGCTGCAGCAGCTTGGCAGGCTCACCTATCATCCGATGTATGGCGGCGGCGTGGCATTTGCCGATGACATCAGCGCAGAGGTTTATGTCGGCGTCTTTTCACACTTTGCGGCGCGCTCCAAGCGCGAGAGAGAGGTCTACAACAGCTTAGCTGATGCACTGGCACACCTAGAGACGCTCAAAGCAGGCATCTCCGCAGGCGTAGATTGGGAAAGCCTGCATCAGCAGCTTCAAGACTGACCGTTTCTGCGCAATTTAGGCGCAGTTGAGAATTTATGTGCATTCTGTTGATCTAGCGCTACAATTCGCTTGAGATGCGTTAAAGTAGCGCGTGCTTATGCGTCTTCGCAACAGAGCCACGATTTCAGCATAAAAGAAAGTTTGAGCTTAGAATGCCAAGTCTACGTGAAAACCTCAAAGCGCTCTCAGAGGCGATTGGCGTCTCAGGTGAAGAGCGCGAAGTGCGCGATTTGCTGCTTGAATTGACCGAGTCTCATCTCGAAAACGTCGTGATTGACGTGATGGGCAACCTGACAGCGCGCCTGAAGAGCAGTCAGGCAGGTGCCTTTCGCGTGATGCTGGGCGCGCCAATGGATGAGGTCGGCTTGATGGTCAGCGGCAGCGAGAATTTTCTAAAAGTCCTGCCTGTTGGTCGCTTGGACATGCGCTATGTGGCAGCAGCGCGCGTGCTGATCGGCGCGCAAAAGACGGCAGGCGTGGTACTTTTCGCACCAATTCACAAAACTCATGGTCAGAATGTTCTGCCAGAGCCAAAAGAAATTCTGATTGATACAGGCGGCAAAGACAGCGCTAAAGTTGGCGAACGGATTGCCTTCGTAGGCGACTACGCTGAGCTGAGCGCGGATGTTGTACGCGGCAAAGCATTCCAGTCGCGTGCGGCATGTGCTGTGCTGGTCACGCTGATTGAGTCGCTGACTGAGTCGCGTTTGCCGTTAGACATCTACATTGCCTTCACAGCGCAGGCGCGTATCTACGGACGCGGCGCAACAGTCGCCGCCAATCGCTTGAAGCCGCAAGTCGCCTTCTTGCTTGATGGCACAGAATGTGACGATCTGCCACGCACAGAAGACGATACACAGGCGCCAACAGTGCGTCTTAGCGGCGGCACAGTCTTGCGCGCGGCTGAACGCATGGGCATTCCTGATCAGCGCCTGTTGGCATTTGTGCGCAGCGTTGCCGAGAGACACAACTTGCCCTACCAGATTGACGTCAGCCAAGTCTACGGCACGGAGAACGTTAACGTCAGCCAGACTCAGGCAGGCGTGCCAACGGTCTCATTGAGCGTGCCTGTGCGCTATATGTGTAGTCCAAATGGACTAGTTTCGCTGACTGACCTTGAGCGCACGCTGCGCTTGCTGCGCGAGTCGCTCGCTGCGCTCACGCCTAGCATCTTGGAGAACTGAATCATGGCGGACAAAGCACTTATTCAGGCGCTAGTGGAAGCATGGGGCCCTTCAGGACATGAGTACATGGTGCGCGCGCTGATCGAGAGCTATGTGCGCGACCTGGCAGATGAGCTGCGCGTGGACAACGCAGGCAACTTAATCTGCCGCATGGGAAGCGGCGGCAAAAAGATCATGATCGCGGCGCACATGGATGAGATCGGCTTAGTGGTCAGCGCGCTAGATAAGCCAGGCTTTGCGCGCTTCACTATGACAGGCGGCTTGATCTTGCTCTCGCTGATCGGCAACCGCGTGCGCTTTGCCGACGGCACAATCGGCACAATTGGCGTGGAAGGCAGCGCGCTCATTCCGACTGAGATGCCGACAATCAATCAGCTGTTCATTGACTTCAGCATGGGCGCTGAAAATGGCGGCAACGTGCGCGTCGGCGATCCTGCGGCGCTCACGCGCGAGTTTGCCGTGCGCGGCGACCGCTTGATCGCCAAGAGCATGGATGATCGAATCGGCTGCGCAGTAGCCATTGAGGCAATGCGCGCTTTGAAGGGCAAAAATTTGCCTAACGAGCTGTATTTCGTCTTCACAACGCAAGAGGAAGTCGGGATTCGCGGCGCGCGCGTGGCTGCAAATAGCATCGCGCCTGACTACGGCATTGCCCTTGATGTGACAGCAACAGGTGACACGCCGAAGAACAATAGCATGGCAGTGCGGCTAGGCTACGGCACAGCGATTAAAGTGGTAGATAGTGGTCACATTGTGCCGCCTGCTATCAAAGAGCTGATGATTCGGCGCGCTGAGGCTGCAGGCATCCGCTATCAGCTGGAAGTGCTGAGCGGCGGCTCAACAGATGCAGCGGCAATCCAAACGGCGCTCAGCGGCATTCCAAGCGGCGTCATCTCGATTCCGTGCCGCTATGTACACACCACAAGCGAGACAGTGGACATCAACGACGTGCAAGCCAGCATTGATCTGCTCGTAGCGCTGCTAGAGCAGCCGTTTGAGGTCTAGCCGTTAGAACTCATAGCCGACGGCGCGCAGCCATGCCTGTGCGATCAGCGTGTGACCTTGCGCGCCGACGTGAATCTGGTCAGGCGACCAAAATGATGGAGGCAAGTGCTTCATTGCCTCGTCAAATGCCGCTTGTGTGCGCACGAGCGCAGCGCCAAACTCGACTGCTAAGCCTTCGACTACGCCTGCGTAGAGCGCCATGAGTTGCCGCATTGGATGCTGCGGCTCAGCAATCACAACGTATGGCTGCATCAGCACAAAGTTCGCCTTGATCGCTTGCCGTGCGCGCTGCAAAAGTGCGCGCAGCGTGCTTTGATACTCCTGAATTGGCACTGCTTCGCGCGCGTTGTAAGTGAAGTGCCGCCACACATCGTTCGCGCCAATCATGACTGAAATCCACTGCGGACGCTCACGGATCACGTCGCTTTCCCAGCGCATGGCAAGCTGACGGACTGTATCGCCGCCGACGCCTTTGTTGATAAAGGTCAAATTGTAGTGTGGATAGCGCGCGACCATAAAGTTACGCACGATGTTGACGTAGCCGTTGCCATAAGGCGCGACTCTGTGCCGATCAGCGTCCGTGATCGAGTCGCCCATGAAGACAATGCGATGATGCTGACCGAAGATCATCTCACTCTCTCCTAATAGAGCAGCTATGCGCTTGGTCGCTCAAGCACAGCGCGAATTTCGTCGGCTGTTGGCACGCCTGCCAAGCCGACGCGCGTAACCGATTGGCTAGCAAGCCGCACAGCCGCCTGCGCTGCATATGGCACATTGCGCGTCCGTTGATATAACACGCTGAAGACGCCGAAGAAAACATCACCTGCGCCGGTTGCGTCCACCACTTCGACGCGCGGCGCTGGGATGTCGAGCGGCTCTTTTCCGTGCTGATAGACTGTGCAGCCGCGTTCAGCGCGCGTGACAATCAAGAGCGGCGTTAACGCAGCAAAATGCGCTTCCAGCTCTGCGTCACAGCCGATGTCTTCTTCGCTCAGCACGGCAAAATGGAGCATTGGCAGTGTCCAGTTTGCTTCTGCCCAAAATTTGCGGTGAACAGTGCCTTCGGCGTCCCATGTGCGCAGCCAACCTTGCAAGGCTGCCGCGCGCAAACTTTGCGGGAACGTGCGCACAAGGCTGATGTCAACTTCGTCTGCCACTGGGCAAAAGCACACAACAGGCAAGTTGCGCCATGAGACGGGCAAATGTGCGTAGTTGAGGAGCGCAGCGCGTCCGAGCAGTGTTTGGCGGCGTGCATCGCCTTCGTAGCAATTGATAAAAGTGGTGCTGCGCGGCGCGGCAATCGAATGGACGCTGAGCGTTGACGGCAACTCTGCTAACACTGGCTCATCAGCGCGCGCACTAGTGACCAAGCACACTGTAGCGCCAAGCGCAGCCATAGTGCAGCCTGCATAAGCTACAGTGCCGCCGAGTCGCGCGCCCGATGGCATTTCATCGCGGGTAACATGCCCGACTAACAGAAATATCTCCACAGGTCGTCAAGGTTGCTGCGAGCGGCGCGGTACAATGGTCACTTTGCGATTCTCACCCTCGCCAACGCTCTCAGTAGAGACATTTGGATTGTCCTTCAGCGTCAAGTGAATGATGCGGCGCTCATGCGGCGGCATTGGCTCCATTGAGACCGTGCGTCCACGCTGAATGGCTTGCTCTGCCATGCGGAACGCAAGACGGCGCAGCATCTCCTCACGGCGCGCCTTGTAGCCGTCTACATCCACGACCAAATAAGCGCGGCGACCGATTTGACGACTTGTGATCAAGCGCGTGATGTACTGCAGCGCAGCCAAGGTCTCGCCACGCCGACCAATCAACTCGCTCAAATTTGCGCCGCGCACGTCTAGCGTCCAATGTTGCGGCTCGCCGCTCTGTTTTGGCGCAGGCTTGGCGCTGATAGTGGCTCGAATGCCCATGCTCTGCAGCAACCTGCGCAGGACTGCCTCGCCAACTTTAGCCGCTTCTGCCATCTCTTGTTCTGTTGCAGGCGCGGGCAGTTCATCTTCATCCTCTTCATCGTCAAAGGCGAGCGCTTCAGGTTTTGAGACGCTCTCAGTGCGCGTAGGCGGCGTCTCTGGCGCGCGAATGACGGTCAGGCGCACGCGGGCAGGCTTAGCGCCGAGTCCGAGCAGACGGCGACTCGGCTCTTCTAGCACCTCAACCATGACCTGCTCGCGGCTGACTCCGAGCTCTTGAATGCCCTTCGCAATAGCGCTCTCCACATCTACGCCGACTGATTCGATAGAAAGTGTCTGACTCATAAATCCCTTTTTCAGTGCGTGCTGGGCAGGTCATTTCTTTGCCTTACGCGCTTTACTCGATTTAGGCGGCGCGCTCTTGCGGCTTGGACTTGGCGCTGGCTGGCTGACGCTGCTCGCGCCTAGCGCGGCAGGGCGCTGCATGGTCTCAGAGAGCTTGCGTTTCTTGCTGACTGTGGCAGGCGTTTTGGCAGTCTCGCGCTCTTGTCGGCGTGGCTCAGGCGCAGCGTTACTCTTGGGCGCAGCCACAGCTTTAGCAGGCGCAGGCTTAGGCGCGCTGAAAACGTTGCGCCAGTCTACCTGACCCATCATGGCATATTGCACAATGCCGACAATGTTCGAAGCGACCCAGTACACAGACAAACCTGAGGCGAACGAGATCGAGAACAAGCCGACCATCAGCGGCATGATGGTGGTCATGTTGCGCGAGACAGCTGCTGAAGGATCGTTCGGATCAGTCACAGGCGGCGTCATGATCTTCGATTGCAGCCACGTGCTGACTACCACAAGGATCGGCAGCACAAAGTACGGATCAGGCTGTCCGAGATTCATCCACAGGAACTGATTCTTGAGCGGCAACATGGCAGAGAGCTCAGGAATCAGCAGGCGATTTTGAATGTCGAGGAACTGGAGCGGTGTTGTGGCGAGCGTAGCGTAGATAGCGCCGTACAGACCGAACAAGATCGGCATTTGGATGAGCAACGGCAAGCAGCCTGCCATTGGATTGATGCCTTCTTGGCGGTAGAGTTCCATCTGCGCGCGTGCCAACGCCTCGCGGTTCTGCGGACCTTTGTACTGCTCGCGTAGCGCCTGTAACTTAGGCGCAATCTCGCGCATCCGCTTTGAGGATTTCAGCTGTTGACGCATCAGCGGATAAGTGATAATGCGGCTGAGAATGGTGAAGACGATGATCGCCAGCACCAAGTTCTCGCCGAGCAGGCGATACAGCCAGAGCATCACGACAATGAACGGATCAGTCAGGAAATCCATGTGCTTCCCTCAAAACTCCTAGCGCGGCGCTTGCGCCAAACGATTGACATCATCTTGAGAAGGCTTGCGAACGCTCCACAAGCGTCCGCCACTGAGCAGGTCATACGCCACCACGAGCCGCTCTTCACTCTTAGTCGTTGTGATGACCATCTCGCCAACAACCACTACGTCGCCTAGAATGCGCTCCGCCTCAGCTGGACTAGATGTCCAGATCAGCGCGCCGCTCTCGGCATTATAAGCGCGCAGATACTTGCTCTCTGAGCCAGCGATTACGCGACCGTCTACCACAGCCACTTTGCCGCGAATGCCGCCGCGTCGCTCAGGATCAGTTGCCTTCCAGCGCGGATTGAAGGTCTGTGCATCTACGGCATGGACGTAGCCGCGCAGATCGCCGAAGTAGAGCGTGCCGTTAACTAGCGTCGGCGTAGACCAAATCCAGCCCTCTGTCTTGTAGCGCCGCAAGATGCGATCCGATTGATTGGTGATCGGCAGGCGCGACTCCATGCGCGTATCTACTGCAATCAGCTCGCTAGTCAGCGTGCCAAAGTACAGAACACCGTCGTGCAACAGTGGTGATGCAGCCACGGCGCCGCCAACGTCCACGCGCCACAACAGCTCAAGCGTGTCAGCTTTCAGCGCGTACACATGGCGATCCATTGAGCCAAAGTAGAGCGCATTGCGCTCCTCGTCCAGCACGGGCGCCGACCAAACACCAAAATCTGTGCCGTCAAAGCTAGCGACGAGCGCACCTGTTACTGTGCTAAACGCCTTGATACCTTTGTCGCCTTGACCGACGTAGACTCGGTCGCCATGCACAAGTGCTTCGCCAATGACCTTTTCTGTGCCAACGGGCGCGCGCCAATTCGCCAAAGGCACGTTGCGCACACCTGAGTCAGGCGCGAAGGCGTAAACAGCGTGGTTATATGAGCCAACATAGACGCGCACGCCGTCTTCGCGTTTTTCAAGCGCAGGCGCTGCGAACATCTGTCCGTTATTCTCCGAGCGCGCTGCCCAGTCCACGAAACGGTCAGTTGCGCGCTGATTCGGCTCTATGATGCGTCCAGCAGCGTCACGAGTCAGGTCAATGCGGAAGACGACGTCGCGGTAAGCGACGTAAAGGTAGCGCGCGTCCACATAACGTCCGTCTTGCAAAGTGCCGTCTACTGTCAAGCCTGCCCAGCTCTCAGGCAGGACGAGCGCTGTACAGCTCGTGAGTAGCACTAGGCTGACCAATAGCAATGCCGCGCGGAAAGGCGCGCGGCTCAGTTGAGAAAATGGCGATAGGTGTGCGTTCAAAAGGACTGGCCTCATGGGATGTTCAAGGGACAGGATCGTAGCCGCCTGGATTGAATGGGTGACAGCGCAGGATGCGCCGTATGCCCAGCCATCCGCCTTTCAGTACGCCATATTTCTCAATTGCCTCGTAAGTGTACATTGAGCAAGACGGCACAAAGCGGCAAGCAGGCGGCAAAATCTTTGATAGCGTTGCCTTGTAGAGCCGAATCAGCGCAAGGGCAAGGCGCTTCATAAACTACTCTCCGACTGCTCATCGCGCAGGTTAGCGCGGCGAAACAGTTCCTCCAATGCCTCTACAATCATATTATACGGCTGTTGAGCTAAATTGGCGCGCGCGATCAGGACGACATCATAGCCTTGCTTCAGCTTCATACGGCGCACTGCCTCGCGCAGGCGTCGGCGCGTCCGATTGCGCACTACAGCCTTGCCCAAGCGCTTACTGGTAATGAAAGCGTAACGATTGTGTGGTAAGTCGTTCGGCAAGATTGAGAGCGTCAGCAGAGCATGACGCCATTGCTTGCCGTGTGCCTTCAGCTGTTCAAAATCGCTGCGCCGCTGCAAGCGCCACGCACGCTGCACGCTTCTAGCTATTCCAATTGACTTTCTTCACGTGCCGCACTTGCACAGTCAGCCGATGTCTGCCTTTGGCACGGCGCGCCTTCAGCACACGCCGTCCGTTTTTTGTCCGCATTCTTTGACGGAAGCCATGTACGCGCAAGCGACGGCGTCTGCGTGGTTGCCATGTGCGCTTGACCATTGTGTTCCTCCAGAGATATCAAGAAGCCGCGCAAGGCGGCACCTGAACTGGTCGTGAGTAGGCATCTTTACGCAACGGCGAAGTATAGCGCAAGGGCAAGAGCGGGTCAAGGCGAAGTTGAGCGCGTCTGATCGGCAAAGAGTCATCTGCAGCACTCAAAGCAACAGGCGCGCTGCAGATGACCAAAGAGAGTTGCTTGCAGAACAGCGTAGCTCAAGTCACTGTGTGCATGGCTTACGCCACAGCTCAACAAAGTCTGATCCATCAGGCAGGCGCAAACGTTCACCTGACGCAGGATCGTACAGTCCTGCCACTAATCGCACATCACAGGGCTGTGGTAGGTTGAGTGTGACCCAGTCACCTACCAAGACCTCGTTCGTATCTTGCCAAGTGAATGTCGGACGTCCTGCTTTAGGTGCGCTATCTTGCTG
>JANWYI010000179.1 GCA_025055255.1 Anaerolineae bacterium | reverse complement strand
TATCCGACTAACGTGCTGCACTTGGCGACTGAGTGCAGCAATCGCGGTCACAGCGCAGCTTTTCCAGTGGCGTTGCCAGAGTGGTTTATCAAGCTATTCACGAAAGCAGGCGACGTGGTGCTTGATCCGTTCATTGGCTCAGGCACAACAGCGGTTGCAGCCAAGCAGCTGGGCAGGCGCTGGATCGGCATTGAGAAAGATGCGAGGCACGTTAAAGTGGCGCTAGAGCGCATTATTGAAGTACAGCCGTGACTCTTCCATAGATAGACAAGCACTCGCTAGTTTTATTTGGTCAAGTCTACCAGCCTTTCGAACCTCTCTCTCAACTACTCCAAGACTTTTTGTCGAAACCATTGGGCTAATCGGCATTTCGCACCTTCAGTCTTGAGCTACAGGCGCGTCACAAAGCGCTTGAGGTCGAGTTCACGAGAGAGATCGTTGAACAATTCGCTCATGCAGACGGCACGCTTAACTGGCATAAGTTGCTCGTCTTTGTGAGCGCTGCCGATTAGTCTGTGCCGCATTCATGCCGCTGCTCATTTGTCCGCTCTGAGAGGTCGAGATGTGCTATAATCGTTTGCAGCGAGCTGCATAGGCACGCTACGTGCAGCTCGTCTTCGAATTTGCCTTTATCAACTGCTCGGA
>JANWYI010000178.1 GCA_025055255.1 Anaerolineae bacterium | reverse complement strand
AGACGGCGGCGCAAAAAGTCAGCGCGATGTGTCTCTGGAATCTCAGCTTGCAGTGTAGCGATCTGCTCATGCACAGGCTGACCTTCTGCAGCGCGATGCAGCAATTGTGAGTAGCGATGCAACCGCTTGCCGTAGCGCGACCAGTAGTCAGGCTCTTCGACGCTGTCATCGGCGTCAGGAATGCGCGTGATCACATTGAAGGCGTAGACTGTGCGCCTGCGCGGCAAAGTGCGCAGCCGTTCCAGACGTGCAAGACACTGCGCAGTGCTGTCATCGGTCGTGCGCGAGGCGATCAAGCCGCCGTAGACCAGCATGTCAAGCGAGAGCAACAGAGCGTCGCAGCTCGGCGCGATGTCGCTCAGCCAGTCGGCAAGCGCATCGCAGTTGGCAGACGTCCGTTTGCGGCTGAGCAGCTCAACAGGCGGCACGATCAGCTCAGCGTCGGCAATCTGCGCGATCAGCTGTGGATAGCGCGTGTTGACGGGACGTTCATCAAGCGGAATCAAGGCAAGACGCGGCATACAGCGCACTCTCACTGATGGCGACCAAGCGCAACGCGCAACGTGAGTATCTCGAACGGCTTCAAAGCGAACGTGACGCTATTTTCATGCACAGGCAGTTGCTCAAGCGGCGACTCTAGCAAGTCAG
>JANWYI010000177.1 GCA_025055255.1 Anaerolineae bacterium | reverse complement strand
TCTAGCACAAATCGCTGTTACTCAGACAGCTGCTATCGTGCTGACTGACACTCAAGCGCCTACTCAGACGGCTCTAGCGCTCGCACCAACTCAGGCACTGACTGTTGCGCCAACACTGATCGATACAGCAACTGTCACGCCGACGCTCACTCAGACAGTCCTAGCGCTTGCACCAACTCAGACGCCAACAAGCACGCCAACACTGACCGACACAGCAACTGTCACGCCGACGCTCACGCAGACAGTCCTAGCGCTTGCACCAACTCAGACGCCAACAAGCGCGCCAACACTGACCGACACAGCAACTGTCACGCCGACGCTCACTCAGACAGTCCTAGCGCTTGCACCAACTCAGACGCCAACAAGCGCGCTAACGCTGACCGACACAGCAACTGCCACGCCGATGCTCACGCAGACAGTCCTAGCGCTTGCACCAACTCAGACGCCAACAAGCGCGCCAACGCTGACCGACACAGCAACTGCCACGCCGACGCTTGCTATTACCGCTATCAATTCACCTACTGCAACTGTGACTGCTACTTCAACGGCGACTCACACGCTCACACTGACACTGACTCAGACAGCAAGTCTCACGCCGACACGGACTTTGACTGCGACGTTCACAGCAACGCCGACAGCGACACGCACAGCAAC
>JANWYI010000176.1 GCA_025055255.1 Anaerolineae bacterium | reverse complement strand
TCACGGTTGCAACGTTTGCTGACGCGCTGCAATGCAGCGTCAGCCATGCGGTTTCAATACCCTCAACGGGTCGTTCACGGTTGCAACCTTAGTCTCGCCCGCGGAGCTTGTCCGCGATGCGGCGTTTCAATACCCTCAACGGGTCGTTCACGGTTGCAACACCAATCTGGAACGCGCGAAGCAAGCGCGCCAGGATTGTTTCAATACCCTCAACGGGTCGTTCACGGTTGCAACGTTTGACCGTCGCACCAGCAACTGCGCTCATAGCTGGTTTCAATACCCTCAACGGGTCGTTCACGGTTGCAACGTGCGCGCTAAGCGCATGGAGCGCACCGCGCGCGGGTTTCAATACCCTCAACGGGTCGTTCACGGTTGCAACCGTCCAAGTTCGTACTCGCCACTGTCACTCTGCCAGTTTCAATACCCTCAACGGGTCGTTCACGGTTGCAACCGCAGCTCGCTTAGCGCCAGAATATCGCTGTAGTGTTTCAATACCCTCAACGGGTCGTTCACGGTTGCAACTCGTTTTTTTATCGCCCGCCCCATAGTGGGCTTAGGCGTTTCAATACCCTCAACGGGTCGTTCACGGTTGCAACGCATCCTGATATGGCGCGGTTTGCTCCTCGCCATTTTGTTTCAATACCCTCAACGGGTCGTTCACGGT
>JANWYI010000175.1 GCA_025055255.1 Anaerolineae bacterium | reverse complement strand
AATAGTCTGTATCAGGGTTTCAATACCCTCAACGGGTAGTTCACGGTTTCAACGCTAAGCGTATGCATCGATTAAATTCTCTGTAGAGTGTTTCAATACCCTCAACGGGTCGTTCACGGTTGCAACACTTTCATGGTTGAGACAGTGAGCGTAGCTCATGTGAGGTTTCAATACCCTCAACGGGTCGTTCACGGTTGCAACTACCAGTTTGTGGTGAGATCTGGGTAGCGGTGTATCAGTTTCAATACCCTCAACGGGTCGTTCACGGTTGCAACGCGAGCTTTTCGTGAGTCTCTGGAAATGCTCTTGCCGTTTCAATACCCTCAACGGGTCGTTCACGGTTGCAACTTAATCGAAGTAAAGCGCGACCTCGCACGCGCAATAAGGGTTTCAATACCCTCAACGGGTCGTTCACGGTTGCAACAGCGCCAGCAACAATGGCGCGAGCAGGTGAAGGAGATTGTTTCAATACCCTCAACGGGTCGTTCACGGTTGCAACCTGTGTCGCCTCAGCCGACAAAGGCGCCAAAACAGAGTTTCAATACCCTCAACGGGTCGTTCACGGTTGCAACGAGTATCGGCGGACGTTCGAGCAACGTGTTGATGCGTTTCAATACCCTCAACGGGTCGTTCACGGTTGCAACCGCTACCTACGAACTCGCCCT
>JANWYI010000174.1 GCA_025055255.1 Anaerolineae bacterium | reverse complement strand
ATTGCACAGGGGACGCTAGATGAACTCGCAGCGCAGGTGGTGGGCCAGCCGATCATGGAGCTGCGTTTGGGCGCAGAACTAAACGGCCTAGCCCGTGACTTGTCTGATATGGTGACCATCGAGTCGTTGGGGCCAAACTGGCTTCAGTATCGCACGGCTGATCCTCAAACCACCAATCCGCAGGTGGTCAAGCGTCTAGTGGAGTTGGGCGCGCCCATCGTCAGCCTGACGCAGGTCACCCAAACCCTGGAAGACATCTATCTGCAAGTGGTGCGCGAAGATGAAGCGCAGGAAGGCCATCCCGCATGAGCAGCGTCTCTCTCAGTCCCACTGAATCTCTCGGCTCTGCTGGCTTAGTGGAGCAAGCCAGGCCCTGGCGCCAAGTGATGGCCAATGCCCTCATCATCACGCGCCGCGAAGTGCGCGATAGCTTCCGCGATTGGCGCATTATCTCACCTATCATCATCCTGACTTTCTTCTTCCCCTTCTTGGCGCAGGGCGTGGCGGCTAGCTTCAGCGGCTTCCTGGCGCAGTACGGCGCGGAACTCATCGGCGAGCGCACTATCCCGTTTTTGCTGATGATCGTCGGCTTCTTCCCCATCTCCATTTCGCTGGTGATTGCTCTGGAGACCTTCGTCGGTGAGAAAGAACGGCGCAGCTTAGAGC
>JANWYI010000173.1 GCA_025055255.1 Anaerolineae bacterium | reverse complement strand
ATCGTCGCGGTAGCTCCCGACGATGAGCCAGGGGTGATCTTGGACTTCAGTCAGCAAGGGCCGCAGCAGCTCCAGGCTGTCGGTGGCCCAGTGCAGGTCTTCCAGGATGAGCAGTATCGGACTAGTCTGATAGCGCAGCAGCGCCAGCAGCGCTTCAGATAGAGCTTGGCGGTCGAAGCTGGCACTCTTGTGATCCGTGTGAGGCAAGATGGCTCGCAGCACAGCCCATTCCCTCTCCTGAGCGCTAGTGGCCTGCATCAGCAAGCAGCGCAGTGCGTCGTGCCACAGGCGAAAAGGCACGCTGCCCTCTGGGATGGCTTGGCCATAGAGAGTCAGCGCACCCTCTATCTGAGCCTGAATGCGCAGTTCCTCTAGTAAGCGCGACTTGCCCACGCCGCTCTCGCCGCCGACTAGCCAGGCGCTGCCTCGGCCGGCGAAGGCTTGATGCATAGCTTCGGTCAGCAAAGCCATCTCCGTCTCGCGGCCCACAAACTGCGCCCCAGTGAGCAAATTCTCGCGCAGAGTCCAGGACTCTTGAGGTCGCGGCGTGCGAGTAGCGCGGCACAAGGCCTCCAGCGTCTCGTCGGCGCTGGCATAGCGCGCCTGAGCTTCTTTGGCGAGTAAACGCTCCAGCACTTGGGCTAGCCCCTGCTCCAGCTGGCTCAGATCAGGAG
>JANWYI010000172.1 GCA_025055255.1 Anaerolineae bacterium | reverse complement strand
AACGACCCGTTGAGGGTATTGAAACCTGCCCTAATGTAGTATTAGTATTTGGCTTTACCTTGGTTGCAACCGCGAACGACCCGGTGAGGGTATTGAAACTTTCAAGGTAGAGGTGGAGGGGCGTGCCCAGTGGCGTTGCAACCGCGAACGACCCGTTGAGGGTATTGAAACTCGACCGCCTCCGCCATGTAGTACGGCGAGCCGGCGGTTGCAACCGCGAACGACCCGTTGAGGGTATTGAAACTTTTATCGCCCGCGCCAAGTCACGCTTTACGCGGATGTTGCAACCGCGAACGACCCGTTGAGGGTATTGAAACCGCGTGCGTGACACTGCACTGCAACGCGGTCGCGAAGTTGCAACCGCGAACGACCCGTTGAGGGTATTGAAACAGCGCCTTTGCGCGCTCAGCCCAGTACTGCGCCGCGTTGCAACCGCGAACGACCCGTTGAGGGTATTGAAACGCTGTCTGCATCGGATTGCGCTTGTCAATCCTGACAAGTTGCAACCGCGAACGACCCGTTGAGGGTATTGAAACATCTGAACGACGCGCCTTGCGCTTGTCTGCCTTGCGGGTTGCAACCGCGAACGACCCGTTGAGGGTATTGAAACGCGGTGAATCGCAGGAATGTGTTAGACGGGGTGATAGGTTGCAACCGCGAACGACCCGTTGAGGGTACAC
>JANWYI010000171.1 GCA_025055255.1 Anaerolineae bacterium | reverse complement strand
TGCAACCGTGAACGACCCGTTGAGGGTATTGAAACTCTGATGCGGCGCATGTGTTCGCCCCATTGGTAGGGTTGCAACCGTGAACGACCCGTTGAGGGTATTGAAACCAAGGAAGCGTTGCATGTCAAGCTCTGAGAGCGGCTCGTTGCAACCGTGAACGACCCGTTGAGGGTATTGAAACTCGGCTGTATGTCGTTCGTGCAAATGAGCGTATGCGCAGTTGCAACCGTGAACGACCCGTTGAGGGTATTGAAACTCGCTTACGCCCGCGCGCTGCGCCAACGCGCTTAGGTTGCAACCGTGAACGACCCGTTGAGGGTATTGAAACTCAATCACAGCGCGATAGTACGGGTTCAGGTTCGCGTTGCAACCGTGAACGACCCGTTGAGGGTATTGAAACGTCGTAGGCGCTAGATCGCGCAGAGCATCCAGCAGCGGTTGCAACCGTGAACGACCCGTTGAGGGTATTGAAACGCGAGTGCAGCATCTGCGAACTGTCCGAATGTTGACAGGTTGCAACCGTGAACGACCCGTTGAGGGTATTGAAACCCTTGCGCAGAAAGTCCAGAATCGAAACTAGCTCGCTGTTGCAACCGTGAACGACCCGTTGAGGGTATTGAAACATTATGTGCTAATACAGATCGGGCGCCAAAAGGATACGTTGCAACCGTGAACGACCCA
>JANWYI010000170.1 GCA_025055255.1 Anaerolineae bacterium | reverse complement strand
GAGAACGTGCGCGAGTTGGCGCGCGTAGCAGAGGCGCAAGGCAACAAGCCTCTGGCGCTCTACCTTGAGGACATCGCACTGCTCTCAGACGTGGACGCCTACGATGAGTCAGTGGACAGCGTCGCCCTGTTGACCTTGCACGCCGCCAAAGGCTTGGAGTTCTCTGTAGTCTTCATCGTCGGCATGGAAGAAGGCTTGCTGCCGCACGCGCAATCCCTAGAGGATGAAGAGGAGCTGGCAGAAGAGCGGCGCTTGATGTATGTCGGCTTGACGCGTGCCAAAGACCAGGTCTACTTGACGTGGACGCTGCGGCGCATGGGCTACGGCGACAGCTTGGGCGAGCGGACGCACGTCTCGCGCTTTCTGCAAGATATTCCGCCTGAGCTGACAGTCGGCTCGCCTGTGCCGAAGCGCGGCGCCGCCACCTTAACGACGCGCTCAGAGAGCGACCGCGCGCCGTTGCGCCCTGCTTGGCGCCTGCCGATGCCACCACAATCTGAAGCGCCGCGCCGCGAGCGTCCGCCGCGCAGCGCCAACATCAGCACTAGCAGCCTGTATCGCAGCGGACAGCGCGTCTACCACGAGAAGCTCGGCGAAGGCGTGATCATCGCCAGCCGATTCGTTGATGGCGATGAAGAATTGGACATCCGTTTCGAGAAGCACGGTCTGAAGCGCGTCTTTGC